>JAIBEI010000022.1 GCA_019459055.1 Thiobacillus sp. | reverse complement strand
CCCCCCCCCCCCCCCCCCCCCCCCCCCCCCGACAAGGATGTGCTCGACCCGCTGGCGCATACCCTTTGCCGTTTCGGCGTCTGGTTCATGGCGAACCAGGACTATTTCGAGGCGCTGGATGCGTCGGCCGCACGGCGCGTCGAAGAAGCGCACCGGACCATGCATGACGCCATTCGATCCATTTGCGCCCAGGTCATGAGCGGGCAGCCGGGGCGCAACGCCGACCTGGAGGCTTTCGAGCAGTCGCAGTCCGAGCTGATCGGCCTGCTGGCCAATTTCAAGACCCTGACCCTCTTCAGCGCGGTACGAAGCGATCCGCTGACCGGGCTGCCCCTGCGCTACGGCATCGAAAACGATTTCGTCCTGTACCAGAAGGAGGCTCGGCGCAACCGCACCCAGCTATATGTCGTGATGATCGATGTGGATCATTTCAAGCGGATCAACGATACCTATGGGCATCCCGTGGGCGACAAGGTTTTATGTCATCTGGCCGGCACCCTGAAAGGCAGCGTGCGAAGCAATGAGCCGCTGTATCGATTTGGCGGGGAAGAATTTCTCTGGCTGCTGAAATGCATATCGATCGACGAGGCGGAACAATCGGCGCGCCGGATCCTGACCATGATCGGCACGACCCCGGTGCCGATCACCGACAACATGTCCCTGGCGCTGACCGTCACCCTCGGCCTGGCCCACGTCCGCGAGTCGGAGAACCTGTCCAGCGCCATCAGCCGTGCCGATCTGGCGCTATACGAAGGCAAGAAAAGCGGGCGCAACTGTTTCGTCGTCGCCCCATCCTGACGGGGTTTGCCGAGATCCGGGGCGCCAGGCCTCAGGTCGCCAGTTCCGACTCGGCCTGGATCAGCGCCTGCGCCAGCCGCACGCCGCTTTCCCACGCCCGCTCGACCCCCGCGCCGGCAATCCCGTCGCCGATCAGGGCGACCCGGTTTTCGCGATCGCCCAGCCAGAAGCCGCCTATCGTGGTTTCCGGCTGGGCATGGCGCCACAGGTGGCTCGCCTCGACCTCGACCGGCCACGGCAGCCCCAGCAAGCCCATCAGGGCCGAGGCTGCGCGAGTGCCGGCTTCCTCGACCGAGGCTTCGAGGTAGATCTCGGCAAATTCATGGCTGCTATGCACCGCCCACAGGCCGGAGCCGCCGGCGGTCTGGCGCACCGCCAGATCCAGCAAATGGTCGTCGAACTTGATGACATCCGCCGCGGGGCCGCCTTCCCAGCGCATCAGGAATGACCAGACCGGGCGGTAACGCACCTCGCCCAGGCGTTGGCGCAACAGCGGCAGCGCATCGAGCATGGGAATGGCCTGCGGGGCGGGCACGCTGCAGATGATGCAGTCGTAATCACCCAGCACCTGGCCGTTTTCCAGAATGATGGTGCGCGGCTGCAGGGTGGCTACGCGTGCCTGGGTGTGCAGGCGCGCTTCACCCAGCAGTTGCTGCACCAGCTGCGGGGGTTCGATGGTGGGCCGGAAATGGTTTTGCAGCTGCACCTGCGACCACGACAGGTTGGCGCGCCCTTGCAGGACATCTCCCCGCACCGGGGCCAGCCAGCCCTGGCGCACCCAGTCGCGCAGCTGGCTGCGGAAGGGGGCGCGCCTGGCCGAAATAAAAGGGCTTCCCAGCGTTGCCCAGCCCTGCTCGGTACGCCGGCTCGACAGTCGTCCGCCTGCGCCGTGCGCCTTCTCGAAGACGTCGACGTCCCAACCTGCCGCGGCGAGCGTTCCTGCGCAGCTGGCGCCGGCGATACCCGCGCCAACGATGCCTGCCCGATGTCTTGCCATACGCTTGTTTATTCCTGTTGTGTCGTGCGTTCATGAGGCCGTGAGGCGGGATGCCTGCCGCCGCCACGAGACACGGCCGAAAAAAATGCAGCCCATGCCGGTGTTGCCGAGCTGCGAACGCTATCGGCAAATTCATGTGTGCCGGTGCAATTTGGCCGCGGATTCGCTTGATGACGGTGCGCTGAAATCAAACCTCTTCAGCCTGCAGGGTAAAGCGATATGCCGCGCGGCGGCCGCGATCGGCCCGGATCCCGCGCAGCACCCACAGGCCGGCGACGAACCAGGCGCCGGTGATCAGCAGCGCCTGGCGATGGTTGCCGGCGGTCAGCCAGCTGGCGATGCCATAGGTCAGCGGCCCGGTGATCGAGCCGCATTTCACCGCCAGCCCCCACAGGCCAAAAAACTCGGCCTGGTGCGCAGGCGGCGCCAAGAGGCCGACCATCGCCCGCCCCGCCGATTGCGACGCCCCCATGCACAGCCCGGCGATGTTCGCCGCCAGCCAGAACAGCCCCTCGCCCGGCGCGGCCCAGGCGGTCAGCACCATCACGATCCAGCCGGAAAGCGTCAGGGCGATCGCCCGCACATGGCCGATGCGGTCCTGCACATAACCGAAGGCAAAGGCGCCGATGGCGGCGGTGATGTTGACCACCAGCACCAGCAGAATGGTCCGCTGGGTGTCGAAGTGAAACACCTGGCTGGCATAGATCGCCGCCAGCGTGATGACCGCCTGGATCCCCGCCTGGTACAGCACGGTGCAGACCAGAAAGCGCCTGAGGTCGGGCAACTGGCGCAGATGGCCGAGGGTGTGGCGCACCTGCCGCCAGGCGTTGCGCGGCGTGTGGTTTGGCTGTGGGACGGCGCGCTCGCGCAGCATCAAGAGCGTGGGCAGGCTCGCCAGCGCAAAGATCGCGGCGGTGATCAGCATCGCTATCGGGACGAAATCGGCTGCGCCCTGCCCCTGCCCCTGCGCCCAGCCGATATACGCCAGGCTGGCGCCGAGCGACACCAGCCCGCCGACGTAGCCCAATGACCAGCCCCAGCCCGAGACCCGGCCGAGCGCGCGCGGCCGCGCCAGTTCGGGCAGGAACGCGGCGATGAGATTTTCGCCGGTGCCGAAAAAATAGTTGGACAGCACCAGCGCCGCGATCGCCAGCCCCAGCGCCCCCGGCGCCGCGAAATACAGCGCCGCGGTAAACCCGACGCAGCCCAGCGTGGTCAGCCACAGCAGCTTTTTCTTGCTGGCGTGCGCGTCGGCCCAGGCGCCGACCAGCGGCGCGGTCAGCATGATCAGTGCGTAGGACACCGACAGCGCCAGGGTCCAGGCGAAGGTCGCCCACGGTGCGTTGCCGGCGACGACGGCGACAAAGTACGCGCCGAACACCGCGGTGATGACGACCGTGGTGTAGCCCGAATTGGCGAAGTCGTACATCGCCCAGGCCCACACCTCGCGGCGCGGCACGCCGGGTTGAAGCAGATTTGCCATCAGATGGCCTCGGACTCGGCCTGCTGCTGCAGCGCCCACATGTGGGCATACACGCCATTCTGCGCCAGCAGTTCGGGATGGCGGCCGCGCTCGACGATGCGGCCGTTTTCCATCACCAGGATCTCGTCGGCTTCGTCCACGGTCGACAGGCGGTGGGCGATGATGAGGGTGGTGCGGTCGCGGGCGATTTCCAGCAGTTCGGCCTGGATGGCATTTTCGGTCTTGGTGTCGAGCGCCGAGGTGGCCTCGTCCAGGATCAGGATCGCGGGGTTTTTCAGCAGGGTGCGCGCGATGGCCACGCGCTGCTTCTCCCCGCCCGACAATTTCAGGCCGCGCTCGCCCACCACGGTGTCCCAGCCCTGCGGCAGGCTTTCGATGAAGTCCAGGATGTGCGCGGCGCGGGCGGCTTCGACCACCTCGTCGCGGCCGGCGCCGGGGCGACCGTAGGCGATGTTGTAGTAGATGCTGTCGTTGAACAGCACGGTGTCCTGCGGCACCACGCCGATGGCGGCACGCAGGCTGTCCTGCGTGACCTGGCGGATGTCCTGGCCGTCGATGGCGATGCTGCCGGCGCCGACGTCATAGAAGCGGAACAGCAGGCGGGCCAGGGTCGACTTGCCGGCGCCGCTCGACCCCACCACCGCCAGCGTCTTGCCGGCCGGGATGGTGAAGCTGACGTCGTGCAGGATCGGGCGGTCGGGGTTGTAGGCAAAGCTCACATGCTCGAATTTCACCGCGCCGGCCATCACATCGAGCGGCCGCGCATCCTTCGCGTCCTCGATCTCGCGCGGCCGCTTCAGCAACGAAAACATGCGCTCGACGTCGGTGATCGACTCCTTGATCTGGCGGTACATCACGCCGAGAAAATTCAGCGGCTGGAACATCTGCAGCAGGAAGGCGTTGACCATCACCAGGTCGCCCAGGGTCAGCGTGCCCTCGACCACGCCATTAGCCGCACGCAGCACCATCAGGGTGACGCCGATGGCGATGACGCCGGCCTGCGCAGCGTTGAGCATCCCCAGCGAGCGCTGCGATTTCAGCGCCATTTTCTCCCACTCGACGAGGCTGTTGTCGTAGCGCTCGGCTTCGTATTTCTCGTTGCCAAAATATTTGACCGTCTCGTAGTTCAGCAGGCTGTCGATGGCGCGGCCATAGGCTTCGGAATCGAGCGTGTTGGCGCGGCGCACGAACTGGGTGCGCCATTCGGTGATGGTGATGGTGAAGCCGATGTAAGCAGCCAGGGTGATCAGCGTGATCAGCCCGAACACCCAGTCGAGCTTGACGAACAGGATGCCCGCAACCATCAGGATTTCCAGAATGGTCGGCGTGATGCGAAACAGCAGGAAACCAACCAGGCTCGACACCGCCCTGGCGCCGCGCTCGATGTCGCGGGTGATGCCGCCGGTCTGGCGCTCCAGGTGGAAGCGCAGCGACAGCGCATGCAGGTGCTGCAGCACCGCCATGCTGATGCGCCGCATCGCGCGTTGCGTGACCTTGGCGAAGATCACGTCGCGCAGATCGGAAAAGGTGGCGCTGGCAAAGCGCAACAGGCCGTAGCCGAGAATAAAGGCCAGCGGCAGCACCAGTTCCGGGCGCGGCCGGTCGAGCGCGTCGATGATTTCCTTCAGCACCAGCGGCACCGCCACCGAGGCCAGCTTGGCACCGATCAGCAGCGCCAGCGACAGCAGCACACGGCCGCGGAATTCCCACAGGTACGGAAACAGATGGCTGATGGAGCGCAGGCTGGGTTCGCCAAGCGGCGGCGGCGTGGAGTGGGAATGAACGGGATGGGGCATCAGGTCGGTTAGAATCGCGGCTTGTTTTCCTGATTTTACGTCCATGCGCAACAGATTCAGGCGCGGACGACTGAACAACAATGAAGCTCTACGGCATTCCCAACTGCACCACGGTGAAAAAAGCGCGCGCCTGGCTTGCGGGGCACGCGCTTGAGGTCGCCTTCCACGACTTCAAAAAACAGGGCGTCGACGCCGCGTGGCTGCACAAGGTCGCGGCGCAAACCGGCTGGCAGGCGCTGCTCAACACGCGCGGCACCACCTGGCGCAAGCTTCCGGATGCGGAAAAGGCCGCCGTCACCGACGAGGCCAGTGCGATTACATTGATGATTTCGCAGCCCAGCGTGATCAAACGACCGGTGTTGGAGCGCGACGGCCGTTATCATCTCGGCTTTGCCGAAGACCACTATCAAGCCATTTTTGGAGCATGACCCGGCATGGCCAATGAAACGCCCGATGACGCAATCCTCGCCAATGAGACCCTGGCGCTGGCAGTCGAACTGCTCAAGCGCCGCTCGCTGACGCCCGACGATGCCGGTTGCCAGGACCTGATCGCCGCGCGCCTGCAAAAGCTCGGTTTCCACATCGAGCGCCATCCCCACAACGGTGTCGACAACCTGTGGGCGCGCAAGGGCACGGCTTCCCCGGCGGTCTGTTTCGCCGGCCACACCGACGTGGTGTCGACCGGCCCGCTCGATCAGTGGCTGTCCGATCCGTTCGAGCCGACCCTGCGCGACGGCCAGCTCTATGCGCGCGGCGCCGCCGACATGAAAACCTCGAATGCGGCCTTCGTCACCGCCACCGAACGCTTCATCGCTTCGCACCCCGATCACCCCGGTTCGATTGCGTTTCTTATCACCTCGGACGAGGAAGGCCCGGCCACCGACGGCACGGTGAAGGTGGTGGAAGCCCTGAAGGCGCGCGGCGAGACGCTCGACTACTGCATCGTCGGCGAACCCACCAGTGCCGCCGAATTCGGCGATGCCATCAAGAACGGGCGGCGCGGCTCGCTGTCAGGAACGCTGCGCGTCAAGGGCGTGCAGGGCCATATCGCCTATCCGCATCTGGCCAAGAATCCCATCCACCTCGCCGCGCCGGCAATCGCCGAACTCGCCGACACCATGTGGGACGAGGGCAATGCCTGGTTCCCGCCGACCACCTGGCAGATTTCCAATATCCATGGCGGCACCGGCGCCAGCAACGTCATTCCCGGCGTGGTCGAGATCCAGTTCAATTTCCGCTTCTCCACCGCCAGCACCGCGGAAGGCCTGATGGACGCGATGAATGAAATCCTCGACAGCCACGGCCTCGATTACGAAATCGACTGGCACCTCTCGGGCAAGCCCTTCCTCACCCCGCGCGGCCCGCTGTGCGACACGCTTTCCGAAGCGATCCGCGAAGTCACCGGCCTCACCCCCGAGCTGTCGACCTCCGGCGGCACCTCGGACGGCCGCTTCATCGCCGACATCTGCCGCGAGGTGGTCGAATTCGGCCCGCTCAACACCAGCATCCACAAGATCAACGAACACATCGCGGTGGAGAACATCGGGCAGCTGGCGGAGATTTACGAGAAGACGCTGGAAAAGCTGTTGGGCTGAAATCGGATAAACGGTTTTTTATCCGCGTTTACTCCGGATTGTTCATTCGGGCGAGATGCTTTGGGTAGGGTGCACTCCGTGCACCTTCGGTGCATCAATCGGTGCACGGAGTGCACCCTACGTGCCATAAATTGTCCAATCCGCGTATCTTCGCGTCCTTCGCGGATCAATTTTTTGAAAACATGAAACACTTCGACGACACCGAATCCCTCATCACCGTTCGCGACTGGCTCCGTTTCGCGGTGTCGCGCTTCAACGAGTCCAAGCTGTTTTTCGGCCACGGCTCGGACAACGCCTTCGACGAGGCCGCTTATCTGATCCTGCATACCCTGCATCTGCCGCTCGACCGGCTTGAGCCCTTCCTCGACGCCAGCCTGACGCATGGCGAAACGGAGGCGGTTCAGGCGGTGCTCGAGCGCCGGGTGCACGAGCGCCTGCCGGCGGCGTATCTCACCCGCGAGGCCTGGCTGGGGGAGCACCGCTTCTATGTCGACGAACGGGTGATCGTGCCGCGTTCCTTCATCGCCGAACTGCTGCGCGAGCAGCTGGCGCCGTGGGTTGAGGCGCCGGACGAAGTCACGCGCGCGCTGGACCTGTGCACCGGGTCGGGCTGCCTCGCCATCCTGGCGGCACTGGCCTTCCCGAACGCCGAAATCGATGCGGTGGATTTGTCGGCCGATGCGCTGGAAGTCGCCGCGAAAAACGTCGCCGAGTACGGCCTCGCGGACCGCATCGGTCTGATCGAGTCGGACCTGTTCGCGGCGCTGGACGGCCGAACCTACGACGTCATCCTCAGCAACCCGCCCTACGTGAATGCCGAATCGGTGGCGGCGCTGCCGCCGGAATATCTGGCGGAACCAGCGCTGGCGCTGGGCTCGGGCGAAGACGGCCTGGATGCCACGCGGCAGATTCTCGCCAAAGCCAGGTCCCATCTCAACCCCGGCGGCCTGCTGGTGGTCGAAATCGGCCACAACCGCGACGTCCTCGAAGCCGCCTACCCCGCCCTGCCCTTTACCTGGCTCGACACCGAAAGCGGCGACCAGTTCGTGTTCATGCTGCGACGCGAAGACCTGTAAGCCGGATCCTTCCATCAACCCGCGCAGCTTGGGCTGCAAAGCCCAACCTCTTTGGCGATTGCCCAGTTACGTGCGGGGGGCACAGCAGCGTATGCGATGAACGCAAGGTGAACAGCGGATTCAACATCTGTTCAGGTCAGCTCCGGCAAAGTGACTCCGTCAATCACCAAACCGGAGTCCATGATGCTCAAATACATCAAACACAACTACTTCCCTGTCATCGGGTTGCTCGGGCTGTTGGCCGTCAATGCCAATGCCGCCCCCCTCCAAGCCGAGTCTTGTGAACAAATCAGGGCGCAAATCAAGGCGCAAACTGACGTGCTACTTTTTAAGCCGGACACCGCCATGCTGGCAAAGCTGCACGCACGGTTGGAATGTCGTTTTTCGCCGGCTGAGGTGTATCAGTGCGTCTATGGTGACAAACCGATACCGAAAAAATAGCGTCGGGACGGCGGTTGTTCTTTCTTCTGCAACGTGCCGTTCAGAATCTGTTCAGGTCAGCTCCGGCAAAGTGGCATCCGTCAATCACCAAACCGGAGTCCATGATGCTCAAATACATCAAACACAACTACTTTCCTGTCATCGGGTTGCTCGGGCTGTTGGCCGTCAATGCCAATGCCGCACCCCCCCAAGCCGAGTCTTGTGAACAAATCAGGGCGCAAATCAAGGCGCAGACCGGCGTGCTGCCCAAGCCGGACACCACCATGCTGGCAAAGCTGGACGCACAGCCGGAATGTCTTTTTTCGACGGCCGAGATGTATCAGGCCGCCTTTGGAGACAAACCGATGCCGAAAAAAGAGCATCGCGACGACAATGACGATTGAGATGCGGACGCGGCAACCCCACGGAAAATCGACCTTGGCGGGGCGGCGGACAGTGGTTGTTTCTGCAACGGCACGTTGCAGAAGAAGTCCCCCGCAAACCTGTCTTGGTCTGTTGTAGACTGAAACATGACCTCGTTCTCCCTATTGCTTTGGATCGCATCCGGTATCGTGCTGCAGCTGGCGCTGTGGCTCGGCATCAGCTTCTGGCGCCATTGGCTGGATTACCTGGCCTTGCGCAGTCGTGGGCCGGAGTTGCACTTGCCCGCAGGGCAGGACGCACTCCAGGTGCCCGAAGCAATGGACAATGGCCCCAGGCAGGATTTCCGGACATTCAGGGTTGAGCGCAAGGTCGTCGAGGATGCCGCACACTCGGTCTGCTCGTTTTATCTTGTGCCCGATGACGGGAAACCGTTGCCCGCATTCCTGCCAGGACAATTTCTGACGTTTCGCCTCGACGCCCCTGCGTCGGCGGGAGACAGCGAGCAGATCATCCGCTGCTATTCGCTGTCGGATTCGCCCCGCCCCGATTCCTACCGCATATCGATCAAACGGGTGCCCGCCCCAATGGGCAGCGATGTTCCGCCGGGGCGTTCATCGAATTACTTCCATGACCAGGTCGCGGCAGGCAGTCTTTTGCAGGTACGTGCACCGTCCGGTCACTTTCACATCGACCGCGGCGATACCCCGGTGGTGCTGGTCGCCGGCGGCATCGGCATCACGCCGATGCTGAGCATGCTGAACTGGAGCCTGGCCAACCAGCCGGGGCGCGAGCTGTGGCTGTTCTATGGGGTACGCGATGGCCGGGAGCTGGTGATGAAGGCCCATCTCGAAGCACTGGCAGCTGAACATCCGAATTTTCACCTGCGGCTGTGCTTCAGTAATCCCCTGCCGGAAGAAGTTGTTGGACGCGATTACCACCACCGGGGCCGCATCAATGTCGACCTGTTGCGCATGCAGCTGCCGTTCAAGCTCTATCACTTTTACATCTGCGGTCCCACCCCGATGATGGAGAGTCTGGTGCCGGCGCTGGAGGAGTGGGGGGTGCCGGATTCGCACATCCACTTCGAGGCGTTCGGTCCGGCATCGATCAAGCGCAAGCAGGCCCAGACGGCCCCGGTTGCCGAAGCGGCGGACACCGGCATCGTCGTGACCTTCGCCAGGTCGGGCAAACAGGTGCCGTGGCGGCCCGATGCCGGCAACCTGCTCGAATTTGCAGAGGTCAATGGCATCGCCGTCAATTCCGGCTGCCGCGCGGGGAGCTGCGGGACCTGCCAGACGGCGATCCGGACCGGCGAGGTGTCCTACCGCGAGCCGCCGGATTTCGATCCCGAGCCAGGCAGCTGTCTGCTCTGTGTTGGCGTTCCCCGCACGAGTGTGACCCTGGAGGCATAGATGACATCCTCGCTCTGGCGCCAACATGTTCTTCCCTTCACCGTGCTGCTGGGTTTGCTTGCCGCGGGCACCCTGGCCGGCGATTACCTGCTGCATCGCCTGAATCTCGTCTGGGTCGGCCGCTATCTTGGCATTCCGGGCACGCTGCTGATCATCGGCTCGCTGGTTTATTCGCTGCGCAAGCGCAAGTTCATCACGGCGGGCAATCCGAAAACCTTGCTGACCCTGCACGAGATCGGCACCTGGCTTGGGTCCCTGATGGTGCTGCTCCATGCCGGCGTGCATTTCAATGCCATCCTGCCCTGGCTGGCCACCGTCGCCATGGGGGTGAATGTGATCAGCGGCATGGTCGGCAAACTGCTGCTTGCCCGATCGCGCAGCCATGTGCAGGCACAGCGTGAGCAATTCCAGCTGGATGGCCTGACGCGTCCCGAGGTGGAGCGGGCCGTGTTCTGGAATGCGGTGACACTCGATGCCATGACCAAATGGCGGAAGGTGCATATTCCGATCTTTATCGTTTTTGCAGTGCTGGCGCTAGGACACATCATCAGCATCTTCCTGTTCTGGGGCTGGATATGAGCCGAATCATCAAAATCATTCTGGCCGCCAACCTGATCGTGATCGCGGTTCTGGCGTTCGCCTACCCGCACCTGATGGTTAGCCCGGGCAAGCTGATTCCCGGCCACGCGAAACTGGAGACGGATTGCTTTGCCTGCCATGCACCTTTGCTCGGAGCGAAGTCGAAACGCTGCATTTCCTGCCATGAGACGGAACAGATCGGGCGTCTGACGACGGCAGGCCTGCCCATCAAAAAGCCGCTCACCTCCGTGCCTTTCCACCAGAAGTTGGCCAGCCAGGACTGCGTGGTCTGCCATAGCGATCACTCAGGGGTAAAGCGCTACCGGCAACATGGGCAGTTCAAGCATGCCCTGCTGCAGAAGGCGACGCTGGATCAGTGCCAGTCGTGCCACAAGGCGCCCGTCGATCCGCTGCACGAACAGATCAGCGGAACCTGCAGCCAGTGCCACAGCCAGGAAAAGTGGACGCCCGCGACCTTCGATCACGACAAGTATTTCGAGCTCGACCGCGACCACACGACCCGCTGCGAGACCTGTCATGTGCGCAACGATTATCGACGCTATACCTGTTACGGTTGCCACGAGCACACGCCGGGCGACATCCGCCGCGAGCACATCGAGGAAGGCATTCGCGATTTCAAGAATTGCGTCGAGTGCCACCGCAACGCAAACGAGGATGACATTCGCGGTGAATTTGGAAGGTTCAGAAAAGAAGGCGGCGAGGGTGACGACGATTGAGCGTGTTGGCCTTGATTCATTCCGCCATGCGGGGTGGCAGGAGCGGACCCGGATTGCCGGGTGACGCCCGTCTCAACCGTTGGCCGGGAAGCGCACCCTGACCCCGAGCCCCCTGCCTTCCAGGCCCTCGCCGAAGGCTAGTTCGGCGCCATGCAGTTCCGCGATGCGTCGCGCGATGGACAAGCCGAGGCCGACGCCCTCGACAGTCCGGGCTCCGAAGCGATGAAAGCGCTGGCCGAGCATATTCCGCTCCGCCACCGCCACGCCGGGGCCATTGTCCGCCACCGTCAACATCACGCGTCCACCCTCCCGGGCCAGGCCCACCCGCACCCTGCCGGCATCGGGTACGTAACGAATGGCGTTGTCGATCAGGTTGCGCAGCAATACCCGCAGCAGTTCGGCATTGCCGCTCAGCATGCAGTCCGGTTCAGTGTCGATCTTCACCTGAATGCCCCTGGACTCGGCCTGGTGCGCCAGCCCGGCAACCACCTCATGAAGCAGGTCTCCGAGGTTCACGTGCGCATCCGGCTTGTCGGCGGTCTCCGCTTCCAGCCTGGCCAGGGCCAGCAACTGCGCCACCAGATGCGTCATTCGGCTGGTTCCGATCAGGGCCTTGGCGATGGCCGCCTGCCGTTCTTCCGGGTCCGGCGTGCGCTCGGCCACCTGCAGCTGGGCGCGCAGGGCCGCGATCGGCGTGCGTAGTTCGTGGGCCGCGTCGCTGGTGAAACGGCGCTCCTTGTCCATGGCCATGCGAATGCGTCCAAAAAGCTGGTTCATGGCGCGGACGGACGGCCGGAGTTCCCTCGGCAGCCCGGCTTCCGGCAGTTCGTCGAGGCGTTGCGGGTCGCGCCCGGAAAGATCGGCTGCCAGGGCATGTAAGGGTTTGAGCCCCCGGCGGATGGCCAGCAGCAGCAACACGGCCAGGATCGGCACCGCCAGCAGGTAAGGTGACATGTTGCTCAAAGCGATCTGGCTTGCCAGTTCCTGGTGGATATGCAGATCGTGGGCCGCCAGGACGACGTAGCCGTTGTCGCCCTTTGCCACGTAAAAGCGCCATGCATGCCCCGCCAGGGTGACTTCCGAATAGCCGGACGGTTTCACGCCCTGCGGCCACTGGTGGGGCGCCTCCGGGGAGCGGAGCATCAGGCGGGGGGCACCCTTCATGTCCCAGATCTGGAACATCAGTTTGCTCTGGTAGGGGTGGGCCTTGATGTCCGGCAGCCGCACCTCGCCATCCCGCCCCTCGTGGGCCAGGGAGAGCATGATCTGGGCGTACTGGACCAGCTGGGCATCGAGCAATTCATCGGCTTCCTGCAGCGCCCGCCGATAGCCGGTCCATCCGCTCACCAGTTCGACGGCCAGTAGCGCCCCCAGCACCAGCAGGATCAGGCGCGACTGGATGGAAGGCGGCCGGGTCGTCATCGCTTAACCTAGAAACCGCAGTTGGACGCGCCCGAGGGTGCGTCTGATCGGGTGTCTGCCGCGAAGCAACGACGCCGCGGGCCGGGGCCCCGCAAGGAGGCGCGAGAGCGGAGTCGTTGCCGCTTTAGCGGCTTTACGAATCCGGCCTACTCCTTGCGGGTACAAAGGCAGGCGCACGAGCAGGCGTGCGATCGGGCGTGTAGCGGACTCACCCACTGGGTGAACGGCATTGAAAGCACTCAATCTTGTATTCATGTGGCGTTTGCAAAGGTGATGAGCGGTCAACTGCGGTTTTTAGGTTAATCCATTAAATAGCCGACACCCCGCACGGTGCGGATCAGGTCCACCCCGAGCTTGCGGCGCAGGTGGTGGATGTGGACCTCGACCACATTGGATTCCGCCCCCTCCCCCCAGCCATAGAGCGCGGATTCCAGTTGGGCGCGCGAGATCACCTTGCCCACGTTGCGCATCAGCATTTCCAGGATGACAAATTCCCTGGCCGAGATCTCCACCGGCTGGCCGAGCACGCGAACGCGCCGGGCCGCGGGATCCAGTTCCACATCCCTGAACTTCAACAGCGGCGCGCGCGTGCCAGAGCCCCTGCGGGTCAGGGCCCGCAGGCGGGCGGCCAGTTCATCCAGATCCACGGGCTTGACCAGATAGTCGTCGGCGCCGCTATCCAGCCCGCCCACCTTGTCCCAGGTGGTATCCCGCGCGGTCAGGATCAGGACGGGGATGGCATTGCCTTCCGCCCGCAGCAGGCGCAATACAGCCATGCCGTCCAGGCGCGGCAGGCCGAGGTCGAGCACCAGCGCGGCATAGTCCTCCGTCGCCAGCGCCGCACGGGCGGATTCGCCGTCCCGCAACCAGTCGACGTTGTAGCCGCAATGGCGAAGACCGGCGGCGAGCCCGTCACCGAGGAGTTCATCGTCTTCCACCAACAGGATACGCATGGCTTTCTTCAGGAAATCGATCGAATCCGGATTATCCACACCAGGCTTACGCCTCGCTTAAGGTCATGCAGAAGAATGGGCAGACTGCCGATCACTGGAACCTTTTCTCTCTGGCTTCGTTTAACGAGGATGCGGCAATTTGCCACAATGAATTTGCCATGGTTAAGCGTAGAGTAAGGTCCGTATGGCGTTGCGATCTCAACAAATATCCGCAGCAATCAATGTTGCTGGACCTTGCCCCGACAAACCGGCCAGCGATCGTTGCGAGACCTGCATCCTCGACAGTTCCGATTATTTCAGTGCCCTGAATCTGGAAGTGAAGCGCGCCCTGCAGGAATTTCTGCAGTTCAAGTCCTTCGATCGCCGCGCCCTGCTTTATCGGGAAGGACGTTCCGGCGAAAACCTGTTCATCCTGATGTCGGGCGAAGTCAAGGTCTACAAATCCTTGTCCAACGGGCGTCAGCAGATTCACAAGCTGGCCGTCATCCCCGGCGATCTGATCGCCTGTGAGGATATCTACCTCGACAAATACAGCAGCTCGGCCGAGGCCATCAGCCCGGTCACCGTCTGCTACCTGCCCAAAGCGCATTTGCAGAGCGTCATCAGCCGTCACCGGGAAGTTCCGGACGCCCTGATGCGCTCCATGGCGCGCAACCTCAATTCCTATATCCGCAACATCGCGAACCTGGGCCAGAAAAATGCGCTGGAGCGGGTTGCGTCCTACCTGCTGTTCCTGCACGAAACCCACCATGAACGCAATCTGCACAGCGAGGAGTTGCGCGAATCCCTGACCCGCACCGAACTGGCCGACATGATCGGCGTAACCCAGCGCACCCTGATACGCGGCCTGAAGAAACTTGAAAGCGACAAGGTCATCGCCCTGGTCAAGGATGGCTTCCGCATCCTCGATCAGAAGGCCCTGGAATATCTGAGCGCGGGCGGCTGAGCCCCCGCTTCCGGCGCAACCCTTGCGGACCCGGTCCGCATCTCTCCCAAACGGGGCGAACGCCCCACCCCGCCCCCTTCGTGTCCTGGCGCCTGCCAAATCGCATACCGCGATCCGCGTCGCCGCCTGATTCCGCAAATTTTTTTCAGGCGTAAGAAAACTTTAAGAAAATCGCCTCCGCTGACATTTGTCATCGTCATCCCCCCGCAAAATTTTTAGTATTAAAAGACTCTTAAGGGGACTTAAGAAAAATTCAGGAAAAAATCCGCGCCGCCGGCCAGCCTTTTGACGGAGCAGCGCTTGCCGGCGGTTTCATCGCAACGATTTGAGGAACAGGTCCACATGGCGACTCATAAACACGATCAGCACCCTGTAAAGGTGTTCACGCAGGCCGAGCTCAAGGAGCTCAAGCAGGATCCGCAACTCTGTAACCACGAACGGCGTACCTTCCTCAAGTGGGGCGCGCTGCTGACCTCGCAAGCCATTGTCGGCGGAGGCGTGCTGAACCTGCTGACCGGCGAGGAGGCGATGGCCGACGATACCTTCGTCAATGTGGTCAGTTGGGTGAAGTCGGTGTGCGGCTACTGCTCGGTGGGTTGCGGCCTCGAAATCGGCATCAATGCCGCCGGTGCGGCGGTGGCGGTGCGCGGCAACGCGGCGCACCCGACCAATGCCGGGCGGGTCTGCGTCAAGGGCCTGTACGAACACAAGATCCTGGCCGACCAGGACCTGCGCGTGGGCAGCCGCGGCAAGTACCCGATGAGCCGCGACGCCAGCGGAAACTGGCAGAACATCACCTGGGACGAGGCCACCACCCTGCTCGCCCAGAAGATCATTGAGGCGACCAACACGGCCGGCCCCGATTCGGTGGGCATCTACAACACCGGCCAGTGGACCATCGAGGAATACTATTCCATGGGCAAGCTGGGCAAGGGCGCCATCAAGACCAGCACCATGGACTCCAACACCCGCCTGTGCATGGCGGCCGCCGTCTACGGCTACATGAGCACCTTCGGCTCCGATGGCCCGCCCGGGTGCTATGACGACATTGAGAACACCGACTGCTTTTTCCTGATCGGCACCAACCCGGCCGAGATGCATCCGCAGGTATGGCGGCGCATCATCCAGGCGCGCCGTTCGGCGCGCGCGCCCAGGATGATCGTGGTCGACCCGCGCCGCACCGCGACTGCGCGCAGCGCCGACCTGCACCTGCAGCTCAAGCCCGGCACCAACGTGGCGCTGATGAACGGCATCCTGCAGCAGCTCATCGCCAACAACTGGATCGACAGTGCCTATATCAACGCGCACACCCGCAACTTCAACGCGCTCGCGGCCAAGGTCGCGGCCTACACGCCGACCTACGTCGCCGGGATCACCGGGCTGGCGGCTGCCGACATCCAGACTGCGGCGCAGTGGATCGGCCAGTCACCCGAAGTGTGGTCGATGTTCATCCAGGGCGTGTACCAGTCGATGGGCGGCACCGACACCGTGCGCCTGATCTGCGCCATGCACCTGATCACCGGCAAGATCGGACGCCCCGGCTCGTCGCCCTTCTCCATCACCGGCCAGGCCACCGCCATGAGCAACCGTGAAACCGGCGGTTCCTCGGCGCTGTCCGGCTACCGCAACTACTACAACCCCGCCCACATCGCCGAGGTGGAACAGTTGTGGAACGTCGCGCCGGGCACCATTCCAGCGCACGCCACCACGGTCATCACCTCCGACATCGATCTGCAGCCGACCATTCCCAGCATGGTCGACATGATGCGCAATGGCACGCTCAAGGTGTACTGGGTGGCCTGCACCAACCCCTCGGTCACCCTGCCCGACCTGGACAAGTATCACGACTACCTGAGCTTCAGTAACCCGGCGCGCCCGTTCGTGGTGGTGCAGGATATCTTCGACCCGATGGAATCCATGCACTTCGCCGACCTGTTCCTGCCGGCGGCGCAATGGGGCGAGAAGACCGGCACCTACACCTGCTCCGAGCGCCGCGTCAACCTCGGCCGACAGGCGGTGCAGCCGGTCGGCTTCGAACTGCGTCCCAACTACGGCGCCTACTCCGACCTCGAGATCATCAAGATGGTTTCCGACAAGCTGGCGGCATTCGACTTCCGCTTCCGCGATCAGGCCGGCGGTTCGCTGGTGAAAAGCGCCGACCCCGAAACGGTGTTCAACGAATGGAAGCTGGTGTCGACAGGCAAGATCTGCGACATGAGCGGCATGACCTACGCCAATATCGCCGCCAACAGCGGCATTGCCTGGCCGTCGACGCCCGCCAACGTGCTGGGCGGCAAGCGCCTGTACGCCAATGGCCTGTTCAACACCAACTGGAACCGCGCGCAGTACGGCAAGACCCCGACCGCCGCATGGATCGATCCGGACGGCCTGAGCCGCGCCTATCTGTGGGCGGTGGACTACGTGGCGCCGCCGGAAGTGCCGGATGCGAGCTACCCCTTCTGGCTCAACACCGGGCGGGTCATCGAGCATTTCCACTCGCGCACCAAGACCAAGCGCGTGGCGCAGCTGCACGAAATGGTGCCGGAGAACTACGTCGAGATCAGCACCGCCGACGCCGCGAACCTGGGTGTGATTACCGGCGACCTGGTCAAGGTCACCTCGCGCCGCGGCGAAATCGTGGTCAAGGCAAAGGTCACCGACACGGTGAAGGCGGGAGCGGTGTTCATCCCCATGCACTTCGGCGACCTCGACCCGATCGACGTGGCGGAGAACAACGGCCGCAAGGTGTCGGTCAACCGGCTGACCATGAACTACGTCGACAAGGATTGCGCCCAGCCCATCTACAAGCATTGCGCCGTCAAACTGGCCAAGGCATAAATTAAGGAACCCAACCATCATGATGCTATCCAGAACATTCGCGTCGATTTTCAAGGTCTTTCTCGCCGGTCTGCTGCTGACCAGCGCATCGGTGTGGGCTGCTAAGGGCGGCGGCGCGACCACAACGACCAGCGGCGTCCTGCCCGGCGAGGACACCAGCTATGCCATCGAGAAGGAGTACTCCTGCCTCACCGGCGGCTGCCACGAAACCAACACCCAGCTGCTGACCGACCACGCCAACTCGCTGATGACCCACGCCATGGTCAAGTGCAACGCCTGCCATGGCACCCATACCGCCTCGCAGCTGGGGCTACCGAAACCCAATCTCACCGGCTACTACCCCGGTATCGGCGCAATCGGCTACGTGGTGGGCAAGGATCGCTGCCTCACCTGCCACAGCGCCCAGCTCCTTAGCGCAGCGGGGCATCGGAGCAACCCGACAACCTGCACCGGCTGCCACGTGCCGCACATGTTCCTCAAATAAAGCTTCAGCGTACCTCCCGGCAAGACCGGGAGGTTCCCTCCGCAAGCAGGACAGCAGCAGAAGCCTTCTGCTCTGCGCCTGCTTTTTTTGTTACCCTCGGCGCCATCTTGCTTGTAAATCTCATCTTGCCTGCCACCACCGATCTTTGTCGTCTTCAGGCCCGTTTCGCCGGGGCCAGGCCATGAGCGCCCTGCCGCCGGTCGCGACGACCCAGCTTCTGGTCGGGCGGGCGCTGCCCTTCGGGCCCAACGGCGAACCCAGCGCCATCGACAAGCATCCTGCCGTCCGGCCTTTGAGGCTGACCGCAAACGGCTTCGAGGGCGATGAGCAGGGCGACCCCCGCCATCACGGCGGCCCGGACAAGGCCGTGCATCACTATCCGGGGGAACACTACGTCGCATGGCGCCTCGAACTGCCGGAACTGCGGGCGGAACGATTCGGGGTCGGGGCCTTCGGCGAAAATCTCGGTACCGTCGGCCTGACCGAGGCGAACGTCTGTATCGGCGACATCTTCGGCCTCGGCACCGCACTGATCCAAGTCTCCCAGGCACGCCAGCCCTGCTGGAAACTCAACCTGCGTTTCGGCAAGCCGGACATGTCCAGACGGGTGCAGGAAAGCGCTCGCACCGGCTGGTACTACCGTGTGCTGGAAACCGGCGAAGTCGCCCCTGGCGCCGAACTTCGCCTGCTCGACCGCCCGCACCCCGACTGGCCGTTGGCGCACCTGTTGCACCACCTCTATGCCGATCCGCTGAATGTCGATGCACTCGCCGCCATCAAGGCATTGGGCGCTCTGTCCGCTTCCTGGCGAGAGCTGGCGCAACGGCGCCTGACATCGGGACAGGTCGAGGACTGGTCGCGCCGCCTGAATACGCCCGCCAAGCAGGCACGGCGTCCATGAACTGCACAACTTTTTCTGTCGGCTCGAGCGCCGGTGCTGGCAGTTGGTGCTGCCGGTCGAAGCGCCCGACCCGGCGTTGCATGCCTTTCTCGCAGGTGTGCTGGAACGCCCGCCCAACCTGACGCTGGACGAAAAGCTGAAACGCGAACGCATCGAATCCGCTGAACTGTAGGCCGAGCTGCGATTGAGCCTGTTCATGGAGGCTGCGCCATGTCGGCGTGGGCTGGCGGTCAACGAACCGGCGAGCGATCTCTGTGCCTCTGTGGTGAATAAACCGATGTTTCCAATAAAAAAGCCCCTGCCAAACCCGGCAGGGGCTTTGACGTGAGGGGTGGTTCAACGCCCCTGCACAGCCGTCGTCGTATTACTTGTTGCCTTGATGCTGCCGGGTGATGGCCATGGTCTTGTCGTTGCCGGTGCCCGAATGCTGTACGTTGACGTACAAGGTGTGCGGGTCCTTGCCGAAGTAGATGCCGCTGCCTTCGGCCGGCTTGTCCTTGAGCGAAGCGAACAGATGCACGCCATCCTTGTAGCCGTCACCGTTGGCGTCTTTGGAGCGCGGGTCGTACACCCAGATATCGCTGAAGGTGTTGTCTTCGATGATCCACAGCTTGCCGTCGGGGCCGTTGGCCAGGTTGTCCGGGCCTTTGAAGCCGGTGATGCCGGCGGCCTGGTCTTCAATCGGCGCATTCTTGCCGGCGGAAACGACGTAACGGACCATGGGCTTGTCACCCAGTTCGACGGACATTACCGCGCCCTTGCCGCTGGTGTTGGCGGGGTTGTCGACGTCCTCGCAGGTCAGCGCCACATACAGGGTGCTGTCGATGCGCTCGAGGTCTTCGGGACGGCAGTACTCGGTGGCGCCAACCGCGGTCGCGGCGGCATGCGCCTTGATCTGGGCCTGGGTCATGTCGAGCGCAACCCATTCGGCGGCGCCAGTCTTGCCGCCGCCCGTCACCTTCAGGGCATACAACTGGCCGCTGGAAAGATCGCCATAGGCGGTCGGCACGAACTTGTAGATCGAACCCTTGCGGTCTTCGTCAATGACGTAGACGTTGCCTTCGGCGTCGATCTCGATGCCTTCGTGGGCCAGCGCGCCGAGCATCGGGCGCACGGTCACGCTCTCGGCGGACATCGGGTCATGTTTGTCCAGCGTGAGCTCATACACCAGTCCAGCCTGGGCTTGGGGCGCATCGGGATCGGGACGCGCAGCGGTGCCGGCTTCCTCGGCGAACAGCACGGTCTGCCACGGGGTCCAGACGATGCCGTCCAGCGCTTCCCAGTCGACACGGCCAACGACTTCCCTGGCGATCCCCGTATTCAGATCGACCACCGACACCGCACCGCCGCTGCCGCCGCCGTTGCGTGCGGAGTTGCCGTCGATGCCGATGGCGCCGCCACGGACTTCGTGCGTACGGTACAGGTAACGGCCGGCGTGTTTGCCGGTTTCGTTGACGGTCAGCATGTCGTGCCAATCGTTGGCGACGTAGATATCGAGGCCGGTCTCGTCGGAAACGATGAACTGGACATAGCCCTCGGGAATCACCCAGGGGGTGGCGGCAATGCCGGGATCGGCGTCCATGCCGTAGGCGGAAGCGGCGATGGGGTTGAACGTCATGGGGCCATTCACGACGCTGGCGTCGGCGTGGGCATGGACGGCGAAGGCGGTGGCCAGGGTGAGGGCAAGCGCGGAAACTTTCATTGAGTATCTCCTGAAACGACCATGGTAAAGGGGGGTGCGGCACGGTCATGCCGCGCCCCGCATTTTCCTGGGCTTGTGTTACTTGCGGATGATCGTTTTGTGAAATGTAGGGTTGCTGTCGTCCCCGGAATCCGCTGCCGCAGGCCAGGCTTGCGAGATGAACCATAGTTCGTCCGCAATGATGTCGGCCAGTTTCCGCGTTGAGGACCAAACCTCGGCACAGGGATTCTCGCCCTGCAGCGCACAGCCGATCTCGATGCCATAAAGATCCAGCCGGGGCGGCAGACTGCCGAGTTCGCGCGCCAGCGACAAGGCATTGAGCACGCCGAATCCATGGCTGGAGAGCCCCTGGCAGTAAGCCGGCCAGTCGTTCACCCCATAACGCTGGATCCACCCGGGTTGGCCGCCGCTTTGCATGGCGTCGACCAGAATGACCCAGCTGGCGTTGTCCAGGAGCGCAATCAGGCCGGCGCCGGGCCGATCCAGCTTTTCGATGACGAGTTCGTCGCCGGCCTTCACGCCGCCGGCCAGCAAGGCATCGACGGTGAGCCAACCGGCCTGGTCGTCGCCCGACGGCGAACCGATGCCGAAGATGCGCACCTGGTTCATCCGCGCTCGACCCTCATCCGCAGAAAATGGGTGGCGCAGGAGATGCAGGGGTCGTAGTTGCGGATGACTTTTTCACAATGCAGGCGCAGCGCGTCGTCCGCATGGTCAAGC
The DNA here is from genome assembly GCA_019459055.1 of Thiobacillus sp. Taxonomy (GTDB): domain Bacteria; phylum Pseudomonadota; class Gammaproteobacteria; order Burkholderiales; family Thiobacillaceae; genus Thiobacillus. The sequence continues at coordinate 46,897 of JAIBEI010000022.1, read as the reverse complement.
CCGAAGTTGAGCAGCGACAGCCGCAAATCCTGCTCGATGCGCGCCTGGTTCTGGCTGGTCGGCGGCACGATGCGCGCGTTGACCACGCGGCCTTCTTCGTCCATTTCGTAGCGGTGCCACAACAGGCCGCGCGGCGCCTCGGTGCAGCCGGTGGCCACGCCGGCGCGCGGGCTGACCGGCACCCACGGCGAATCCGGCACGCGGTAGGCGTCGAGCAGGCGCAGCGCTTCGTGCAGGGCGAGCAGGATTTCCAGCGCGCGCGCGACCAGGCTGTGGAACAGGTTGCGGCTGGGCAGCACCAGACCGGTCTCGTCCAGCAGCGCTTTGACCCGTTCGGGCAGGCGCTCGTGGTTGAGGTTGAGACGCGCCAGCGGCCCGACCAGATAGGGCTGGCCGCGATAGCTGCTGAACAGCGCGGTGGAATGCGTCTGCTGTTGCTCGGCGAAGTGTTCGCCGTAAGCTTTTGGTTCGATGAGCAGGCCATCGCTGGCGGCAATCGCGCCGGCCTCGATGGCGTAGTCGCTCGCGTGTCGCATCGCGACCGAGACAAAGGCCTGGTCGTCCTGCGGCACCGCAATGCCGGCCGCCCAGCGGATCAGCGCCTCGGCCTCGGGCATGGCGGCGCGCAGTTTTCCCCGGATTTCCTCGACGCGGGACAGCGCGGGCGCGCCATGGAACCCGCCCACCCGGATGCCCACTGGGTGCACCGAACGGGCGCCGAACAGCTCCATCAGTTCGTTGCCGAGCGCCTGGATGCGCAGGCCGCGGCGCACTTCCTGCGGTGCGATCTTCGCCAGTTCGATGGCGCTGTCGCAGCCGAAAAAGTCCGGCGCGGCCAGAAGATGGATGTGCAGGCTGTGGCTCTGGATCCACTCGCCGCAGTAGAACACCCGGCGCATGGCGCGCGCCCACGGATCGAGTTCGACGCCAAACAGCTTTTCCAGCGCCTGCGCCGCGGTCACCTGATAGGCCACCGGGCAGATGCCGCAGATGCGCGCCACCATGTCGGGAATTTCCGTGTAGTGCCGGCCCTCCAGAAATTTTTCGAAGAAGCGCGGCGGCTCGAAGATGCGCAGGCGCAATTCGGTGATGTCGCCGTCTTCGATGCGCAGATCGAGCGCGCCCTCGCCTTCCACCCGCGCGAGCACCGGAACATGAATCGAAACCGTTCGTTTCTGGTCATCCATCGCCGCGCATCCTGAGCTTGTCGGCGGCCGCCAGAAACACCGGCGCCTGGCTGTTGATCGACTGGAAGCGCTGCACGATGTCCAGAGGCGTCAGTCCCAGGCTGGCGAACTGCGCAGCCAGCGCGTCGGTGTTGGCGTTTTCCGCCGGACCGTAGCAGCCGTAGCAGTCGCGGCCGAGGCCGGGGCACAGCGCGCCGCAGCCGGCCCGTGTCACCGGCCCCATGCAAGCGATGCCGCGGCTCACCATCACGCAGGGATAACCGTTGCGCTTGCATTCGGTGCACACCTTGTCGGCGTTGTCGCGCGGCGCCACGCCGAGCAGCAGGGAATTCACCACCGCCAGCATCTGCACGCCGCTGACCGGGCAACCCCACAGTTCGAAGTCGACCTTCACGTGGCTGGCAATCGGCGTCGACTGCGCCAGGCTGCTGATCGCTTCGGGATGGCTATATATCTGTGCGATCCATTGCGCGCCGTCGGCACCGTTGCGCAAGGCCTGGATGCCGCCGGCGGTGGCGCACGCGCCGATGGCGATCAGCAGGCGGCTGTGTTGGCGAATATGCTGGATGCGCTCGATGTCTTCCGGGGTCGACACGCTGCCTTCGACGAACGCGACATCCACCTCGGTATCCGGATCGAGCGGCCCGGCTTCGGCGAAGTGCACCAGTTCGACGCGTTCGGCCAGCGTCAGCAAGTCCTCGCCGAGATTGAGCAAGGCGAGCTGGCAGCCGTCGCAGGAGCTGAACTTGTGCACCGCCACACGCGGCTTCGGGGTTTCCATCGCTGCCCTCATCAGAAGCCCCGGTGCGCCAGCAGGGTCTTGGCCTCGCCCCAGTTGAACACCGGGCCGTCGCGGCAAACGAAGGCGCCGCCGAACTGGCAATGGCCGCAGCGCCCCACCGCGCATTGCATGTTGCGTTCCATACTCAGGTACAGGCTCGATTCGGGCAGTCCGCGCGCCAAGAGGTGTTCGGCGGTGACGCGCATCATGCCCTCCGGACCGCACATCATCGCCACCGCACGCGCCGGGTTGAAGCGGGCGAGATCGAACAGTTCCGTCACGCGTCCGACATGCCAGGGCCACAACGCGGCGCCCTCGTCGGCCGCCACCAGCACCTGGGTGTCCGGCAGTTTCGCCCAGCGGTCGTATTGCTCACGCCAGATCAGGTCGTCGGCGTGCTTCACCCCCTGGATGATGACCAGCTTGCCGAAGCGCTCGCGCCGCCGCAGCACGTAATGGATCACCGACACCGCCGGCGCGCAGCCGAGCCCGCCGGTCACCAGCACGACGTCGCGCCCGCCCATTTCCTGCAGCGGCCAGCCGCGCCCGAACGGTCCGCGTAGCCCCACCCTGTCGCCCGGCTGCAGCGCCGCCAGCCCCCGGGTGACGCGCCCCACCGCGCGGATGGTGTGACCGATCCCATCGCGCGCCTCCGGGTCGGTCATGATGGAAATCGGCACCTCGCCGACGCCGTAGAGATACAGCATGTTGAACTGGCCCGGCGCGAAGCGGTAGGCCGCCTGCGCCGCCGCATCGTCAAGGCGCAGCTTGAGGGTGAAGATGGTCGGCGACTCCTGGCTGCGCGCCACCACACTGGCTGCGTGCGGAGGTCCGGAATCCATGGCGGGCGGCGCGCTCATGGCTGGACCCCGGCAGTGAGCGCGGCGACTTCTTCGGTCAGGTCGATGCCCACTGGGCACCAGGCGATACAGCGGCCGCAGCCGACGCATCCGCTGCGGCCGAACTGGTCGTGCCAGGTGGCCAGCTTGTGAGTGAACCACTGGCGGTAACGGCTGCGTATGTCGGACCGCACATTGAAGCCGTGCAGATAGCCGTGGCTCTCGCCGAAGCACGAATCCCACACCCGCTCATGGCGGCTGCTCTGCCCGTCGAGCGCGGGTTCGTCGGCCTCGGCATGGCAGAAACAGGTGGGGCACACCGCGGTGCAGTTGCCGCAGGCGAGGCAGCGCGCCGCCACCTCGTCCCAGCGCGGATGTTCCAGCCGGCTCATCAAGGCCTCGCGCAGATTGCGCCCGGGCAGGCTGCGTGTCTGGGCGGCTGCGGCGGCCTGTCCCTGCTGGCGGGCGGCGTCGATCTGCTGCGGTGTGGCCGGCGACAGGTTCAAGGCGTCCAGGACGGCACCCCCCTTCGCGCTGCCCGCCACCGCGACGAAGCCCTCTGCCAGTTCCGCCAGCGCCAGGTCGTAGCCCGCGGTCGGGGTCGGGCCGTCGCCGGTCGATGCGCAAAAGCAGGTCGCGCCCGGTTCCGCGCATTGCACGGCAACCAGGAACAGCAGCTCGCGCCGCTTGGCATAGTGCGCATCGCGTCGGCCTGCGGACAGGAAATGCGCGTCCTGCAGGGCCAGCGCCGCCAGGTCGCAGGCGCGCACGCCGATGATGGCTTGCGCCGGCGCGACTGCCTCCACTGCGGCGAACTGCAAGGCGCCCGCATCGTCCCGTTCCACGCGCCACAGAGATTCCTTCGGCGCAAACGCCTGTGGCTTGATGGCCTGCGGCCCGTTGGCCCAGGCGAAATAGCGGTTAAGCGGATCGCGCGTCAGCCGGTAGCGGCCCGGCGACTGCTCGGCCTGCAAGCCGCGTGGCAGGCCGTCGGGCGCATCCAGCTCGCGCATGACGATGGCGCCGTTTTCCACCGCCGGCCCCAGGCATTGATAGGCCAGCTGCATGAGCTTGGCCACCAGCGTATGCAATTGGGCAAGCGGCAGAAATCGGGCGTGATTGGGCTGCGAAGAAAACATGGAGTGGAATGCCGTGGTTTGTACCAGTGTATGCATAAAGCCGCGCTTGCAACAGGATTGTGCCGTTGCCAGCCCGTCCAATGCCGGACAGCTGAAAAAGTCACCCCGGACCATTCGCTATAATCGGTCCTTTCAAGCAGCAAAAAAGGAGCGTGCCATGCAGCAACAATTCGACGTGTTCGTCGCCTCCCTGACCACATTCTGGACGCAACTGGCCGGTTTCGTTCCGCAATTGCTGGCAGCGCTGCTGCTACTGTTCGTTGGCTGGCTGCTCGCCAACCTTGCCCGCACGGGGGTCACCAAGCTGCTGGACCTGTTGCGCTTCGACCGGCTGGCTGAAAAGACCGGCATCGAAGCCTTTCTCAAGCAGGGCAATCTGAATCTGTCGCTGTCGCGGCTGCTCGCCAAGCTGATCTACTGGATCGTCATTTTCATCGTGGTCGTCACCGTGGCCAACAGCCTGGGCCTGCACATGGTGGCCGATCTGTTCAACAAGGTCGTGCTCTACATCCCCAACATCATCGTCGCCATTCTGGTGCTGGTGTTCGGCGTGCTGGTGGCGCGCTTCATCAACAGCATGGTGTTTGCCTACCTCAACAACATCGGCGTGCAGGGCGCGCTCACCATCAGCACGCTGGCGGAATACGCGACCATCATCTTCGTGGTGTTCGTGGCGCTGGAACAACTGGCGATCGGCACCACCCTGCTGACCGCCGCCTTCCAGATCGGCTTCGGCGCGATCGGCCTGGCGCTTGCGCTGGCGTTCGGGCTGGGCGGCCGCGAATGGGCGGCGGGGGTGATCAAGAAGCTGACCGAGAAATAAGACAAACCGGCCCCCGGCCGTTGCCTCGACGGCCGGAGACAGACGCATGAAACGCCTAGCCGGGTTTCAAATCAGAAAAAAGTATGGCGTGGAAATTCCACGCCATACTTATCTGTGCAGACCTGTCATTGTTTCGCCCTTGGCAAATCCCCAACGTTCACATTAATGGGGGACTTGGCATAAGCGCGCTCGACCTTTGCAATCCTGAGTTCATAATGTTCGTACCAAGCGCGCTTCCCCATTTCTTGCGCAGCGAGGTGCTCGACATCGGCCTTCCAGGCTGCAATGGCCTCGCCTGACTTCCAATACGAGACGGTAATACCAAAACCATCATCGCCCCGAACGCTTTCGACGCCGATAAAGCCGGGTTGGCGGGCCGCGAGTTCGACCATTCTTGCAGCCATTTGGCCGTATCCGTTATCGCCATCGGTGCGCTGCGATGAAAAAACGACGGCGTAATACGGTGGCTCGGGTGTATTGGCGAACATGGGAAATGTGCTCATTGCTGCGGCCTGAAGTTACGCTTGAGGGAAGCGGAGATAGCAAACGAAGCTTCCGCCTCGGTTCCAATGCCAGACGTAACCAAGTTGTCCACGGCGGCAACGAGTCCTTGCCGTGCGGACCTGATTTGCCACTTAATCGGCCCAGTACGCCGATCTCTGGGGTCTCGGCGGCCTTCGCGTCGAAGTAGCACGGATACATGGAATTGAGGGCTAACGTTTGAGTTAGGCGGTTTCACTCAGGCCGCCTTTGTGTATCTCATAGCGCAATTCGGCCATCCCCGCACCCATTTGACGAACGGAATTTAGGTGCAAGATTGGACTTAGCACGCGACGAGGGAAAAGCGGTTTACCCTTGCCAAGGGTGGCCGAGCCGATCTGGACGATAAGTTCGTCCAGCAAACCAGCATCGTAGAACTGTCCCGCGAGATCACCGCCTCCAACGATCCAGATATTCTTGCCATCCGCAGCAGCTTGCATTTCGGCATAAACCTGACGCACATCACCGCTGACAAATCGGACATCTGCACCGTCGATCCTTGGGAGCTTTCGGCTTGTGAATATCCATGCCGGCTGAGCATAGGGCCAAGGCGAACCCGCTTCTTCGGCAACCTTATCTGCGTTGCGCAGCATCCATTCATAGGTTGCCGATCCCATGGCCAAAGCACCAACTTCACATATGAATTCCGGATAGCTGGAATTATTCAGGTCGCCGAGAGGGAAAAGCCAGTCCAGTGAGTCATCTTCCGTTGCGATGAATCCGTCCAGGCTTGTGGCTGTGTAGTACTGGATTTTCATGGCTTGATTGCTTGCCTCATTACTGCCGCCTAACGTTTGAGTTAACCGTCCCTCTCGAAGCGATTGTTAGGGCACTTCATATTGGCCACTGTTCTCTCAACGTGGATAACTGCTTCTGCAACTGCTGCATGCGGACTAGCGCTGCCTTGAGTTCCGGAATTGTATAGCGCCGTTCAATCTGTTCGCCCGTTGGGAGGCCTACAATATTGACGACCTGATTATTCATGTGATCCACGCCCCAGCGACCGTGAATAAGGTCATTCCTGTTGGTTCTGATCTTGTGCGCTTCTGCCAACCACGTGGTATGAGCGTCCATTGCCTCTTGATTGGTCTGATATTTCGATTGTGCAAGTTCTGCAAGAAAGTCCAACTTCTTGTGAAACGTGTAACCCGAGACAATCTTTGTGAGCTTTTCCAACTGCGAGCCTTCGTGCGCCCACGCCAGCATTAGACCGAGATTCATATCAAGGCGGGAGAATTCAAAGATAATGCGGCCTAATGTAGTAGCCGAAGCCATCTCAAGCCCTTGGCGTGCACGCTCAATCTCGAAACCGGTCCATTCCTTCATGACTGCCCTAACGCCTGAGCTCAGGTGCGTTTGAGGCGACGCCCGCTTTTGCGGTAGCAAAAGTGGGTGGCGGGTCAAACGTCATCTGCAGCGATTTGTTAGGTTTTTCCGGCGCCAACGTTTCTCTTAAGTTTTTCAATAAGATGCTTGTCATTTGCACTCGCATGAAGCCGTCTTACAGAGTCCTCTGTAGCCGAAGTTTTACCAAACTTCTTGCCATACACACCAAAAGGTTTGTCTGCCTGCCTCTGCTCAAAGTCACGGAGGATTAGCCGTGTTTTCTCTAACGCATTCAAATACCTACCGGCAATATCGACCAAGTCACGCGTTCTGATATTTGAAATGATGTATCGGTGAATGACTCGGTTTCTCAAATCGTAGAGTGCGCTCAAGTTGTCAAATGTCTCTTGATCTATCACATCGAACTCGAGCGTATCATCGAAGACCTTCCGTTCCATTATTCCTCTCTCACCATCCGCCTGGAAGAGATATCGGGTTTCGATGTTATTGGTCTGTTCATTAAGCTGCTTTGCAATTACCAAGCTCAGCCTTAGATAGGCATCTATCTGATTTGCTGCAATTGCAATGATCTCAACGAATGACTCTGAGTCAATTGCGGAGTATAGGAGGTCATGAGATGCCGCGAGCGAACCAGTAAAACGATCAAACTTATCGAGATCAGCGGCCAGCTTACGATCACTCGGCGGGACTATAACAACCGAATTGAGAATTTGATTCACGATCTTGAGCTGTTCCGCAATTTTCTCATCGCCTTCAAGACCGGCATCATAGATATATTTACCTATCAGAGCTTGATCGTGATAAGCGCCGAAGAAAAGGTGTGTGCAGAACTCGGAGTCATCTAGCCTAGACTCCTTCCAACTTAGCTTCTTGACTCCATGTGGATTGGCCTCCGCAACGCTAGGCGCGAGTTCGCTCAACGGGTAACAACTTAGCTGAAAGCAGCCGATGGGATCTTTATAAAGTTGAAACCCATATGGCGATTCTTCCTCATACTCACTAAGGCCTGGATTTAGATACTGCCAGTCGATAGGAATCCGAATTAGAAGTATTCCATTGGGCTCTGTCCAGTGCTTCATACATGCCTGCCAGATCGGAATTCGCTCATCCAAAAAACCTAACGTAATTTAGACAGCACACCCACCTGAATCTTTTGCCGTCTAAATCAAACAGGCCATCTGGCAGTGTGCTGTATTGGTTGATTAAATTGAAACTTTACGCCTTGCCTGCCCATATAGGCAAGCCTAAAATTTCGCGGATGAAAGTTCACGCTGTCTCTCAAGATTCGCCCAAGCTGCTTGATCGGATGCGGGCTGAAATTCGGCTGCGACATTACAGCCTGCGCACGGAACAAGCTTATGTCGATTGGGCGCGGCGCTACATTTTTTTTCATGGCAAGCAACATCCCCAGGCGTTGGGTGCCGAGGCGGTGCGGGATTTTCTGTCCTATCTGGCCAGCGAGCGGCATGTTTCGGCATCCACGCAGAATCAGGCGAAGTCGGCCTTGCTATTTTTGTACCGTGAGGTGTAGAAGATCGAGTTGCCGTGGCTGGACGAAGTGATCGCTGCAAAATCCACGCAGCGCTTGCCGGTGGTTTTGACGCCGACCGAAGCGCGGCGACTACTGGACGCGACTTCGGGAACGATGGGCCTGATCGTCGCTTTGTTGTATGGCACGGGGATGCGTCTGCTGGAGGGGCTGAGGTTGCGGGTAAAGGATGTGGAGTTTGAACGCCGCGAAATTGTGGTGCGCGAGGCAAAGGGCAACAAGGATCGGGTGACGGTGCTGCCGGAAAACCTGATTCTGCCCTTGCGCACGCATCTTGAAAAAGTGCGTGCCTTGCACGAGCGCGATCTGGAAGCGGGGTTTGGCAAGGTGCAGTTGCCCGATGCGCTGGCTGTCAAATTTCCCTCTGCGCCGCATGCCTGGGCCTGGCAGTTCGTGTTCCCATCAGGCAACCGCTCGCTCGACCCACGTTCGGGGATGGAGCGACGTCACCATATTCATGAATCAAGTGTGCAGCGTGCAGTGCGCGAGGCGGCAAAACTGGCGCGTATTGCCAAGCCGGTATCGCCTCACGTGCTGAGGCATTCGTTCGCCACGCATCTGCTCCAGGCCGGTTACGACATCCGCACAGTGCAGGAGCTGTTGGGCCACAAGGATGTTTCGACGACGATGATTTACACGCATGTACTGAACAAGGGCGGGCGCGGGGTGGTGAGCCCGCTGGGCCGGTAGGCAGCAAGACAGCTCGCGCCAGACTCCCTCAACGCATGCGCCGATCGGCACCACCCTGCTGACCGCCGCCTTCCAGATCGGCTTCGGTGCGATCGGTCTGGCGCTTGCGCTGGCGTTCGGGCTGGGCGGCCGCGAATGGGCCGCTGGCGTGATTAAAAAGCTGACTGAAAAGTGAAGGTCATCCGCCGATTTGGCGGATGACCCGGCCTTGCAACAGCACCGTCAGCAAAGTGCGCAGCTGATTGGCGCGCACGGGTTTGTGGAGTAGCGGGAAGCCGCTTTGGCGCAACGCCCGGATCGTTTCTGTGCGTGTATCGCCGGTGATCAGCACGATCGGGATATGCGCACCCCATCGCTTGTGCACTTCACGCGCAAGCATCAGCCCCGTTTCGCCATTGAGCAGTTGATAATCAGCCAACACGACATCCGGTACAGTCCGAAGCTCATGCATGACCTGATACAGGTTGTGCAACGGATACACCTCCATGCCCCATTGCCGCAACAGGCGGCCCAGTGCGTCGAGCACGGCCGGATCATCGTCCACGACGACCGCGCATCCTTTCAGCGTGGCCTTGCTGTCCTCGAACGGTGGGTCGATACCTGTCGGGCCATTTGCCAGAATCGGCACATCCAGCGAGAACACCGTGCCCTGCCCGAGCCTGGAATGCAATTGCAGGGGGTAGCCCAGCAATCGGGCCAGGCGGCGCACGATGGCCAGTCCAAGGCCAAGCCCTTGGCGCGTCTGCGCATCCTGCGACCCCGCCTGATAGAACTCCTCAAAAATCCGCGGCTGGTGTTCGGCGGCGATGCCGCTTCCGGTATCCCATATTTGCAGGCGTAGTTGCCCTTGATAGGGCCTGGCTGACAGCAGTACGCCGCCCCGCGTGGTATAGCGAAGCGCATTGGCCAACAGGTTGCGAAGGATGCGCTCCAGCAGGATCACGTCGCTTTCAATGCAGACATCGCGGGCACGTACGCGCAGAGACAGGCCTTTACTGTCAGCCTCGGTGGCAAACTCATCCGCCAGTAGGAGCAAGAATCTGCGGATGCGGATCGGCGCAAGCAGCGGCTGGACCACGCCTGCGTCAAGTTTGGTGACGTCAAGTATGGCGTTGAACAGCTCCACCGTGCCAAGAATGGAACGCTCGATCTTATTCAGGGTGTCTTCCGCAGCGCGCCCCTGCATCTGCGGCTTGAGGCTTTCCACATATAGGCTGATGGCGTGCATGGGCTGACGCAGATCGTGACTGGCGGCGGCCAGAAAGCGGGATTTGGCCAGATTGGCCTGCTCGGCTTCTATTTTCTTATGTTCGAGCTCGGCGGTGACCGCATGAACTTTGGCTTCCATATCCTGCTGATAGGACCGCAGCGATTCGCTCATCTGGTTGACCATGGCCTGCAACTCGCGTAGTTCCGGGGAGCGGGCGGTGACTTCCATGTGCGACCCGAAGCCGCCCGAACTGATGCGCTTGACCGTGGTGATGATATTCAGAAGCGGCTGCACGCCGGTCAGGGCAAGCTGATAAATCAGCAAGATGGTTAGCATAAGCCCGAGCAGTGTGATGCCCAGACTGGCCAGCAACAGTTTCTGCGCAAGCGCCTGCTTCTGCTGCAAATCGATACCGACCGCAACCCAGGCAAGCGGTGCGCTCGCCGTCGCTGCCGGCTCAATGAAGGGATCGTTCTCTTCAAGCGAACTCAGCATCACTGGGTGGACGAACCAGACGCGCATCCCGGCCTCCCACTGTGCGGGCTTTCCCAGCGGCGGTAGGCGGCCGAGCGACTCGCCACGCACCAACCTCGCCTGACCTGGCCAGATCACGGCGACGCTGGCGACGCCGGGTTCCGTCATCGCCTGATCGAGCAACTTGCCAAGAGCGGCCCGGTTGCCACTGAACACGCCGTATTCGGCGGACAACGCCAGGTGGCGCGCCATCGCCATGCCCTGCTGCGTCATCGTGGTTTCCAGATCACTCAGCCGGCTATAGACATGGAAGGCCGTCAGCACCATCGCCACCAGCAGGGTGGGCAGCAACCCCAGCAAGAAGGCGCGTGTACGGATTTTCATGGCATGGCCTCCAACCGGCGGCTAAGGGCTTCTTCGCTAGGCAGGTCGATTTCCAACGAGCGCGCGACGGTGCGATTGATTCCGATGGTGAAACGCTTTGGATAGAGTGGTGCCCCCAGGTGGAATGCGCTCCCCGACCAGCTCTCACTGATCCAGCCAGCAGCCTCCCCACCCAGTTGCGCCGGCGTAGCATAGAGTCCCAGGAGCGCGCCGCTTTTCACGAGCGGCGCTGAATAGGCCAGCACCGGTTTCTTCAGGCGATAGGTGTGAAGGAAGAAGTTCTGCAGCGCGCCGCGTTGGACCACCACCGGATCGGGCAGGAGCAAAAAGGCCTGGCTGTCTTCCGCCAGTTCGGTCAGGGCGGCATACAAATCCGAACCCTGATCGATCAGGGTGCTGTTGACCTGAATGCCGCTCGCTTTCGCAGCGCTTTGCAGTTCTGCCTGCAGCTCCCGGCTGGCGGGGCCAAGGGTGGCACCTGCCTTTTTTATCCCGGGCAGCGCCAGGCCAAGCAGTTGCAATTGGCGGGTCAGCGGTTGATCCAGATACAGGGCGCTGACCTGATGCTGGCCGAAAGACAGGCGCTCATAGGTCGAGCGAGGAACAAGCAGGGACAATACCGGCCTGCCGGGCAGAGCCAGAGCCGCCTCCAGTGCCTTGGTGCCGATGGCCACAGTCAGGTTACGGCCATTCGTCGAATGACGATCGGGGGTGGAGAGGGTGATCTTCCAGCCGTCCCGGCTCAAGGTCTGCGACAGGCTGGCGGCAGTTTCCTGGTAGATGCCTGCAGGCTCCGATACCAGCACGTTGATTTCGGGTGCTGCCAGAGCAAGCCACGGCCACGAGATGAAGCCCGCCAGGGCTGCAGGGAAAAAGCGTGTGAGCCAGTTGATCATGGGTCAGCCGGCCGCTATTGAAACTGCGTGCCCGGCGGCCGGCTTCCTCCGAGATTGCAGAAGGCCGTTGCGGATAGGCAGCGTCAACGACGGTTTCATAAATTCAGTTTGAGGGAAACATAAGCCCTCGGCTCAAACAGGCGATTGCTGTCGAATTCGCTGTAATCTCCTAGGACGCTTTGAGCAACCACGGCAAGCTCGGCGCGCGTTTTGCCAAGCTTGAAAACATGGCTCAGTCGCAGGTCAAGGCGGTCATAGGCCGGGGTCTCGCGGGAACCCACCCAGCGCATTTTGCCCACCCGGTAGTAGCCGATGCTGCCGGTAAGCGGTCCGAAATCATGGTTGGCCAGCAGGGAGAGATTCCAGTCGGGCGCGGAGTCTTCCAGATCCTGAAAATCGGCGCGGGTGCGTACCCAGGACTGCGACAAGGTCAGCCAGGTGGCTTTGCCGGGCTGCCAGCGCAATTGATATTCGCCGCCCCACTGGCGCGCTCGATAAAGATTGGCGTAGGTTAAATCGGCACCGTCGCCCATGAGTTCACCTGCCACGGGAAAAGGCGTGGTGAAATCGATGATGTCATCCAGGCGGTTGTGGAACAGGCGGACATCCAGGTCCAGCCCCAGTGTGGCGAGATGATAGAGATAGCCCAGTTCCGCGCTGTCCATGCGTTCGGGTTTGAGTTTGAAGGGGCTCAGCAGACGCTGGTCGACAAGGAGCGGGCCCGAGGTGAACTTGAAATCCGATTCCTGTTCCAGGAAGGTGGGGGAACGATAGGCCCGGCTGACACCCAGGCGGAAACTGTGTCCCGGCACCGGCAGCCAGTTGACGGCAAGCCGTGGCGACAATTGGGTGCCCGCGTAGTAGTGCTTTTCCAGCATGGCGCCCGCATGCAACACCCATTGCTCGGCCGGGTTCCATTCCACACTACTGGACAGCCGGTACATGGTGCCTTGGTGCGTATCCGGCCCCGCCAGGCTGGCCGACCCGGCGCGGTCGAGACGGGCTTCCGCCGTCCACACCGTGCGCAGTTGCTCAGTGGGCCGAGCCTGCCAGGAAAACTCCAGCGCGCTGCGGCTGAACCAGTAATTCAGGTTGTCCGGGGCAAGCACGCCAATAGGGGGAACAGAGAGGGGAGGAAACACTTCGTCCGCGCGGGTGACGGTGTGATTAACCAGCAGGCTCCATTCGCTGTCCGCACTCAGTGTCCGCTGCCAGCGAGCCTGGGCATGGCCATTGAAAAAATCGGTGGTTTGCTGATTGGAAAAAGTGTACCCAACTGAACTTTCATCCCATTCGCCCAGTATTCCCCCTGCTTGCAAAGTCACTTCATCACGGTTATTCGGGCGCCACTCGGCCCGTGCGTCGAACAGGTGGTCGCGCGCCCCGTCACGCTGATTTTTGAGCCAGTCATCGCGGCGGCTGTTGAGGGTGGCTCGCCACTGCCAATCACCGCTGCCACCGGCATAACGCAGCAAGCCGTCGCGTATATCAGCTGAACCGATGGCAGCGCCAACCGTCCAGCCAGGGTCGGCGGAAGCGGGCCGGGTGTAGATGTGGATGCTCGCCTGAACGGCGTTGACGCCATCGTTGGCGGCATTGGAGCCGCGCACCACTTCGATGCGGTCGATGTCGTCCAGCGCCAGCGGGATGCCCCGCCATTGCACTTGACCGTAGGCCGGGTTGTAGACCGAACGACCATCCACCATGACCTGCAAGCGGCGTGAATAAATGCTCGACAGGCCCTGATAGGTGACCGCCTGGATGTTGCCGCGCACCCAACTCACCTGAAAACCCGGCACCAGCCGCAACAGGTCGGGCAACTGGCGGAAACCGGAAGCCTCGATCATCTCGCGCGTGATGACGGTGACTGCAGCCGGGGCACGGTTTACCGGCTGCGACAACCTGGACGCGGACAGCACCACCGGCTGCTCCGAAAAATAATCCGTCTCCGAAAGCGGGTCCGCGGGGGCGGCCCAAGCCAAAACCATGTGCATGCAGGCCAGGCTGGCAAGCGATTGTTTAAGCATTGAACCCCCACTGTCTTTGATTTCAGCTTATTGGAAACTGGTGTTTTGGATATAGACCAGTTGGCTTAATCCACCCGGATGGCTTAGGCCGTATACCCTCCCGGATTAGCCGACCGGCTGATTCTTCCGGCTTTGCGCTGCGCCACACTGCAGGCATCAATGTCGACGGCTGAATGGAGGTGAATCATGTCCAAGCAAATTCTATTGTTGGCTGGTGCGGCTTTGCTGTTTGCCGGAACGGTGCAGGCCGAAGCGCCTGGAGCGCAAACCGAGCGGGCGCGCACGACCATCGCCAAGAACGAGGCGTTTGTGTTTTCCGCGAGCACGGAAATCGATGTTGCAAGTAGGAACTGCGATGCCATAAGCAAGCCGGATCAAAACGAGGCGACCGAGGAACTGCACCCCGATGCACGCCCGGTTTACCTCAACGGCGGGCATTTCGGTGGCAACTAAGCCATCTGTGCCTAAAGGAAGTGCCATGAGACACCTGACCGCAGAAGGGCTGGCCGAATTTCTAAGTCATCATCCGCGCACGAAAGTGCTGGATGTCCGCTCTGCGTATGAACGCGAAGCGGGGCATATGCCAGGCGACCATCATGTGCCCTGGTTCACGTCGGACTGGGTGCCCGACCCGGCTTTTCTGGGCCAGGCGCATCAAGGCATCGGCCCTGACGACTATGTGCTGGTAATCAGCCGTAGCGGTCACCGCTCCCATGATGCGTCCACCCTGCTGGAAACAGCCGGGTTCAAGCATGTTTATAACGTGCTTGGCGGGTATGAGGACATTCGGGAAGCGCGACACGCGGTATCGAGACGGCCAGCCCCGGGGTGCTTCTCCAAGATAGGAGGACCTAGCAATGAACAGTATTGAACGCACGATAGCGTCAGCGGCGGTTCGCCGCGCGCCTTCAGTTCGGTGGTCGGGCGAAACGGCTCGTCGCCGCTGCATTTTCGGCTGCATGTTGGCCGCAATCGCGTTGATGTGCGCCGTTCCAGTGGCGGCGGAGGACTCGGCGCAAGCGAATCTGGAACAGTGGCAGCTGCGCCGCCTGAATGAGCCCAGCGAGCGCGAGCTCGCGCACGAGCGTGAGGGCAATGTCTACATCTACGACGGGCTCACCGCCCGCGAGGTCGATCAGGCTTTGAGCGCGCATTTCGATCGTATCGAACACATGATGTTTATGGGCACGCGGAAAACCGTTCCGGCAGACTCGGAGAACAGCAATGCAGACGGAGATGTCGAAACGGAATCGCCGGGATGCATGTGATCAAGTCGCCCCCGCGGCCAAAAAATCATTGGCCGAAATCGATCGACAAGGAGACCATCATGGAAATGAGCGATATATTGATACACGTCAACGAAACGATTGAGGACGTCGAGCGCTTCCGGCTGGAAGAGTCCTTGCGGGATGTGGAAGGCGTGGTTGCGCCACGCTTCAGCCCGGGTCACGACCATCTTATGTTTGTGGCCTACGATCCGGATTCCACCTCTGCGGCAGCGATCCTGGGGCAGGTTCGCGATCGGGGTTATGGCGCCCAGATCGTGGCAATGTAAACCCTGAACAGGCTCATTCCAGCAGCCCCGTTTCCCGCGCCACTGTTGCCGCCTCGGTGCGGTTGACCACATCCAGCACCCGGAAAATGGCGGCGATATGCGCCTTGACGGTGCCTTCCTCGATATTGAGTTCGCGGCAGATGGCCTTATTGGGTTTGCCCGCTGCCAGCAGGCGCAAGACCTGCATCTGGCGCTCGGTCAGCTGGGTCTGGGCGCGCTCCCGGATGCTTGAGCTTGCCGGAGCGTGCGCATGGACCGATGCACTGGAAAGCAATTGAGGGGGAATGTAGGTACCGCCTGAGAGCACCAGCTGGATCGCGGACAGCATCACGGCGGAAGTCGAACTCTTGGGAATGAATCCGGATGCGCCCGCTGCCAGAACGTCCTGGATTTGTTGCAGTTCCTCCGCGCCGGTCAGGATGATCAGCGGCAGCTTTGGGTATAACGCAACGAAGCGCCGGATGCCCTGCACACCGTCCATTCCCGGCATCTGCAGGTCGAGCAGCGCGACATCGGCATCGGGATGCATCTGGGCCTCGGCAAGCGCGGCATCCAGGCCGTCGCCCTCCCAAATTTCATAGTCGGCGTAATGCGCTTTAAGCAGCAATGCCAGCCCGTCTCGAAATAACGTATGGTCGTCAGCCAGGATCAGCTTCATGAAGAGGCCCTCAGCACGCCATGTTTTTATAGCATGCTGTTACCGCATGCGCGGCTTGCGGGTGTGCTTGTCGGGCACGCCGCGCGTATGCCGGCGTGGGCTGGGCGCCATCTCGGCCCATTCCAGCACGCGTGCGACCAGTTCGTCGTCGAGTTCCATTTTCTGTCCGCGGCGCAGCTGCGGCGGCAGCGCGATCGGGCCGAAGCGGATGCGGGTGAGGCGTGATACGGTGAGGCCGAAGTGTTCGAACAGCCGCCGCACCTCGCGCTTGCGGCCTTCCTTGATCACCACGCGATACCAGCGGTTGGCGCCCTCGCCGCCTGCGGCAAAGCAGCTTTGCAGCTGCGCCATGCCGTCGTCGAGCTCGACTCCGGCCAGCAGTTGCGCAATCATCTCCTCGGTCAGCTCGCCCAGCACCCGCACCGCGTATTCGCGCTCGACTTCGAAGCGCGGGTGCATCAGGTTGTTGGCGAGTTCGCCCGAGGTGGTGAAGATCATCAGGCCGTCGGTGTTGTAGTCGAGCCGGCCGATGGCGATCCACTTGGCGCCGCGCAGCTTGGGCAGCGCGTCGAATACGGTGTCGCGGCCTTCGGGGTCGTCACGGGTGACGATTTCGCCTTCCGACTTGTGGTAGATC
The DNA here is from genome assembly GCA_019459055.1 of Thiobacillus sp. Classification (GTDB taxonomy): domain Bacteria; phylum Pseudomonadota; class Gammaproteobacteria; order Burkholderiales; family Thiobacillaceae; genus Thiobacillus. The sequence continues at coordinate 30,161 of JAIBEI010000022.1, read as the reverse complement.
AGGATGCGCGTGCGCTTGTCCTCGAAGCGCAGGTACACGCGCCGGCCGCTGACCTTGACCACGTCGCCCGCCCCGACCTTGCTGCCGATCAAGGCCGTTTCGCCGTTGACCTGCACGCGGCCTTGGGCAATCCATTCCTCCATCTCGCGGCGCGAGCCCAGCCCGGCTGAAGCCAGCGCCTTTTGCAGGCGTTCGCTGGGCGCCTCGGGTGCGGTCGCCTGTTGCAGGCGGCTCGCTGCGCGCCCTATGGGGGCGGTGGGCGAACGACGGATGGGGGTTGGGCGGCGCATAGTCAATCAATCTCGGTTGCTGCTCGAACGGGAGCGGTGCCGGCGGCGGCAGTCTCGATCACCGCGCCAAACAGCTGGGGGACGCCATTGTCCAGCAATTCCCCGCGCAATTCAGGAATTAATGCAGTTTCATCCGGGGTGACGAGGTGGCCGAGCTCTTCCAGCGGCGGCAATTCCGACAGCGTGACCAGGCCCAGATCGCTCAGGAAATGCCCGGTGGTGCCGAACAGCGCCGGGCGTCCCGGCACGTCGCGATGGCCGATGGCCTCGATCCAGCCGCGCTCTTCCAGTGTTTTGATGATGTGGGGATTGACCGACACGCCGCGGATATCCTCGATGTCGCCGCGCGTCACCGGCTGGCGGTAGGCGATGATAGCGAGCGTTTCCAGCACCGCGCGCGAGTAACGCGGCGGCTTCTCGTTCTTCAGCCGCGACAGCCAGGGCTGCATCTCGGCGCGCGTCTGGAAGCGCCAGCCGTCCGCCACCTGCACCAGTTCCACCCCGCGGCCGTGCCACTCGCCGCGCAATTCGTCGAGCGCGCGGCGCAGTACGTCGTTGGACAGGCCCTGATTGGGGGCATCCTGTTCGAACATGCGCTTGAGTTCGGCAAGCGTGAGAGGCTCGACGGCCGCCAGCAAGGCGGCTTCCAGCACCAGCTTCAAATCGTCGGGATGGTCATTCGGCTGCAGATTCATGGAGCTTCACGTAGATGGGGGCAAACGGTTCGGCCTGGGTCACGTCGAGCAGGGTTTCCTTGGTCAGTTCCAGCACCGCGAGGAAGGTGACCACGAGTTCATGCACGGTCGACGCTTCCGGGAACAGGTCCTTGAATTCCACGAACTCGCCGGGCGTGAGCCGCTTCAGGATCCGGCTCATGTGTTCCCGGATCGACAGCTCCTGCCGGCCGATGCGGTGATGGGTGCGGTTTTTTGCGCGCGACAGGATCGCCAGCCAGGCCGCGGCGAGCTCTTCCGGATGCAGGCTAGGCAGGCGCCTGGCCGCCGCCGGCAGAAACACGCTGACCGTGTCGAAGTCGCGTCCCGCCTGCGGCATGGCATCGAGATGCTTCCCGGCAAGCTTCATCTGCTCGTATTCCAGCAGGCGCCGCACCAGCTCGGCACGCGGATCGTCGCCCTCGTTCGCCTCCTCGCTCTGCTCGCGCCGCGGCAGCAGCATGCGCGACTTGATGTCGATCAGCATCGCCGCCATCAAGAGGTATTCCGCGGCCAGTTCCAGCCGGGTGGCGCGTGCCGCTTCGACGTAGGCCATGTACTGCTTGGTCAGCGCCGCCATCGGAATATCCAGCACGTCGAGGTTCTGGCGGCGGATCAGGTAGAGCAGCAGGTCGAGCGGACCTTCGAAAGCGTCGAGAAAGATTTCGAGCGCATCGGGCGGAATATAGAGGTCCTGCGGCAGTTCGGTCAGCAGCTCGCCGCGCACCTTGATGACGGGCGCAGGCGGCGTGTCGAGGAGCTCAGGTGCATTCATGGCGGCATTTTACCCGAGACGGCCTCCCAGCCTCCAATCACGGATGGCCGAACACCACCGCCGCCACATCCTGATAGCGCTTGGCGTAATGCACGGTGAAGCCGGCGCGGATATGCTCGGGCAGTTTGTCGAAGTCGCGCCGGTTGGCGTCGGGCAGGATCAGTTCGCTGATGCCGACCCGGCGCGCGGCGATGACTTTCTCGCGGATGCCGCCCACCGGCAGCACCTGGCCGGTCAGGGTGAGTTCGCCGGTCATCGCCAGCGGGCGGCTGATTTTGGCGTTTTTCGCCAAGGAGAGCAGCGCGGTGGCCATGGTGACGCCGGCGCTGGGGCCGTCCTTGGGGGTGGCGCCTTCCGGCACGTGCAGGTGGACGAAGCTGGTGTCATAGAACTTGGCGTCGGCGCCGTAGGTTTTCAGGTGCGAGGCGATATAGCTGTAGGCGATCTCGGCCGACTCCCTCATCACCTCGCCCAGCTTGCCGGTGAGCTTGAAGCCGCGATTGAGGGTATGGACGCGCGTCGCTTCGACCGGCAGCGTCGCGCCGCCCATCGAGGTCCACGCGAGACCCGTGACCACGCCGATGCCGCTCATCGGTTTTTCGCGGCTGAATACGGGTTTGTCGAGATAGGCCTCGACTTCCTTGACACCGATCCTGATTGGTGTAGCGGCGCCGCCGAGGATCTTGACCACGGCCTTTCTTGCCACCCGCCCCAGCTGCTTTTCCAGGTTGCGCACGCCGGCCTCGCGCGCGTAGCCCTCGATGACGTGGCGGATCGCGCCTTCGCTGATCACCAGCTGGTTTTTCTTCAGCCCGGCGCGGGTGAGCACGCGCGGCCACAGGTGGTGCTTGGCGATGGCCACTTTTTCTTCGGTGATGTAGCCCGACAGGCGGATGACTTCCATGCGGTCGAGCAGCGCCGACGGAATGGAAAAGTCGTTCGCGGTGCAGATGAACAGCGTCTTCGACAGATCGAAGCGGACGTCGAGGTAATGGTCGAGGAAGTCGGCGTTCTGCTCGGGATCGAGCACTTCCAGCAAGGCGGATGCGGGGTCGCCCTGGTAGCTGGCGCCGATCTTGTCGATCTCGTCGAGCATGATGACCGGGTTGGCCGATTCCACCTCTTTCAGCGCGTGCACGAATTTGCCCGGCATGGCGCCGATGTAGGTGCGGCGGTGGCCCTTGATCTCGGCCTCGTCGCGCATGCCGCCGACCGAGAAGCGGTAGAACTTGCGCCCCAGCGCCTCGGCGACGGATTTTCCGATCGAGGTCTTGCCGACGCCGGGCGGCCCGATCAGCAGCAGGATCGAGCCTGCCATTTCGCCGCGCATCGCGCCGACGGCGAGGAATTCGATGATGCGGTCCTTGACGTCGTCGAGCCCGTCGTGGTCGCGGTCGAGGATGTAGCGCGCGTGCTCGAGGTCGACCTTGTCCTGGGTATGCACGCCCCACGGCAGCACCGTCAGCCAGTCGAGGTAGTTGCGGGTGACGGTGTATTCCGGCGAGCCGGTCTCCAGCAGGGAGAGCTTGTGCATCTCCTCGTCAATGCGCTTTTTCGCCGGCTCCGGCAGCGTCAGCTTGGCAATGCGGTCGTTGAAGGTGTCGAGCTCGGCGGTCTTGTCGTCCTTGGCCAGCCCCAGTTCCTTCTGGATCGCCTTCAGCTGCTGGCGCAGGAAGAACTCGCGCTGCTGCGCGCTCATCTTCTCGTCGACCTTTTCGCGGATGTCCGACTGCAGGCGTGCCACGTCGAGCTCTTTTTTAAGCAGCACCAGCACCTTTTCCATGCGCTTTTTCAGGCCGAAGGCTTCCAGCACCTCCTGCAAGGCCTGCTTGGAGGAAGTGGTGAGGCTGGCGGCGAAGTCGGTCAGGCGCGAGGGTTCGTTCGGCCCGAAACGGTTGAGGAAGAACTTGAGCTCCTCGGAATACAGCGGGTTGAGGGGCAGCAGGTCCTTGATGGTGTTGATGATGGCGATGGAATAGGCGCGGATTTCCTCGGAGTCCGGCTTGCCGGTCTCGTTCGGATATTCGACCCGGACCTTGTAGGGCACCGTCTCCGACAGCCATTCGACGATACGGAAACGCCGCACGCCTTCGGCGATGAATTGCATCTTGCCGTCGGTGCGGACCGGGTGATGGATGCGCACCACGGTGCCGACGCTGCGGAAATCCGACCGCTTCACGTCGTCGGTGTTGTCGGGCTTGACCACCACCAGGCCCACCATGTGGTGCGGGGTCTCGCCGATGGCCTCGACCGTCGGCAGCCACGGCGCCTCGTTCATCAGCAGCGGCAGGGTTTGCGCCGGGAAAAAAGGCTTTTCGGTCAGCGGCAGCAGGTAGAGCTCGTCCGGCAGCGCCGGGGAGGCTGGCAACTGGCGATCATCGGGCAGGATTTCGCCTTCCAGCGCGGAGTCGTTGGGCATGGTCTGGTCTTCATAATCCGGTCAACGGGATTTAGAAGTATCGGGCCTATCGGCCGGATTTCAAGGCCGGGGCGGTTGGGGCCGCAGCGGAATTTCCTCGACCGCGTCCGGCTGGCCGGACAGGATCATCCCTTCGCCCCGGCGGTTGCATGCGCGCCCTTCCCCGCTTCGTTGGCGGCAGGTGCAGCCTCAATTCCGCTGGTAGATATCCTCGAAGCGCACGATATCGTCCTCGCCCAGATACGTGCCCGACTGCACCTCGATCATGTGCAGGTCGATCTTGCCGGGGTTTTCCAGCCGGTGCGTCGTGCCGAGCGGAATGTAGGTCGACTGGTTCTCGGTCAGCAGCATGATATCTTCGCCGCAGGTGACGCTGGCGGTGCCGGACACCACGATCCAGTGCTCGGCGCGGTGGTGGTGCATCTGCAGGCTGAGCTTCTCGCCCGGCTTGACCATGATGCGCTTGACCTGGAAACGCTCGCCCTCGTCGATGCCCTCGTACCAGCCCCACGGGCGGTAAACCTGCTTGTGGACCAGATGCTCGCAGCGTTTTTCGGCCTTGAGCCGGTCAACCAGCTTCTTCACGTCCTGCACCTGGTCCTTGTGCGCCACCAGCACCACATCGGCGGTTTCCACCACCACCAGGTCCGACACGCCCAGCATGGCCACCATGCGGGTCTCGGCGCGGACGAAATTGTTGTGCGCGTTTTCCAGCATGACGTCGCCGCGCGTGGCGTTGCCCTGCCCGTCCTTTGCCGCCACATCCCACAGCGCGGTCCAGGCGCCGATGTCGTTCCAGGCGATGTCGGCCGGCACCACGACAGCGCGGCGGGTGTGCTCCATCACCGCATAGTCGACCGAGTCGGACGGGCAGGCCTCGAATGCCGCCGGGTCCAGCCGCACGAAATCGAGATCGGGTTTGGCCGCATCGAGCGCAGCGCGGCTGGCGTCCAGAATGTCCGGGCGCAGCGCCTGCAGCTCGTCGAGAAAATCCGCCGCGCGGAACAGGAACATGCCACTGTTCCAGAAATAGTCGCCGGAGTCGACATACTGTTGCGCGGTGGCCAGATCAGGCTTCTCGACGAAGGCTGCCACCTGGTGCGCGCCGGCGGTATCCGCCAGTGGCGCGCCCCGGCGGATGTAGCCATAGCCGGTTTCGGGGGTGGCGGCGACGATGCCGAAGGTGGCGAGGTGGCCGTTCTGCGCCGCCTGCGCCGCCGTGAGGATGGCCGCATGAAACGCCGCCACATCGCCGATCAGGTGGTCGGCGGGCAACACCAGCATCAGCGCGTCGGGGTCGTCCTGCGACAGCATCAGCGCGGCCACGGCAATCGCCGGCGCGGTATTGCGGCCCACCGGTTCCAGCACGATCGCGCGCGGCTGCGCGTCGATCTGGCGCATCTGCTCGGCAATCATGAAGCGGTGCTCGACGTTGCACACCATCAGCGGCGCGGCCATTTCCGGCATCTCCGTCAGGCGGCTGACGGTGTCCTGCAGCAGGCTGTGGTCGCTGGCGAGCGGCAGCAGCTGCTTGGGCAGCGCCGCGCGCGACAAGGGCCACAGGCGGGTGCCGGAGCCACCGGAAAGAATGACGGGGTGAATGATGGTCATATCGTGCGTCCTCTTGAAAATGTCATGTAGTCGATTGCTGAAAATCCTGGTTCAGACACAGGGCCAGCGCAGTTTCCCAGTCGGGCAGGCGCACGCCGAACGTTTCCGCCAGCTTGTCGCAGTCCAGTTGCGAGTTGGCCGGACGCGCCGCCGGCGTGGGATAGCCGCTGGTCGGGATCGCGGTCAGGCTGGCCAGTTTCGCATCCGTGTCGGCCAGCTGCGTCCGGATTGCCGCGGTGAAGCCGTGCCAGCTGGTGCGTCCGCCGCAGCTCAGATGATAGATCCCGGATGTTGCCGTTTGGTTCAGCTGGTCCAGCCAGCGCGCAACCACCAGCGCCGTCGCCTCGGCGATCAGGCGCGACCAGGTCGGCGCGCCGAACTGGTCGTCGACCACGGCGAGCGTCTCACGCTCGCGCAGCAGCCGCTGCATGGTGAGCAGGAAATTGCGCCCGCGCAGGCCGTATACCCAGCTTGTGCGCAGGATCAGGTGCGGCGCGCCGGCGCGCGCGACCGCCCGCTCGCCCGCCAGCTTGGTGGCGCCGTACACGCCCAGCGGATTCGGCACGTCGGCTTCCGTGTAGGGCGTGGGCTTGCGCCCGTCGAACACGTAGTCGGTTGAAAAATGCACCAGCGGAATCCCGCGCGCCGCCGCGGCCTGCGCCAGTTCGCCCGGCGCAGCCGCGTTGATGGCGTGCGCCAGCTCGGGCTCGGTCTCGGCCTTGTCGACCGCGGTGTAGGCGGCCGGGTTGACGATCAGGTCCGGCGCGATGGCATCCACCGCGCGGCGGATGCTGTACGTGTCGGCGAGGTCGAGGCGGCTGCGGTCGGCCGCGATCACCTCGCCCAGCGGTGCCAGCGCACGCTGCAGTTCCCAGCCCACCTGGCCGTTGACGCCGGTGAGCAGGATCCTCACGCGAACACCTCGCATTCGGCGAGCGGCAGGCCGGCCTGATCCTTTCCGGACAAGAGCGGCGCGCCGTCCTGCGGCCAGTCGATGGCCAGCGCCGGGTCGCTCCACAGCAGGCAGCGCTCGAACTGCGGCGCATAGTAGTCGGTGGTCTTGTAGACAAACTCGGCGTGCTCGGAGAGCACCAGAAACCCGTGCGCGAATCCGGGCGGAATCCACGCCATGTCGTGCGCCTCGGCCGACAGGCGGAAGGTGGCGACGCGGCCGAAGTTCGGCGAACTGCGTCGCAGGTCGACCGCCACGTCGAACACCTCGCCCGCCACGACGCGCACCAGTTTGCCCTGCGGCTGGCTGATCTGATAATGCAGGCCGCGCAACACCCCCTTTGCCGAGCGCGAATGGTTGTCCTGCACGAACTCGGCATCGATACCGATCTCCGTGAAAGCCTTGCGGTTGTAGCTCTCGAAAAAGAAGCCGCGTGCGTCGCCGAATACCTTGGGGCGCAGCAGCAGCACCTCGGGGTGCTGGGTGGCAATCACTTGCATCAAAACACCCGGTCGTTCAGCACGTCCATCAGGTAACGTCCGTAACCGTTTTTCAGCAAGGGCTGCGCCAGGGCCTTGAGTTTTGCGGCGTCGATAAAGCCCTGGCGGTAGGCAATTTCTTCCGGACAGGCGATTTTCAGCCCCTGGCGCTTCTCGATGGTCTGAATGTAGAGCGCCGCCTCGATCAGCGAGTCGTGGGTGCCGGTATCGAGCCAGGCCTGGCCGCGCCCCATCACCTGCACGTCGAGTTCGCCCCATTCCAGATACTGGCGGTTGACGTCGGTGATCTCCAGTTCGCCGCGCGGCGACGGCTTCAGCGCCCGCGCGATGTCGATCACCCGGTTGTCGTAGAAATACAGGCCGGTGACGGCATAGCGCGATTTCGGTTTGACGGGCTTTTCTTCCAGGCTGACCGCGAGCCCGGCAGCGTCGAATTCAACCACGCCGTAGCGCTCGGGATCGGTCACCGGATAGGCGAACACGGTGGCGCCGTGCATGCGCTGCCCGGCCGCCTGCATGTCCTGGCTCAGCTCGTGGCCGTAGAAAATGTTGTCGCCCAGCACCAGAGCACAGGGGTCCTTGCCGATGAAATCGCTGCCGATGAGGAAGGCCTGCGCCAGTCCTTCGGGCGCGGCCTGCACCGCGTACTGGATGTTGAGCCCCCACTGCGCGCCATCGCCCAGCAGCTGCTCGAAACGCGGCGTGTCCTGCGGCGTGGAAATCAGCAGGATGTCACGAATCCCCGCCAGCATCAGCGTGGTCAGCGGGTAATACACCATGGGCTTGTCGTAGACCGGCAGCAGCTGCTTGGAGACCACCTGGGTGATGGGATAGAGCCGGGTGCCGGAGCCTCCGGCTAGGATGATGCCCTTGCGTGTGGTCATGTCTAGCGTGCTGCGTAGTTTTCGGAAACCCAGGTGCGGTATTCGCCGCTGGTCACGTGATCCACCCAGTCCTGGTTGGACAGATACCAGGCCACCGTCTTGCGGATCCCGCTCTCGAAAGTCTCGGCGGGCGTCCAGCCGAGTTCGCGTTCGATCTTGCGGGCATCGATCGCATAGCGCAGGTCATGGCCGGGACGGTCCTTGACGAAAGTCATCAGGCCGGCATGCGGAGTGACCGGTGAATCGGGATGCAGTTCATCGAGGATGGCGCACAGCGTCTTCACCACCTCCAGATTGGTTTTTTCGTTGCAGCCGCCGATGTTGTAGGTCTCTCCCACCCGGCCGGCTTCCAGCACCCGTCGGATCGCGCTGCAATGGTCGCCGACGTACAGCCAGTCGCGGACATTGCTGCCATCGCCGTAGATCGGCAGCGGCTTGCCCGCCAGCGCGTTGTGGATGACCAGCGGGACGAGCTTTTCCGGAAACTGCAGCGGCCCGTAGTTGTTCGAGCAGTTGGTGGTCAGCACCGGCAGGCCGTAGGTGTGGTGATAGGCCCGCACCAGATGGTCCGACGCGGCTTTCGACGCCGAGTACGGGCTGTTCGGCGCATACGGCGTGGTTTCTGAAAACGGCGGATCGGTGGGACCGAGCGAGCCGTACACCTCGTCGGTCGACACGTGCAGGAAGCGGAACGCCGTCTGCCCGTCTGCCGGCAGCTGCGACCAGTGTGCGCGCACCGATTCCAGCAGATTGAACGTGCCCACCACATTGGTCTGGACGAACTCGGCGGGACCGTGGATGGAACGGTCGACGTGGCTTTCCGCCGCGAAGTTGATCACTGCGCGGGGGCGGTATTGCTGCAGCAATGCATCGACCGTTGCGCGGTCGCCGATGTCGCCCCGCACGAAAACATGCCGAGCGTCGCCCTGCAACGATCGCAGGTTCTCGAGGTTGCCCGCATACGTCAGCTTGTCGAGGTTGACGATGGCTTCATCGCCCGCCGCCAGCCAGTCCAGAATGAAATTGGCGCCGATAAAACCGGCGCCTCCGGTCACTAGAATCATGTGAACACTCAGTTGGCAGGTTTTTCGTCAGACTTGTCGCTGTCGGCCTTTTCATCCCCGGCGTTGGCTTCCGAAGCCTGCGCATAGCCGCTTGCGTACTCGATCTTTGCAGTTTCGCGCAGCTTCTTCAGGTCCGCCGCCATCAATACCTTTCGTTTCTCGATCACAATAGCCTGCTCAATGGCGTTATGCGCCTGTTCCAGCGAAACAGGCTGCAACTGGCTTTCCTGCAACTGCTGAACCAGCACATGCCCGGGGCGACCCGGTAAAATCGTCACCTGGCCGTCCCTCATCTGGCTGAGGCGGCCCAGCAGCGGCGCCGGAATCTGTTCGGCCGGCTTGACGGCCACGGCGGTCTTGCCCTCGATGCCCTGTTCCTTGACCCAGTTGACGAAGTCGCCCATGGAATGGCTGCTTTTGAGCTTGGACTCGACTTCCGGCAAACGCGACGGCTCAAGCGTCAGATCGAGTTCCTGGATGCGGTAGATCCGTCGCGCGGAAAAAAGTTCGGGATGCTGGTTGTAATACTCGGCGATCTCGGTTTCCGAGGGTTTCCCGACATCCTTGAAGCTGCGTTCCGCATAGGCTTCCACCAGCACCTGGCGGCTGGCCTGGTCCATTGCGATCGCCACCTCGGGCGCCTTGTCCAGCCCGGATTTTTTGGCAGCCTGCGCCACCAGACGCTGATCGACCAAGGCTTGCAATAGCCTGATTTTGGCCTCGGCGGCACGCGCCTCACTCAGCGCGCCCAGGCCGGAAAGTGCCAGGTTCAATTCGGCTTCGCCGATCTTGTCGCCGTCCACCGTTGCCACCGCCTCGCTTTTTACAGCGGTGGCAGGCTTTTCACAGCCCGACGCCAGCACGGCCATGATGGCCAAGGCGATAAACGATGCATGCTTGGGTTTCATGAATACTCTCATTGCAAAATGTGGTCGTATGGTGCGGGATTCTGCCGGACTCGGCAAGCGCGTTTGCGCCGCGAATTCACGGAAAGGCGGGGAAATCACCCGTGCCCGGACGATTTCCAGGCCCAGGGTTGACGAGCGATCATTTGAGCAATAGCCAATGTATTCAGCGCCCTCAGCCCTATTAGGGGGAGATGCCGTAGGGTGCACTCCGTGCACCTTCGGGCGTCAATCGGTGCACAAAGTGCACCCTACGCACCATAAATCGGCTAATGAAGAATCTGGGTTAAAAAAGATTAAAGATTGATGCTTAATATTTTCAACACGCAAGGCTGAATGCAATACCGACTTACACAAGTCGGTATTTTGGTCTATACAGTGCGTGTGGATTTCCCGGTATTGGGGTCAATCCCCAGGCGCTCCTCCTCCTGCCACGCCGGGTTTTTTCGCGGCGCCCTCCGGCGCCGCTTTTGTTTTGTCCGCGCCCTGCGGACGCAAGCAACGCAGCAGCTTCAGTCCGCCATCGCTTTCGGACCAACCGATTGACGTGCTTCCAACAACGCGCGGGCCGCCCTTTCCTTTTTGCTCTCGCCGGCAAAAGCTTTTACATCGGATGATTTTCGGGCTTCCATCAGCGCCTTGGCCGCTCTCTCCCTGGCCGCCTTTTCGTCCCGGTCGCGCAGCGTTGCCAGAGCCGCCTGGCGTTCACGCTCAGCCCGCTGGCTGGCTTGCAGTTGGGCGGCTTCCTTGGCCTGACGTTGTTTGAGTTCCTTGATTGAAGCCTGCTCAGCCGCTTCCTTCATGGCCTGCTGGCGCGCCCGCTCCGCTTCCCGCTTGCGCTCCGCTTCCTGAATGGACTTCTTGGCTTCCAGGCGCGCACGCGCGTTCTTGATATCCTCGCGCATCTTCTCCCCGGTCTGGCGGATGCGCTCGCCAATCACCGCCAGATCCTCACCAGAAGTGGCGGAGTTTTTAGAGGCGGCCTGATCTTGTCCCGTTTCGGCCGAAAGCGCGCAGACTGGCAACAGGCTGATCAGCGCGACAATTGCGATACGCGATGCGTGGTTGGGGTTCATTCTTGTTCCTTACCGTGTTGACGAATGTGCAACAGGTACTGTATTCCCCGGGCTTCCTGACGTACATGGCATGAAGCCGGAAGCATCCTCAGTAACGGCTGAATACGTACGTACCTGTCGCCGTACTCGTTTTACGGCCACGCATGCAAAATCTTTACAGCTTTACGCTGGAACCGCCTCCTCGAACTCCAGGCAGACCTTGTCGCTGGCGTCGATATCGATGGTCACCCGCCCGCCATGCGCCAGCTTGCCGAACAGCAACTCGTCGGCCAGCGCCTTGCGGATCGTGTCCTGGATCAGGCGCGCCATCGGGCGCGCGCCCATCAACGGGTCGAAACCATGCTTGGCGAGGTGGGCCTTCAGCGCGTCGGTAAACACCGCCTCGACCTTCTTTTCATGCAACTGTTCTTCCAGCTGCATCAGGAATTTGTCCACCACCTGCAGGATGACCGGCTCGGAAAGCGAAGCAAACGGGATGATCGCGTCGAGGCGGTTACGGAATTCCGGGGTGAACATGCGTTTGATTTCACCCATTTCATCGCCGCTTTCGCGTGAGTTGGAAAAGCCGATGCTCGCCTTGTTGAGCATTTCCGCTCCGGCATTGGTCGTCATGATCAACACCACGTTGCGGAAGTCAGCCTTGCGCCCGTTCGCATCGGTCAGCGTGCCGTGGTCCATCACCTGCAACAGCACATTGAAAATGTCCGGATGCGCCTTTTCAATTTCATCAAGCAAAACAATGGCATAGGGGTGTTTGTTGACAGACTCGGTCAGTAGCCCGCCCTGGTCGAATCCGACATAGCCGGGAGGTGCCCCGATCAGCCGCGACACCGCATGGCGCTCCATGTATTCCGACATGTCGAAGCGGATCAGCTCGACCCCCAGCACATAGGCCAGCTGGCGAGCCACCTCGGTCTTGCCGACCCCGGTGGGCCCGGAGAACAGGAAGTTGCCGATCGGTTTCTGCGGATTGCCGAGGCCGCTGCGCGACATCTTGATCGCGGTGGTCAGCGCATCGATGGCCACATCCTGGCCGTACACCACCGCCTTCAGGTCGCGGTCCAGCGTCTTCAGCGAGCTCCTGTCGTCGGACGACACGGTCTTGGGCGGTATCCGCGCAATCTTGGCGATGATGTCCTCGATCTCGCGCGGGGTGATCGTCCGCTTCTGCTTGGATTTCGGCAGGATGCGCTGCGCAGCGCCCGCCTCGTCGATCACATCGATCGCCTTGTCCGGCAGATGGCGGTCGTTGATGTAGCGTGCCGACAGTTGTGCCGCCGTGGTCAGCGCGGCCGCCGTGTACTTGACGCCATGATGATCTTCGAACCGCGATTTCAGGCCGCGCAGGATCGCCACGGTTTCGTCGACCGAGGGCTCGGGCACATCGATTTTCTGGAAACGCCGCGATAAAGCGTGATCTTTCTCGAAAATGCCGCGATATTCGGTGTACGTGGTCGCACCAATACAGCGCAGGTTGCCCGACGACAGCGCCGGCTTCAGCAGGTTGGATGCATCGAGCGTGCCGCCGGAAGCCGCCCCGGCGCCGACCAGGGTGTGGATTTCGTCGATGAACAGGATTGCCTTGGGATTATCGGTCAACTGCTTCAGCACGCCCTTCAGGCGCTGCTCGAAATCGCCACGGTATTTGGTGCCGGCAAGCAAGGCGCCCATGTCCAGCGCATACACCGTGCTTTGCGCCAGGATGTCGGGCACCGAACCTTCAACGATGCGGCGCGCCAGACCTTCGGCAATGGCGGTCTTTCCCACGCCGGCCTCGCCCACCAGCAGGGGATTGTTCTTGCGCCGGCGGCACAGGGTCTGGATCACGCGCACGAGTTCCTGGTCGCGTCCGATCAACGGGTCGATCCTGCCGGCCAGCGCCTGCGTGTTCAGGTTCTGCGCAAAGCTGTCGAGCGGCGAAGCGGCAGGCGCTTCGGAACTGGTTTCGGAAGGCTCATCCGAGCGCGGCAACGGTTCGCCCTGCGGAGTCTTGGTGATGCCGTGGGAGATGAAGTTGACGATATCGAGCCGCGTCACCCCCTGCTGGGTCAGGAAATACACCGCGTGCGAATCCTTCTCGCCGAACACCGCCACCAGCACGTTGGCGCCGGTCACTTCCTTCTTGCCGGACGACTGCACATGCAGGATGGCGCGCTGGATCACGCGCTGGAAACCGAGCGTGGGCTGGGTATCGACCTCGCCATCGCCCACCACCTTGGGGGTGTGTTCCTCGATGAAGGCACCAAGCTGTTCGCGCATGGCCTCGATATTGGCGCCGCAGGCACGCAACACCTCCACCGCGGACGGATTGTCCAGCATCGCCATCAGCAGATGCTCCACCGAAATGAATTCGTGGCGCTTCTGCCGGGCGTCCATGAACGCCATATGCAGTGTGACTTCGAGTTCCTGGGCAATCATCTAACTTTCCTCCATCGTACATTGCAGCGGATGCTGATGCTGCCGCGCGAAATCCACAACCTGCTCCACCTTGGTATGCGCGATGTCCTTCGTAAACACCCCGCACACCCCTACGCCTTCAGTATGGACTTTGAGCATGATTTGTGTGGCCTGTTCCTGGCCGATACCAAAAAACTTCTTCAGGACAAGCACCACGAATTCCATCGGGGTGTAGTCGTCGTTTAGCAGCAGCACCTTGTACAGGGGCGGCGGCGTCACTCTTGCCGCAGTCGGTTCCAGTAGGGTACTGCTTTCACGCTTGGTTGCCATAGCAGGATTAAGCCTCAATTACTGGCTTTATTTTGATGTGATGTGGGGATTTTTCAAGCCTGCTGGAAGTAGGGCCAACGCATTCGATGGATGAAGCGGCCAAAAGCAGAGAAAAGTCTGACGGCCGGGAGGCTCGACCACCTCGGCTGCCCCGCCTTACGAAGCGTTTACTTTGAGCCCTTGGCGGGTCGCCCGGTCTTGATGACTTCAAGACGGCGAACTGCGGCAAGCACCGAGGCGTCGCTTAGTTTCGCCAGATTCGCAACTGCCGCACGCAGGATCTCGCTTTTTTTCACCGACACCCCCGCATCCAGGCAGCGCTTCTTGAGCGCTGCAATCAGGGCGTATTCCCCATCCGGCATGGTGAAGCTGTCGCGGACCAGCTTGGGTTTTTTCGTCTTGGCAGGCTTGCCCGCCTTTTTGGCCTTGGCAACAATCGGCTCCGGTTTGTGCGGCGTCTTCTTTGCCGGGGGCGACTTCCTGGCCACGGGGGGACGCACCGCCGCTTTCTTTGCTGCTGCAGCCTTGGCTGCCGCGGACCTGACTGTAGCGGCGGCGCTTCCAGCGGCAGGTGCGGCAGCTTTGGCGGCCCTTGCCCGCGCGACCGGCCTGGCGCGGACGGCAGTCGTGGTGCGTGCCGTGCGCGTCGCGGGTTTTGCTTTGGCGGGTTTCCTGGTGCCGTCGACCATGGTCAATCTCCCAATAGATTTATACGAAATAAACAGTATATTTAGTTAATCACAATATTCAAGCGATTGATCCATTGGAATAAAAAATTCACAATCCCGGAAAACGTTCATGGCCGCTCTCATCTCCGTGGCGGAGCGAGGCATCATCCGGAACTGTTGAAGCAGGCGGCATTCTTGCTGATGGCGTCCTTCATGAGGGCGACCCAGCCAAGCGCGATTGGAAAACAGGCGAGGCATACATGTCCAATGCTCGATAAGCTTTGGACCACTTACTTGTACCACCCGTGTGACAACCGACTGATTTTTATTCTTGCCAAATCAGTTGGTTAATAGATATTGGCGGAGAGGGTGGGATTCGAACCCACGGTAGGCTTGCACCTACGCCTGATTTCGAGTCAGGTACATTCGACCACTCTGCCACCTCTCCGGCGGCGCGTATTGTAACCGAGCCGCGCGGTTTGCTGGACGAAAATTTCACACTCGGGCAGACTAGGGCCATGCCCATTACAAGAAAAGTGGCTGGTTTCGGGAGGGGCGCCGCGCTTGCAGTGAGCCTGGTTCTGGCTGCGTGCAGCCAGCCGGTGCCGCCGCCTGAAATCAGCGGCGAGTTGCGGGTCGGTGCGCGCAACAGCCCGGCCACTTACTATGTTGCGCCCAACGGTGAGCCCGCCGGCTTCGAGCACGACTTGATCTGGGCCTTCAGTGAATCACAGAACTGGTCGCTCAAGTGGACGGAAAAATCCCGCCCCGAAGCATTGTTCGAATTGCTCGACAGCCATCATATCCATCTGGCGGCTGCGGCCCTGCCGCGTGCTGTCGTCAAGGATCGACATCTGATTTCCGGGCCGGTTCTGTTCGAGACCCCGATTCATATCGTGTATCGCGCCAGCGAAAGACAGCCGCGCAGCATGGCGGACCTGTCAGACAAGAAAATAGCGCTGATCGTCGGCTCCGGGCACACGCCCATCCTGATGCGCCACAAGCGCAAGCACCCAGCCCTGAATTGGGCGGCGCTTGAGAATGTCTGGCCGGAGGAACTGCTGGCGCAATTGCAGGCCGGCAAGTACGACGCGGTGGTCATCAACGGCATGGATTTCGACCCGATGCGAAATGTCTACCCCGCGCTGGCCGTGGCGTTCGACATCGGCGACACGCAGAAAATCGTGTGGGCGCTGCCGCCCCGAAGTTCGCAGGCGATGCGCAATGCCCTGGCGCGCTTTGTCGAGCAGGCGCGCAAGGACGGCACCATCAAGCGTATTTACGAGCGCTATTTCGGCCATGTCAGGCGGCTGGACCGCAGCGACATCCTCGGCATCCTGCAACGCCATCCGCAGCGGCTGCCCGCGCTGCGCCAGCATTTTCACGAGGCGCAGACGCTCACCGGGACCGACTGGCGCCTGCTGGCCGCGATCGGCTATCAGGAGTCGCAGTGGAATGCCCTCGCCACCTCGCCGACCGGGGTGCGCGGCCTGATGATGCTGACCGGGCAGACCGCCGACCGCATGGGCGTTTCCAACCGCCTCGACGCGCGACAGAGCATCCTGGGCGGCGCGCGCTATCTGGCGCTGATGAAAGACAGCCTGCCCGCCCGCATTCCCGAACCCGACCGCACCTGGCTGGCGCTGGCCGCCTACAACCAGGGACAGGGACACATGGAGGATGCGCGCCGCATCGCGCAGGCGCGCGGCGGCAATCCGGACAACTGGGTCGATGTGAAGGAAGCGCTGCCGTATCTGAGCCGCGGCACCTACTCAAAAGTGATGCGATACGGCTACGCGCGCGGCGGCGAGGCCCTGCATTTTGCCGAGAACATCCGCAACTACTACGACATCCTGCTGCGGCTTGAACCGGAGTTCAACCCGATGATCAATCTGGGAAGCAGCGAAAACACGCCGGCCGCGCCGGGTTAGCGAAGTAGTCGGCCCATGGCCGAAACTTACGCCGAAGAAACAATGTAGAGTGCGCCATGCGCACCAGAAAAATGGTGCGCAGGCGCACCCTACACGTCAACAAGCTGGCACTGCCGGTCAGGCGGGCGTGATTTTTTCCATTCCGCCCATCCACGGGCGCAGCGCTTCCGGAACGGTCACGCTGCCGTCAGCGTTCTGGTAATTTTCCAGGATCGCCACCAGCGTGCGCCCCACCGCCAGGCCCGAACCGTTCAGGGTGTGCAGCAGTTCCGGCTTGCCCTGCCCCGCTTTGAAACGCGCCTGCATACGGCGCGCCTGGAAGGCCTCGAAATTGGAGCAGGAGGAAATTTCGCGGTAGGTGCCCTGCGCCGGCAGCCACACTTCCAGGTCGTAGGTCTTGGCCGCTGAAAAGCCCATATCGCCGCTGCACAACGCCATCTTGCGGTACGGCAGGCCGAGCTTCTGCAGAATCGTCTCGGCGTGTCCGGTCAGCGCCTCCAGCGCGGCGTAGGAATCCTCCGGGCGCACCATCTGCACCAGTTCCACCTTATCGAACTGGTGCTGGCGGATCATGCCGCGGGTGTCGCGCCCGTAGGAGCCGGCCTCGGAGCGGAAGCACGGGGTGTGGGCGACGAACTTCAGCGGCAGCACTTCTTCGGCGACGATCTCGTCGCGCAGCAGGTTGGTCACCGGGACTTCTGCGGTGGGGATGAGGTAGAGCTTGTCGGCATCCGGGCGCGGGACCTGGAATAAATCTTCCTCGAATTTCGGCAGGTTTCCGGTGCCGCGCAGCGAGTCGGCGTTTACAAGATATGGCACATAGACCTCGGTGTAGCCGTGCTCCGCCGTGTGCACGTCGAGCATGAACTGCGCGAGCGCCCGGTGCAGCCGCGCCAGCCCGCCCTTCATCACGGAAAAGCGGCTGCCGGTGATCTTCACCGCCGCGGCGAAGTCGAGCTGCCCCAGCCCTTCGCCCAGATCGACGTGGTCGCGCACCGGAAAATCGAAGGTCTTCGGCGTCCCCCAGCGGCTCACCTCGACGTTGGCCGTCTCGTCCAAGCCGTGCGCCACTGATTCATGCGGCAGGTTCGGCACCCCCATCAGGAAATCGTTGATTTCCATCTGCAGCGCAGCCAGCCGCGTTTCCATCTGCTTCAGCTCGTCGCCCAGCCCGGCCACCTCGGCCATCACCACCGTGGTGTCCTCGCCCTTGCCCTTCAGCATGCCGATCTGCTTCGAAAGCGTATTGCGGCGGTTTTGCGCGTCCTGGGTGCGGGTCTGGATCGTCTTGCGTTCGGCTTCCAGCGCGTCGAAGCGCGCTGCATCGAACACAAAACCGCGCGCCGCCAGGCGCTCGGCAACGAGGGCTGCGTCTTTGCGCAGCAGCTGGATATCAAGCATGGGAGTAAGGAGAAGCACCAAAAGCGCCATTTTCGCCGATAGCCGCCCGCTGCGGCTAGGGTGCGCGAACATTTACTACATCAAGCAGCGCTGTATTTTCCGCCGCCGACTAGACTCGTAAGAATCAAAAGGCCCGGATCGGACCGGGATATTGGGCGACCAGCGCATCTGCCGTAAGCAGCGTGATGCCTTCGACCGTCGCCTGAGCGATCAGGATGCGATCAAACGGGTCTTTGTGAATAGCGGGCAGGCTGTCAATAAAAACTGCATGATCACTGGTAATCGACAACTCCAGATAGCCGTTGTCCAGCAAGCCGCGGCGCAGCACCCGGGCATCGACCTGAAAATCGGCGCGCCCCAGACCGCGCTTGATCGCGATTTCCCACAGGCTGGCCGCGCTGAACACCAACTCATTATTTAGGTCTTCCAGCAAGGCCCGCGCGGCGGGAGACAATTGATCGGGCGAACCCGCCGCCCCAGAGCAACATGTGCGTATCCAGCAGCAGCTTCATCCTTCTGCGCCAAAAAGCTGCTCGATGGCTTCGGCACCCATGCGGTCGAAATCGTCCGGCACGACAATCTGACCTGCCATGAAACCAAGGCGTTTGGCCTGCCCGGTCGCAGGTGCATCCAGCCGGGTGACCTTGACCAGGGGTTTCCCGGCCTTGGCAATAATGAAGGCATCGCCTTGCACCGCCTGCTCGATCAGCTTCGACAACTGGGTTTTGGCTTCGTGAATATTGACGGTATGCATGGCCACCTCCAATCAAACTAAGTTTTATTAGTTTAGTTTGATTGGCCGGGAGTGGGAAGTCCTTGCCAAGGGCTCAGGCCGCCTCGACCATCCCCACCGCTTCTTCCACGTCCACCGCGACGATGCGCGACACGCCCGGCTCCTGCATGGTGACGCCGGCCAGGTGCTGGGCCATTTCCATGGTGACGCGGTTGTGGGTGATGAAGAGGAACTGCGTGTGCTCGGACATTGCCTTGACCAGCTTGCAGTAGCGTTCGGTGTTGGCGTCGTCGAGCGGGGCGTCGACCTCGTCGAGCAGGCAGAACGGCGCCGGGTTGAGCTTGAACATGGCGAACACCAGCGACAGCGCGGTCAGCGTTTTCTCGCCGCCGGACAGCAGGTGGATCGAGGCGTTTTTCTTGCCGGGCGGTTGGGCGAACACCTGCACCCCGGCGTCGAGCAGTTCGTCGCCGGTGAGGATGAGCCGGGCCTGGCCGCCGCCGAACAGCTTCGGGAACAGCTCGCCCATGTGCTGGTTGACGGTGTCGAAGGTTTCCTTCAGCCGCGTGCGCGATTCCTGGTCGATGCGGCGGATCGCTTCTTCCAGCGTGGTGACGGCTTCCAGCAGGTCGGCGCACTGCGCGGCGAGATAATCCGAACGCTCCTGCGCCTGGGTGAGTTCGTCCAGCGCGGCGAGATTGACCGCGCCCAGCGCGGCGATCTCGATCTGCAGACGGTTGATTTCGGCCTGCAGCTGGCTGGGCCTGGGACTGTCGGCCAGGCCGGATTCGAGGCTGGCCTCGTCGGCTGCCGCCTCGCGCAGCTGCAGCTCGAACTGCGACTGCATCAGCATCGCTTCCTGGTCCTTCAGCTTCAATTGCTCGATGGTGCGGCGCAGCGGATCGAGCCCCTGCTCGCAGGCCAGACGCGCCTCATCATGGCTTCTTAATTGCGCGGTCAGGCCTTCCAGCGCGTCGCGCGCGGCGGCGAGCGCGGCTTCGGCCTCGGTGCGTGCGGTCAGCGCGAGTTGCAGTTCGACATCCAGCGCGTCGGCGGGCAGGCGGGCCAGTTCTTCGCGCGCCTGGGCGAGGCGCGTCTCGTCGTCGGCGATTTCCTGGTCGATGCGCGCCAGCGTTTCGCCGAGTTCCCTGATCTTGTTGCTGCAGGTGGTGAGCGCGAAGCCGGCTTCCTGGTGCCGCCGCTCGGCGGCGCGCTGCAGTTCGCGCGCCTCGAACACGGCGCGGTCGGCCTGGTCACGCTGCTGGCGCGCGGCGTACAGCGCCTCGCGGGCGTCGTCGCCCTGGCTGCGGTACTCCTTGAGGCGGTTTTCCAGCATTTCCAGCGTGGCGTGCTCGCTGGTCTGCTGATGGGTGACTTCTTCCAGTTCCTGCGCGATCTGCGTCGCCCGGCTCTGCACCCGTTCCACCGCCTGCTGCAGGCGCAGCAGCTCCATCTGCGCGGTGTGGTGGCGGCTCTGCGTCTGCCCGGTCTGCGCGCGCAGCGCCTGGACTTCGCGCTGGCGTTCCAGGTAGCGCTGCTGCGTCTCGGCGTAGGCGGCTTCGAGCTGCGCCACCTCATCGCGCAGGCGCACGGCATCGCTGGCCAATCGTTCGAGTTCGCGCCCGCGCGCGAGGATGCCTTCGACCGCGGTGTGCGGGCCGTGGAAGGTGACGCTGTGGCGGGTGAACAGGTGGCCCTGCGGGGTGACGGCGTATTCGCCGGCTTGCAGGCTGGCGCAGCGGGCGCGCGCGGCATCCGCGTCGTCGGCCCAGTACACGTTGGCGAGCCAGTCGGTGAGCGCTGCGTGGACCGCCCCATCGTCGCTGGCGATTTTGCTGGCCAGGCCTTCCGCCGCGGCCGGCGCCGCAATGCCGTCCCCGGCCCATACGGTCAGCCGCGCCGGCGGCGCGTCGGCGAACCAATCGGGGGCAGCATCGGCGGCCACCGCCTGCAGGCGCTCACGCAATACCGCTTCGACCGCGGCTTCCCAGCCGGGGGCGACGCGCAGTTTTTCCCACAGGCGCGGTGCGGCATCGAGGCCACGGTTGCGCAGCCAGGCACCGAGCTTCTCGTCGGCTTTCAGGCTTTCCTGCAGCTTTTTCAGTGCGGCGAGTTCGGCTTCGGTCTGGTGCAGCGCTTTGCGGGAGACTTCGAGTTCGCGCGTGTGCTGGCTACGTGCGGCGTCGAGTTCGGGCAGCGCGGTCTCGGCTTCCTTGAGTCCGGCCTGCGCGGTGGCCAGCGTCTGCGCCATCTCCTCGACCTCGACCTGCTTCTGCGCCAGACCCGCTGTATCGGTGCGCGGCAGCTGCGCTTGTTCCTGCGCAAGTTTGCGCTGGCGCGCGTCCAGCTGTTCGAGCTGGCGCTTGGTGTGGCCGAGGCTGTTTTCGTCGACCTGGCGCGCCTGCTCGCCTTGCGACACCACGCGCTGCGCTTCGCCCACGCCTTGTTGCGCCTCGCGTAGCGCGGCTTCCTTCTGCGGCAGCGTGCTGTCGGTGGTCTGACGCGCGGCGGCTTCGGCCTCCATCAGCACGGCCTCAAGGCCGGGCTGCTGCGCGTTCACCTCGTTCAGCGCCTCCTGCGTGGACGCGCGGCGCGCCTGCTGCGATGCCATACGTGCGGTGAGATCCTGCACCTGGCGATACAGCCGGTCGCGGGTGGCGTTCTGATGCGCCATGGTCTGCTCGATGCGCGCGACTTCGGACTGCGCCTGGTAATACGTCGCCTGTCGCGTATTCAGCGTGTCCTGCCCGGCGAACTGGGTCTGGCGAGCAGTTTCCAGTTCGGATTCGATATGGCGCAGGCGGGCGGTTTCGGCTTCCAGCCGGTTCTGTGCCTCGACCAGATCCTTGTCGATGCGCGCGCGCTGTTGGGCGGCGTCGTGCTTGCGGGCAAACCACAGGCGATGCTGGGAAAACGTCAGGTCGGCCTGCAATTGCTTGTAGTGCTGGGCGACTTCGGCCTGCGCGGCGAGCTTCTCGACCTGGGTCTTGAGTTCGCGCTGGATGTCCTCGACGCGGTTCATGTTGTCGCGCGCATCCTTCAGCCGGGATTCGGTTTCCTTGCGGCGTTCCTTGTACTTGGACACGCCGGCGGCTTCTTCCAGGTAGCCGCGCAGTTCTTCCGGTTTCGCCTCGATCAGGCGTGAAATCATCCCCTGCTCGATGATGGCGTAGGCGCGCGCGCCGACCCCGGTGCCGAGGAACAGGTCGGCAACGTCGCGCCGCCGCACCCGCATATTGTTGATGTAATAGGTGGAGTCGCCGCTGCGGTCGAGCACGCGCTTGACCGAGATCTCGGCGTATTGCGACCACTGGCCGGCGGCGCGCCCGAGTTCGTTGTCGAACGCCAGTTCGACCGAGGCGCGCGATGCCGGCTTGCGGCTGGTGGAGCCGTTGAAGATCACGTCCTGCATGGTTTCGCCGCGCAGGTGCTTGGCCGACGATTCGCCGAGCACCCAGCGCACCGCGTCGATCACGTTCGACTTGCCGCAGCCGTTCGGCCCAACCACGCCGGTCAGCTGCGCGGGAACGGGAATGACGGTGGGATCGACGAAACTCTTGAACCCGGCAAGTTTGATGTGGGTTAAACGCAAGACGGCGGAACCTTGGGTTTTATAATGGGGTCAGCAAGCGCCTGATTATTGGACGCGATTTTTGACCGCCATTCTACACCGAGCCTTTTTATGCCCACCACACCCGTCAAAACCCTGGAAACCTTCCCCAATCCCAAACCTGAACGTGACTTTCACATTCACATGGAAGTCCCTGAATTTACGTGTCTTTGCCCCAAGACCGGGCAACCGGATTTCGCCACGCTGATCCTCGACTACATCCCCGACAAGACCTGCGTCGAACTCAAAAGCCTGAAGCTCTACATGTGGAGCTTCCGCGAGGAAGGCCACTTTCACGAAGACGTCACCAACCGGGTGCTGGACGATCTGGTGAAGGCGACCAAGCCGCGCTTCATGCGGCTCACCGCCAAGTTCTATGTGCGCGGCGGCATCTTCACCAATGTGGTGGCCGAACACCGCAAGAAGGGCTGGCAGCCGGCACCGCGCGTTGACCTCACGCAGTTCGACCATAACTCGAATACACGCGGTTAATATACTGATACATAATTAAAAATTAAAACTCAGGCTGAGGGGTGGCAATGAAAACAATGAAGCGGGCGGCCTGTTTAATGGCTGCGCTCTCGATAACTGTTATGGCTGCGGCTACGATGCCGAACGCGCATGCGCTAGACCTGCTGAATTCGGGCAGCGAAACCCAGGGCGACATGGTTATTTTTCCGGGGTCTTTCGGTGCGCTGGTCTCCGACGATAACCAGGATCCCAATGCGGGTGCGCCTGGCAGCCCGGCAGGTTGGCATTTACCCGGCAGGGGCTACCGCGCGGGGGCAGTCTGGTGGGCATTAATATGCGACGCTGACGAGCAGCTCAGTGATGACAAGAAGGGCTGCAAACTGGTCAGCACGCAATTGTTTGTCACCCCGGCCAGGCACCCGATCTATGACGGCAAACCCGTGAACAGCCAGCTCCTACACTGGTCGCCCTTGCCGGGAAATCTGGACCAGGTGCCGCAGGAAGGCGAAAAACGGCCTGAGCTTATTGCCGTGTTCAAACCCTTGCGCAGTCTGGCGAACCTCAAGCTTAGCGCCGGGCCGGTACGTACCTATGTGCATCAGGGCATGACGCAGTATCCGGGCACGAATCGTCCCGGCACGCTGGAGGTGCGCCTGTCGCTGGGCAACGGGCGTTATGCGGACATCGTGCCGCGCGTCAATCCCATCGCGACGAAGGATGAAAGTCAAGATGAAAACCCCATGGCGCTGACCGACATTGCCACCTTCGAACTCCGCATGGGCAACCAGCGCCAACGATTGCCGGGCTATGGTTTTCCCCTTATAGATGACACGGGGCAACTCAGTCCGCAGGACTATCTGCAATGGGCGGGTGACCTGGATGGCGATGACATACCCGATTTACTCCTGAAGCATGGAAGCGACAACAGTGTTGCACTGTATTTGTCGTCCCTGGCCAAAGAAGGCGAACTGGTGGGACTGGCGGGCAGCTTTGAGTATTCCGACCCCAGTTCGGCGGGGTGCTGAGATGAGCCTGCGTATCGCTTTAATTCAAGGCTCGGTTCGCGTTGCGATCGCTGTGCTGTGCGGACTTCTTATCGGCTCTGCATATGCGGAAAATGCAGCTCCTGCCTCGGATGCCTCCCCGGCAGCACGCTATGTGGCAGAAAGCTGGCGCACGTTTGCCAAGCCGCTGGCGCTTAGCACCAGCAATCTGCTACTTTTTCAGCGCTTCTACGCTGAAACCGCCGTGCGGAACATCGACTGGAAGACGGGAAAAACCAGCACTTTCGAGTTGCCTGAACTTAAGTTCCATGATGGAAAAAACGTAATTCGATACACCGCGCTGGCCAGCCGGGAGGGTCTATGGCTGCTGGGTGAAACCTCGCTGCTGATACGGCCCAATGGCCAGCGCCTCAAACTCGAAACTAAATTCCATGAGCCAGTGGCGGTAGTGCTGAACGATCAATCGGTGCTGGTGTTGGGTTCCTCTTCGCACGGCAGGGAGCAAGTCGCACCCGACCGATTGTGGCAATTGCGCCGGGTAGCGGCCAGCAACACGCTACAACTCACTGATCGCGGGTTGCTGTCCTACGACGGCCAACCCAACCAGAATGGGCAAATCTACCGCGTGCCCCGCTTCGGCCACAGTGCCGTCAGGCTGCGCGATGGCCGCGTGCTGATGCTCGGGGGCAATTCAACAAGCACGCGTGCCAGCCTGATCAAGCCGAGTTCCAAGGATGGTGTCTGGGCGATTGAACCGGTAGCCACCATGCCAAATGAGCGAGTTTTTGGTGCGGCGCTGGTGTTATCAGATGGTCGAACGGTGGTCACAGGAGCGCCGAGTTTGGGCTGCTATGGCGTGGCGGCCAAGGTGCGCAGCGTAGATGTGTACGACGTGCAAACCAACCGCTGGTCCAGCCTGCCGCCGCTGCCCTTTGTGCCCTGCGCGGACGCTTATGGTGCGGATGCACCCGCCATCACCGCCACGCCCAATGGCTCACTCGTAGTGGGGGCTTATCTGGAGCCACAGGTGATGCTGTTGCCGCGCGATACCGCATCGCCCACAGGGTACGCCAACAGTTGGCAAGTGCATGGACACATGCCACTACGCCGCATCAGCGGGGTGGTGCAAGCCTTGTCTGATCAAGAGGTGCTGGTGGCGGGTGGGGTGGACAACCTTGAAGCGCTATCCCCCAGCTGCTGTTACGCCACTGCTGGCTTTGACCGCATCAACATTGCACAGCCGGTATCCATGGAGTCGCTCGCGTTACGCTTTATTGGCGCGGGTGTGGCTCAACGCAGGCAATGGGTGTTTGCCGCTGGTGGCCGCCGTTTTGGATTTACCGGCACGGGTCAATTGCGCTATAGCGCCCATGCGGAGTTGATCGATCTTGCCACCGGCAAGGTGCGGCAGTTGCCCAATGTTCCATTTGCCAGCGGCGCAGCGCAAGCGTTCTGGCTGGATGATGATCGGGTTCTGCTCAAGGGGATCAAAGAGTCGAATGATCGTGGTTTCGATTTGGGTGAAAACCTATCAAGCTATATGCCGCCCAGCAGTAGCGGCATGGCCATTTTTCATGTGAAGAACAATCGCTGGAGCGAAGCCATCGTCCTCCCTGAGCTTGATCAAGCGCAGCTCATCGCCGCAAAAGGCAATCAAGCCTTGTTGCTCTCCGGCGCACAAATGCCCGCGCGGGTGCTCAGGCTGGATCTTGGTACGCGCAAGGTCGAGGTAGCGCAGCAAGTGCAGCGGGGCCGCCGGGGCGGCATTGCGCGCCTGCTGCCGGCTGGCAAGCTGGTACTGGCCGGCGGCGAAGTGCAGACCGATACCGTGTCGGTGCTCGACCCTGCTTGCGAAGCCACGCCAGGCAAAGACTGCCCCGAGCACTTTACAGGTTTTGGGCCGTTTGCCCAGCTTGCGGTAATTGAAACCCTATCGCTGAAAAATGGCGCACCCACGACCACCTCCATTCTCAGCGCGCCATGGGGCGACCAGGTGACATCGACCGTGATCACCGCGCAGGGGCGCGCAATTGTATTGACGCGTGACCTGCAAGATGAACACATTTCAATCGTGCGCAGCAGCGAAAATGGATCATCCTGGGACGCGATCCCGTTGCCGTCCGACTTGATGAACAAGCCTGATGATCGTTGCGAAAACTGTGCGCTGATGTTGGCACCTGACCCGCAGAATCGGGATAAAGACCTGATTTTTCTCCGCCGGGGGGCGATCAACGTAGCCTATTTGGATGACGCGATCGAAGCACAATCCCTGGATATATGGTGGTGGAATGAAACCGGGCAGAACTGGCGCAAGGTTCTACACAGCAGCGGCATGGCCGCGCGATCAAGCCCACTGCCGCTGGGTGAACCGCTTTCCCCCAAACAGGGAAAACGTATGTTGAGCATGGGATGGCATTTGCGCGCGCCGGTGCTGTGGATAGAGCCGTGAGACCGATTCGACGGACAGCACTCGATTGAGGGCCTTACTCCGGGCATGACTCACGTTGCCTATTTTCTGGGGATTGACTTCGGCACCTCGGGCGCGCGCAGTTGCGTCATCGATGCCGAAGGCACGATCATCGCCGAGGACAGCCGCGACTTCGGCAGCCTGGAGGAATACGAACGCGCCGGTATCTGGCGCGAGGCGCTGTGGGACCTGGTCGCGGCGCTGCCCGCCGCGATCCGCACCCTGCTGTCGGACATCGCGCTCGACGGCACTTCCGGCACCGTGCTCGCCTGCGACGAGGAGTTGAGCCCGCGCCACCCGCCGCTGCTGTACAACGACGATCGCGCGGCCGACGAAGCCGCGCTGATCGCCAGAACCGCCGTGCCGGGACATCCTGCCGCCGCGGCGACCTCGGGCCTGGCCAAGGTGCTATGGCTGAAGAAGCGGCTCGGCCTCACCGGCGCGCGGCTCTACCTCAACCAGGCCGACTGGCTGTCGGGCCTGCTCACCGGCCGGGTGGGGATGACCGACTACCACAACGCCCTCAAGATGGGCCTCGACCTCGACGCGCTGAAATGGCCGGACTGGGTGGAATACCTGGCCGACGTCGACTACCTGCCGGTGCCGATTGCGCCCGGCGCCCGGCTCGCCACCGTGTCGCGCCCGCGCGCACGCTACCTCGGCATCAACCCCGGCTGCATGGTGCACGCCGGCACCACCGATTCGATTGCCGCATTTCTGGCGGCAGGCGTTGCCCAAAGCGGAGACGCCGTCACCTCGCTCGGCAGCACCCTGGTGCTGAAACTGCTGTCCGACACCCGGGTGGAATCGACCGAACACGGCGTCTACAGCCACTGGTTCGGCGAGCGCTGGCTGGCGGGCGGCGCCTCCAACGCCGGCGGCGCGGTGCTGCGGCAGTTCTTCGACGACCGCCAGCTGGCCGCGCTCAGCGAAAAGATCGACCCCACGGTCGCCAGCCCGCTCGATTACGTGCCGCTGCCAAAACCCGGCGAACGCTTCCCCATCAACGACCCGCAGCTTTCGCCGCTTCTCACGCCGCGCCCGGCCGACGACGCCGAATTCCTGCACGGCCTGCTGGAAAGCCTGGCGCGCATCGAAGCGCGCGGCTATGGGCTGCTGGCCGAACGGGGCGCGCCGCTGCGCCGGGTCGAGACCGCAGGCGGCGGCGCGCACAATCCGGTCTGGACGCGCATCCGTGAACGTTTATTGGGGGTGCCGGTCACGCGCGCTGTCCACGCCGAAGCGGCCTACGGCGCGGCCCTGCTCGCGCGCGACGGCCAGAATTGCTTCCTATCCAAGCCAGCGTGAAGCTTTCGGCCCGAGGCGGGCCTCCCACAATCTCTGCCTTTGTGAGAGGTCAGCCAATTTCGACAAACTCCAACGTATTGGCGTCCGGATCCCGGCAGAACAGCGCCGCCCGCCCCGACTTGCTGGCGGTGCAGCGCACCCCCGCCGCATCGAGCCGACTTTTCAGTTCAGCCATATTTCTCACGCCCAGCGCAATATGGTGGTCGCGCCCGCCGTGCT
The DNA here is from genome assembly GCA_019459055.1 of Thiobacillus sp. GTDB lineage: Bacteria > Pseudomonadota > Gammaproteobacteria > Burkholderiales > Thiobacillaceae > Thiobacillus. Next base: position 2,433 of record JAIBEI010000022.1, on the reverse strand, counting down.
CCGGGCGCACCGAAGCGGCGTCGGGATTGGGCAACTGCATCAGGTGCAGCTGCTGGCCGCCGCCGAGTTCGTACCACTCGCCGGGATAAGGCAGGTCGGGGCGATTCGGGCACACCTTCAGCCCCAGCACCGATTCGTAAAAGACCCTGGCGCGATCGAGATTGGTCACCAGCAGGCCCGCATGCAGCAGCGCGCAAACATCAGGCATGGGCTTTTTCCTCCAGTTGTTCGTCTTCCATGTGACCGGAAAACAGGCTGGCGGCGACGATCATGATGGCGCCCACCCATTCCTGCGGTCCCATGCGTTCCCTAGACAAAAAATAGGCTGCGATCGACGCCACCACCAGCTCGAACAGGAAAATAACGATGGCCTGGTTGGCCGGGACGCGGGCGAGGCCGTACTGCACCGCATAGGTCATGCTGCCGATGGCGGCGCCCACGCCCAGCAGGAGCAGCCAGACGCCCCACCCCGCCTGCTCGATGAAGTCGAACTCGCCGGGATATAACCACAGGCCGATCACCGTCAGCACCGCCACCCCGGCCCAGATCGACACCGACTTGGCGCCTTCAGTGACGCCGCCGAGATGGCGGCTGATGACGTTGCTGAGCGCGAACATCACCCCGGCCGACAGCGCCAGCCATTCGGCGCGGTTGGTCGGCAATGGCAGGTCGCCGTTGGGCTGCCACAGCATGACCATCGCGCCGCCCGCCGCCAGCGTCATCACCGCCCAGCCGGCGCGGTTGAGCTTTTCATGCAACAGGATTCGCGCAAACAGCACGGTCCACAGCGGTGACAGGAAAAACAGCAGCAGCACACGCACCACCTCGCCCTGCAGCATGGCCAGCACGTAGGCCAGATTGGTCCAGCCCGCCGCCAGTCCCAGCGCGGCCAGCCACATCCACTGGCTGCGTGCCCGATGCAGCTCGCGTCCATGCAGCCAGCCGAGCGCGAGCAGCGGCACGGCGTAGGTGAAGAAGCTTGAGGCGATCCCGCCGACGCCGGCTTCGTTGAGCAGGCGGTAGGGGTACCACATCATCCCCCACAGGGTGGAGGCATAAACCAGACTGCCGATGGCAAGGGTGCGCTGCAGGGGAATCGGCGGCATGGGGCTTTATAATGCGTGGCTTTAGTTAAATTCCGTTGCGATGAATCCGCGTCTCGAACAGCTCCACCCCTATCCGTTCCAGAAACTGCGCGAGCTGTTCGCCGGGGTGACACCGAATCCGGATCTGGCGCCGGTCAACCTGTCGATCGGCGAACCCAGGCATCCGACGCCGCAGTTCATCAAGGATGCGCTGGTCGCCGGCCTCGGCGGGCTTTCGAATTATCCCATCACTCAGGGCTCGGATGCGCTGCGCGAAGCAATGGCCGCGTGGGCCGGGCGCCGCTACGGGGTGAAGCTCGACCCGGCGACCGAGGTGCTGCCGGTCAACGGCTCGCGCGAGGCGCTGTTCGCGTTCGCCCAGGCCGCCGTCGATTCCAGCCGCCACGGCCGCCGCACGGTCATTTCGCCCAACCCCTTCTACCAGATCTATGAAGGCGCGGCGCTCTTGGCCGGCGCCCGCCCCTTCTTCCTCAACACCCTGCCGGAAAACGGCTTTGCCATGGACTGGTCGCGGGTGCCGGAAGACCTGTGGGAATCGATCAGCCTGGTCTACGTCTGCTCGCCCGGCAACCCCACCGGCAAGGTGATGTCGCTGGCCGACTGGAAGGAACTGTTCGACCTGTCTGACCGGCACGGCTTCGTCATCGCGGCCGACGAATGCTATTCGGAGATCTACTTTGAAGAGGGCAAGCCGCCGCTCGGCGCGCTGACCGCGTCGCAGCAGCTCGGCCGCGGCTTCAAAAACCTGATCGTGTTCAACTCGCTGTCCAAGCGCTCCAACGTGCCCGGCCTGCGCTCCGGCATGGTGGCAGGCGCCGCCGCACTGATAAAGGCCTTCCTGCTTTACCGCACCTACCACGGCAGCGCGATGAGCCCGGCGGTGCAGGCCGCCAGCATCGCGGCGTGGAACGACGAGGCGCACGTGGTCGAGAACCGCCGCCAGTACGCCGAAAAGTTCGCCGCCGTGATGCCGCTCTTGAAGGACGTGCTGTCCTTCGACGCCCCCGACGCCGCCTTCTATCTGTGGGCGCGGGTGCCGGGCGGCGACGATGCTGCGTTCGCGCGCGGCTTGTATGAAACGCAGCATGTGACCGTGCTGCCCGGCAGCTTCCTCGCGCGCGACGCCGCCGGCGTCAATCCGGGCCGGGGCTTCGTCCGCATCGCCCTGGTCGACAGCCTGGATGCCTGCGTCGAGGCCGCCGGGCGCATCGTCCACTTCGCCGGCGAAACGGCTTGAAAGGCTCAATAAACAACATGCAAGCCCTTGATTCCGTAGGGTGCGCCGTGCGCACCGTTTTACGCTAAAAGGTGCGCACGGCGCACCCTA
>JAIBEI010000008.1 GCA_019459055.1 Thiobacillus sp. | reverse complement strand
ATACTGCTTCGCTCAAACTCAAAATGAATTAACTTCAATTCAAGTGTGAGCATTTATGCTAGTTGTCAGTCCAACCGAAGCCGAACCAACTACCGCAACAACACCCACACCTATCGGCTGTAAATTGTTAAAGATCAATCTCTTAACGACTTCGCTTTCGTTGCGGCGCCGTCTGGAGAGGTGCGCATTCTACAGAACCTACAGAATGCGTCAACTACTTTTTCGAATTGGTTGGTTGCGGGGGCAGGATTTGAACCTACGACCTTCGGGTTATGAGCCCGACGAGCTGCCAGACTGCTCCACCCCGCGCCAGTCGCAATGTTTCGCGTCAATCGAGAAGCGGAACTATAGCAAAGCCTTCCCAGGGACGTCAACACTTCTTCGGCTTTCCGGTCAGGCCAGCCTGCCTTGAAAGACGGATCCCCCAATGATTCAACGCGCTGGCAATGCCAAACCATTTCCTCCCACCGTATGGCGCGGCGGCGGCGATCCCGCCACGTAAAATTGCCAGGCAGACAGGCTGTTGCCCTTGTCGCTACCATACAAAGCTTGCATGGACAGGAGTTGAGTGTGCGCATGACCGAGTTTTCCCTTTCGCGCTTGCCGCGCATCGAGTTTGGCGCCCGCGTGCTGGCCAAATTACCAGCCATTGCCCGCGGATATGGCGCGCATGCCTTGCTCGTCACCGGTGCTGGCTCGCTGAAAAGCTCACCGTTCTGGCCGGCCGTGACAGCGGGTCTTACAGCGCAGGGCATTTCGTGGCTGCACCTTGCCATCCCGGGCGAACCGTCGCCGCAGATGGTGGACGAGGCCGTACGCGCCTTGCGCACAGAGCCTGTTGATGTCGTGATCGGCATCGGCGGCGGCAGCGCGCTGGATGCCGCCAAAGCGATCGCCGGCCTGCTCAAGCCCGGCAATTCGGTGATGGATCATCTGGAAGGCGTGGGGCCCGGGTTGCCGTACGCCGGCCCCGCCACCCCGTTCATCGCCGTGCCGACCACGGCGGGCACCGGCTCGGAAGCAACCAAGAATGCGGTATTGAGCGTGCAGGGGATGGATGGTTTCAAGAAATCCTTCCGCGACGAGAAACTGGTGGCGGAAGTCGCGCTGGTCGACCCGGATCTTTTGGCGACCTGCCCGCCTGCTGTCATCGCGGCGAACGGCATGGATGCCTTCACCCAGTTGCTGGAGTCCTTTGTCTCCAGCCGCGCCGCGCCACTCACCGATTCGCTCGCCTGGGGCGGCATGAAAGCCGCGCGCGACGGCCTGCTGGCTTTATATGCGGACGCCGACGACGCCATGGCGCGCGAGCGGATGGCGTACGCGGCGCTGGTGTCGGGCATCACGCTGGCGCAGGTCGGGCTCGGTTCGGTGCACGGTCTGGCAGCGCCACTGGGGGCATTCTTCCCGATTCCGCATGGCGTGGCGTGCGGCACACTGGTGGCAATGGCCACGCGCATCAATATCAAAGCGCTGCGCACGCGCGAACCGGCGCATCCGGCGCTGGAAAAATACGCGCAGGTGGGGCGATTGCTGAGCAAACAAGGAAACCTGGACCAGGAAGCCGCCCATGCCGCCCTGGTCGACACACTGGGAGCCTGGACGCGCGAGCTTGGGCTGCCGACGCTGGCGCATTACGGAGTGACGCCCGCCGACATCCCGCGCATCGTGGCCGACAGCCGCGGCAGCAGCATGAAAACCAATCCGGTCTTGCTCGAGGACAGAGAAATCGCAGCCATTCTCGCGACGCGCATTTGACGATGCCGCACTCAAGTTAAACGCACACCATCCGCTATTTCTGCGACTCAATCATCTGGAGCACATCATGTCCGGCCTCCTGGTTTTTTTTATCGTGCTCGCCCTGTTCGCCGTTTTCGGCGTGTTCATCTTCAACCAGCTGGTGGCGCTGAAACACAACGTCGGCAAGGCCTGGTCGAATATCGACATTCTGCTCAAGCAGCGCCACGACGAACTGCCCAAGCTGGTCGAGACCTGCAAGCAATACATGCGGTTCGAGCAGGAAATGCTGGAGAGGGTGATGCAGGCGCGCAGCCAGGTGGCCAGCGCGCGCGCTTCGCACGACATTCCCGCTTTGGGGCAGGCCGAAGGCGCGCTGCGGCTGGGACTGGGCAACCTGTTTGCAGTCGCCGAAGCCTACCCCGAGCTAAAAACCAACGAAACCTTCCAGCATCTGCAGGCGCGGATTACCGGGCTGGAAAACGCCATCGCCGACCGCCGCGAGTTTTACAACGACTCGGTCAACGTCAACAACGTGCGCGTCGAACAATTCCCCGACACCGTCGTCGCGCGGCTGTTCGGCTTCAGCCAGTTTTCCCTGCTGCGGTTTGCCGCCGAAGAAAAGAAAGACGTCGACCTGAAACAGCTCTTCAATAGCTGATGTTTTACACGCGCTGGGCGGCCGAATGGCGGCACGATTACGCCAACCTCGCGCTGGGCGGCGGCAACCTGCTCATCCTGCTGCTCGGTTTCCAGTTGCACTCGCGCATCGGTTGGCAGATCAGTTTTACGCTGGTCGGGCTGACCAGCTTCTGGGCGTGGTACGCCAACCTCAAGCGCTACCGCACCGTGGCGGACACGCCGACCTCGCGCATCGCCTCCGCGCCGCAAGGCTATATCGAGCTGGTCGGCCACGGCCGGCAGCCGCCGGGCGCCGGCCTGGTCAGCCCGATCAGCGGTCTGCCCTGCCTGTGGTACCGCTACCACGTCGAACGCAAAAACGGCAATCGCTGGGAGCATATCGAATCCGGCATCTCGCACGACACCTTCGGCATCAGCGATGGCAGTGGCATGGCCCTGGTCGACCCCGACGGCGCCGAAATCCTCACCTCGCGCAAGCAGATATCCAACGCAGGGGGCTACCGGAAAACCGAGTGGACCCTGATTGAAGGCGAAACCCTTTATGTCATCGGCGAGCACGTCACGCTTGGCGGCCCCAACGCCGTGCTCGACAAAAAATCCGATCTTTCCACCCTGCTGGCCGAATGGAAACGCGACAAGTCCACCCTGCTGGAACGCTTCGACGCCAACCGCGACGGCGAAATTGGCCTCGACGAATGGGAGCGCGCGCGCCTGGCCGCATCCGATGAGGTCGACCGCGCCCATCTCGACATCCGCCTGAAAGACGGCATCCACCTTATGCGTCAGCCTGCACACGGCCGCCCCTTCCTCGTTGCCAACCGCGAAGTCACCGCACTGGTGCGGCGTTTTCATCTGTGGAGCTGGGCGCATCTGGTACTGATCATGGCCGCGCTGCTGGGCCTGACCTTCGTCGAGCGCGCACTCTGAATGACGCTTGCCCTGCCCCGCTTCGCGCCCTATAGTTGGGGCACGGAGAACGCACATGAAACAGCTCATACCCGAAACGCCACCCGATTACGACCACACTCGCATCATTGAGCGGCCCGATGGTTGCTACTGGATCGATGCCGATAGCGGCGAGGAATATGGCCCCTTCCCCAGCATACTGGAAGCCGTGCAGGACATGGAATACAACGCCGAAAGCGACTTTGAGCCATGCGAAACGGTGGAAGAAGCCGAAGAAGAAATTGGCATATCCGACTGGATCGATCCCGACACCGGCGAGCCCGGTGAAGACGCTCACCGCCCGATAGAGTGAGGCCCGGCTGAGCCTGTCCGGACGGATTTTTTCGGGACGGCAGACGCCGCGGCGCGCGCCTCACGTTCGAATACATTATCGCGATACGGATGGCCGCCACGCGCCCACGCGAGCAGGCCGGCGAGTGGATACAACAGCAGCAGCAATACGCCCCAGCGCTCGAACTGCCTGACATGCGCGCGCTCGTGCGCACGGGTTGCCATCAGCGCGTCCAGCGACACGCCCACCACCACATGCCCCAGCGTGATCGCCGCCACCGCGCCGCTGAACGGCAAGCCCCGCCTTAACACCCATGCCGGCCAGCCGCCCGCGGCCTCCAGAACGCCATCCACCCGCAGCAGGGTGCCGCCGCTGCCGCGCGCGATGAACGCCACCAGCATGCCGAGCAGGGTCACCGGAAGCGCCCACAGATAAAGCAGGACCCGCAGCATTCAGACGTCGGTCGCGCCCGCGAACCAGCGTACTTCCGGCAGGCCATGGCGCACAAAATGCACCCGCGCCCGATCCAGCTGCACCGCGGTGCCCGCTGCATAAACGTCGAAGCGATGCAGGTCGGGGTAATCCAGCACGATGGCCTCCAGAACAGCATCGAGGTCATTGCTCTGCGCATGTGGCACGTAATTGAAATTATCCAGCGCGTCGGCCCAGGTGCGGCACAGATTGTCCTGATAATGGCCGGCTGCGTCGGCCAGCCAGTGCAGGTCCATCGACTCGGCCAGTTCCAGCGACATGGCGTGCTGGATCAGGCTTTTGATCGGTGCAAAACCGGCACCGAATGCGAGAAAGATCACCGGCCGCGGCGAATCCTCATCCAGCACGAAGGCACCGAACGGACCTTCCAGCTCCACCGTATCGTTGGTTTTCAAGGTGGTGAACAGCGCCTCGGCAAATGCATCGCCGGGGCGGCGCGGAATCTGCACTTCGATATGGCGGTCCTCGCACGGGCAACTGGCAATGGCGTAGCGCCCGCTCACCCCGTTGACCGCGACCTGGAGACTTTGCCCGCCGAGGTAGCGCAGGCGCTGGCTGCGCGGCGCCAGAATGTGCAACGCGGCCATCTGCGGATTGAACACCTCGACCGACTTGACCTTGGCGGAGATCTGCTGCAGCGGGATGTCGTGCGCGCCCGAAACATTGGCCTCGATCACCACGTCGTTCACCGGTGCATACGCGCACAGCAGGATCACCCCGGCGTCTTTTTCGGTCTGCTTCAGTACATAGTCGTGGGCGTGGACTTTCTTCACCTCGCCCGACACCACGCGTGCCTTGCACTCGCCGCAGTTGCCGTTGCTGCATCCATAATTGAGCGACACCCCGTTGCGCAGCGCGGCTTCGAGCAGCGTGTCATTGCCGTCCACAAAGAATTCGTGGCCACTGGGCTGAATGGTCACATGAGCTGACATGAGTTTACGTATCCTTTCCTGTGCAATCACCGCCTGCGCCAGCATGGCGTCCGGCGGCGTTTCGGCCAGATTCCTCAATAGAAACGCGCGCAGCGTATGCAGCGCATGGTGCGTTCCGGCGCTCGCGTTTTCCTCGAGTTCTTCGATCTTCTCGTCCAGCCAGGTCATCACATTGCCGTAGTGCAGTAGCAGCGCTTTGGCCGCCGCGTAGTCGTCGCCCAGTTCGTTCAGCCGGGCCACCAGTACATCTTTGTCCGGCAACGCGCGCTCACGCACCCGCTTGGCAAACGCCTTGTCCTTGATTTCGGTTACCCGACGAAATTCCGCGTCGTCATCCCATGCCACCTCGGGAAACACACGCAGCAATTCGTCGAGCTCGACCATGCCGTCGAAGGTCGACAGCGTGCCGCTGCGGATCATTTCCTGCAGCGTATGGCGTGGACGTCCAACCAGCTTGACCACGCGGGAAAGCGGAAGTAAATGACTCATGGGTTCATGTTACTACGTGCACCGGGCGGACAGAATCGGCAATTCCGATTCCGAATTCCGAATCCCGGATTCGCGCTTGCCGGTGCTTCTGCCAATACAATCGCACCACGCTTCAATTACACGATGTTCCATCGCGCCATGCCTTCAGTCACCACCCGCCCCTGCCCCGCCGACGCCCGCGCCGCCCTCGAACAGGCCGGCCTCGCGCCCGCCTGGGCGCGGCTGTATGCCGCACGCGGCGTCACCCATCCCGGGCAGATCGCGCACCGACTGCCGCAGCTGCTGCCGCCAGCAGGGCTGCTGCACATCGAGCGCGCCGCTACGCTGCTGGCCGACGCCATCGCGGCAAGCAAGCGTCTGCTCATCATCGCCGACTACGACGCCGACGGCGCCACCGCCTGCGCGGTCGGCGTGCGCGGCTTGCGCCTGCTCGGCGCGCAGGTCGATTTTCTGGTGCCCAACCGGCTCGAACACGGCTACGGCCTCACCCCTGACATCGTCAAGCTCGCCGCCGAGCGCCGGCCCGACCTGATCGTCACCGTCGACAACGGCATCGCCGCGATCGACGGCGTGGCGGCGGCGAACGCGCTCGGCATCCCGGTGCTGGTCACCGACCATCACCTGCCCGGCGACGCCCTGCCGGACGCCGCCTGCATCGTCAATCCCAACCAGCCGGGTTGCGGCTTCGCGTCGAAAAACCTGGCGGGTGTGGGGGTGATGTTTTATGTGCTGTTGGCACTGCGCGCCGAACTGCGCGAGCGCGGCGCGTATGCGCAGCAGCCCGAACCCGATCTGCGCGCCCTGCTCGACCTGGTCGCCCTCGGCACCGTCGCCGACGTCGTCAGGCTCGACGCCAACAACCGCACCTTGATCGAAAACGGCCTGGCGCGGATGCGCGCGGGCAAGGCCTGCGCCGGCATCAACGCGCTGTTCCACGCCGCCGCGCGCGACCCTGCGCGCGCCACCGTGTTCGATCTCGGCTTCATGCTCGGCCCGCGGCTCAACGCCGCCGGCCGCATCGACGACATGGCACTCGGCATCGAATGCCTGCTGGCCGACGATCCTGCCACCGCGCAGCAGCTGGCGCAGCAGCTCGACACCCTCAACCGGGCGCGGCGCGACGTCGAAGCCGACATGCTGGAGGAAGCGCTCGCCATCCTCGCCAGCTTCAACCCCACCGACAGCCACAGCCTCACCGCGTATCAGCCCGACTGGCACATCGGTGTCATCGGCATCCTCGCCTCAAGGCTGAAAGACAAATTCCACCGCCCCACCATCGTGCTGGCCAGCAGCGATGCCGGCGGAGCGGGAGGGTCGCTGCAGCCGCAGCGGGGACCCACCGGCCTACCCCTTGCGGGTGAACTCAAGGGCTCCGGCCGGTCCATCCCCGGACTGCACCTGCGCGACGCGCTCGATCTGATCGACAAGCGCCATCCAGGCCTCATCCTCAAGTTCGGCGGCCATGCCATGGCGGCCGGGCTCAGCCTTCCCGCCGGCCGCCACGACGAATTCAGCCAGGCGTTCGAGGCCGTTGTGCGCGAACTGATCGACCCGGCCGACCTCGAAGGCATGATCGAAACCGACGGCGAACTCGACGCCGCCGACCACAGCTACCAACTCGCCATCGAACTCGACCACGCCGTCTGGGGACAGGGCTTCCCCGCCCCGCTGTTCTGCGCCACCTTCGATGTTGTGGCACAGCGCGTCGTCGGCGAAAAGCATCTCAAGCTCAAACTCACGCGCGAAGGCGAAGTGTTCGAAGCCATGCGCTTCTTCCACCCCGACCCGCTGCCCGACCGCATCCGCGCCGTCTACGCCCTCATGCCCAACGAATACAATGGCCAGCAATCGGTGCAGCTGAAGCTGCAACACTGGGAACCCGCGGGGGAATAGTTACAAGATTCAAGTTGCAAGCCACAAGGCAATTCTGGTTGACCTAAAGCGCGTAGCCTCTTGGGGCCTGCAACTTGGAATTGCAGTGAAACTTGCAACTTGTTACTTGAAACAGCCTTTCATGCCGCCGATCACTGCCACCCTCATCCTGATGAACGTGATGATTTATGCGCTCGGGATTGCCACGGGGCCGGACATCATCCGCGTCTTCGGCCTGTGGTCACCGGGTTCCGGCGGCACGTTCCATGTCTGGCAGCTGATCACCTACAGCTTCCTGCATGGCTCGCTGCTGCACCTGGGACTCAACATGGTCGCCATCTGGATGTTCGGCGCCGCACTGGAAAAACGCTGGGACGACCTGCGTTACCTGCTCACCTACCTGCTCAGCGTCGCCGTCGCCGCCATGACGCAGATCGCTGTCAGCGGCTATTCCCTGCACGCCGGCGGCCCGGTCATCGGCGCCTCCGGCGGCGTGTTCGGCCTGCTGCTGGCCTATGCGATGTATTTCCCCAACCGGGTCCTCGTCATCATTTTTCTGCCGTTCATCCGGATTCCCGCGCGGACGTTCGTGCTCGGATACGGTATCGTCGAACTCTTGCTCGGCGTCACCAACACCCTCAGCGGCGTCGCCCACTTTGCCCATCTCGGCGGCCTGTTTGGCGGCTGGCTGGGCGTGCAGTACTTCCGCGGACATGGGCTGTTTGGCAAACGCTGAGGGGTTCTGTACTTCGTTGTTCCCGCACAAGCGAGAACCCGTCATGCGCAGCGTGCTGTGTTGGGCTTCATTTTCATCCCAGATTGTTCAGTAGGACGCGATGCTTTGGGTAGGGTGCACTCCGTGCACCGGTTGATGCCCGAAGCGGCACTGAGTGCCACCCTACAGGGGGTTGAATCTTGAATCTTGCCGTTCAAGCGTAGCCGTCAGGATTGCCCTGCTGCCAGCGCCAGGCATCCGCGCACATGCGCGGCAAATCGTATTCCGCGCGCCAGCCCAGGTCGCGCGCGGCACGCGAGGGATCGGCCCAGCATTGCGCCACGTCGCCCGCGCGGCGCGCGACGATCCGATATGGCACCGGCCTCCCGCTTGCTGCCTCGAACGCACGCACCATGTCGAGCACGCTCACGCCGCGGCCGGTGCCCAGGTTCCAGGTCTGCACCCCGCCCAACTTCAGCAGTTTGTTCAGCGCCGCCACATGCCCGCGCGCCAGATCGACCACATGGATGTAATCACGCACCCCGGTGCCGTCGGGCGTTGGATAGTCGCCGCCGAACACGCTGAGCTGCGGCCGGCGCCCCACCGCCACCTGCGCCACGTACGGCATCAGATTATTGGGAATGCCGCGCGGGTCCTCGCCGATCAGCCCCGACTCGTGTGCGCCCACCGGATTGAAATAGCGCAACAGCGCAATGTTCCAGCCCACGTCCGCAAGCGCAATGTCGCGCAGCATTTCCTCGATGAAGAGCTTGGAACGGCCATAGGGATTGGTCGCCGACAGCGGGAAATCCTCGGTGATCGGCACCGTCTCCGGGTCGCCGTACACCGTGGCGGACGACGAGAACACCACCGACTTCACGCCGGCGGCAGTCATTTCCTCGAACAGCGCAATGCTGCCCGCGATGTTGTTGTCGTAATACAGGAGCGGTTTTTCCACCGACTCGCCCACCGCCTTCAGCCCGGCAAAATGCACCACGGCGTCGATCGCATGCCGGGCGAACAATGCGCGCAATGCCGCGCGCTCGCGGATGTCACCCTGCACGAACGTCACCGATTTGCCCGCAATCTGCGCCACTCGGTCCAGCGACTTCACGCTGCTGTTCGACAGGTTATCGAACACCACCACCTCGTGCCCCGACGCCAGACACTCCACTGCGGTATGTGACCCGATATAACCTGCTCCGCCGGTCAATAGAACTTTCAATTCAACTCCCCTGATTTGCCTGCAGGCTGATCTCTCAATCAGCGCAAGGTCCGTGCCGTCCTGCGTGGGATCCGCCTACCCCTACCCACTTGAAGCACGGAGGCATCAATGGACGTTTGCCGCCATGAAATCCTGATACGCCCGCGCCAAGCCTTCGTGCATTCCCGTGTGCGCCTTCCAGCCCATCGCATTCAGCCGCCTCACGTTCATCAGTTTGCGCGGCGTGCCGTCGGGCTTGGTGGCGTCGAATTCGATCGCGCCTTGATATCCCACCACGTCCTTCACAGCCTCGGCCAGTTCGCGGATGCTGAGGTCGTGGCCGACGCCGATGTTTACGAGAGGTGCAAGACCCAAGTTACAGGATTCAAGGAGTGATCCTGCCGGCCAGAGCAGCCTGGCAAATTCTTCATCCGGCAGGTTCATCAGATACGCGCAGGCATCGGCCATGTCTTCGCTGTAGAGGAATTCGCGACGCGGCGTACCCGACCCCCAAACCATCACGCTCGGCGCACTGGCGAGCTTGGCTTCATGGAAGCGGCGGATCAGCGCGGGAATGACGTGGGAGTTTTCCGGGTGGTAGTTGTCGCCGGGGCCATACAGGTTGGTGGGCATCACTGCCAGATACTGCGTACCGTACTGGCGGTTGTAGGCCCAGCACATTTCGATGCCGGCGATCTTGGCCAGGGCATAGGGGCGGTTGGTGGGCTCAAGCGGACCGGTGAGGAGGTGCTCTTCCTTCATCGGCTGCGGCGCGAGCTTGGGGTAGATGCAGCTGGAGCCGAGGAACAGCAGGCGCTTGACCTTGTTCTTCCAGGCCGCGTGAATGATGTTGGTCTGGATGGCGAGGTTGTCGCGGATGAATTCGGCGGGATAGGTGTTGTTGGCGTGAATGCCGCCGACCCTGGCCGCGGCAAGGAAGACGTAGTTGGGCTTTTCCGCGGCGAAGAAGGCCTCGACCGCGGCCTGACTGGTGAGGTCGAGCTCGGCGTGGGTGCGGGTCAAAAAGTTCGTGTAGCCCCCGGCGCGCAGGTTGCGCATGAGGGCAGAGCCAACCAGGCCGCGATGGCCGGCGACGTAGATTTTGGCGTGCTTGTCCATGGATTTACTCGTGATAATCCATGGTCTTGTAGCCGTGCTTCTTCACCAGCTCGTCGCGCTCGGCGGCCTTCAGGTCCTCGCGCACCATCTCGGCCACCAGTTCGTCGAACGTGATCTTCGGCGTCCAGCCGAGCTTGTTCTTGGCCTTGCTGGGGTCGCCGAGCAGAGTTTCGACTTCGGTGGGGCGGAAGTAGCGGGGATCGACGGCGACGATGCATTTGCCGTGGGCGTCATAACCCTTTTCGTCGACGCCCGTCCCTTCCCAGCGGATGTTCATGCCGAGCTCTTTGGCTGCGGCGTTGACGAAGTCCCTGACCGAGTACTGCACGCCGGTGGCGATGACGAAGTCTTCGGCCTGCTCCTGCTGCAGCATCAGCCACTGCATCTCCACATAATCCTTGGCGTGGCCCCAGTCGCGCTTGGCGTCCATGTTGCCGAGGAACAGACAGTCCTGCAGCCCGAGCTTGATGCGGGCCAGGGCGCGGGTGATCTTGCGGGTGACGAAGGTTTCGCCGCGCACGGGGGATTCGTGGTTGAACAGGATGCCGTTGCAGGCATACATGCCGTAGGCTTCGCGGTAGTTGACGGTGATCCAGTAGGCGTAGAGCTTGGCGACGGCGTAGGGGCTGCGCGGATAAAACGGGGTGGTTTCCTTCTGCGGGGTTTCCTGGACGAGGCCGAAGAGTTCGCTGGTGGATGCCTGGTAGAAGCGGGTTTTCTTTTCGAGCCCGAGGATGCGGATGGCTTCGAGGATGCGCAGGGCGCCCAGGGCGTCGGAGTTGGCGGTGTATTCGGGTTCTTCGAAGCTGACGGCGACGTGGGACTGCGCGGCGAGGTTGTAGATTTCGTCGGGCTGCACCTGCTGGATGATGCGGATGAGGCTGGACGAGTCGGT
>JAIBEI010000048.1 GCA_019459055.1 Thiobacillus sp. | reverse complement strand
CCCCCCCACCCCCCCCCCCCCCCCCCCCCCCCCGCCCCGCCCCCCCCCCGCCCGCGCCCTGCTGGGCACCCAGGCCGCGCTCGAGCGCGTCCTCCCCGCCGCGCTGGCCGGGCACGTCCGCGTCATGCAACTGGAAAACGCCCAGCTGAGCCTCGCCTGCGACAGCGGCGCCGTCGCCAGCCGCCTGCGCCAGCAGATCGACGCGCTGATGGCCGGCCTCGGCAAGCGCGAAATCGTGGTGACGACGGTGCGGATCAGCGTCAATCCGGAGCTTCTCGCGCGCTACGTCCACCCGGTCGAAAAAACCGGCCTGCCGCCGGCCGCGCTGAACGAACTGGCGCACCTCACCACGGAAATTGAAGAAGGGCCGCTGAAGGAGGCGATCGAGCGCCTGCTGCGCCATCACCGAAAGGGCTAGGGCCCTTCGACGTCACCTTATCTATACTGGTGACCATGCATGCCGGAAGCCCGGGCTTGCCGGATTTTTTCTCCTCAAGTTTCCTGGAACGCATGATGCGATCATTCATCAGTCACACATTCACAGCGGTCGTGGTCATGGCCGCGTCAAGCGCTACGGCGGCGCCCCCTTCCATCGTCACCCAGGGCAACGGGGCGGCGCTCGCCTGTGCAAGCTGTCACGGGGTGGACGGGGCAGGCAATCCCCAAGCCGGGTTCCCGGTGCTGGCACAACTGCCGCCGGCATACTTCGCCAAACAGATCGCCGACTTCAAGGCCGGCACCCGCACCCATCCGGTCATGACCCCCATCGCGCAGGCGATGAGCGTCGAAGACGCCGAATCCAGCGCACGCCATTATGCGAGTCAGCCGCGCCCGAAAGCCGGCGCAAGCACGGTGGACCCCGCTGTCATTGCGCGCGGCAGAAATCTGGCGATCAACGGCGCCTGGGACCGGCAGGTTCCACCGTGTTTCAAATGCCATGCCGTGGACGGCCTTGGCGTAGCGCCGGCATTCCCAGCGATCGCGGGACAACACGCCGCCTACACGGTGCGTCAATTGGAGGCCTGGAAAACCGGCGCCCGGACCAACGATCCGCAAAAGCTGATGAAGGCGGTTGCGGAAAGTCTCAGCGATGACGATATACGTTCTGTCGCCGAATATCTGGCAACGCTCGGAACCCAGGGGAAGGGAAAATGAATAAATTTGTAGGGTATGCGTTCTGTGTGCTCGCCTTGGGCGGCATGATCGGATGCGACAAGCAGCCGCCGCCACCCGGGCCCGCAAACGTCGCGCCTGCCGCCCCCCCTCCCATTGCAGCGCCCGTTGCCGCTGTCCCAACCCAGTTCACACCCCCGGCCGAAAGCGAAATCCCACAGAACGAGTACGGCGAAATGGTATTGCTGGGCAAGAATATTTTTGCGAACACCCAGCAACACGCCAAGGCGTACGTCGGCAACGGCATGAACTGCACCAACTGTCACCTGGACAATGGCCGCAAAGCCGATTCGGCACCGTTATGGGCCGCGTATGTCCTCTATCCCGCATACCGCCAGAAAACCCGACAGGTCGATACCATCCAGAGCCGTATCCAGGGGTGCTTCCTCTACAGCATGAACGGCAAGGCGCCCGCTCTGGACAGCAAGGAAATGACCGCTTTGGTGACCTACCATTACTGGCTCGCCAAGGGCGCACCGACCGGCGTCAAATTGCCCGGCCAGGGCTATCTCAAAGTGGCGAAGCCCGCACTGACACCCGACATGGCGCCCGGGCGCGGCGTATTCGAGAACAATTGCGCGATCTGCCACGGCGCCAACGGTGAAGGCATCAAAGCGCGCGGCGAGTATGCGTTTCCGCCTTTATGGGGCAAGGATTCGTTCAACTGGGGCGCCGGCATGCATCGGGTGGACACGGCGGCGGGCTTTATCCAGGCCAACATGCCCTATGGGCTCGGCGGCACCCTGAGCGATCAGGAAGCCTGGGATGTGGCCTTGTTCATGAACAGCCACGAGCGCCCGCAGGATCCGCGCTTTAAAGACAGTGTCGCGCAGACGCGTGACGCCCATCACGACGAAAACTGCCTGTACGGGCGCACCCCCGAGGCGTTGGCGGCGTCCATCGAGCGAAAGGCCGAAGCCGCGGACAAGGCTGCTGCCAAGCCGGCAACCAAACAAGTGGAAGGGTATTCCCCGGCGGTCTCGCACTAACAATCAGACAACCACGATTACGCACCGAGGCGCCCCGGGTACGCAATCCTTCAACGCGCGTTGCGGTTTTCACGGTCGCGCCCGGTAGGTCTGGCTGGCGGGCTGCCCCGGCAGCGGCCGTTCCCTGGCGCCCTGCCGAGCTTCGCCTCGTTGCGGCGCGGCCTCGATCCGCGTGCGCGGGGCTTGCACGCTGCCTGGCACTGCAGGTCGGCTGGCCGGCGGTGCAAGCACAGCAGGCTGGGCGGGTCGGGGCACGGGCCCGACCTCCCGCCGCGCGGTGCCTTGCTCGCGTGGCGTGGTCTGGCCGCGCGTGGTGACGGGAGGCGGTGGCACGGACTCGGTACGTGCACGCGGCGATTGCACACTGCCCGGCACAGCAGGACGGCTGGCCGGCGGCGCAACCACGGCAGGCTGGGCAGGGCGAGGCACAGGCCTAATCTCCCGCTGCTCGGTGCTTTGCTCGCGTGTCGTGGCTTGGCCGCGCGTGGTGGCCTGCTCACGCGGGATGGCCGCAGGCGGCGGAGGCATCGACTTCCTCACCTCTTCATAGCGCGGCGGCCGCGGCGGCGGCGCCCGTTCAGGGCCGGCCTCGGTACCACGGGCGGGCCGCGGCAGGATGCGCGCATCCTCGGCGCGGCGCGCGGGTGAAATCACATAACGGGATTCCGGGACGGCCGGGGTGCGGGCGCGCGGCGCCGCGTCCGGCCAAGGCTGGACCCGCTCGCGTGGCATGCGCGTCGACACCACCGGGCGCGAAACGATCTCGCGTGGCGGCTGCACCCCCTTGGGTGCGCCCCCGGACAGGCTGGCGCGCGAAGGCTTGATCGGCAGCTCGCCGCGCACCGGCGCGAAGTCGGTGTGGCGGTATTGATTCTCCACCGTGGCACGGATCTGCTCGCGTCCGAACTTAGCGGTTGGCACCGTGAGAATGGCGCGTGGCATCCTGGCATTGTGGTAATGGATATCGCCCAAATTGATGACCGTGGTCTGATTGATCACCACGTTGTTGACGATGCGCGGCCCGCCCCAGCCGTCCCAGCGCGGATGGCCACGATACCGATGATGACGCCACCACGGCACCACGGGTTCGCCCCAGCTCAGCGCAACCCACCACAGCCCGGGCAGGCCGACGCTGATCCGAGCCGACACGTCATGATCACGGATCATGAATGCCACCAGGGCGGGCGAATACACCGACCGCCGCACCACCGGCCCCGGCGCCCACGCCCAGAAGCCGTCGATATAGACCCAGCGGCCGTAGTGGAAGGGCGCCCAGCCCCACGGCGCATCGTCGATCCAGGTCCATTCGTAATAGGGATCCCACACCCAGTAACCGGTGCTGTAGGGCACCCAGCCGGCGCTCACGCCATAGGGAATCCACACCGAACCGTAGGTCGGCACCACCCGCCAGTGGCCGTAGTGATCGAGCTCTTCCGCGCCGTACACATCCGGCGGCAGATAGCGCGCGCTGATCGGTTCGCCGATGCGGTCGCTGCGCTCGTCGTTCCAGCGGTCCCAGGCATCGGGCGCCGGCGCGGCGTACGTGGCCACTTTCACCGGATCGCCTGCAGTGACCACAATGTCCTCGGAAGGATAAATGCTCAGCGAGCGCCCGTCGGCCGTAATCACCGTGGCCTCGCCGCCGCGACGGGTGATGAAATGGGTGTCGCGGCTGTCCACCTCCACCCGGTAATAGCCGGGGTGCTCGATGACGAATACCGCACTCGGGGTGCTCACCTCCACCGTGTCGTCCACCGCCAGGCTGCGCATGTCGAACGACACCCTGCCGCTGGTCACCGTGAACTGGATGCGGTGTTCCTCCTGTTCCACCAGCGACAGTTGGCTATTTGCATCGGCGCGAACGAAACTGCGACTGCCGAACTGCACCTCGAAGTTGGCATCGTTGCCGGTATAGAGCGCATCGCCCTCCGCCAGCGCCAGGTTGGGGCGGGCGCGCGCCCAATCGTCAGCACCCTCCCGCCAATAGGACACGTCACCGTCGATGAAGCTCAGCCGCGGCGGGGTGGGCGCCCACGCTTCGATGTCATCCGCAGCCAGAGCGGCTGTGACTGACAGGGCAAACAGAAGCAGCAAGGGGGTCAACCAGATTCGTTTCAGGTAGTCCATGCAATCTCCCTGTTCAGGGTTGAGTCCTGCGAACGGTCAGAACAGCACTTATCCAAGCGCATGACCTTTATATAGACCCAGCCGGATTTGCGTGGTTCCATTTTTTCATGGCGACGCATGCGCGCCGCAGTAAAGTCGAACGCCTGGAGGAGGTCAAGGAGCGAACGTATCGCCTCGCCCTGACTGCGGCTCCGATTGCACCAACGCCTCCAGCCCGCTGCGAATATGCAGGTCGCGCTGGGGATAGGGGATGACGATGCCGGCGGCCTTGAAGGCGCGCCAGATCGCCAGATTGATATCCGAGCGCACGCTTCCCAGGCCGGCCTCGGGGTCCTGAAGCCACACCCGCAGTTCCAGTTCGATGCCGTTGTCACCGAAGGCCATCAGTCGGGTGGTGGGCGCCGGCTCGGCGAGCACCCTGGGGTTGACCCTGGCCGCCGCCGCCAGCAGGGCCAGCGCCTGTTCCGGGTCGTTGCCGTAGCTGATGGAAACCGGAATCTTCAGGCGCACGTTGCGGTCGCTGTAGCTCCAGTTGATCACCTCGTTGGTGATCAGCATCTCGTTAGGGATCAGCCGCTCCACCCCGTCGCGGTCCTTCACCACCACGTAGCGGGCATGCAGCTCCTGTACCCAGCCAAGTTTGTCGCCAATAGTGATGACGTCGCCGGGGCGGATCGAGCGGTCGAACAGCACGATGAAACCGCTGATGAAGTTGCTGGCGATGCGCTGCAGGCCGAAGCCCAGGCCCACGCCCAGCGCGCCGCCGAACACCGTCAGCGCGGTGAGGTCGATCCCCACCGCATCCAGCGCCAGCAGAAAAACCAGCACCAGCAGGATGAACTTGCTGAGCTTGACCAGCGCCACCTGCATGCCGGCGTTGGCGAACTCGGTGCGGTTGATGCGGTTCTCGATCGCGCGGCCCAGCCATTGCGCCAGCAGCCACAACAAAGCCACGGCCAGCAGCAGCTTGAGGGTCGCCAATACGGAAATCCGGCTGCCGCCCACCTGCATGGCCATGCCGTCCAGGCCTTCCAGCACGGCCGGCAGCCAGCCCAGAAGATACAGCGCGACGACGATCCAGACCGAGGTGGCGATCAGGTTTTCCCAGGCCTTGACCAGCGGCCCCGGGCGGAAAGCCTTGCGCAGGAAATAGATGAAGATGCGGATCGTGGCCAGCGAAGTCAGCAGGGGCACCGCCAGGTTCAGCAGATTCGCCGAATTGCCCTGCTGCTGCAGCAGCGCCCGTCCCGCCAGCACCCCCAGCAGCATGCTGATGGGGAACAGGATGCGCTGCAAAGTCTTGAGCGCCAGATGGCGGACCGTGTATTCCGCGCCGTCTTGCGCGCGCGCCGCCAGGCTTTGGCTCAACGTGCGATGCACCAGCAGCGCACCCGCCGCCGCCAGCACCAGCACCCCGATCTCCCACCAGAATCCGGGATCCCGGATGACGGCAAGCCCGTTCCCTAACAGGGTCTGGAGTTCAGCAGGCAGGGCAAGCGACATGACGGATTCCGCATTGGGGATATTTCACAAACATACCCGACACCGGCCGGGAACGGCAAACCCGCCCTCAGACCCGCAGCATGGTGGATCGTTATGCGAAGTTTGCCTACGGAACACCAGGCAGCGGCTGCATCACGGATTGAGTCCGTACCAAATGAAAACGGCCCACATCGCTGTGGGCCGTTCTGAATGCTGGTGGCCAGTCTCGGAATCGAACCAAGGACACGCGGATTTTCAATCCGCTGCTCTACCAACTGAGCTAACTGGCCAATCTATGGCTATACGCCGCCACATTAAAAACAAGCGTTTAGGCGCATCCGCAACCCTGCACTTGTCCTGGCTTGCGAGCGTCAGAAAACATTTTTCCATGCTTGCAAGCCGGGCGAGTATAAGCGAGACGCCCGCTTTTGTGAAGCCGGCACGGGTGGACGAAGGATGGCAGGCAGGGTAAAAACAGCTTTTCGATACACGTCGCCATCGACAGGGGGTCTCGCTGTGCCCGCTCGTTCCTTCATATCGCTGACCGGCCTCTTCCTGGCGCTGATGGCTCACGGCGCCTGCGCTGCCGAAGTGCAGGTCGCCGTCGCCTCCAATTTCACCGCGCCGATGCAGAAAATCGCGGCCGGTTTCGAGCAGGCCACCGGCCACCGGGCGAAGCTGGCTTTCGGCTCCACCGGCAAGTTCTACGCCCAAATCCGGCACGGCGCGCCCTTCGACGTCCTGCTCGCCGCCGACGACGAAACCCCGGCCCGGCTGGAACGGGAAGGGGCCGCAGTGGCCGGCAGCCGCTTCACCTACTCGATCGGCCGGATGGCGTTGTGGTCGGCCAGTCCGGGCTACGTCGACGGCCAGGGCGCGGTGCTGAAGCAGGGCACGTTCAAGCACCTGGCCATCGCCAACCCCAAGCTCGCGCCCTACGGCGCGGCAGCGGTCGAGACCCTGGACCGGCTCGGCCTGCTGGCCGCGCTACGGCCGAAATTCGTGCAGGGCGAGAACATCGCCCAGACCTTCCAGTTCGTCCGCACCGGCAATGCCGAACTCGGCTTCGTCGCGCTGTCGCAGGTGGTCGAGGACGGCACGCTCACGCGCGGCTCGGCGTGGGTCGTGCCATCCGGCCTGCATGCGCCGATCCGCCAGGACGCGGTCATTCTGGCGCGCGGCAAGGACAACCCCGCTGCACGGGCGCTGATGAAGTACCTGAAGCAGGACCAGGCCCGCGCTATCATCAAGGCCTATGGTTACAACTAGTGTCACGAACCGGAAATAACGAAACATGAAACAGCGTCTTTTTCCGCCATGCGTCGTTGCAGCCCCTTGCCGTATACCCCATACGGCTGCGGGTCCGCGCCTAGCCTGGCGAAAAAATCCATCTGTTTCATTTGTTCCGCTATTTCCGGTTCGTGACACTAGCCCCGCGCCGTGCTGAGCGACACCGACTGGAGCGCCATCCGGCTGACGCTTGAACTGGCGGCCGTCACCACGGTGCTGCTGCTGTTCATCGGCACGCCCATCGCCTGGTGGCTGGCGCGCACCCGCTCGGCATGGAAGGGCGCGGTGGGGGCCGTGGTGGCGCTGCCCATCGTGCTGCCGCCGACGGTGATCGGTTTCTACCTGCTGGTGGCGATGGGGCCGGAAGGGCCGGTCGGCCGGCTCACCCAGACGCTGGGGCTGGGGGGGCTGCCGTTCACCTTCGCCGGCCTGGTGGTGGCCTCGGTGTTCTACTCCATGCCCTTCGTGGTGCAGCCGATCCAGAATGCCTTCGAGGCCATCGGCGAGCGCCCGCTGGAGACGGCGGCCACCCTGCGCGCGTCACCCTTCGACACCTTCTTCAGCGTGGTGCTGCCGCTGGCGCGGCCCGGCTACCTCACCGCTGGCGTGCTCGGCTTCGCCCACACCGTCGGCGAGTTCGGCGTGGTGCTGATGATCGGCGGCAACATTCCGGACAAGACGCGCGTGGTGTCGGTGCAGATCTACGACCACGTCGAGGCGTTGGAATACGCCCAGGCGCACTGGCTGGCGGCGGGCATGATGGCGTTCTCCTTCGTCGTGCTGCTGTTGCTCTACACCCTGAATCCGACCGGCCGGCGCGCATGAGCCCCGACACCGGCATCCGCGCCCGCTTCAAGCTCGACTATTCCGGCTTCTCGCTCGACGTCGACCTCGACCTGCCCGGGCGCGGCGTCACCGCCCTGTTCGGCCATTCCGGTTCCGGCAAGACCACGCTGCTGCGCGCCGTCGCCGGGCTGGAGCATGCGCCCGGCGGCACGCTGTCCGTCAACGGCGACGTCTGGCAGGACGCCGCGACGTTCCGCCCGACCCACCAGCGCCCGCTGGGCTACGTGTTCCAGGAAGCCAGCCTGTTTCCGCATCTCGACGTGCGGGCCAATCTGGAATTCGGGCAGAAGCGCGTGCCACAAGCGCAGCGCCGGGTCTCGCTCGACCAGGCGGTGGCCATGCTCGACATCGGCCATCTGCTCGGCCGCAAGCCGGCGCGGCTGTCCGGCGGCGAACGCCAGCGCGTCGGCATCGCGCGGGCGCTCGCCACCAGCCCGCGGCTGCTGCTGATGGACGAACCGCTGGCGGCGCTCGATTTCGCGCTGAAACGGGAAATCCTGCCCTACCTGGAACGCCTGCACGACGAGCTCGACATCCCCGTGCTCTACGTCAGCCACGCGCCCGACGAAGTGGCGCGCCTGGCCGATCACATCGTGGTGATGGAAGGCGGCCGCGCGGTGGCCGCCGGCCCGCTCACCGACACGCTGGCCCGTCTCGACCTGCCCATCAGGCTGGGCGAGGACGCCGGCGTGGTGCTGGATGCCGTGGTGGCGGCGCGCGACGAAGAATGGCACCTGGCGCACATGGAATTCGCCGGCGGCCGCCTGTGGGTGCGCGACCACGGCCTGCCGGTCGGCCACCGCGCCCGCGTGCGTATCCTTGCCCGCGACGTCAGCCTGGCGCGCGCGCCGACGACCGGCACCAGCATCCTCAACACCCTGCCCGCCGTCGTCGTGGACAGCGTCGACGACGCCCACCCGGCGCTCACCCTGGTCAAGCTGCGCGTCGGCGAATCGCCGCTGCTGGCGCGCCTGACCCGGCGCTCCGCGCATGCGCTCGAACTCGCTCCTGGGCGGATGGTTTACGTTCAGATCAAGGCGGTGGCGCTGATTGGGTGAAGCTCAGCATGCCAACCCATGCAGGCCGCACAGGTGGCGTTTGACGAGCGCCAGCGCGATCCACAGCCAGAACAGCAGGAAGAAGGTGAGAAACGGCACGTGGGCGTCGAGGATGAAACGCGGGGTGATGAAACGCACGGCCCGCACTGCGGGGCTGGCGACAATGCGCAGCGTGCGGTAGAAAATATTGTCTTCGCGGTATTTGCCGGCCAGAAGCGCCAGCACGCCCTGCCCGAGCAGGGCGAAGCCGGCAACCTCGACCAGGGTGCGCAGAATTAAAACCAGCAGGATGTCGAGGGGCATGGCGAATATTCCTGAAACGAATCGATGATTTTAACGCAGCTTGTCAGGCCGCCGCTTGCCCGTGACAATGGGCGCTGATTCCACTCTGTATCGGCTTCACGATGAATTATGACCGTGTGCGGCATGGCCTGCGGGGCATGTTTTTCAACATGCTGGGGCAGTCGGAGCGCGCACTGGCCGCGTATCGCGACAGCCATCGCGCCGACCCCACCCATGTCGGCACGCTGCGCACGATGGCCTGGCTGGAAGCGCGGCAGGAGCGCTGGGCCGCGGCGGAAGCCTGGTTTGAATGCGCGATCGCGATCGAACCGGACGACGCCCACACCTGGTTCAACCTCGGCTACGTGCGCGACCGGGGCGGCATGGACGAGGCGGCGATCGCGGCGATGCGGCGGGCGACCGAGTTGAATCCGAACAACGACCGCGCCTGGTATGGCTTGGGGATGCTGTATGCGCGGCACGGCCGCCACGCTGACGCTGCCGCAGCGCTGACCGAAGCGGGCCGGCTGCAGCCGATGAACGGGCTGGCCTGGTATGCGCTGGGGATGGCCTGGCAGCATTGCAACGAGCCGGAACGGGTGGCGGCGGTGATCGAACACACGCTGTCGCACGATCCGCAGACGGCGCAGCGGTTGATCCGCGACACCGGCCGCAGCGACTTTATGCATCGGCTGGGCTCAATGCAGTTGTAGGGTGCGCTTTGCGCACGCGGCATTCCGACAAACGGTGCGCAGGGCGCACCCTACAGGGAGCGGCCTTGGCCGATCGCGCCCGGATGAATGACCCGGGTTGAAGAATACAGACGTAAAAAAGCCAGCCCCGCAAGGCTGGCTTTTTTGTTGCGCGTCCGAAGGCGCACGTTGCGGCGATCAGGCCGCGCGGGTCTCGATGTCGTTCACCAGACTCGGGTAGCGCACGTGGTCGACCAGTTGCTGGATTTCCAGGCTGGGCGCACGCGAGAGCAGCGAGCCGATGATGACGCCGAGGAAGCCGATCGGCATCCCGAACACGCCGGCGGCGATCGGCTTGATGGCGAACCACTCGTTGGCGGCGACACCGCCGAAGAAGTCGTAGGTAATGAACATGTAGTACATGCACACGCCCAGACCGGCCAGCATGCCGACCACCGCACCGAGATAGTTGGCGCGCTTCCAGAACACGCCAAGCACCAGCGCCGGGAAGAACGCCGAGGCCGCCAGCGAGAACGCGGCGCCGACCAGGAACAGGATGTCACCCGGTTTCAGCGAGGCGGTGTACGCGGCGAAGACGGCGACCACCAGGAGCAGGCTCCGGGAGATGGCCAGGCGACGGATGGTCGAGGCCTTCGGGTCGATCATCTTGTAATAGACGTCGTGCGATAGCGCGTTGGCGATGGTCAGCAAGAGGCCGTCGGCGGTCGACAGCGCAGCCGCCAGACCGCCCGCCGCCACCATGCCCGAGATCACGTAGGGCAAGCCTGCGATCTCCGGCGTCGCCAGCACGATGAGGTCGCCACCGATGGTGATTTCGGCGAGCTGCACGATGCCGTCCAGGTTGATGTCGACGATCTTCATCAGCGTCGCATCCACCGCCTGCCAGTTCGCGACCCACGCCGGCAGCGAAGTGAATGGCAAGCCGACCAGGTTGTTGTAGACCTCGAACTTGACCAGCACCGCCAAGGCAGGCGCGGTGAAGTACAGGAGGAAGATGAACAGCAGCGACCAGAACACCGACTTGCGCGCTTCACGCACCGACGGCGTGGTGTAGTAGCGCATCAGGATGTGCGGCAGCGACGCCGTGCCGACCATCAGGCACAGCACCAGCGCGATGAAATTGCGGCGCTTGATGTTGGACGCTTCCTGATCCTCGGCTTTTGCGGCGGCGATTTCCGCTGCGCTGGCGTCGGGCTTGTCATTCAACAGCTTCTTCTCGGCGCCCTTGCCGGAGAATGGCTGCGCATGGGCCGCGACCGGGCCGGCGGATTTCTTGGCGCCGTCAGCCGCCTTTTTCAGCTTGGCAACCAGGGCGTCGGGGCCGGTCAGGTCGGCGATTTCCTTGGTCTTCGCCTCGATCTTCTTGGCATCGGGTTCAGGCGCGGCTTTCAACGCGGCCAGCTCGGCATCGAGCGCGGCACGGGCTTCGCCCACGATCGTGTCGGCGCTGCCGGTGGCGATGGCGGCTTCCAGCGACTTGATCTTTGCTTCGGCGGCGAGCTGCTTTTCCTTGTAGATCGCGCGTACCGAGGCTTCGGCCGCACCGAGGACGGTGGCAGGGTTGTTGAGCTCGTTTTCCTTCAGCGTCACCTTCTGCAGCACCTGGCCGTAAGCGATCTGCGGAACCGGGTTGCCGGTGTGAACCACCGACAGCCACACCACCGGAATCATGTAGGCGATGATCAGGATGATGTACTGCGCCACCTGGGTCCAGGTCACCGCGCGCATGCCGCCGAGGAAGGAGCACACCAGGATGCCGGCCAGACCGACGAACACGCCGATCTGGAATTCCAGACCGGTGAGACGGGCGGTGATGATGCCGACTCCGTAGATCTGCGCGACCACGTACGTGAAGGAGCAGATGATGGCTGCGATCACGCCGATGGTGCGCGGCAGGTTGCCGCCGTAGCGGGTGCCGAGGAAATCGGGAATGGTGAACTGGCCGAACTTGCGCAGGTAGGGCGCGAGAAACAGCGCCACCAGCACGTAGCCGCCGGTCCAGCCCATGACGAAGGCGAGGCCGTCAAAGCCGGCCAGATACAGGGTACCTGCCATGCCGATGAAGGACGCGGCCGACATCCAGTCGGCGCCGGTTGCCATGCCGTTGAACAGGGCGGGCACGCGGCGGCCGGCGACGTAGTATTCCGACACGTCGGCGGTTCGCGACATGATGCCGATGCCGGCATACAGCGAGATGGTGGCGGCGAGGAAAATGTAGCCGATCCATCTGGGGGGAAGGCCCATCTGCTCCAGGATTGCGAGCACGATGACGAAGGCGATGAAGCCGCCGGTGTAGAAGGTGTAGTACTTCTTGAGCTGCTGGAAGAACTGGCTCTGGGTCTGTGTGCTCATGTTATTCCTCTCCCTCTTGTACGCCGTATTCATTGTCCAGCTGGTTCATGCGCCGGGCGTAGAACCAGATGATCACGACATAGATGATGAGGGAACCCTGGGCGGCCATATAGAAGGCCAGGGGGAAACCCATGATGACGATTTCATTGAGCTGGGGGGCGAAAAAAATGACGACAAACGTCGCCACGAACCAGATCGCAAGCAGGACTGCGGTAATCCGCAGATTCTTGCGCCAGTACTCCTGATGTCTTTCCGACAATTCCATGGCAGTTCCTCCGTGAACATGAGTGGGGGACGCGCTTTATTGATTGATGTTGCGCGTGCGCGGAGTGTAAGGACTTGTTATTCCGCCGACAAACGGATTAGTACGCGCTAATGTACTGATAGCCAGCGCCGGGCGCGCAACAGGCCGCGCAGTTGATGCGCCGTGGCGATGTTGTCACGCTGCGCCGCCTGCAGCAGGATCAGCCACAACTCGGCGGTGGCGTAGGCATCGGCCAGCGCGCCGTGGCGCGCGTACACGGCAATGCCGAAGTGCGCCAGCCAGTCGTCGAGATGGCGGCAGTGCGGCGCCGCGTCGGGAAACAGCAGCGGCGCCACCACGGCCGCATCGAACCACGGCGCGTCGATCGCCAGGCCCAGTTGCGCGCGCACGGCGCGCTGCAGCACCGTCTGGTCGAATGCCGCATGAAAGGCGACCCGGGGCGCGCCCCGGGAAAATTCCAGCCAGTCGAGCAGGGCCTCGTGCGGCGCCAGGCCGGCGCGCTGTTCGCTGCCGCCGATGCCATGGATCAGGATGTTGGCGGCAGCGGTCGACTGCGCCTGCGTCAGCCCGACTTCCAGGCTGGCATCGAGCACAATGCGGCCGCGTTCGATCGCCACCGCACCGATCGCCAGCAGCGGATCGCGCGCCGCATCCAGGCCGCCGGTTTCCACGTCGACCACGCACCAGCGCATGTCGGCGAGCGGCCGTTTGAGGTCTACCTCCTGGCGGGCCAGCGCCACGCGCCGCGCGCTGCTGGCGGCATCCAGCGGCGGCAGCGCCGGTCGGGCAAACGGCCAGATCACAGCTGGTAATCCAGCGCCAGGCGCGCCTGCACCTTGCGCGCCTGGCGCAGGGCTTCCTTCAGGATGCGACGGTCGAGCGGATTCAGCGTATCGGGATCGAGATGGTTGTCGGGGGCAATCCGCATGCGCTGCTGCTCATGCTGGTGGCGCAGCCGCAGCAGCTGCAGGAAGTGGAACGCGCGGTTCCAGTCGGCCAGCTCGGCGTCGGGAATGCGCAACGCAGGCGCGGCAGCGCGCAGGCGCTTGGCAGTATTGGTCTGCGAGCTGCCGGACGCCAGCGCAAAAATGCGCGCGGCGTCGACAAACGGCGTCGCTCCGTTGAGCTTGAGGTCGATGGTGCGCGGGTGGGCGTTGTCGTCCGACAGCACGAAGTCGCGCACCAGTCCCAGCGGCGGGCGGTTGCGCAGGGCGTTGCCCGCCATCTGGTGCAGGAAGCGCTGGTTCTTTTGCGCGGCGCGGTTGAGCCAGGCGCGCAGGTCAAGCGCCAGCGCGGCATCGCCGGTGAGCGGACGAAAGTCGAAAAAGATGCTGGCATTGAGCAGCGAATCGGGGCTGCCGTGATCGATCCATTGCGTGAACTGCTGCTGCCAGCCGCTTGCCGACAGGCACCACTTCGGGTTGCTCGCCATGATGCCGCCGCGGCACAACGGAAACCCGCAGGCGTCGAGCCGGTGGTTCACGCGCAGCGCAAACGCCAGCAGCGCATCGCGCTGGGCCTCGCTCGCCTCGGTGAAAATCAGCGCGTTGTCCTGGTCGGTGGCGAGCGTCTGTTCCATGCGCCCTTCCGATCCCAGCGCCAGCCAGCACCAGCGCAGCCCGGCGAGCGCGGCATCGGCCTCGCTCTCCAGCGCGATGATGCGCTCGGTGAGGCGGTCGTTGAGGCTGGAAATGATCGCGGTGAGGTTTTCCGCATCCATCCCCTGCGCCAGCAGGCTGTGGGCCAGGTCGCCGATGTCGAGTGCCAGCGCGGGCAGGCGGGCGGGGTCTTCGCTGCGCGCAATGGCCGAGGTGATGCCTTCCACCGACAGGCGGCGCAGGGCGAATATATCCTTTTCCGACACCACGCCGACCAGCTTCCCCTCCCGGACCAGTGGGATGTGGTGGATGCCCTGGCGCGCCATCAGTACCAGCGCGTCCGCCACCGGCGCATCGACCGAGAGAGTCGCCGGATCCGGCGTCATCACGGCCGAAATCGGGGTGTCCAGCGGCACCCCGGCCAGGGTCACGCGCGCCAGCACATCCTTCAGGGTGAGAATGCCGAGCGGCTGCCCGGCTGCGTCGGCCACCACCACCGAGCCCACACGCGCGGCCACCAGCGCCGCCAGCGCGTCGACCAGCGGCGTCGCGGGCAGGGCCGATAGCGGCGTGCGCCGGACAAGACTTTCGAGCGGGCGCGAAAAGCGGCTTTCGTCGTCGAGCGCCAGCGCGTATTCCGACTGCACCGCGCGCTGCGATTCCTCCAGCAGGCTGGCGATGCGGCGCGTGCAAAAATCATGAAATTCAGGGCTTTTCGCCAGCAGCGCATGAAAATCGGCAGCCGGCAGCAGGTAGCAGAAGGCATCGGTTGCCGCGCTATAACGGTTGGCGGCACCGCGCCCGGCGAGCAGCGCGCCCAGCGGAAACATCTCGCCCGTCGCCAGCTGCAGCACCGTATGCCCCTCGGCGGTGGCGCCCGCCACGGTGCCCTGCTTGACGATGAACAGCGCGTCGGGCGGCGTGTCGGCGGGCGGCAGCAGCACCGCGTCGCGCGCGAAATAGGCCACCGACAGGCGCTGCACCAACCATAGCAGCTCGTCTTCCGCCATCGCCGAAAACGGCGCCTGCCGCCGCAGTGCGTCAATGGTTGCGCGGTGCAGGCTGTTGGCGAGCGGAATGATATGGGTCATGGGCAGCTGGAGTTACCGGTTTTTCTGCAATTTACAGCGCATCCGCCATCGTATGCAAAAATTGCCGGGGTCGAACGCTTCGGCCGCCCTGCCCCCCGAAACCAAAACCTCATTGCCGGGTCAATACTTGTTGAAACCCGACCGCACATCCTCATGACCCAGACCAAGAAATCCAACCCGCTGCTCGAACTCCTGATCAACATCGTTATTCCTTCCATCATCCTGATGAAGTTCAGCGGCGAGCAGGACCTCGGCGCCGTCGGCGGGCTGCTGGTGGCGCTGGCGTTTCCGCTCGGCTGGGGCACGTTCGAGCTGCTCGGACGCAGCAAAGTCAGTTTCCTGTCCGTGCTGGGCCTGGTCAGCATCCTGCTCACCGGCGGCATCGGCCTGCTGCAGCTCGACACCCAGTGGCTGGCGGTGAAGGAAGCCGCGATTCCCGCGCTGATCGGCGTGGCCGTGCTGGTTTCCACCCGCACCCGCTACCCGCTGGTCAAAACCCTGCTCTACAACCCGGCGCTGATCGATGTGGCGCGGGTGCAGCAGCATCTCGACGCGCGCGGCACGGCGCGGGATTTCGAGGCACGCCTGCAGAACGCCACCTACATGCTGGGCGGCACCTTCTTTTTCTCCGCGGCGATGAATTTTTTCCTGGCCACCTGGATCGTCACCAGTCCGGCCGGCAGCGAGGCGTTCAATGCCGAGCTCGGGCGCCTGACCCTGTTGAGCTATCCGATGATCGCCCTGCCCTCGATGCTGATGATGCTGGGCGCGCTCTATTACCTTGCGCGGGCGACGCGCGAGCTGGCCGGGCTGAAGTTGACGGAAGCGTTGAATGCTGGCGATACCCACCCGCACTAATTCATTTCGGGCAGCGCCGCCTCGTTTCCGATCGCGCTTACGCGTGCCGCTAGCTAGCTAACCGGTGCTCGGGTTCGCGTCCGAATAATCCACTCCGCCTCACTGCCAGCCGCCGCCCAGCACCTTGTACAGCGTCACCCGATTGGCGGCATCGGCCAGGCGCACGCCGATCAGGTCAAGCTCGGCGGTATACAACGTGCGCTGGGCATCGAGCAGGCCCAGGTAGCTGTCCACCCCGCCCTTGTAGCGGGCTTCCGACAGGCGGAAGCCCGATTCGGTGGCCTCGACCAGCCGCCGGCGCGCGTCGAGCTGTTCGGCGAGCGTGGCGCGTTCGGCGAGCGCATCGGCCACTTCGCGAAACGCGCTCTGGATCGCCTTCTCGTACTGCGCAACGTGGATGTCGCGCTGCACCTCGGCCACCTCAAGACTCGCCTTCAGACGACCCGCTTCGAAGATCGGGATGCGGATCTGCGGAAGGAAGCTCCAGGTCCCGGAGCCGCCATCGAACAGGCCGCCCAGCGTGCTGCTCGCGCTGCCGGCGGCGGCTGTCAGGCTGATGCTGGGGAAGAAGGCTGCGCGTGCGGCGCCGATGCTGGCGTTGGCGGCACGCAGGGCGCGTTCGGCCTGCAGGATGTCGGGGCGGCGGATGAGCACTTCGGACGGCACGCCGGCCGGTAATTCGGCCACCGCGCTGATGCTGTCGGTGAGCGTGGCGGGCAGCAGTTCTGCGGGCACCGGGGCGCCGACGATGAGGGCGAGCGCGTTCTCGTCCTGCGCAACAAAGCTGCGATAGCGGGCGGCGTCGGCGCGCGCATTATGCAGCAGGGTCTCCGCCTGGTGCAGGTCGAGTGCCGAGACCGCACCGGCTTCGAAAATGCGGCGCGTCAGGTCGGAGGACTTCTGCCGCGTTTCGTACGTGCTGCTCGCCAGCGCCAGACGCTCGCGATCGGCGGCGAACGTCAGCCAGGCGTTGGCGACTTCGGCCACCAGGCTGATCTGCGCGCTGCGCCGTGCCTCCTCGGTGCCGAGATAAGCTTCCAGCGCCTCGGCGTTGAGGCTGCGGATGCGGCCGAAGAAATCCAGTTCGTAGGCGGAGAAGCCGATGGTGGCGCTGTAGCTGCGGTTGACCTCGGCCTCGCCGCTGCTGGTCAGATCCCCCGGCAGACGCGCCGCGTTCTGGCTGCCGGTCGCGCCGACCGCGGGAAACAGGTCGGCGCGCTGGATGCGGTACTGCGCCCGCGCTTTCTCGATGTTGAGCGCGGCGACGCGCAGGTCGCGATTGTTGGCGAGCGCCAGCGCGATCACCTCGCGCAGCCGATTGTCGGCGAAGTAGTCGCGCCAGGCGATGGCGTCGGCCGGTGCCGCCTCTGCCGCAGCCGGGACCGCATTCGGGAAACTGGCCGCTACCGGCGCTGCCGGGCGCTCGTAGCTAGGGATCATGGTGCAGCCGCTCGCCAGTGCGGCGGCCAGTGCAAGGGTCAGGGTGCGTAACGGGGTCATCACTTGAGCTCCTGCGGGACAGCAGGAACTGCGGGTTCCGCCTGCTGTTTGCCCTTGAAAATACGCTTGATCACCACGTAGAACAGCGGAATGAAGAAGATGCCGATCACGGTGCCGGCGATGGTGCCGCCGAGCACGCCGGTACCTACCGCATTCTGGGCGCCGGAACCGGCGCCGGTGGCGATGGCCAGCGGCAGCACGCCGAAGCCGAAGGCCAGCGAGGTCATCAGGATGGGGCGCAATCGCATGCGCACCGCGGTCAGCGTGGAGGCGATCAGGTCACGGCCCTCCTGCTCCATCTGCGCCTTCGCGAACTCGACGATGAGGATCGCGTTCTTCGACGAAAGGCCGATGGTGGCGAGCAAAGCGACCTGGAAATAGACGTCGTTCGACAGCCCCCGCCCGCTGGCTGCAATCACCGCACCGAACACGCCAAGCGGCACCACCAGCATCACCGCGAACGGCACCGACCAGCTCTCGTACAGCGCGGCGAGGCACAGGAAAACCACCAGCAGCGACAGCGCATAGAGCGCCGGCGCCTGGGCTCCGGAGCGACGCTCCTCGAAGGAGGATCCGATCCATTCATGGCCGATGCCGGTCGGCAGTTTGGCGATGATCTCTTCCACTGCCGCCATGGCGTCGCCCGACGACAGGCCCGGCGCCGCCTGACCGAGCAGTTCGACCGAAGGCTGGCCGTTGTGGCGTTCCAGGCGCGGCGAGCCGGACGCCCAGTGCGCGGTGGTGAACGCCGACAGCGGCACCATCTCGCCCTGTTTGTTGCGCGCGTACCATTTGGCCAGATCGTCCGGCTTCATGCGTGCGTCGGCGTCGGCCTGCAGATACACCTTCTTGATGCGCCCACGGTCGATGAAGTCGTTGACGTAGGTGCCGCCCCAAGCGGTGGCCAGCGTCTCGTTGATGTCCGCCACCGAAACGCCGAGCGCCCCGGCCTTCGCGTGGTCGATGTCGAGCTGGTACTCGGGAACGTCCTCCTGCCCGTTGGGCCGCACACCGATCAGACGCTTGTCCTGCGCGGCCATGCCGAGGAACTGGTTGCGCGCGGCGATCAGGGCGTCGTGGCCGAGGCCTGCGCGGTCCTGCAGCTGCACGCTGAAGCCGCTGGAGGTGCCGAGTTCGAGCACGGCCGGCGGCACGAAGGCGAACACCATCGCCTCCTTGATCTGCGAGAACGCACCCATGGCCCGCCCGGCGATCGACTTCACGTCCTGCCCTGGCGCCTGGCGCTGGTCCCAGGGCTCAAGGTTGACGAATCCGATGCCCATGTTCTGGCCCTGGCCGGCGAAACTGAAGCCGGCGGCGGCAAAGATCGAGCGCACGTTGCCCTTCTCGTTCTCGAGATACTGGTGCTCGACCTTCTTCAGCACCTCGACGGTGCGTTCCTGGGTCGCGCCGGCCGGCAGGATGACCTGGGTGAACATCACGCCCTGGTCTTCCTCCGGCAGGAAGGACGTCGGCATGCGCAGGAACAGCAGCACCAACACGCCGATGACGACGAGGTAGATCACCAGGAAGCGCAGGCTGCGTGCGAGGATCTTGCTCACCGCCGACTCGTAGCGCCGGCTGTTGCGGGCAAACATGCGGTTGAACCAGCCGAAAAAGCCGGACATCCAGCCGCTCTCGTCGTGGCTGTGCCCCTTGGATACGGGCTTCAGCATCGTCGCGCACAGCGCCGGGGTGAAAATGATCGCCACCAGCACCGACAGCGCCATCGCCGAGACGATGGTGATCGAGAACTGGCGGTAGATCACCCCGGTCGCACCGCCGAAGAACGCCATCGGCACGAATACGGCGGACAGCACCAGGCCGATGCCGACCAGCGCCCCGGTGATCTGGCGCATCGACTTCTTGGTCGCCTCCTTGGGCGAGAGGCCCTCCTCGGTCATGATGCGCTCGACGTTCTCCACCACGACGATGGCGTCGTCGACCAGCAGGCCGATCGCGAGCACCAGGCCGAACATGGTGAGCGTGTTGATCGAGAAGCCGAAGGCGGCCATCACCCCGAAGGTGCCGAGCAGGACGACCGGCACGGCGATGGTCGGGATCAGCGTCGCGCGGAAATTCTGCAGGAAGAGGTACATCACCAGGAACACCAGGATGACCGCCTCGACCAGGGTCTGCACCACGTTCATGATCGAGATCCTGACGAAGGGCGTGGTGTCGTACGGCACGACGGTCTCGACCCCGGGCGGGAAGTAGGCCTTCATCTGCTCGATCCTGGCCTTCACGGCTTCCGCGGTGTCGAGCGCGTTGGCGCCCGCGGCGAGCTTGATGCCGATGCCCGAGGCGGGCTGGCCGTTGAAGCGGCCGATGATGCCGTAGTTCTCCGCGCCGATCTCGACGCGGGCGACGTCCTTCAGGCGCACTTCCCCGCCCTGCGCCGAGCTGCGCAGCAGGATCCGCTCGAACTCCCCGACGGTCTGCAGCCGGCTCTGCGCGGTGATCGATGCGGTGAAGCCCTGCCCCGCCACCGCTGGCGTGCCACCCAGCTGGCCGGCCGAAATCTGATTGTTCTGCACGCGGATCGCCGCCTGCACGTCACCCGGCGTGAGCCTGTAGTTGTTCAGCTTGGCCGGATCGAGCCAGATGCGCATGGCGTACTGGGCGCCGAACACCTGCACCTCGCCGACGCCGGTGACGCGCGACAAGGGCTCCTGCACGGTCGAGTTGAGGAAGTCGGCGAGGTCGGTCCGGCTCATGGAACCGTCCTTGGAGACGAAGCCGACGATCATCAGGAAGTTGCGTGTCGACTTCACCACCTGCACGCCCTGCTGCTGCACCGCCAGCGGCAGCAGCGGCAGCGCGAGCTGCAGCTTGTTCTGCGTCTGCACCTGCGCGATGTCGGGATCGGTGCCGGCGTCGAAGGTGAGCGTCACCGTGGCGCGGCCGTAGGAATCGGATTGCGAGCTCATGTAGAGCAGGTTGTCGAGGCCGGTCAGCTTCTGCTCGATGACCTGGGTGACCGAGTCTTCCACCGTCTTCGCCGAGGCGCCGGGATAGGCGGCGTTGATGGCGACGGTGGGCGGCGCGATGGCCGGATATTGCGACACCGGCAGCGCCAGGATGGACAGCACGCCGGCGAGCATGATGACGATGGCGATGACCCACGCGAAGATGGGTCGGTCGATGAAGAAACGGGCCATGGTGCGCTACCTCACTTCGCCACTGCGGCGGGGGCTGCGGGCGCGGCTGCCGCAGCACCCGCCTCCTGCACCTGTACCGGGCTGCCCGGGTGTGCCTTCTGCAGGCCTTCGACGATGACACGGTCGCCCGGGGCGAGCCCTTCGCTCACCACCCACTTGTCGCCGATCGATTGCCCGGTCTTGACGACGCGCGGCTCGACCGTGTTTTCGGCATTCACCAGCATCACCGTCGCATTGCCGCGCGGATCGCGGCTCACCGCCGCGTGCGGCAGCAGGATGGCATTGTCCTGCGTGCCCTGGGTCAGGCGCGCCCGCACGTACATGCCGGGCAGCAGTTCGCCCTTGGGGTTGGGGAACACCGCGCGCAGCGTGACGCTTCCGGTGCCTTCGTCGACCGTCACTTCGGAAAAAGCCAGCTTGCCCTCGGCACCGTAGACGCTGCCGTCTTCCAGCACCAACTGGACCGGAACGGCATTGCCGGCGGCGCGCTGCAGCCTGCCGGATTCAAGATCGCGCCGCATGCGCAGCATGTCGGCGCTGGACTGGGTCAGGTCGACATAGATCGGGTCGAGTTTCTGCACGGTAGCCAGCGCATCGTCCTGGTTGGCGGTGACCAGCGCCCCTGGCGTCACCGCCGAGCGGCTGATGCGGCCCGCGATCGGCGAGGTGACGCGGGTGTAGCCGAGATCGATCCGCGTCCTGTCGAGCGCGGCCCTGGCGGCGCCGACATCGGCCTGTGCCTGCTTCAGCGCAGCATCCGCTTCGTCGTTGGCCTGCTTGCTCACCGCCTCGATTTTCACCAGCTCGGCGTAGCGCCCGGCCTTCAGCCGCGCCGCGTACAGATTCGCTTCGGCACGCGCCAGATTGGCCTGCGCACTGTCGAAGGCCGCCTGATACGTTGCGGGGTCGATCCGGTACAGCACCTGCCCCGCCTTGACCTCGCTGCCTTCCTTGAACAGGCGTTCCTTGACGATGCCGGTCACCTGCGGACGCAGTTCGGCAATCTGATAAGGTGAAGTGCGTCCAGGCAGTTCGGAGGCCACCGCAACGGATTCGGTCTGCACCGTCACCACCGTGACGGCCGGTGCGCCCGGCCCGCCAGCGCCCGGCCCGGGCGGCGTTTCCTTCCCCCCGCAGGCGGCAAGCAGGAAGGCACCGGCCAGCGCGAGGCCCAGCGGGATGAAAGGCAGGTGGCGGGGAGTCTGCATGGTTGACCTTTTGAAATGGCACGGCCAGCAACCCGCGGGGGCGGCCGGCCAATGCCATGAATATAGAACCGTTCGATAAACGAAATCGAACATCCAAACTAGAATGAACGTTCAATCTACATTATAATTTATTCAATTGCAAGATTGGCCCACTGCACGATTCAACATTCGCTTGGGCACCCAGACCGGAGATCCACATGCCAGCCGCCATCAACCAAAACACGGAAGCGCCGCGTGCCGAAGCACGCCGCACGCAAATTCGCGCCGCCGCCGAGGAATGCTTCCGCCGGCACGGTTTCCATGGCACCAGCATCGCGCAGATATCGAAAGCGGCCGGCATGAGCACCGGCCACATCTACCATTACTTCGAGAACAAGGAAGCGATCATTGCCGACATCGTCGCCCAGGATCTGCAGCGCCTGCTGACGCTGACCGCCGAACTGCGCGCGGCGAGCGACGTCAAGGCAGCCATGGTCGAGCGCGCGGTCGAGGGCGTGCAAGCCAACCTGGATCCCGACACGGCCGGACTGCAACTTGAAATCGTCGCCGAGGCGGCGCGCAACCCGCATATTGCCGGCATCGTTCAGGCGGCTGACCGGCAGTGCATCGGCAGCCTGATCGAAACGATCCGGACCCTGCGTCAGGCCGCCGGCCACCGTGACAGCAAGGCAACGCTCGCGGGCATGGCCGAGGCCATCGCGGCCATGTTCGAGGGCCTGCGCATTCGCGCCATCCGCAACCCGGACATTGACCGCGATGAAGTGGTAAGGATGTTTCGTCGCATGGTCAACGACCTGCTCTCACAAACCACCTAGCGCAGGCGTGTATGCCGCCCCGGCAGGCTACAAAAGGCAGTTTCCACGCTGGATTCCAGCAAACCCCAATAAAAAATTGCCTGGCGCGCCGCGTGCGATGGATTGCGGCAGCGAACGGGTTTCCCTATTTGAACAGGAAGAGCAGCTTCTCGTCGCCTACTTCGATCGTGTCGTTGGGCGACAGGGGGCGGGGCTCAAGGCCGATGGATTTCCCGTTCAGGCGCGCAGGGGTTTTCCCCTCGACATGGGTGATGAAATAGCCGTGCGGGCGGGAGTTGATCACCGCAAGCTGCTTGCCGGGTATGCCGAAGACATGCAGCACCTCGGACAATTCGATTTCCCGGCTTGATGGGGAGCCATCGAACGCGCGGATCAGTCCCAGCCGCCCCCCTTTCTTGAGGCGGAACGCCTTCTTTGCCGTCGCCAGCGAATAGGCGCCGACCGGCTGGGCGGGCGCGTTACGCTCCAGGACCGAGGCCTGAATGATCATCGTCCTGTCGAAGCTGGGGCCATCGATTGCCTTGTGGTTCCGGTAGCGAATCTGCACGCCGGCAATCTCGATGACGTCGTCGTTTTGAAGGATGTGCCGGGTAACGGGCTGGCCATTCACCACGGTGCCATTGGTGCTGCCCAGGTCTTCCAGGAAGTCATCGTTGCCGATCGAGGTGATACGGGCATGCGAGCGGCTGACGCCATCGATGGCCAGGCACAGGTCGCTGTCGGGCAGGCTGCCGATCGTGAAGCTGGCATCGTTGAGAAACCGGTTTTCGGTGACCGTTCCGTTTTGACTGACGATGAGTTTTGCCATGGGCTTTAGCGTCCAAAGAGCCAGCCGAAAAAGCCGTGCTTTTTCGCGACTGGGGAGGTTTGCGTTCCGACCTTCGCCAGAATGACGGAGATGTTGTCTTCGCCGCCGTTGTCGTTGGCGATCATGACCAGCTGGCTGGCGGCAAGCGGCAGGTTGGCCTGGAGCGAATTGAGCACCAGTTCGATGTCCGCATTGTCGACCATGTCGTTCAGACCATCCGAGCAGAGCAGGTAGAGGTCGCCCGGCAGGGCTTCGCACGTGTCCAGCGCAACGTCCACCTCGGCCTGCAGGCCCAGTCCGCGCGTCACCAGATGGCGGTTATGGGAGGTGGCCGCGGCCTCCGCACTGAGGATTCCCTGGTCGATCTGCTCCTGCAGCAAGGAATGGTCATGCGTCAGCAATTCCAGCCGGTTCGCGCGCAGTCGATAGATGCGGGAATCGCCGACGTGCGCCAGGGTGACGTGGTTGTTCTTAAGCAGCAGCAGCGCCAGGGTTGAGCCCATGGCCTGTTCCCGGCTGGTGTGCTCGCGCTGCGCGCGGCTTTCGCCTTCCAGGTAGATCGCGCGGTTGGCTCGCTTGACGACCTCTTCCACGTCGGCAGCCACCCCGCCGTCCTGGTGCGTTTTGTCCTTCAGGGCCTGGGCCAATCCCTCGACGATGACCTGGGTGGTGATGCGGCTGGCCACGTCGCCCGACTGGTATCCGCCCATGCCATCCGACAGCACCAGCAGGCCCAGTTCGCCGACGGTGGCGATGCTGTCTTCGTTCAGGCTTCGCAGCGTGCCCGGATCCGTCCTCGCGGCGATCTCGAGCGAAAGCGGGGTATTGGGTGCGGTGGTTGACAAAGCAAGTGTCCCTTTTGTGTTTGTTATACTTTCTTCAACGAAGATTCTCTCACCCTGAATCGCACAGAAGCAAGCCGCCCACCACGCCTTCCACATGACAAGTCAAACAATAATCGGTCGTTACGAAGTGGTCGCTACCCTGGGGCAGGGCGCGATGGGGACGGTCTACAAGGCGGTGGACCCGTTGATCGAGCGCACTGTCGCCATCAAGACGATCAATCTCAATCTCTCGAAAGAGGAACGTGCCGAGTTCGAGGAGCGTTTCTACCGCGAAGCCAAATCGGCGGGCCGCCTGAACCATCCCAACATCGTCACCATTTATGACGTGGGCGAGGCCGACGATATCGCCTATATCGCGATGGAATATCTGGACGGGGAATCGCTGCGCGAGATGCTCGACTCCGGCGTGGTGCTGCCGGTGGGCATGATCGGGAAAATCGCGGCGCGCATCGCCGGTGCGCTGGACTACGCGCACAAAAACCATGTGGTGCACCGCGACATCAAGCCGGCGAACATCATGATCACGCCCGGCCGCGACGTCAAAATCATGGATTTCGGCATTGCCCAGATTCCCACGGGTTCGCGCACGCAGCTCGGCACCGTGCTGGGGTCGCCCAAATACATGGCGCCGGAGCAGGTGGCAGGCCAGGCCACGGATGGCAGGACCGATATTTTTGCGCTGGGCGTGGTGCTGTACGAAATGCTGACCGGGACGACGCCTTTCAATGGCGACAACCTCAGCGCCATCATGTACAAGGTTTTGAACGAGGAACCTGCGCCGCCCAGCACGGTCAACCCCCGCGTGCCGCCGTTTTTCGACCGGATCGTCCGTCGTGCGCTGGCCAAGCAGCCGCAGGATCGCTATCAGACTGCCGGCGAGTTCGCCCGCGATTTGAGGCTGCGGGATGGTGCTCCACCCGAAGCCGAACGCCTGTCCACCGCCGTCGGCACGCCGACCAATCCGAGGAAGGCAGGCAGGACGCAGGCGGGGCCGCACGACGCGACGGTTTTCTTGCCACCTGACAAGGCCCGGGGGGTGATGGCAGCCGCGTCGGCGGGCAGCGGGCCGGGAACCGGGAACAAGTCAACGCTGCGGAATGGGCTGCAGCGTCACAAGCCTGCTCTGCTCGCGCTTTCGCTGCTGGCCGTGGCCGCGATTGCGGTGTATGTGCTGGCCCCCAATCCCGCGCCCGGCAGGATGTCCGCCCCGGCCGTTCCGGCGTTTGAAGGCGTCAGCCCGCCGCAAGCGGCGGTCGAGCCGGCCCTGCCGGCCGCGCCCGCTGCGGCACCGTCCGAGCCTGTAACAGCGCCCGCTGCCATCCCGCAGGCGAAAGCCACCGTATCGTTTGCGATTTCGCCCTGGGGCGAGATCTTCGTCGATGGCAAGCGCGTCGGCGTGTCTCCACCGTTCACCTCGCTGCAGCTGGAGGCCGGGAAGCACCAGGTGGAAGTGCGCAATCAGGCGTTTTCGCCCTATCGTGGTACCGTGAACCTGAAACCGGGGCAGTCGCTCAAGATCAGGCACAAATTCAGGTAAAGCAAGGACATGACCAGGAAGCAGATAAGCGCACTGCTCTGCGCTGCGCTACTCGTGACAGGCTGCGCTGCGCCCATCGTGCGGGACACGGGCCTGGACCGACTCGCCCTTCGCAAGGCCGAAAAGGACTTGTCGCTGGGGATTCGCGCTTACGAGGATGGAGACTACAGGAGCTCGACGCGGCTGCTGCAAAGCGCGCTCACCTCGGGTCTGTTCCTGGATTCCGACAAGGTGGCGGCGCACAAGTACCTGGCTTTCATGCATTGTTCCCAGTCCCGGAAAAAAGCCTGTCGCGATTCGTTTCGCAAGGCGCTGGAGCTCGATCCGAAATTCGAATTGACCCCCGCGGAATCGGGCCACCCTGCGTGGGGGCCTGTCTTCAGATCGCTCAAGTAAAGAGCGAAAGCCCGGCCGGGTGTGGTTCAAGCCGGTCGCGCCTGCCGGCGCCTAACACACAGCGCCCGAAGGAGGCCGGGGGGCTGCCAATTTACCAACCTCTACTCCGTCAACCCAGCCTTCCCCCGAAAGATGCGAAGAACCATAAAAAAGCCCCGCGCGAGGCGGGGCTTTTGGTTGGCGGTGAACAGCCGGGGCCGGGTTTTTACATCATGCCGCCCATGCCGCCCATCCCGCCCATCCCACCCATGTCGCCACCACCCATCGCGGCAGACTGTTTGTCTTCCGGCAGGTCGGCGATCATGCAGTCGGTGGTCAGCATCAGGCCGGCGATCGACGCCGCGTTCTGCAGCGCGATGCGGGTGACCTTGGTGGGGTCGAGCACCCCCATCGCCATCATGTCGCCGAATTCGCCGGTGCCGGCGTTGTAGCCAAAGTTGCCCTTGCCTTCCAGCACCTTGTTGACAACGACCGAGGGCTCTTCGCCGCAGTTCTTGACGATCTGGCGCAGCGGCTCCTCGATGGCGCGCAGCACGATCTTCACGCCGGCGTCCTGGTCGTGGTTGTCGCCCTTCACCTTGGCCGCAGCGGCCTTGGCGCGCAGCAGCGCGACGCCGCCGCCGGGAACGACGCCTTCTTCAACGGCGGCACGGGTGGCATGCAGCGCGTCTTCGACACGGGCCTTCTTCTCTTTCATCTCGACTTCGGTTGCTGCGCCCACCTTGATGATGGCGACGCCACCGGCCAGTTTGGCTTTGCGCTCCTGCAGCTTCTCTTTGTCGTAGTCGGAGGTGACTTCGTCGATCTGCTTGTTGATCTGGCTGATGCGGCCCTTGATCGCGTCCGCGTTGCCGGCGCCGTCGATGATGGTGGTGTTTTCCTTGCCGATCTCGATACGCTTGGCGCGGCCCAGATCGGTCAGCTGGGCTTTTTCCAGGGAGAGGCCGACTTCTTCGGCGATCACGGTGCCGCCGGTGAGGATGGCCATGTCTTCCAGCATCGCCTTGCGACGGTCGCCGAAGCCCGGTGCCTTGACGGCGCAGGTCTTCAGAATGCCGCGGATGTTGTTGACCACCAGGGTGGCGAGCGCTTCGCCGTCGACGTCTTCGGCGACGATCATCAGCGGCTTGCCGGCCTTGGCCACCTGTTCCAGCACGGGCAGCAGGTCGCGGATGTTGGAGATCTTCTTGTCGAACAGCAGGATGAAGGGATCTTCCATGATCGCCATCTGCTTGTCGGGGTTGTTGATGAAGTAGGGCGAGAGGTAGCCGCGGTCGAACTGCATGCCTTCGACGACGTCGAGCTCGTTATCCAGACCCGAGCTGTCTTCAACCGTGATGACGCCTTCCTTGCCGACCTTGTCCATGGCGGCGGCGATGATGTCGCCGATCGAGGAATCGGAGTTGGCGGAGATGGAGCCGACCTGGGCGATTTCCTTGCTGCTGGTGCAGGGAACGGAAATCTTCTTCAATTCGGCGGTGATCGCGATCACGGCCTTGTCGATGCCGCGCTTGAGGTCCATCGGGTTCATGCCGGCAGCGACGTACTTCATGCCTTCGTTGACGATGGACTGCGCCAGCACGGTGGCCGTGGTAGTGCCGTCGCCGGCGACGTCGGAAGTCTTGGAAGCGACTTCCTTGACCATCTGCGCGCCCATGTTCTCCAGCTTGTCCTTCAGCTCGATTTCCTTGGCAACCGACACGCCGTCCTTGGTCACGGTGGGGGCGCCGTAGGAACGGTCGAGCACCACGTTGCGGCCTTTCGGGCCCAGGGTCACCTTGACGGCGTCCGCCAGGATGTTGACGCCAGCCACCATGCGGTGACGGGCGGAATCGCCAAAACGTACGTCTTTTGCAGCCATGTGTATTACTCCTGAATTTGGGATAGAGAGTGAAGAAGCGTGAGGGGCTTATGCCTCGACCACGCCCATGATGTCTTCTTCGCGCATCACCAGCAGTTCGTCGCCCTCGACCTTGACGGTCTGGCCGGCGTACTTGCCGAACAGCACGCGGTCGCCCACTTTCACGTCGAGCGGAATCAGCTTGCCCTGGTCGTCTTTCTTGCCCGTGCCGACGGCGATGATTTCGCCCTGATCGGGCTTTTCGGTGGCGGTGTCGGGGATCACGATGCCGGAAGCGGTCTTGCGCTCTTCTTCCATGCGTTTGACAATCACTCGGTCGTGCAGAGGACGGATTTTCATTGCAAAGTCTCCATTGCGTCAGCGTTAATAAAGGCAGCCCAGGGCTGCCCGAAAATAAGGAAGCGGCGAAGATGTGGTTAGCACTCGCCGCCATAGAGTGCTAATAGTAGGGGCGTACTGTGACAATTTCAAGTCCGGGAGGAACAAAAGCTACAGACCATCGCCCGTCCGCACGGGAAAATCGACCGACAAAGCCGGCCGGCGGAAGCCGGAAAGACAGCCCGAATTCCGCCTGCCGCCTGTGGACGGTCCGTCGGGGTTCAGGTGCCGGGAGCAGTTCCCGTTGCAGCGCTACGGCAAGGAAACGCGAGCTGGTGTCGATTGTTTGTAGGCGCCATGCGTCGGAACCATCACCAAACAATGACGCGATGTTGATGCAGACGGGGGGCCGGGGCAAGATGCGGGGGATTGATATTTTTGGGGTTTTTCCACAGCCTCGTTCGGCGACCACGGGGGACGCGAGACCATGACACACCAATTCCACATCGTTGATGTCTTTGCAGAGCAGCCCTACTCAGGGAATCCGCTGGCGGTAGTTGTCGGCGAGAACGCCCTGCCCGACGAAACGATGCAAAAGCTGGCGGCGGAGACGAATTACTCGGAAACGACCTTCGTTACCCCCGAGCCCGAAGCAGATGACGGTTACCGGGTACGGATCTTTACGCCGGCACGGGAGATCGCCTTTGCCGGCCATCCCATCCTCGGCACCGCGTGGGTGCTCCGCCATCATGTATTGCACGATGCTACGGGACCGGTGAAGCTGAACCTCATGCTGGGGCAGGTCCCCGTCACGTTCGAGGTTTCCGCGGAAGGGAAAGATGTGGCGTGGTTTCTTGCGCCGCCGGTGACACCGGGGAAAACCTGCGCGCCCGAACGGATGGCCGCGGCAGTGGGCGTGTTGCCGGGCGACATCGACGCCGACTTTCCCGTTCAGCAGTTCTCCGCCGGCACCTCGGCCATGATCGTCCCGCTGCGCAGCCTCGACGCACTCCGCCGCAGCCAGCTTGACCTCGATGCGTTCGCTGCGCTGGCGACCGAGGGCTTCCCGTCCCTCGTTTATCTGTTCTGCCGCCAGACGCACCACCCGGGGAATGACCTGTGCGCGCGATTTTTCTTCGAGGCGCACGGCGTGCGCGAGGATCCGGCCACCGGCAATGGCGCGGCCTTCCTCGGCGCCTACCTGCTGGAACACCGGTTCTTTCCCGAGCCTGAATTTTCAATTCGGATCGAGCAGGGCTACGAGGTACGCCGGCCGTCCCTGGTCATGCTGCGCGCACGCAGGGTCGACGGATCGTATGAGGTGAGCGTGGGCGGCTATGTCACGCCCGTGGTGCGAGGGGAGCTGGCGTGAATCCGAGGCAAAAGCGTGAAGCAAAACCACTAAACCAGGCAGGCGGACCGGGGAACCGCGAGGTCACGGGTCCTCGTGGTATTTCAAAGCGGAGCTTCGCCTGAAATCCTGGCATCCAACATTTCGATCCAGTGGTGGACCGGCACCGGGGAAGCCAGGGCCAGGTGCGTCAGGCAGCCGATATTGGCCGTTGCAATGGCCACCGGTCGGCTTGCCATCAGCGTTTTCAGCTTGCGCTCACGCAGCGATTCCGAAAGTGTCCGTTGCAGGAGCGAATAGGTGCCCGCTGCACCGCAGCACATGAAGGAATAGCTCACGGGCATCAGTTTGAATCCAGCGCGCTTCAGCAGCATCTCGACCACTCCGTTCAGTTTTTCGCCGTGCTGCAAGCTGCAGGAAGACTGGAAGACGATGCGCTGCGGTGCAGGCAAATCCTGCAGCAGCTCATCTCGCCATTCCGCAGCGACAATCTCCGCGATATCCCGGGCCATTTCGGAGACGCGCTTTGCCTTGTCGCGGTAGTGCGGGTCGTCATGCAAAAGTTGGCCGTAATCGCGGAAGTGCGCGCCGCAACCACTCGCGGTGATGACGAGGGCTTCCGCGCCCGCTTCGATGTGCGGCCACAAGGCGTCGATATTCTTTCGCATGAAGGCGCGCGCCTCATCCGTCGCAGCCATGTGGTGGCTGAGGGCGCCGCAGCAGCCGTTGTTTGCCGCAATCAGACGGATGCCCAAACGATCCAGCACGCGCGCCGCGGCGGCATTGATGTCCGGCGCCAGGGCCGGCTGCACGCACCCCTGCCAGATCACCATGCTGCGGGCGTGTGCGTGGTCCGGCCAGGCGCCCGCCGTCCGTCGCTGCGGAATTCTGGAACGCACGGTGTCCGGCAGGAAGCGGCGCAGCGTTTGTCCTGCACGCAGCAATGCGGTGAAGCGGTAGCGGTGGGGAACCACGGCACGCAGCGCCCGGCGCGCCAGCCTTTCCTTAAGCGGGCGTGGCACGGCCTTCTCGACCAGCTCCCGCCCGATATCGAGCAGGCGCCCGTAGCGAACCCCCTG
Source organism: Thiobacillus sp. (assembly GCA_019459055.1). Classification (GTDB taxonomy): domain Bacteria; phylum Pseudomonadota; class Gammaproteobacteria; order Burkholderiales; family Thiobacillaceae; genus Thiobacillus. The sequence goes on along the minus strand of JAIBEI010000048.1, from coordinate 51,325 downwards.
CGGGCAGCTGGTTTCGCAGGATCGGCAGCTGAGGCAGCGATCGAGATGCAGCTGCAGATTGGCTTCGAGCGATTTCCCCTCCAGTGTTTTCAGGGAATAGGCCGGGAGCAGGGCGGCCTCGTCGGGCTCCTTGCCCTCGAGCATTTGCTTGATCAGGTAGATGCGGCCGCGCGGGCCGTCCCACTCGTCGTCGAGCAGGCGGAAGGTCGGGCAGGTGAATGTGCATTGACCACATTGCACGCAGGGCCCCAGCAGCGTCTCCGCTTCATGGCCCAGGTCGGTGCCGCGGTAGGGTGGGGCCAGATCGATTTTCATTGTGGGAATCCAGGGGTACGCATGGCGGCGGCTCGATGGTGTGCGAGGCGCCCTGAAAAACTGTCGACGGTTCAAACTATGGTGCGCCCAAGGGGCATTGTCCAAGACCTAATTTCAATTGCGTCAATAGAAATCGCTTATGCATTCCGGCGCCCCCTCTGTTGCGGGACGCCGCTGCCAGAGCTTGCCCTTGAAAATCCGTGTGGCGTGGCCTACCCTGTACCAATCGGTACACACAGCAACACGGAGAAGCCACATGACGACGTCCGAGCGCCCGCCCCTGCCCCCGTTCACCCCGGAAACCGCCGCGCAGAAGGTTCGCATGGCCGAAAATGCCTGGAACACGCACGATCCGAAAAAGGTGTCCCTCGCCTATACGGAGGACAGCCGCTGGCGCAACCGCGGCGAATTCCTGCAGGGTCGCGAAGCGATCGTGGCCTTTCTCGAACGCAAGTGGGCGCGCGAACTCGACTACCGCCTGATCAAGGAATTGTGGAGCTTCCACGAAAACCGTATCGCGGTGCGCTTCAAATACGAGTGGCACGATGATTCCGGCAACTGGTTCCGTTCGCACGGAAACGAGCTGTGGGAATTCGACGAGCGTGGCTTGATGCGCCGGCGCGAGGCCAGCATCAACGATGTCTCGATCCAGGCGTCCGAGCGGAAATTTCTGTGGGAACAGGGCCCGCGGCCAGAGGATCATCCCGGCCTGACGGAAATGGGCCTATTCTAGATCGTGGCCCGCAGCGTCGCCGATCGGCGCGATGCGATTCCGGTGCTGGCGGAACTTTTCCGGGAGTACGGCTTTGCGGGCGCAAGCCTGTCCGAGATCACCAAAAGGACGGGGCTGGGTAAGGGCAGCCTGTATCACCTCTTTCCCGACGGCAAGGAAGAAATGGCTCGGGCGGTGCTGGAGGATGTGGCCGGCTGGTTCGAAACGAACGTCTTCATGCCGCTGCGCGAAGGCGACGACCCGACAGCGGGGATCGACGCCATGTTCCGGGCCGTCATCGACTTTTTCCACTCCGGCAGGCGGGTCTGCCTGGTGGGAACCTTTGCGCTGGACGATACGCGGGAGCGCTTTGCGATTGAGGTTCAGTCCTATTTCACCACCTGGATCCGAGTGCTTTCTGCCGCATTGAAACGCAGCGGTTTCAACAGCCGGGCCGCGCGCGAAACCGCCGAAGATGTTGTCGCGGGCATTCAGGGGGCGCTGGTCCTCGCCCGGTCGCAGGACGATCCTGCCGTGTTTATGCGCGCAATGAAACGCCTGCATGAGCGAACGCGGGTCGTCCGGCGCGATACTCAAAAAGAAGGTGGAATTCGCAGGCGGGGTACTGTGGGCAAGACCTGAACTGTAGGCGGGCATCGACCCTATTTTCAATCGGGCAGCGCACGACCTTGCGAGGACGCCTGTTCGCGCCTCCCGGCCTTTTAAACCTTTTCAGGCTGTCGCCGGTTGCGATCATGTTTCCGATGCATCCGCTGCGGCCCCCTGGAGGACATCATCCTCACCGCCAAACCCAGGCTTGGTATGCGCGCACACATCGATCATGGGACAGGGTCTGAGCCGGTGGCTGGGCGTCATTGGGCATCTGACCGAGGACCAATCCGCTGCCACATCCACAAAGGCCTGGCAGGCCGGGCTCTTGTACGTCCCTTTGCGGCAGATCAGGCTGATCGTGTGGTGAGGCAGTTCTGGCAGCAGGGAAATCGAATGAAGCCCCTGTTGCGCGCAGGAAATGGTGTCGGGAAGTATGGTGGCGAGGCGGCCAAGCCGGACCATTTCGATGATCACGCTGAGCGAACTGGCCTCCATGGCGATGGGCGGATTGAGCCCCTGTTCAAGGCAGTACAGGTCGATGCTGCGCCGCAGCGCGTAATCCGTATTGAACAGCACCAGCGGTTCCTGCTCCAGGGCATGCTTGCTCATCGGCCCGACTTGTCCGGCCAGGGGGTGATCCTGGCCGACGGCAAGGTTGAGGGTCTCGACGAACAGGATGTGGCTGTCGATATCGTCCGAGGCGTCCTCGGTCGAGAGCGTGCTGCTAAAGGCAATCCCGATGTCGACTCGGTCTTCGGCCAGGGCCGACTTGATTTCATCCTGCGGCATTTCCAGCGTGTTCACGCTGATGCCGGGGAAGCGGGCGTTGAATTGTTCCAGTAGTGGAATGGCCAGATAGTCGGTGATCGGCGTCATCCCTAGGCGGAGCGTGCCGCGACTCAAATCCTGCAACTCGTGGATGGCCCGCTTGGCGGCGTTGAGTTCTCCCAGGGCACGGCGAGCGTGGTGCAAATAGACCTCGCCGGCGGCAGTCAGCCTCACGGTCCGGCCGGACCGGTCCAGCAACTGCACCTCCAACAACTCCTCCAATTGCTTGATTTGCTGCGATAGCGTCGGCTGCGACACGAAGAGCGCTTCTGCCGCGCGCGTGAAGCTGTGCATGTCCGCAACGGCAATCAGGTATCGAATGGAACGAGGGAAGACCAAGTTTCTATCCATAGCCACTTCCTATAGACCTCATCGGAATTAAGTCTTGGAAAAAAAGAATCGCATCATGCATATTGATCCTCAACGGTGAGAGAGGTTCGCATTCATAGGCAAGCTCGATGCTTAGGAATGATAAACGCAAACCTCCCCTTACCGCCAAAAGCATTATGAGCGTCGCGCTGGGTCGCTGTTCCTTTTGGCCCGGGGTGTCGAAACGAGCGGAAGCCGTGTGTGGTGTGCTATTGCCGCGCAAGTTTTTTGTAACGGTTTGTAGGTTTGGGTAGCAAACAGCCAACAGCGAGGAAAATTGTCATGAATCTCACGAAACATATGTCTGAAAACCATCTGCGCGGCACGGTCGCGGTCACTGCCGGGCTCCTGCTCGTCGCGACGACGTCGGCGTTCGCGCATCACCCGATGGGTGGCATGACTCCGCAGACGTTCAGCCAGGGTTTGCTGTCCGGTTTTGGCCATCCGATCATTGGGCTTGATCATTTCGCGTTTCTGGTCGTGGCGATGTTGCTGACCTGCGCGCTGAAAGGGGCTTCGCGCTTCCTGGTGCCGCTGGCCTTCATCGGCGCGACCATTGGCGGCACGGTCCTCCATCTGGGCGCTGCAAGCATCCCGATGTCCGAAATGCTGGTGGCGCTCTCGGTCGTGGTGGGCGGGGTGCTGGCACTGACGCGCCGCTACCCGGGCGCCTTTGCGTTAAGCGCAATTTTTGCCGCGAGCGGCGTTCTGCATGGCTATGCCTACGGTGAATCCATTATTGGTGCGGAAGCCGCACCGCTGGTGGCTTATCTGATCGGCTTCGCCGCGATTCAGTATGCGCTTATCGTCGGCGGCGTACTGGGCCTCGAAAAGCTCGCAGCCTACTCCGAGAAGGCACGCCTGCTGGCGGCACGCGTCAGCGGCATTGCTGCCCTGGCTACGGGCGGGCTGTTCCTTGCCCTGAGCCTCACCTAAGAGCGGGCGTAGCGACCGAACCATCGGGCCGGGCGGTCCGGTGGTTCAACCCTGACTGGGCTGGGCAGCGAGTCGCGAGACTGCCCAGGTCCTCACCGATCCAAGCAAAACGCACTGGACTCAGCCATGAACAAGCAGGAAATGAAAGAAGCCATCCTTGAGGCCAAATTCGAAAAAGGCCTGAGCTGGAACGATGTCGCCAAGGCGGCAGGACTTTCTCCGGAATACGTCTGTTCGGCGTGCCTGGGAATGAATCACCTGGAAAAGCCGGAAGCGGACAAGGTGGCCGAGGCGCTCGGTTTTGACTCCGCCATGTCGACCGCGTTGCAGCGCTTCCCGACCAAAACTTGGGACAGCACCATCCCGACGGATCCATTGATTTACCGCTGGTATGAAATGCTGAATGTCTACGGCGAGACGATCAAGGAAATGATCAACGAAAAATTCGGCGACGGCATCATGAGCGCGATCGATTTCACCATGAACATCGACCGGCAGGAAGATCCCAAGGGGGATCGCGTGCTTGTCACCATAAGTGGAAAGTTCCTGCCTTATAAGTCCTGGTAGGGATGCGGATGAGGAGGCAACAAGCTTTGTAACGGGCGTGCCGCAACTCGGATGATCGGGTTGCCGGTGTTGCCCTGGCGTCGCCCCGAAAGAACGCAGGAATCACACAGAACATACGAGTTAAGGCTCCTCAAATCCGGTTAACTCAACCTCCTGTGCCGGATGTCCTAGGGTTGCCGCCTCTGCGTGAGGCGGCTTTTTTTGTGCCGTCGGACGGATCCAGGGCGATTGTCCCTGCGGTGCGCGGACAGTGTGAAGTTGGTCAAGGGTTCTGTTTTCCATGCATGGCATGCCGAACAGGATCGGTGAAAAGTGAGGTGCAAAATGGTTGCGCGTGACCCCCATCGCTTCAGCAACGAACTGGATGAAACGGCAGTTGAGCGAATTGCGGCGCGGCTCGAGAGCCGGGCCCAGGACGACGTGTTTGCCCGATTGCTCGATCAGTATGTGGCGAGGCTGAGCTTGCCGCCGAAAGCCCGTGTGCTGGAGGTGGGGTGCGGAACCGGGGTCGTATTGCGATCGCTCGCCCGTCGAAGTGATTTCACCGGAACGGCAATAGGCGTGGATCAATGCCGACCCTTTCTCGATATTGCGAGCACTCTCGCACAGGCCGAAGGATTCGGTGACCGGCTCACTTTTCAGGTGGGGGATGCGCACAAGCTCGACTTTCGGTCGGGGTCATTCGATATCGTCGTTGCCCACACACTGATCAGTCACGTCACCGCGCCCATTGCGGTAATGAGCGAGATGGCCCGGCTTGTCCGTCCGGGCGGAATCGTGGTGGTTTTCGATGGCGATTATGCCTCGCTGACCTACGCGTATCCGGATCACAGTTTCGGTCAGCGAATGGACGCGGCCCTGGCGAATTCCACCTTCAATAATCCACGGATCATGCGCGATCTGCCGCGTCTGTTGCCTGGCCTGGACCTAGAACTGGACGCGGCGTGGGGCGAGGCGGTGGTCGAAATCGGTCAGGCCAGCTACTTCAAATCCTTCGCCGAGACCTATGTGCCCTACGTCAAAAAGTCCGGCATGTTGCCGGAACAATCGATCGAAGCCTGGCACAGGGAGCAGCGTCAGGCAATGGACAACGGAACCTTCTTCGCGGCATGCAATTACTACACGTACCTGGCCCGTCGAGTATGACGCGCATGGCTCTCGGCCTGTCACGTCGACGAGAAATCGGAGCACCGACTTCGGGTTCGGTTGAACCGGGACGTTTCCCTAGGCGGTGCCTGTGGCGCCGCACCCATTTATTGATTGAAGGGTGGTCTTTTTGTGTCGGTGTTTCGGCACGTGCCACCCATCTATTGAGCACACCGAATGCGTGCATCAACAGGCATTTCGAGACTATAGCCAACCCCTATGGAGCCTATCGGAATTTAGTCTTGGAATTCAATAATTGAATGGCGCATAGTTGTTTACATCAAGCACCTGCGGTGTGGTCGAGTGCTCCGAATGTTCAGTGCCAGCCAGCGATACACCAGGTTTTTGATGTTTGGCCATTAGCAAGAGTCCGATTGTCGTATTCGAAAATCGAATGGCAGGTTCTACGGCAAACCGACTTGTTCGTAATCCAAATTAGGAGTCGAAAACAATGTCATCGTCTACCAGAGAAGAGGTGCTCCGACATCTCAATACTGTCGGTCAGTTGCAGCCAGCGCTGCATAAGCAGACGCACGCTCCCGCGCCCACCGAAATCGACCATACCCTCTTCAGGGCCTACACGCGGACGCCGCATGATGTCGGCGGCGAGCCGGATGTGCCGATCGTGTATCACGAGAAGGAAGAAGAGGTGTGGGAATTGAATACGTTCGCCACCTGCGAATGTTTGGCCTGGCGCGGCGTGTGGACAGCCGAAGAGCGTCGCCGCAAGCAGAACGTGGATGTCGGCCAAACGGTATACCTCGGTATGCCCTACTACGGTCGCTGGTTGATGACGGCCGCCCGCATCCTGGTCGACAAGCAGTACTGCACGCTGACCGAGTTGCACAACAAGATGGTCGAACTCAGGGAGCGCGCGAAGTCCGGGCAGGGTCTGGGCGAGTACCTCCCCGCAAAGACCAAGCAACTTTAAAGAGGGAAAACGCTATGAGCAACAAGCCTGTTTACGATAGAACCCATCACGCCAAGATGGCCACCGGCATTGGCGATCCCCAGTGCTTCAAGGGTCAGGCCGGCAAGGCCAAATTCAAGGAAGGCGACCGGGTGCGCATCAAGGATCTGCCCGACCTTTTCTACACCCGCACCATGACCTATACGCGCGGCGCGGTAGGCACGATCGTCAGGCTGGTCTACGAGAGTCCTGCGGCGGAAGACGAGGCCTTTGGCAACGAGGATCACGCCGAGTGGTTCTACAGCATCGTGTTTCCGCAGAAGGAACTTTGGCCCGAGTACAGCGACACCTTCGCCAACGATACCGTCGAGACCGAGATCCCGGAACGTTATCTCGAGTCGGCCTGAATCGACTCACGGACATTATTGAAAAGAGGAACTACACATGTCTGATCATCCCCACGACCACGACCATGACCACGATCACAGCCACAAGCCGGCGCCGATGGTCGATGAAGTCAGCGATTTCGAAATTCTCGAAATGGCTGTTCGCGAACTTGCCATCGAAAAAGGGCTTTTTTCCGCTGAAGACCACCGCGTCTGGAAGGAGTACGTGCATACCCTCGGCCCGCTCCCCGCAGCGCGTCTGGTTGCCAAGGCCTGGCTGGACCCCGAGTACAAGAAGCTTTGCATCGAAGACGGCGTCGAGGCCAGCAAGGCCGTGGGCGTGAACTGGGTCACCAGCCCGCCCACCCAGTTCGGTACGCCCAGCGACTACTGCAACCTGCGTGTGCTGGCGGATACGCCCACCCTGAAGCATGTCGTGGTGTGCACCCTGTGCTCGTGCTATCCCCGCCCGATTTTGGGGCAGTCGCCCGAGTGGTATCGCACCCCGAACTACCGCCGCCGTCTGGTGCGCTGGCCGCGCCAGGTGCTTACCGAGTTCGGCCTGCAGTTGCCGCCAGAGGTTCAGGTCCGCGTTGCCGACTCCAACCAGAAGACCCGCTATATCGTCATGCCGGTCCGCCCTGAAGGCACGGAAGGCTGGACCGAGGATCAACTGGCCGCGATCGTGACGCGGGACTGTCTGATCGGTGTTGCTGTGCCGAAACCCGGTATTACCGCAAATGCGAAGCGGTCCGTGGTCAAGGCGATTCGGCCGGTTCATCACGATCATTGAGTTCAAGGCTGTCAGTTAGCAAGGAGTGAGTCATGGCCATAGTTGAAAAAAGCAATCCCGGCGCGGCGGGCGCTTGGCAAGGTACCGATCTGACACCGATTGGCGTACTTGAGGACGTCCGCGGCCGTGGGCGGGTTTGGGAAGATCTGGCAGCGCAATACGGCGTCACGAATCCCGATCCCCCCTGGAAGATCGACCTGGAGGCGACCTGCGACATGCTCGCTGCCGATTCCTGCGTCAAGCCATACGATCAGGTTGAGCCGGGCTCTTGCGCATTGCCTTCGCTCGAGCGCCGTGCTGAAGAGGACGATTTGTCCGAAACGCTTTACGAAGACGTGCCCTTCCCCGAGCGGCAGCTCCTCGCGCTGGCGCATTCGTTGATCAAGCGTGGTCTGGTGGATGAAGGTGAGCTCGTTCGCCGAATGGAAGAAGTTGGAAAGCGCCTCAACAGCGTTTGATGGTGATGCCCGGCACATCGCCGGGCGAACTGTCCAGATTTTCAAGGTGGAAGTGAGCTTGCGTATCGCCGGCATTCATTTCTGAATGGCATTTGTTCGAATCCAACCCGAGTCATGCTGTAAGCCCTTTGCGGGCCATGCACGGCGGCAACAGACGATAGAGGAATAGGTAAATGGCAATACGCGGAACAGAAATCAAGATACAGGGCCTGACGCATCGCTACACGCCGCGAAGCCCGCTTACCTTCAATCATATCGATCTGGCATCGCCTCCGGGTGAGGCGCTGGCGATCATCGGACGTTCCGGGTGTGGCAAATCAACGCTGCTGCATATCCTGGCCGGGATCCACAAGCCCACCGAAGGCAGGGTGCTGCTCGATGGCACCGCCATTACGGCACCGTCTCCCCGATGGGTCATGATGTTTCAGGCGCCGCATCTCTTTCCCTGGATGACAGTTTCCCAGAACGTCGGTGTTGGCTTGAGCTTCGGACGATGGTCCAAGCAGAAAACCGAGGATCGCGTCAAAGAGGCGATCAAACTCGTGGAACTCGAGGCCTGGGCTGACAACAACGTGCAGGACCTATCCGGCGGTCAGCAGCAGCGTGTGGCGCTTGCCCGCTCCCTGGTGATGGAACCCGAGTTGCTGCTGCTGGACGAACCGTTCTCGGCACTCGATGCCTTCACTCGTTCATCGCTGCAAAAGGACGTGCGTTCCATCGCAAAGCGCAAGGGTTTCAACATTGTCTTTGTGACCCACGACATCGACGAGGCCGTGATCATGGGCGATCGCGCCGTGATCATGGCCGGCTCGCCCGGCAACATCGTTCACGAGCTCGACATCGACCTGCCGGATCCCCGTGACCGCACGGACCCGTCCGTCCAAGCCTTGCGTACGCGTCTGATGACCATGTTCCAGGAAGCGGCAAACTACAAAAAACCGGAGTCCGCGACTTTGGCTTGAAATGCCCGATCAGCGTCTAAAAAGCATTTGCTCTTCGTCCCAAGCGCTAGAGGGCAAACACCGGTCGGGATAACCGACTCCCTTATTTAGGAGACCGAAAATGAAGAAATATCTATACGAAGAGCAGGCACAGCGTCCGCTGGTGCATGTGGATGGATGTTCATGCGGGACGTGTGGCAAATCAAAAATGATCGACCCGCGCATGCAGGTCATGCCAGAGAATCCGGACATTGCAGACGGCATGCAGGACCCGAATCTCGAGATCAATTACGACCCGTTGTTCGGTTCCGTGCTCGGTACCAGTGTCAGTCGTCGCAGCATGCTGAAAGGCCTTGCGGCACTGGGCGGCATGGCCGGCCTGGCCGGCCTGGGGGCCATGATGTCTTCACAGGCCTTCGCGCAGGAAAAGAAATTTTCCAAGCGCTTCGATCCGGTGTTGAAGATCGGTTATATCCCGATAACCGATGCGGCGACGCTGCTGGTCGCGCATGAAATGGGTTTCTTCAAAAAAGAGGGCATCAAGTCGGAACCGCCGACACTGATCCGCGGCTGGTCGCCGCTGGTCGAATCCTTTTCGGCCCAGCGCTTCAACCTGACGCACATGCTGATCCCGGTGCCGATCTATATGCGCTACAACAACAAATTCCCGGTGAAGATCACCGCCTGGAACCATACCAATGGTTCCGGAATCGTCGTCAGCAAGAAAAGCGGCATCAAGACGATCAAGGATTTCGGCGGCAAGCAGTTCGCCGTGCCGTACTGGTACTCGATCCACAACATCATCGGCCAGAAGATGCTGCGCGAGGCAGGCATTACGCCAGTGATCCGCCCGCAAAACGCCAAGCTGGCACCCAATGAATGTAACTTCCTGGTGCTGAACCCGCCCGACATGCCGCCCGCGATGGCTGCCGGCCAGATCGACGCGTATGTCGTGGCCGAACCCTTCAACGCACTGGGTGAACTTCGTGCCGGCGGTGAAATGTTTCGCTTCACGGGTGACGTCTGGAAAGGCCACCCCTGCTGCGTGGTCATCATGCATGAAGATGACGCCATGGACCCAGCGCGGGCGCAGTGGGCGCAAGGCGTGCACAACGCGATCGTTGGAGCCCAGCTGCACTTGACCAACAACCGTCAGGCCATGGCGCAGATGCTTTCCAAGGATGGCAAGAAGTATCTGCCGTTCCCGAAAGAAGTGGTCGAGCGCGCAATGATGTTTTACTCGGTTCCCGATTACACCAATCCGCCTGCGATCCAGCATCCGGAATGGGGCCAGTCGCGGATCAACTTCCAGGGCTGGCCGTTCCCGAGTGCAACCCGTCAGGTTGTGACCGAGATGAAGCAGACACTGGTCGGTGGCGATCTCGACTTCCTGAAGGATCTGACGCCCGAGTTCGTGGAAAAGGATCTCGTCAATTACACCTACATCAAGAACGCGCTGAACAAGAATCCGAAGTGGAAACTGGACAAGAGTGTTCCGCAACAGGGTGATCCGTTTACCCGGACCGAGGTGATTAAGTTATGAGCAGCGCAATGACTCCCGCCGCAGGTGGCGGGTTTTCGCGTCTCCTTGAGCGCTTTGGCTGGGCGGTGGCCGGCATTGGCTTGGTCGCCGGCCTGTGGTTCCTCGCCAGTCTCTGGATCGCGAGCAACCCGACAACCAAGACGTTCACCGCGTTTGGCCTTATTCCCACGCTCCAGGCATTTCCGGAGTTGTGGGCGGCGGGCAAGATTCAGGCGGCAGCAGCCGCGAGCGGCTACCGGCTTGGCATGGGGCTGTTGATCGCGATCGCGATCGGGGCGCCGATCGGCGTCCTGATGGGGCGTATCAAGTGGTTCAACAACTTCACCAACTCGCCGTTCCAGTTCGTACGGATGATCAGTCCGCTCGCCTGGATGCCGCTAGCGGTGCTGGTGTTCTCGACATGGAACGGGTCGATCATCTTCCTGATCGCCATTGCCTCGGTCTGGCCGGTGATGTTTGCCACCGCGGCCGGCCTGGCCAAGGTGGATCCGGCATGGTTCAAGGTCGCGCGTAACCTCGGCGCCAAACCGTGGCACATGCTGACGAAAGTGATCATGCCCGCAATCATGTTCGACGTGCTGTCCGGCATCCGGCTCGCACTGGGGGTCGCGTGGATTGTGCTCGTTCCCGCGGAATACCTGGGTGTGACGTCCGGCCTAGGCTACGCGATCGAAGACGCGCGCGAAACCTTATCGTACAACCACCTTACCGCGCTGGTGGTCACGATCGGCATCATCGGTTATTTCCTCGACGGCATTCTGGTCGCGTTGATCAAGCGTGCCAGCTGGCATCGTGGCGGCGTCGCCTGACCTGTCGATCATGCTTGAGCGCGATGCCATGTTGCCCGGATGCGCTGGCTGCAGGTCGGTGACAAGCGATCCGGCCTCACCTCGTGGTCTTGCTTCCGAACACGAATGAATGGACGCCTGGATAGGCGTTCGCTATGCCCGGTAGACGGGTGGGAGTTTTATGATGAGTGGCAATGTTGTGTTAGCTGATAACGGGGTAGTCAGTGCCGGGATCAGTGGCAACTGTTTCACCCGAAACATGAAGAACCTGTCGGACAAGTCCATGCACTTTTTTGTAGGACTGGCGGCACTGCTCGGGTTGTGGTGGCTGGCCATCTACATCGTCACCCTTGATCCGGCCAATTCCACGTTCGCTGAATTTGCCCCCTTGTCAGCGGTTCAGGCGCTTCCGGAGCTCTGGCAGGACGGCACGATTCCGGATGCGCTCGAGTCGACCGGCTATCGCCTGGGGACGGGGTTGTTCCTCGCGATCCTCATCGGGGTGCCGATCGGCATTCTGATGGGGCAAGTGAGGTGGTTTCAGCGGCTGACCAACGTGCCGTTCCAGTTCATGCGGATGATCAGCCCGCTGTCCTGGGAGCCGATTGCGGTCGTGGTATTCGCAGGCTGGAATGAGGCCATTGTCTTCCTGATTGCAATTGCTGCGGTCTGGCCGATTGCCTTTGCAACCGCATCGGGCCTCGCCAAGGTTGATCCGGCCTGGTTCAAGGTCGCACGCAATCTCGGTGCCAGGCCTTGGCAGATGGTTTCGAGAATCATCCTGCCCGCGATCATGTTCGACGTGATTACCGGCATCCGGCTTGCACTGGGGGTGGCATGGATTGTGGTGATCCCGGCCGAATTCCTCGGGGTGTCGTCGGGTTTCGGTTACGCCATTCAGGATGCGCGCGAAAGCCTGGAGTACGCCAACCTCATGGCGATGATCCTGATGATCGGTGTTGTCGGCTTTGTACTCGATACCATCTGCGTGATGCTCATCAAGCGCTTCAGCTGGCACCGGGGGTGATGAATTCTGATTTTTTCGCGATCGCGCTAGGACGCATGGCGGCACTGCCGCGGAGCCGATCGCAACGAACGAACTGACTGAACGAGGTAGAACCAGCATGGCAAAAATAAGCATAGTGTGTCTTACGGGAACACGGGAAAAGCTTCAAATGGCTTCGATGATGGCATCGGTAGCGGCAGCGACGGGGGACGATGTGTCCGTGTTCCTGTCGATGAATGCCATGCCGTACTTCGTGAAGGGCCATACCGGCGAGGCGCCCGTCGAAGGCGAAATCGGAACGCTCATGGCGCAAAAGGGCGTGCCACCTTTCAAGCAGCTATTCAAGCAAGCGGTCGAGCTCGGTGACGCCAAGCTGCTGCCCTGCTCAATGGTGTTGGATATCCTGAAACTTGAGAAGGAAGACCTCGACCCCGAGCTTGGGCCACCCACCGGGTTGACGCGCTTCCTGAGCGATGCCGAGGGCGGGCAAATCCTCACGTTCTAATCGGCAACGTAGTAAACCTATTTGAGTTGGAGAAACAGCGATGAGTGACAAAATTGTAGATGCACGTGACACCTTCTGCCCCGGCCCGCTAATGGAGCTCATCACGCACATGAAGCAGTGCAGCGTGGGCGACACCCTGGAATTGTTGTCCACCGATGAAGGCTCCGGTGCGGATGTCCCGGAGTGGGTCAACAAGGTCGGACATGAAATCCTCAGCAACGAGAAGATCGACGGCGTCTGGCACATCAAGATTCGCAAGGCGAAGTAATCGCGATGTGGAGTTTTAGCGCGTCTGTCTGCCCGCGGATCATGACGTTGCGGGAGTCAATTATGGATAGGAGAATGCAATGAGAATCTTAGTCGTCGGTGGTGGCACAGGCGGAACCATTGTCGCCAACAACCTTGCTCGGCGGCTGTCTGCCGAGATTCGCGCCCGCAAAGTGCGGATCACCATGCTGTCGGCGTCGGACAAGCACATGTACCAGCCCGGCTTGCTCTATGTTGCGTTCGGACAGATGGCGCCGGACGCGCTTTATCGCGACCAGGCGAGCCTGCTTGAAGAAAGCATCAACTTCCACGTCGACCCGGCAGTGAAGTTCGATCTCGACAGCAAGTGCGTAACCGCTAAAAGCGGCAAGGTGCATCAATACGATATCCTGATCATGGCCACAGGCTCGCGCATCGTGCCGGAGACCATCCCGGGCCTGGCCGAGGGCGCGGAATCCTTCTACACCGAAGCGGGCGCAGTGAAGCTGTTCAAGAAGCTGCGTGAAATCCAGGAAGGCACCGTTGCCGTGGTCGTGGGCGTTCCGCACAAGTGCCCGATCGCCCCGGTCGAGTTCGTTTTTGGCCTGCACGACTATTTCAAGGCACGTGGCATTCGCGACAAGATCAAGATCAAGTATCACTATCCGATCGGCCGCATCCATACCATCAAGGAAGTCGCGACCTGGGCCAAGCCCGAATTTGATCGCATGGGCATCGAGTACGAGACGTTGTTCAACGTTAGCGAGGTCGATGTCGAGAATCAGGTCGTGAAGAGCGAGGAAGGCACCGAGACCAAGTACGACTTGCTCGTCGCCATCCCGCCGCACCGTGGCATGGAAGTGATCGAGCAGAACAACCTCGGCGAGGGCGGATGGATCCCGACCGACCGTTTCCAGCTGACCATGACCGGTCACGACGATGTCTATGTGCTGGGCGACACCACCAATCTTCCGGTCAGCAAAACGGGTTCGGCTGCGCACTTCGAAGCGGAAGTCGTGGCCGAGAACATTGCCTCGATCATCAAGATCGGCGTGCCTGTACGGGAATATGACGGCAAGGTGTATTGCTTCATTGAAACCGGTCACGACAGCGCGACCTACGCGATGTTCAACTACCAGAACCCACCAGACCTGAAGACGCCATCGAAGCCGATGCACTGGTTCAAGATGGCTTACAACCAGATGTACTGGACTAGCGTACGCGGACTGCTTTAAGGAAGCCCAACCATGACCACACAAACTCAAATTCCACTCGATTCAATGTCCACGGACGACCTGCAGCGCCTTGTCGAAGTCGCACAGCTCGTCACTGCTGCACGCGACGCGATGTCGGACGAGATTGTCACGCGCATGGCGGGAGCCATGAGCGAAGGCATCACCCTGCTTGATCGGCTGACGCGCAACGAAGGCCTGATGCATCTGCTGAAGGTGCTGGATCGCCAGGAAACCCAAAATCTGCTGATCGCGATGTCCGATGCCTTTCATTCGGCGAGCCAGGAAGTCTCCGCAGCCCCGCCGGCAATTGGTGGCTTGGGTTGCCTGATGCGCGTGGTACGCGATCCCGGCGTGCTGGAAGGCATCCGCCTAATGTCCATCATCGGCAAGCACATGAGCCACAGTCTGCGCGAGCAGCATAGCCGCGGGGGATAATTCAAGCAGTTCGGCCGGTAATGCCTCACACGGGGCGTTACCGAGGCAGTACGAAGCCGACATTTATGGCCGCGTCGGCCAGCAGGAATCGTGAGCCGTCCCATCGGCGTGCGTGCGTTGCACCGCCGCCCTGAGTAACATTTCCCCGTCCCGTTTCATGTTTGACATGAAAGCTGCAGCCGGCAGCTTTCGCTCTCGTCCTGCGCGCCGCATCTGCGTTTCTACCCGGTGTTGCCCTTATATTGTCCATAATCTCCATTCTTTGATTGGTCTGTGCATGGCCTGCCCCCAATGGACCCTCTTGTAAACCGTACCCGCGCCGCCGTGTGGCATCCCTGCACCCAGATGAAACAGCTGGAGGCCGCCCCGCCGCTGGCGATTGCGCGCGGCGAAGGGGCCTGGTTGATCGACCCGGACGGCCGCCGCTATCTGGACGCAATTTCCAGCTGGTGGGTCAACCTGTTCGGCCACTGCAACCCGCGCATCAACGCGGCGATCATCGACCAGCTCGGCAAAATCGAGCACGTGATGCTGGCCGGCGCCACCCATGCCCCGGTGGTGGAGCTGTCAGAACGGCTGGCAGAGCTTACCGGGCTGGGCCATGCCTTTTACGGCTCCGACGGCGCCTCGGCCACCGAAATCGCGCTGAAAATGAGCGCGCACTACTGGCGCAATTCGGGCCGGCCGGAAAAGAACGGCTTCATCAGCCTCAAGAACGGCTACCACGGCGAAACCGTCGGCGCGCTGTCGGTGACCGATATTCCGCTGTTCAAAGACACCTACGCGCCCCTGCTGCGGCATTCGGTGCAGGTGCCCACGCCGGACGCGCGGCTGGCCGAGCCGGGCGAAACGGCAGAGGCCTACGCGCTACGCTGCGCCGACGCGCTGGAAGCCCACCTTGCCGAAAACGCCGCCACCACCGCCGCCTTCATCGTCGAGCCGCTGGTGCAGGGCGCGGCGGGCATGGCGATGTATCACCCGGCGTATCTCACCCGCGCGCGCGAACTGTGCGACCAATATCAGGTGCACCTGATCGCCGACGAGATCGCCGTCGGCTTCGGCCGCACCGGAACGATGTTCGCGTGCGAGCAGGCGACCGCCCCCCCTTTCGCCTCTCCGCTCTCGCCTTACGCAATCCGCCCCGACTTCATCTGCCTGTCCAAGGGCATCACCGGCGGCTACCTGCCCTTGTCCGCGGTGCTGACGACCGACGACGTCTATGCCGCGTTCTACGGCGACGCCACCGCGCGCGGCTTCCTGCACTCGCATTCCTACACCGGCAATCCGCTCGCCTGCCGCGCCGCGCTGGCGGTGCTGGACATCTTCGAGCACGACCAGGTGATCGCCGCCAACCGGTCCAAGTCCATCGAATTTACTGCGGCTCTGGCAGAAGTGGCCGCTCACCCACGGGTGCGCCATTTCCGCCATCTCGGGATGATCTGGGCGTTCGACGTGGCGGACGCCACACCCGGATTTTCAACCCGCTTCCATCGGGCGGCACTGGCGCTCGGGATGTTCATCCGCCCGATCGGCCACACGGTCTATGTCATGCCGCCCTATGTGACGGGCGCCGATGACATGCGTAGCCTGGCGGGTGCGATGCTGCGTTGCCTCGATAACCCGGCAATCTGAATGGACCCAGCCGGCTTGACAGCCAATCCCGGCACCATTAGGGTAGTGATCAATTACTATCTGAATGGAGCCAAACCATGCCCGGCGAAGCCGCGCCCAATCAACCCCAGCGCAAACGGCTGGGCGCTGACGAGCGGCGCGAGGAAATCATCCGCGTGACGCTGGAGCTCGCCGCCAAACAGGGCGTCGACGACGTCACCACGCAGGACATGGCACAGGCGATGGGGGTGACGCAGGGTGCGGTATTCCGCCACTTTCTCAGCAAGGACGCGATCTGGCTGGCGGTCATGCAGTGGGTGCGCGACCGCCTGATGGGCGTGCTGGGGCGTGCCGCCGAACAGGGGCGCGATCCGCTGGACGCGCTGCAGCGCATGTTTTTCGCGCAAATCGACTTCATTGCCAGCCATCCCGCGATTCCGCGCGTGCTGATGTCCGAACATCTGCACGGCCGCAGCGCCGCACTGCGACGGCTGGTGACGGAAATCATGCTGGGCTACGAGGGGAAAATCGCCGGACTGCTGGCCGACGCCCAGGCGCAAGGGCTGGCGCGCACCGACCTCGACGTCCACGCCGCCGCCACGCTGTATATCGGCATGATCCAGGGGCTGGTGCTGCAAACCTCGATCCTGCGCGGCCAGCGCACCCTCACGGCGCGCACCCTGACGACGGAAGCTGCGCGCACCTTCCCGGTTTTCATGCAAGCGATTCGCCCATCCCCGACACCAGGAACCCCTCCATGAAAACACGCCACGTCTGCCCCGCCGCGCCGAGTCCGGCGGAGCGCCTTCGCGCCACGTCAAACACTGCCCCGTCATGAAGCTCAGCGCCTTGAAACTCACCAAACGCACCCTGCTTCTGATTGCCGGTGCGGTGGCCTTCATCGCCGCCTTTGTCTGGCTGCTCGCCACAAGCGGGCCGCTGGCGCCGGTGGGTGTGGAAACCGCCACCGCCACGCGCGCCGATCTCAGCCCCGCCGTGTACGGCATCGGCACGGTGGAGGCGCAAAACGATTACTCGGTGGGGCCGATTCAGGCCGGCCGGCTGTTGCGGGTGCTGGTCGACCAGGGCGAGCCGGTCAAGGCCGGCCAGCTGCTGGCCGAAATCGATCCGGTGGATCTGCGCCAGCGTGCCGAAGCGGCGAGCAGTTCGGCCGCACGGGCGCGCCAGGCCGCACAGGCGGCGCAGGCGCAGGTGACCGAGGCGGTGAGCCGCGCGCGGATGGCGCAGGCGAACAGCGAACGTTACCAGGCGCTATACCGGCAGAATTTCGTTGCCAAGGAAATGGCCGAAAGCCGCCGCCACGAAGCGGCCGCCGCAACGGCAGCCCTGGCTGCGGCGCGCGCCAACGCCACCGGGGCGTTGCGCGAGATCGGCCGCGCCGAGGCCGAATTGCAGGGCATCGACCAGCTGCGCCAAAGCCTCAAACTGGTGAGCCCGATCGACGGCGTGGTGACGGCGCGCGAAGCCGAGCCGGGCGCCACCGTGGTCGCCGGCCAAGCCGTATTGCGGCTGGTCGATCCGGCCCGCCTGTGGGTGCACGCACGCGTCGACCAGGCGCGGGCGCAGGGCGTGCAGGTCGGGCAGGCGGCGGACATCGTGTTGCGTTCCGTGCCGGGTGCGAGCCTGCCCGGAAAAGTGGTCCGGGTCGACCTGCAAAGCGACGCGGTGACCGAGGAGCGCATCGTCAACGTGGCGTTCGACCCCGCGCCGGCGCAGCTTTATCTGGGCGAACTGGCGGAAGTGACCATCCGCCTGCCCGGCCTGCGCGATGTGCTGACGGTGCCGCGCGCCGCGCTGGCGCAATTCGGCGGCCAGACCGGCGTGTGGCAGGTCGAGGCGGGCCGCGCGCGCTTCCGGCCGGTAGAACCCGGCATGCAGACCGCAGAGCAGGTGCAGATCGTGTCCGGTCTGCAGGCCGGCGACCAACTCATCGTCTACAGCGCGAAGCAGCTCGACGACGGCGTGCGGGTACGCGAAAAGCAGCTGACGCCGCGATAATGGTTGCGCCGACATGATCAACCTCGCACGGCGCGACATCGTCCACCACCTGAAAAGCTATCTGCTGACCGGGCTGGGGCTGGGCCTGCTGATCGGGGTGACGCTGACCATGGCCGGCGTGTACCGCGGCATGGTCGACGACGCCAAGGTGCTACTGCATGCCGTCGACGCCGATGTCTGGGTGGTGCAGCAGAACACCCTGGGGCCGTTCGCCGAACCGTCCTCCGTGCCGGACGATCTCTATCGCGCGCTGCTGGGGCTGGAAGGCGTGGCGCAGACCGGCAACGTCGCCTACCTCACCATGCAGGTAACGCATCAGGGGAAATCGCAGCGTGTGATGGTGGCCGGCTTCGAGCCGGGCAAGCCGGGCGGGCCGTCCTTCCTGGTGGCGGGCCGTCCCATCGCCCGCGCGCATTACGAGGCGGTGGCCGACGCCAAGACCGGCTTTGCGGTCGGCGACGTGGTGCGCATCCGCCGCAACGACTACACCGTGGTCGGGCTGACCCGGCGCATGGTGTCGTCCGGCGGCGACCCGATGCTGTTCATCCCGCTGAAGGACGCGCAGGAAGCGCAGTTCCTCAAGGACAACGACGCCATCATCGAGGACCGCAAGCGGCTCGAAGCCAACCCGGCGGTCAACCGCCCCGGCCAGCCCGGCGTGCTGGAAGCGGTGCAGGCGATCCAGACCTCCAGCCACAAGGTCAACGCCGTGCTGCTACGGCTTGCGCCCGGTGCCGACGCGCGCGCCATGGCTGACACCATCGCGCGCTGGCAGCGCTATACGGCCTATACGCGCGACGACATGGAAGAGATTCTGGTGGCCAAGCTGATCGCCACCGCGGCCAAGCAGATCGGCCTGTTTTTGCTGATACTGGCGGTGGTGAGCGCGGCCATCGTCGCCTTCATCATCTACACCATGACGCTCGGCAAGATCAAGGAAATCGCCGTGCTGAAGCTGATCGGATCGCGCGACCGCACCATCGCCGCGATGATCATGCAGGAGGCGCTGGGACTCGGGGTGATCGGCTTCTTCGTCGGCAAGTTCGCCGCCACCTTGTGGGCACCAGCCTTCCCCAAATACGTCCTGCTCGAAACCGGCGACGCCGCGCGCGCCTTCGTGCTAACCCTGGTGGTGTGCGCGCTGGCCTCGCTGCTGGCGATCCGCGCCGCGCTCAAGATTGACCCGGCGGAGGCCATCGGTGGCTGAATCTCCGGCAATCCTCATCGAAGGCATCACCAAGCGCTACGGCAGCGGCAGCGCCGCGGTCGACGCGCTGAAAGGCGTCGACATGACGGTCTATCCCGGCGAGGTGGTCGGGCTGATCGGGCCGTCCGGCTCCGGCAAGTCCACGCTGCTGAAATGCCTGGGCGCGGTGATCGAGCCGACCGCCGGGAAATTTACCCTCGGCGGCGAGGTGATTTTCGACAACGGCTGGAAAACCGGCGACCTGCGCGCGCTGCGCCGCGACCGCATCGGTTTCGTGTTCCAGGCGCCCTACCTGATCCCGTTTCTCGACGCCACCGACAACGTCGCGCTGCTGCCGATGCTGGCCGGCGTGCCCAACGCCGAGGCACGCGCCATCGCGCTGGAAATGCTCACCGCGCTCGACGTGCAGCACCGCGCGCAGGCGCGCATCGCCGAACTCTCCGGCGGCGAGCAGCAGCGGGTGTCGATTGCGCGCGCGCTCGCCAACAAGCCGCCGATCATCCTCGCCGACGAGCCGACCGCGCCGCTCGACAGCGAACGCGCGCTCACCGTAGTGAAAATCCTCAACCGCCTGGCGCAGGAATTCCACACCGCGATCATCGTCGTCACCCACGACGAAAAGATCATCCCCACCTTTAAGCGCATCTACCATATCCGCGACGGCAAGACCTACGAAGAAGCCGGCGAGGGGCGGGAGATCGCGTGAGCGGCACTTGATTCCCAAAGGCCGCGAACCATAAAACCGTCCCTCTGCCGCGCCTGCTCGCAGGACGCGCACTGACGGCGGCCCCCCAAGACGTACAGCGGTTTCTGCGCCCACGCCACGAGCACAGACCGCGCCGAACTTCCATTTCCATCCGCCACCTACGCGCCCACCGGGTAAGGCCAGCAAGCCCGCCTCAAATTAGTAAGTAATCAAATGCTTGTTTACTTACGCGTCACGTTAAAAAACAACCATTGAAACAACAGACATAACAGACATTGCGTCAATTCGACTTGTTGACAAATACTATTTCTTGGAATATAAATTAGTAATTGATCACTTACTTAGTTTGGCGGGAAAGCAAACTCAGGATGGATACGATTATGAAACCCTTGTCACGGTTGCTGCTGTGCACCTTCCTTCTTTCCATCGGGAAGGCAGCTCTTGCCGCAGATTCACTGTCCCTGTGGGAGGCGATGGAACGGGCCGCGCAATCCAACCCGGCAATCAAAAGCCAGCAGGTCGAGGTCGACCGGCAAACCCTGGAGCAGGACATCGCCCGCAGCCAGCATCTGCCCAAGGTCGACCTGAACGCGGCTTACACCCGCTATGCCTATCCCACCTTCGTTACACCGATCCGCGATACGAACGTATTCCCGCCGATGGACAGGGATATCGCCAATATCGGCCTGGCAATGACCCTGCCCCTTTACCGCGGCGGCAAGCTGGTGGCTGGCGAGGCGCTGGCCGCGCACAACCGTGAGGCATCCGTCCAGACGCTGCGCGCCGGCGGGCAGGACCTGCTGTTCAATGTCACCGCCACCTACACCAAGGCGCTGCATTTCCGCCAACTCGTCACAGCGCTGGATGTCCGCATCAAGGCGCTGCTGCAGGAGGAAAAGGACATCGGCTTGCGCCTCCGAGAGGGACGTGTCGCCCGGCTCGAACTGATCCGCCTCCAGACCCAGTTGTCCCAAGCGCGCTACGACAGGATTTCGGTTGCCCAGGGCGAGAAGGATGCACTGTCGCTGCTGGCCGCTTTGCTGGGCGAGAGCGGACCCGTACCGGTTCTGTCCGATCTTAGCGCGACCGCCCCGGCACTGCCGGTTTCGGCTGATGAGGCAATGCATCGCGCCTTGCAGCAGCATCCCGATATTCTCAGGCTTGATGCCATGGGCCGCGCGGCACAGCAGAAAACCGCCATTGCCCGCGGCGAGCGGCTGCCGCAAATCGATCTGGTGGCCAATGCGCAGGAAAGCACCGGCGGCGACTGGAAAGGCTACGACGACTCGCATATAGGCGTGCAACTGTCCCTGCCGCTGTTCGACGGCGCTATCCGCAAGCGCCGGGTGGAACAGGCGGGGCTCAATCAGCGGCAAAACGCCTTGCAACTGGAAGACGCCCGCAATCGCCTCACCAGCGAGGTTGAACAGGCATTCGGCGCCTTGTCCGAATCCCGCGCCCGGCTGGAAGCAGCCACCCAGGGCGAAACCGAGGCCGCTGAGGCGCTACGCATCGAAACCCTGCGCTACCACAGCGGGGAAAACACCATCACCGACCTGCTCGGCGCCGAATCCGCCCTCTGGTCCGCCACCGCGAGCCGCCTTCAGGCAGGGTACGACATCACCGTGAGCCAGGCGCGGCTGCTGCGCGTCATTGGCGAGCTTGCGGCGGACAGCTTCCGGCCTGTAGATGTCGACAAAAAATCCGCCGTGGAGCATTCCTCTTCGGGCATCGATCCGCGCACGCTCGCGCAATATCTCTTCTGGCACCGTTGCAGCATGGCCTGCGGCGGCGAGGCGGTCGCCCAGAAAGCGGATGCCAGAACCCATCAAAGGCTCGCCACAACGGGCCTTCCGGGGCAATCCATTCAGCAAGGAACAAGACTATGAACAAAAAGATCGTAATCATCGGCATTCTCGCCGCAGGCATCGGCGCCGCCGTGCTGTGGAAGCTTGCGCCCTGGGACACGCGGCCGGATGACGGCACGGTGTTCGCTTCGGGCACGATGGATGCCACCGAAATCGTAGTCTCCTTCCGCATACCCGGCATCCTCCACAAACGGCCGGTGGATGAGGGCAGCCGCGTCAAGCCGGGCGAACTGCTGGCCGCACTCGACGAACGCGAGTCCCTCGCCCGGCTGCATCAGGCGGAAGCCGCACAGCAGGCCGCCCAGGCGCGCCTGATGGACCTGGAACAGGGCTACCGCCCGCAGGAAATCGCCGAAGCCCGCGCCCAGGTCGAACAGGCCCGCGCCAACCGAGCCAATCTGGAAGAAGAAGCCAGACGTTCCAAAGCACTCTTCCTTGGCGGCGCCGCCAGTGAGCAGCGGCACGACAGGGACCGCACCGCCGCCGCCGTGTCGGCCCAGCAGCTCAGTGCGGCGCAGGAACGGCTCAAGCTGCTGCAAAGCGGCTATCGCCCCGAGACCATCAACGTCGCGCGGGCGCAACGCGACGAGGCGCTGGCCGCTGTCGAAGCCGCCCGTGCCGCCTGGGAGGATTTGCAGGTCAAAAGCCCGGTGGAAGGCGTGGTCACCCGCACCCATGCGGAAGTGGGCGAAACCCTGGGCGCGGGGCGTCCGGTGGCGACCGTCACCGACATTTCCAGGCCCTGGGTACGGGTCTACATCCCGGAAAACCAGATCGGCAAGGTGCGCCTGGGCGCTGCCGCCAAGATCAAGATCGATACCTTTGCCGACCGGGAATTCGATGGCCGCGTGAGCTATGTCTCGTCGCAGGCGGAGTTCACCCCCAAGAACGTGCAGACCCAGGAAGAACGGGTAAAGCTGGTATTCGCGGTGAACGTGACCCTGGACAACCGCGACGGCACGCTCAAGCCCGGCATGCCGGCCGATGTGACGATTTCCCCGCAGACAGCAGAATGAACCAAGCCGCCATTCAGGTCAGCGGCCTTGGCCGCGCCTTCGGTGACATGTGGGCGGTGCGCGGGCTCGACCTTGAAGTCAGGCGCGGCGAAATCTTCGGCTTGGTCGGCCCGGACGGCGCCGGCAAGACCACCACCATGCGCATGCTGACGGGCATTCTCGCCGCCAGCGAAGGCGCAGCCACCGTGGCAGGATTTTCCATTCAGGGCGACGAAGAGGAAATCAAGTCTCGCATCAGCTACATGTCGCAGCGCTTCGGCCTGTACGGCGATCTCTCGGTGGAAGAGAACCTGCGCTTCTACGCCGATCTGTACGAAGTGCCGCGGCGCGAGCGCGAGCCGCTGGAAGCGCGGCTGCTTGGCTTCTCCAACCTCACCCCGTTCAGAAAGCGCCTGGCGCGCAACCTCTCGGGCGGCATGAAACAGAAGCTCGGGCTGGCCTGCGCCCTCATCCACAAGCCGGAAATCCTGTTTCTCGACGAGCCCACCAACGGCGTCGATCCGGTGTCGCGCCGCGACTTCTGGCGCATTCTCTACGCCATGCTCAAGGAAGGGGTGACGATCTTCGTTTCCACCGCCTACCTCGACGAGGCGGAGCGCTGTACCCGTGTCGGCCTGATGCACCAGGGTCGCCTGATCCAGTGCGACACGCCGCAAAAACTCAAGGAAGGCATCCCCGGCCTGCTGCTGGAACTGGACACCGCGCAACCACGCGTCGCACGCGAGGCGCTCGCCAGCCGGCTGGGCTCCAACCGTGTGAGCCTGTTCGGCGGCAAGCTGCACCTCTACGCCGCAGACAAGGAGGAGGCGGAGCAGGCCCGCACCGTGTTGCGTGAGGCCGACATCTCGGTGCTGGGCGAAAACACGATCACCCCGTCGCTGGAGGACGTGTTCATTTATCAGCTTACGCGAAACAAAGTGGAGGCGACGGCATGAGCGCGGAATTCGCCGTGGAAGTGCGCGACCTGACCCGGGTGTTCGGCGATTTCGTCGCCGTCGACCGCATCTCGCTCACTGTGGAAAAAGGTCAGGTATTCGGCTTTCTCGGTCCCAACGGCGCGGGCAAGTCCACCACCATCCGCATGCTGTGCGGTCTGCTGTTGCCGAGTTCCGGTGAAGGACGCGTGGCGGGCTTCGACGTCATGACCGAGTCCGAAACCATCAAGCGCCACATCGGCTACATGTCGCAGAAATTCTCCCTCTACGACGATCTCAGCGTGGAGGAGAACATCGACTTCTACACCGGCATCTACAACGTGCCCAGGGCCAAACGCCGGGCGCGCAAGGACTGGGGGCTGGAGATGGCGGGGCTCACCGACAAGCGCAACCACCTCACTGGTTCGCTGGCCGGTGGCTGGAAGCAAAGGCTGGCGCTGGGCTGCGCGGTGCTGCACGAGCCGCAGATCCTGTTTCTCGACGAGCCGACCTCGGGCGTTGACCCGCTCTCGCGGCGCCAGTTCTGGGATTTGATCGCGCAGATGTCGCACCGCGGCACTACCGTGTTCGTCACCACCCACTACATGGAGGAGGCTGAATACTGCGATGAGCTGGCGCTGATCTACCACGGCAAGATGATCGCCAAGGGCAAACCCGCCGAGCTCAAGACCCTGATACCCGAGGACATTCTGGAAATCCACGTCGAACGCCCCTTCGAGGCGCTGGAACAACTGGAAGCCTCAAAGCTGGCACAGGAGGTCGCGCTGTTCGGCGACGCCCTGCACGCAGTGGTCAGCGGTGCGGCCACGGCCACCGTAGCGCTGAACGGCTTCCTCGCGCAGCAAGGCTTCGCCGTGCAGTCCATCAAGCAGGTTACCCCCTCGATGGAGGACGTGTTCGTCTCCCTGATCGAACTCGAAGACCGGCAGCGTGAAGAAGGAGGGGAATCATGAAAAAGCCCGGTTTCTCCTGGATCCGGTTGTGGGCGCTGGTGAAAAAGGAGTTCATCCATATCATCCGCGACCCGCGCTCCCTGGCGATGGCGTTCCTGATGCCGCTGATCCTGCTGATCCTGTTTGGCTACGCCATCACCATGGACATCAAGACGCTCAACCTGGCCGTCTACGACCAGGACAAGAGCGCCGCCAGCCGCAATTACCTGGAAGGCTTCCCGGCCTCCAGCTATTTCTCCGTGGTGGCCGCGGCGGAAAGTCACACCGAGGTTCGCGCGCTGCTCGACCAGGGCCGCGCGCACCTGGCGCTGGTGATCCCGCGGCACTTCGCGCGCGACCTGGAGCAGGGGCGGACGACGAAGGTGCAGCTGCTCGCCGACGGCTCGGACGCCAACACCGCGACCATCGCCCTGGGCTACGCCGAGGCCGTCACCAGCCGCTTCAGCGCGGCGCAGCTGGGCGCCGAGATCGAGCTCGCCGTGGATAACCGCCTGCGTGTCTGGTACAACCCCGAGCTGAAAAGCCGCTGGTTCATCATCCCCGGCCTGATCGCGGTGATCATGACGGTGATCACCGCCCTGCTCACCTCGCTCACCGTCTCGCGCGAGTGGGAGAGCGGCACCATGGAACAGCTGATCGCCACGCCGGTGCAGCCGGTCGAACTGTTCCTCGGCAAGATGGCGCCGTATTTCGTGATTGGCGTTCTGGACGTGCTGTTCTCGGTGGCGATGGGGGTATGGGTGTTCGACGTGCCGCTCAGGGGCAGCTTTCTCTTCCTGCTCGGCGTCACCGCGATGTTCCTGGTGGGCGGCCTGAGCCTCGGCATCATGGTTTCGACCATCGCCAAATCGCAGCTGGTGGCGAGCCAGCTGGCGATGGTGGTCACCTTCCTGCCCGCCTTTCTGCTTTCCGGCTTTCTTTATTCCATCGACAACATGCCGCGCTTTTTGCAGGTAGTCACCCACGTGGTGCAGGCGCGCTATTTCGTCGAGGTGCTGAAGAACATTTTTCTCAAGGCCAGCCCGCCTTCCTTCGTGGCGGGCGACCTGATCTTCCTCGGACTGTTCGCTGCGGTGGTGTTCGCCGTCGCTCTGGGCAAGTTCCGTAAAAAGTTGAGCTGAGAGGCGAGCCATGTGGGAAAGAATCTATCGCATGCTGGTGAAGGAATTCATCCAGGTGCTGCGCGACCCGCGCATGAAGGCTCTGATCTTCGTGATGCCGGTGATCCAGCTGATCATGTTCGGTTACGCCGTGACCACCGACGTCGACCACATCAAGACCGCGGTATGCGACCTCGACAAGAGCCCGCAGAGCCGTGCGCTGATCGAGCGCTTCACGGCCTCCGGCTATTTCACCGTGGTGGACAACACCGACCGGCCCGAACGGCTGGGTGAATTGCTTGATCGCGGCAAGGTGATCATGGGCATCCAGATCAACCGCGGCTTCGCCGACGACCTGAAATCGGGGCGTCAGGCAGCGATCCAGACGATTATCGACGGCACCGATTCGAATACCGGCACGGTGGCGATGGACTACGCCCAGCGCATCACCCAGGAGTTTTCACGGGCACGCGCCGCGCCGATCGAACTGACCCAGCTGGCGCAGGAGCAAGCCAATCCCATCGAACTGCGTTCGCGCGCCTGGTTCAACCCAGACCTGAAGAGCCGCTACTACAACGTCCCCGGCGTGATCGCCGTGGTGGTGCTGCTGATCTCCCTGCTGCTCACTGCCATGGCGATCGTGCGCGAGCGCGAGATCGGCACCATGGAGCAACTGATGGTGACGCCGATCCAGCCCTTCGAACTGATACTCGGCAAGACCCTGCCGTTCGTGCTGATCAGCTTCATCGACGTGCTGGTGGTGACCTTCATCGGCGTCAACTGGTTCGACGTGCCGATCCACGGCAGCCTGTGGTTGCTGCTGTTCGGCGCCGGGCTGTACCTGATGTCCACCATCGGCATCGGTCTGTTCATTTCCACCATTTCACAGACCCAGCAGCAGGCGCTGATGTCGTCGTTCTTCTTCTATCTCCCCGCGGTGCTGCTGTCCGGCTTCATGTTCCCGATTTCGAACATGCCGGAGCCGGCGCAGTGGCTCACCTATCTCAACCCGCTGCGCTATTTCCTGGTCATCATCCGGGACATCTTCCTCAAGGGCAGCGGCCTGGAAATCCTGTGGCCCCAGTTCGCCGCCCTGGCGGTGCTCGGCACGGCGCTTTTGCTCATCAGCTCGCTTCGCTTCAAGAAAAGGATGGCCTGACATGAAACACACCCGCACACCGATTCTCAAGTCCCTCGCCGCTTTCGCCCTGCTGGCCGCCGCAGGCGGCGCGTCCGCCGCCGATCCGCTCGTCCTGCAGAAGATCATGAAGGATCTGGGCCGCAACATGCAGGTCATCACCGACGGCATCTCGCGTGAGGACTGGGAGCTGGTGGAGAAGACCGCGCCGCTGATCGCCGACCATCCGCAGCCGCCTTTCGGCGAGAAGGCGCGCATCCTTGGCTTCGCCGGCGCCAGCGTGGGGAAGTTCAAGGCGCATGACCGCGAAACCCACGACCAGGCGCTGGCCGTCGGCAGAGCCGCCGGGACAGGGGACGGCCCGGGCGTCATCCTCGCCTTCCAGAAACTCCAGACCAGTTGCTACAACTGCCACAGCGAATTCCGCAAGCCCTTCGTGGCGCACTTTTACGGCAAGAAGGATGCCGTTCAGTGAGCCATTGCCACGCGGCTCAATCCCGGCCGCACCACAAGTTACCAAGTTTCTGACTGTACAGGAGGCACATCATGAAGACCGGCAATACGAGCAGTTTCAAGAACGCGCATCTGAAAAAGTGGCTGGAAATCACGCGTACGTACTTGTTTTCCGACCGTGAGCGCCTCACCGACATGACAGAAGAAATGCCTGAGCCCGGGCTGGATAGCCACGGCGCGCAGAACCGCTACATTTCCCGGGTGCGCGGAAGCGTGCTGCGCCTGATAAAACGCACGGCGGCGCATGATCGCAACCCGCTACTGGAACTGGAGCGTGCCTTTCATTTGCAGGTCTCCTTCATCTCGCGGCATCCCGAAATTCCCAGGCGGCTTCTGGGATGGCTATCGCAAGACAGCGATACCCGAATTCGCCGGCGCATCCAGCGGGTCATCAGCCACTACGAATCCCGGCTTTGCCGAATCATTGCCCAAGCCAGACAACAGGGGTGCATCCGGCCCGACATCGACCCGCACGCAGCGGCGGGTATTTTCATCGGCATGATCCAGAGCCTGGCGCTCAGGATGAATCTCAGCCTGCGTCAGCGGGAACTGCTGCTGCATGAGGCATTCCAGTCATTTTCCCTGTTCCGGACTGGAATGACCGTTCCGTCGAAATGACATCCGACAAAGAATGTTCCCGGCCACACGCTCACCAAAAAGGAAAGCTCACATGACTCCATCCAAACACAAACGCGGATTCCGCATCTGGGCGATTTCGCTGGTCGCAGCCGGATTCGGCCTGCTGACCATCAAGGAAGGCGGCACAATCCTGTTCGGCGACGCGGCGGCACACGCTGCGGCCGGCAACTATGTGCCGTTCGTACTCTGGTTCAATTTCCTCGCGGGCTTTGCCTATGTCGCAGCCGGCGCCGGACTGTGGCTGATGCAGCGCTGGGCGGTGTGGCTGGCCATCGCCATCGCCGCGGCAACGGTATTCACTTTTGCGGCTTTCGGCATGCACGTCTATGCCGGCGGCGCCTTCGAGCCGCGCACGGTGATCGCCATGAGCCTGCGAACGCTGGTGTGGATGACGATCGCGGCCATCGCCTGGCGTGGACTGTTGCACGCGCAGGCCAGACGATAAGGAATCGAGCCATGAATATGCATGCGCGCTTCACCACCGCCCTCTGGATGTGCCTGACCTTGGCCGCCAGCGCCAGCCCGTCGCTGGCGTCGCCCGATGCCGACCCTGCGCAAGCTCATGCCGGCGGCAGCGCAACGGGTTCGATCACCGACGTATCCGCCTCCCCGCCGACGCCTGTTGTGAAACCGCAATCCAGGCCGGATTTTTCCGGCCATTGGACCCTCGATGCCAAGGCCAGCGATGACCCGCAGGAAAGGGTCAAGCAAGCGATGAAGCAGGCCAGGATCGGCGGACAGGGGATGCGAGGCGGCGGCGGCATGGGTGGTGGCGGCATGGGCGGCAAACGCCAGGGGCGCGGATCGCAAGAGGGAATGGGCGGGCGTAGTGAGATGCCATTCGATGACCGGGCCGCGCTGGTCGCCACTGCGAAAACACTCGACATCACCCATGAGGACCCGATGCTGCTTGTCGTCGGCGAGAACGACCGGTATCAGCGCCTTTTCACCGACTTCCGCGGCATCAGCGTTTCCGCCAGCGGCGGTGCCCAGCCGCAGGCGGCCGTTGCGGGCTGGGAAGGGGACGTGCTGGTGGTCGAATCAAGAATGAACCATGGCTCAAGGCTGATTCAACAATACCGGATCGACGCCGAAACAGGACGGCTCATGATTTCATCGATGGTCGAGCTCCCGAATCGCCAGGAAGTCACGTTTCTTCTGGTATACGACCGGCTGAAACCCAGACCCGATGCGGGGCGCAATCAAGCCGCGGACGGGTCGTGATCCCCCGCCCGAAAACAAAATCGGGCGCGTCGTGGCATGCGTATCATTTCCCCGGGCTGGCCGCGAGGCTGGATGCTGTCACAGTCGTCCCGGCCAATTCGTCTGACAAGGAGCGCAACATGCAAGGCAAGAAGAATATTGTGGCGGGTTTCCTGTTTCTAACCGGTTTCATGGTTTACGGCTTCATCCTGATCTATCTGCGTGACTTTGCACCCGGCAAGGAGGCATGGATTGCCGATTACGCCGTGGGCAAGCACTTCGAATCGCGCCTGGCGCATGTGCATGGCAATCTGTTCGCCCTCCTCAACATTGTCGTGGGTTATCTGCTGCTGCGGCTGCCTATCGATCCCGGTTCCGCGAAAGCGATATCATGGCTGTCCCTCGCCGGCATGTTGATGCCGCTCGGAATCCTTTCCGAGGTGGCGTTCGGCCTGCCGCCGGCGCTGGTGCTCGTCGGCGGGATCTCCATGGTCGTGTCGATGGGCTGGTTCGGTTGGGCGGCGCTGCGGTTGAAGTTGTGAGCAAAGAGGCGGCACCGCTCATGCCGCAGAGCGGACATGCAACGCACCTTCCCCGGATGGAAAGCATGGGCTCGAAAAAATTGCCCGGCACATCATCCGATTCAGGAATGGCGAAACGCCGGTCCGGCTTCGCCCCATGGCGGGTTCTGGCTATTTTCCTGCTGCTCGCAGGCTGCGCGCATTACCCGCCGAACATGCCGCTGGATCGGCATGATCCGGCCTATGGCTATCGTTTCACGAATCTTGCCAGCCCGGACGAGGCCGACGACATGCTGGTTGTCGTGACCTTCTCGGGTGGTGGCACCCGCGCCGCCGCCCTGGCTTATGGCGTCCTTGAGCACCTCGCCAACACTGAAGTCACCCGAAAAGGAAAGTCCAGGCGCCTGCTCCACGAAGTCGACATTATTTCCTCCGTGTCCGGCGGCAGTTTCACTTCCGCCTATTACGCCCTCTACGGCGAGCGAATTTTCAGCGATTTCGAGAGCCGCTTTCTGAAACGGGATGTTCAGGGAGAACTCACCCGCAAGATGCTCGCCCCGGTCAACCTGGCGCGTGCCTCATCACCGAAATTCGGCCGGATAGATCTGGTGGCGGAATATCTCGATGACGAGATTTTTCATCATGGCACCTATGGCGATCTGGTCACGCGGGGGCAGCGCCCCTTGGTGACAATCAATGCCAGCGATATGTCGCTGGGCACGCGTTTCGAATTCACCCAGGATCAGTTCGATCTGCTCTGCTCCGATCTTTCGTCGTTTCCGCTGGCGCGCGCCGTAGCGGCTTCCAGCGCTGTGCCCATCGTGTTCAGCCCGCTTACCGTCCGGAACTACAGCGGCAAATGCGGCTACCAGGAACCCGCTGCGCAGCACGTTAGCGAAGAAAACCACGGTGCATCATCCCGGCAGGTATACAAGGCCGCCGAGGTGCGCTCCTATCTCGATTCCGAAGCCAGGCCGTACATTCATCTGCTGGATGGCGGAATCACCGACAATATCGGCCTGCGCGGGATGCTGGACCGGGTGGCCGCCCACGATAATCCTCTGAATCTCGCCCGCGCCATGCGACTCGAACGGTTTCACAAGGCGGTACTGATCATCGTCAATGCCGAGACGGCCCCGGATCTGTCTCTCGATCGCAGGGAGGAGGTGCCGACGGTCACCCAGGTATTCAGGGCCATCAAGGACATTCCAATCAACCGCTATTCGTTTGAAACCATCGAACTCCTCAAGGCTAACTTCGAGGGCTGGGCCAGGCAGATGCGCGGCCAAAAATCCGGGGGGGAACAGGCCGATGGGACGGAAACAGAATTTGATTTCTACCTGGTCGAAGTGACATTCGACGCGATCAAAGATCCTGTTGAGCGCAATTCATTTAGTGGGATCCCGACTTCGTACACATTGCCCGCGGACACCGTGGATCGGTTGCGCGCGCTAGGGCCCAGATTGATCAAGGAGTCGAACGATTATCAAAGGCTGCTGCTTGATCTGCAGCGTAACTGACAACTCGCCAGCTCATGGAAATGTGCCTGCGGCGCACGCAACAAAAAGCATTACCGGCCTGCCAATGCCATCATGACAGCCACGCCTGGAAATTTTGAAATCACGTGAAACACGGGACAAAACAGAGATGAGCGAACACAGACAACGACTATCGACGGAAGAGCGCCAGGAAGAAATCATCAAAGCTGCCGTGGAACTTGCCGGCGAGCAGGGCGTGGATGACGTGACGACGCAGGACATGGCAAACGCCGTGGGCATCACGCAGGGTGCAATTTTCCGCCATTTCCCCACCAAGGACATGATCTGGCTGGCGGTCGTCCACTGGGTGCGGGGGCGGCTGATGAGCGTGGTAGATATGGCGGCCGATCAGGGCAGCGATCCGCTCGATTCCCTGGAGAAGATGTTTTTCGCCCACCTGGGCTTCGTCGACAAGGTGCCAGCGATCCCCAAGCTGATATTTACCGATCAACTGCTGAAGAAAAACCCAAAGATCAAGGAACTGATTCGCAGCATTCTGGCGGATTACGAGGCCAAGGTGACCGCTCTCATTACCCAGGCCAAGGCGCAGAATCTTGTTCGCCCGGACCTGGACGAGCACAGCGCCGCCGTCATGTTCACCGGCATCATTCAAGGTCTGGTGATACGCGTTTCCATTATAGAAGCACGGAAATCACTGGTTGCTGAGGGGAAACTGGTTTTTCCCATTTTTCTTCACGGTATCGGCAGCACGCGTGTATGCGGTGCAAAACAGGCGTAAACGTCTGGGATTTCTAGCCGGTGAAACCGGTGCGAACCATGAAGCCCACAGTGGGCGGACTGAAGTTGCTCCGGTGTAAAATCAACGGCAAGGTGAGTTCCGGCAGGCATTTTCTCAAACTGGCTCCCGAATAATTGCAATCACATCAAATGCTTATCCGGCCTCTCGCCCGCCTTTACAAGATTAGGCGAGAAGGCTTACCGGGAGTCAATAAACATGCCCTCACACACAAAACGCGGCGTCTCGATCTGGGCGATTTCCCTGGTCGCAGTCGGGTTCGGCCTGCTGACCATCAAGGAAGGCGGCACGATCCTGTTCGGCGACGCGGCGGCGCGCGACGCGGCCGGGAATTACGTGCCGTTCGTGCTGTGGTTCAACTTTTTGGCGGGCTTTGCGTATGTCATCGCCGGCATCGGGCTGTGGCGACAACAACGCTGGGCCGCGTGGCTGGCCGTAGCCATTGCCGCGGCGACCGCACTCGCGTTTGCGGCCTTCGGCGCGCACATTCTTTCCGCCGGCGCCTACGAGCAGCGCACGGTGATCGCCATGAGCCTGCGCACGCTGGTGTGGGCGGCGATCGCAGGACTTGCCTTCCGCAGACTGTTGCAAAACCCGGTGTGACATCATGAAACTGACTTTTCTCGGCGCGGCGCGCGAAGTGACCGGCTCCAGCTATCTGGTGGAGGCCGACGACGTGCGCTTCCTGGTCGATTGCGGCATGTTCCAGGGCGGCCGCGAGGCGCGTGACAAGAACCAGCGCGCCTTTGCCTTCGATCCGCGCACGATCGATTTCGTCATCCTCACCCACGCCCACATCGACCATTCCGGCCTGCTGCCGCGCCTGGTCGCACTCGGCTTCAAGGGCAGAATCTACACCACCCGCGCCACCTGCGACCTGCTCGCGGTGATGCTGCCGGACTCGGCGCACATCCAGGAAAAGGAAGCCGAGTACGCCAACCTCAACCGCTTCCGCAAGGACATGGACCGGCGCGACAAGAAATCCGGCTTGCCGTCGCGCGACATCGCCCCGTTGTATACGGTGGCCCAGGCGCAGGCCTCGCTGAAACAACTGAACCCGGTCGACTACGACCTGGAAATCTCGCCGCACCCGCAAGTGCGCTGCACCTTCCGCGACGCCGGCCACATCCTCGGCTCGGCGATCGCCGAGGTGTGGGTGGGCGAAGGCGAGCGGCGCCGCAAGATCGTTTTTTCCGGCGACCTCGGCCAGCCCGCGCGACCGCTGCTGCAGGACCCCACGCACATTCACGACGCCGACTACCTGGTGGTCGAGTCGACCTACGGCAACCGCGACCACAAGAGCATGGAAGCGACGCAGGACGAACTGGTGGAAGCGATCAACGACACCATCGAGCGCAAGGGCGGCAACGTCATCATTCCCGCCTTCGCGGTGGGCCGCACCCAGGACATGCTCTACCTGCTGGCCGACCTCACCCGGCAGGGGCGCATTCCCAAACTGACGGTGTTCGTCGATTCGCCGATGGCCACCGCCGCCACCGAAATCACCTACAAGCACATGGCGCTGCTCGATGACGAGACGCATGAACTGATGGGCCGCCACGGCGGCGCGGCGCATTTCCGCAAGCTCAGTTTCGTCGAGGACGTCGAGGAATCGAAGTCGCTCGACCGCATCACCGGCGGCGCCGTGATCATTTCGGCCAGCGGCATGTGCGAGGCCGGGCGCATCAAGTTCCATCTGCGCGCCAATCTGGCACGCCGCGAATCGACCATCCTCATCACCGGCTTCCAGGCCGCCGGCACCTTCGGCCGCCGCCTGGTCGACGGCGCCAAACGCGTGCGCCTGCTCGGCGAGGACATCCCGGTGCGCGCCGATATCTATACCCTGGGCGGCCTGTCGGCGCACGCCGACCGCACCGCGCTGCTCGCCTGGCTGGGCCACTTCCGCAACAAGCCGCGCCAGGTTTTCGTGGTGCACGGCGAGGAAACGGTGGCAACCGGCTTCGCCGCCGACCTGCACAAACAATTCGGCTGGGACGCGATGGCGCCGGAGCCCGGCCACAGCATCACCCTGAACTAGAAGACAACAATGACGAACAAATACGATACGCCCGGACGCATCCTGCTGGCCCTGCTGGGCGCCGGTCTGCTGGGCCCTGCGCAAGCCGCCTCGATCACCGATTGGGAAGGCTGCAGCACGATCCCGGCGGATGTCGATCGCCTCGTGTGCTACGACCGCGTGTCCGGACGTGCGCAGCCCGAGGCCGCGCCGGTTCCGCCGGCCGATTCTCAAAGCGCTTCACCGCCGCCCCCCCCACCTGCCGTGGCGCAAGCCGAGCCCCCGGACCCCGGGCTGCTGTCGGCGCTATCGCGCCACTGGGAGCTCGACGACGAAGCCAAGCAGGGCGCCTTCCTGTTCAGGCCGCATCGCCCGAATTATTTCCTGCCGATCAAATACAGCAGTTCGCCCAACAACAGCCCCTTCCAGGGCGCGCTTATCCAGCCCGATCTGGGGCTCGACAAACTCGAGACCGAGCTGCAGCTGAGCTTCAAGATCAAGGGAATGGAAGGCATATTTGGTCACGACAACGCCGACCTGTGGTTCGGCTACACCATCACCTCATTCTGGCAGGCCTACAACGACACGATTTCCTCGCCGTTTCGCGAGACCAACTACGAGCCGGAAATGATTCTGGCGTACCGCACGGATTACGAGATTGCCGGTTTTCGCGGCCGCTTCATCAACCTGGGTATGCTGCACCAGTCGAATGGCCGCAGCGAAGGGCTGTCGCGCAGCTGGAACCGGGTGTATGCGCAGTTCGGGTTCGAGCGCGACAATCTGGCGCTGCTGATCCGCCCCTGGTACCGCATTCCCGAGGGCGCCGATAGCGACGACAACCCCGACATCGAAGATTACCTGGGACATGGCGACCTGCAGGTGGTGTATCGCAAAGGCCGCAACGCCTACTCCCTGCTGCTGCGCAACAACTTCAAGTCCACGGACAACCACGGCGCAGTGAAGCTCAACTGGAGCTTTCCCCTGTACGGGCGGCTGAAGGGCTATGTGCAATATTTCAACGGCTACGGCGAATCGCTGATCGACTACAACCACAACCAGCAGTCGTTCGGCCTCGGCGTCAGCCTGACCGAGGGCATCTAGGCGCGGTTTGCCTGGGTGACCGCTGCCTTGAAAAAGCGGGAATATCGTGTTCGGCCCCAGATCCTGCCCCAATTCCCAGGGGGAAAAGTCCTGGTTTCAACGGTTGATCCAATGCCCGTTTATTTTGCTCCCGGCAGCGCCTGCTCCAGCAGCCGGTGCACGTACTTCACCGGGATGGCATAGCTGATCCCGCTGGGCGCGGAGAGCGCGGCTTCTTTCGCGCCTTTCACATACACTGAATTGAGCACCCCCAGCACTTCGCCGGTGTCGGGATGCCATACGGGGCTGCCGCTGTTGCCGGGGTAGGCGATGGCGTCGAGTTCGAACACTTCGTAGGCGTCCTGCGCCTGCTTCACCGTGCGCACGTTCAGCTGCGCGGCGCTGGGAAGCGGGGTAAAAATGGGAATGATGGCGGCCAATCCGGCGCGGTGGGTGGACGGGTTGAGCCCGAGCACCGAGCCAATGGGATAGCCGGTGAAATACAGCTGCCAGCCTTCGCGCGCGCGGCTCGAGTCGCCCAGCGTCAGTGCGGGAAGCGGGGCGCCCTCGATTTTCAGCAGCGCCAGGTCGCGTGCTTTATCGGTGGCAATCAGCTTGGCGCGTCGCGCCGTCATCTGGCGGTCGCGCCCGATGAAGACGGCGTGGGTTTCCTTTTTTTCGCTGTCCAGCGGCTGGGCGAAAATGTGCGCGCACGACACGACGTAGGTGCCGTCCAGCACGGCAAAGCCGGTGCCTTGCAGGTTGGCGCGCGGGCGGCCGCTGGGGTTGAAGACGCCGACGCCGACCACGCCCGGCTTCACCGATTGCAGCGTGTCGGCGACGTCGGCGTGGGCAGGCAGGGCTGCCACGAGGAGGACCAGCGTCCAGTGGGTACGCCGCTTGCTGAACCATGACACGGCCAGCCGCAGGACACGATCGGGTAGCGTCACGCAAATTCGATACAATCCGGGCCGGAGCAAAGACTTTCTATTCATAAGGGAATCCAGGTATGAGCGTTGTTGCGGTTGTCGGGCTGGGCTACGTGGGCCTGCCGTTGGCGGTGGAATTCGGCAAGAAAATGACCACCATCGGCTATGACCTTTCGCTTGAGAAAATCGAAGCGTACCGCCGATTTTGCGACCCGACCGGCGAGGTTTCGGCGGACAACCTCAAGGCCGCAACCCAGCTGACGGTCACCAGCGATCCCGCCGAGCTGGCGAAAGCCGACTTCATCATCGTCGCTGTGCCCACCCCGGTCGACGCGGCGCACATCCCCGATTTCTCGCCGCTGGTGGGCTCTTCCACCACTGTAGGCCAATACATGAAGAAGAGTGCGACCGTCATTTACGAATCCACCGTCTACCCCGGCGCCACCGAGGAGGTCTGCATCCCGATCCTGGAAAAGCAGTCCGGCATGAAGTGGCTGCAGGACTTCCACGTCGGCTACTCGCCCGAGCGCGTCAACCCCGGCGACAAGGAGCGCACCATCACCAAGATCGTGAAAGTGGTGTCGGGCGACGATGCGGCCACGCTGGACCGTGTGGCCGATCTGTACGGCAGCGTGATCACCGCGGGCGTGCACCGCGCCAGCTCGATCAAGGTGGCCGAAGCCGCCAAGGTCATCGAGAACACCCAGCGCGACCTCAACATCGCGCTGATGAACGAGCTCTCGCTGATCTTCCACCGTCTCGGCATCGACACCCTCGAAGTGCTGAAGGCCGCCGGCACCAAGTGGAACTTTCTGCCCTTCCGTCCGGGCCTGGTCGGTGGCCACTGCATCGGCGTCGATCCCTACTACCTCACCCACAAGGCCGACATGCTGGGCTACCACCCGCAGGTCATCCTCGCCGGGCGCCGCATCAACGACGGCATGGGCGCCTACGTGGCGCAGGAAACGGTGAAGAATATGATCGCCAACGGCGTGCAGGTGAAGGGCGCCAAGGTCAACGTGCTCGGCCTCACCTTCAAGGAAAACTGCCCGGATCTGCGCAATTCCAAGGTGGTCGACGTCATCCGCGAACTGCAGTCCTTCGGCTGCGACGTGCACGTGCACGATCCGCTCGGCGAATCGAGGGAAGCCGAGCACGAGTACGGCATTACGCTCACCGCGTGGGATGACCTGCCCGAGTGCGACGCCGTCATCGCCGCCGTCTCGCACAGCGCCTATCTGGAAAAGAGCTTTGCCGAGCTCACCGCCAAACTGAAAAAGGGCGGCGCCTTCACCGACGTCAAATCAGCCTACGATCCGGCCGTGGTGGCGGCCGCCGGCTTCGCGCTGTGGAGGCTGTGATGGGCGCGTTCGATGCGCTGAAAAAAGAGCTTCAGGCCGCGCCCCAGACCTGGCTTGTCACCGGCGCCGCCGGCTTCATCGGCTGCAACCTGGTCGAAGCCCTGCTGTTGCTCGACCAGCGCGTTGTCGGCCTCGACAATTTTGCCACCGGCTATGAAAAAAACCTGACGCAGGTGCAGATTAGCGTCGGCCCCGCGCGCTGGAAAAACTTCAACTTCCAGCGCGGCGACATCCGCGAACTTGCCGACTGCCACGCCGCCTGCAAGGGCGTCGATTACGTGCTGCACCAGGCCGCGCTCGGCTCGGTGCCGCGCTCGCTCGAAGACCCGCTGGCGACCCACGCCGCCAACAACACCGGCTTCCTCAACATGCTGGTGACGGCGCGCGACGCCAGGGTGAAGCGCTTCGTCTACGCGGCGTCCTCTTCCACCTACGGCGACCACCCCGGCCTGCCCAAGGTCGAGGACGTCATCGGCAAGCCGCTGTCGCCGTACGCGGTGACCAAGCTGGTGAACGAGCTGTATGCCGACGTGTTCGGCCGCTGCTACGGCATGGAAAGCATCGGCCTCAGGTACTTCAACATCTTCGGCCGCCGCCAGGACCCCGACGGCGCCTACGCTGCGGTGGTGCCGAAGTGGGTCGCCAGCATGATCCACAACGAGCCGGTGTACATCAACGGCGACGGCGAAACCAGTCGCGACTTCTGCTACATCGACAACGTCATCCAGGCCAACCTGCTCGCCGCCACCAGTCCGCACGCGGACGCCGCCAACCAGGTCTACAACGTCGCCGTCGGCGAGCGCACCACGCTCAACCAGCTGTTCGAGGCCATCCGTTCCCTGCTGGCGCCGAAGCATCCCCATCTGGCCGACGTCAAGCCGGTCTACCGCGACTTCCGCGCCGGCGACGTGCGCCATTCGCTGGCCGACATTTCCAAGGCCCGCACGCGGCTGGGATACGAACCCACCCATCGCATCGGCGAAGGTCTGGCCGAGGCGATGGACTGGTACGTGCGGGATCTGGGCGAGCGGCCCGCCTGACTTGAAAAGTCGAAGCGGTTGCCGACTGGACGCGGGCAGATTTTGAACGAACACACGCCGCCCGGTCCGGCCGTCAAAGCTAATCAGCGCGCGCCGGATGGCCTGCTGCGGCGCATGCGGACCAAGAACGATTTTCCCGCCCGGTGATCGTTGGGCGCCCTGCGCGAAACCCGCGCAAGGGAATTCGGCATAATGATGCGATGATGCCTTTCCAAATCGCCCGCCCTCTTCTCGCCGGCCTGCTGCTTGCATGCCTTGTCGCGTCCGCCCATGCCGTCGAGCTTCCCGCAGCCTTCACCGATGCGCTGAAGCAGGCCGGCATCCCGCTCGATCATGTGGCGGTGGTGGTGCAGCCGCTGGACGCAGCGGCACCCGTGCTCAGCCACAATGCCGAAGCGGCACTGAATCCGGCCTCGGTGATGAAGCTGGCGACCAGCTTCGCGGCGTTGAACCAGCTCGGACCCGGCTATGCGTGGTCGACCGATGTCTGGGCGGAGGGCGTCATTTCGGACGGCGTGCTGAACGGCGACCTCGTCATCAAGGGCCATGGCGACCCCACCCTGACGCTGGAACGGATATGGCTGTTGCAGCGCGAACTGCGCGCCCGCGGGGTGCGCCACATCCACGGCAATCTGGTGCTCGACCTCAGCCATTTCGAGCTGCCGGCAATCGACCCCGGCGCCTTCGACGGCGAGCCGCTGGCCCTGTACAACGCCGCGCCGGGGCCGCTGGTGGCCAACTTCAACGCGACGACGCTGCGCCTGAAGCCGGACGGAGAACAGGTGCTGATCGTGCCGGACATCGCGCTGCCGGGGGTGACGCTGACCTCGCGCCTGGTGCTGGCCGACGGCGCGGAATGCAACGGCTGGAAGGATGCGCTCGCGCCCGCCATCCCCGACCCCGAACGCCTTGAACTGGTGGTGAGCGGGCGCTATCCGCGCGGCTGCGGCGAGCAGGCCTGGGCGCTGAATCTGTTCGAGCCGGCCGCGACCTTCGATTTCATTTTTCGCGGGCTGTGGGGGGAATCGGGCGGCAGGCTGACCGGCGCGACGCTGCCGGGGATGGCGCCCGGCACCGAGCCCTTGCTGAAATTCGCCTCGGAACCGCTGGCCGATGCGCTCACCCGCCTCAACAAACACTCCAACAACCTGATGACGCGCAACCTGTTCCTGACGCTCGGCGCGGAAAGATCCGGCGCACCGGCGACGCTGGAAAAAGGCGCGCAGGCGGTGCGCGAGATGCTGGCGCAGCGCGGCGTGCCGACCCGCAAGCTGGTACTGGAAAACGGCTCCGGGCTGTCGCGCATCGAGCGCATCAGCGCGGATGCACTGAACCAGTTGCTGCGGGCCGCCTACAACAGCCCGCTGCACGCCGAGTTCCAGTCGGCACTGCCGATTGCCGCCAGCGACGGCACCCTGAAGCGACGTTTCAATGGCAGCGCTTTCAGCGGCAGCGCGCACCTCAAAACCGGCTCCCTGCGCGGCGTCAGCGCGCTGGCCGGCTATGTGTATACCTTGAACGGCCAGCGCGTCAGTTTCGTCATGCTGGTCAACCACGCCAACGCGCGCCGCAGCGAGGCGGCACAGCGCGCCCTGCTGGAGTGGGTGCATACGACTCCACACGGGCTTCAGCCCGTAGTGGATCGGAGTCCTTTAGGGCATACGACTCCACACGGGCTTCTACCCTTAAGGGCACAAGAGCCCGTAGTGGATCGGAGCAGCCCGCAAGGGGCGGTGCCATGAATCCCGGCTGCCGCGTGATGGCGCTGTTTCTGGTGCTGCTGGCCTTGTTTCAGGCGCTGCCGGTGGCGGTGGACGCCTGGCAGGCGCAGCAGTGGCCGGATACCCTATCGGAATGGCTGAGGCTGGCGCTGCTGCCGGGCGCGTTGTGGCTCTACCTGCGTTACTTCAGCATTTTTGGCTGCCGCCGGTGCGGCGGCGACGATGACGTTCGATAAGATGCCCGGCTGGGCGACATGCTGGCGCAGGATGGCGACGGCACCTATCAGCCGCAAGAGGAGTACGCCGCTGGTACGAGAACGAGGTCGGACGCATCGGGCGGCTGGCGGGCGCTGATAGCGACACCAGCCGGCCGGGAACCACGCTCACCACCAAGCCGCCCCAACACGACTGACGACGGCACCCTCTCCGGTCAGGGAACGGCGGGCGCGGCCAACTGCAGCTGTCCGTCCTTCACCGGGATGCGCGCACCGGGCTGATGATCCATCCGCACCTGGCCCTCTTCCTCGCCCAGTCGGTAACGCACGTCATAGGCCACGGTTTTGGTGTGCGATTCGTAGACGGTTTTGCAGCGCGTTTCGGTGCGGCTGACGGTCTTGTTTTCCTGCATGTTCTTCTGCACCTGGTTGCCGGCGTAGCCGCCCGCAGCGGCGCCGCCCACGGTGGCCAGCGTGCGTCCGGTGCCGCCGCCTATCTGGTTGCCGAGCAAGCCGCCAGCCACCGCACCGATCGCCGTGCCGGCGATGCGGTTGGGATCCTTGACCGGTGCCTGCTCGTTGACGGCCACCTCGTTGCACACCTCTTTGGGCGTTTTCGTGGTTTCGGTGACCGGTTTGACTGCCAGCACGTCGGCAAACTCCGGTTCCGGATTCAGGGCCTTGTAGCCTGCCACGCCACCGATCGCGGTTACCGCAACGGCGCCTGCGATCACACCGGTCAACATGGATTTATTCATGATCTCTCCTGAGGTTGAGGATGAAAATATGAACGATCGAACGAATGATAGTTCATGCCATCGGGCGCCTATTCGGGCTGCAGCAGGTCGATCCTGAAACTGTCCTCGTAGGGCGGAACATTGCATTCGATGACGTCCGTGGGGGCGACATCGAGACGGACGCCGACGATGTCGGTGCGCACCGGCAGTTTCGCCGCGCCGCGGTCCACCAGCACCACCGTGCGGATCTCGGCCGGCTGCCGGCACGCCAGGTATTCCACCGCGCGCAGCATGGAATGCCCGCGATACATCACGTCGTCGACCACCAGCACGGTGTGATCCGCGAGATCGAGCGTGGCGTGGGTGGGGTTTTCGGTCAGCCGGGTTTCGGGGTAGAGCAGCGTGAGGTCATCGGCATAGCGCTTGATCTGCAGGTCCAGCCGCACGCAGTCCGCGAGGCCGTAGGTCTCGGCCAGGCGCGCCTGCAGCCGGTCGGCCAGGGGCGCGCCGCGTCGCAGGATGCCGACAATCGCAACCCGCGTGCGCCCGGTCAAGAGGCCGGCTGCCTGGCGCGCCATGTCGGTGACGATGGCGTCGAGCTGCGAGGGGGTGTAAAGGCAGGTGCGCCTGCCCTCGGGTTTGGCCGTCATGGTTGCAGGGCTACAAGCCGAGGTCGGGCCACAGGGCATCGATTTTTGCTTTGACCGCCGCGTCCATCGCGATCGGCGTGCCCCATTCGCGGTGGGTTTCGCCCGGCCATTTGTTGGTGGCGTCGATGCCCATCTTGCTGCCCAGCCCCG
The DNA here is from genome assembly GCA_019459055.1 of Thiobacillus sp. Taxonomy (GTDB): domain Bacteria; phylum Pseudomonadota; class Gammaproteobacteria; order Burkholderiales; family Thiobacillaceae; genus Thiobacillus. Next base: position 8,970 of record JAIBEI010000048.1, on the reverse strand, counting down.
ACACCGGACTGGCGAAGTCGAGATAGTCGATCGGCGTGTTTTCCACCAGCAGGGTGTCGCGCGCCGGATCGACGCGGGTGGTGAGCGCCCACATGACTTCCTTCCAGTCGCGCACGTTCACGTCGTCGTCGGTGACGATGATGAACTTGGTGTACATGAACTGGCGCAGAAAGCTCCACACGCCGAACATCACGCGCTTGGCGTGGCCGGGGTAGGCCTTCTTCATGCTGACCACCGCCATGCGGTAGGAGCAACCCTCGGGCGGCAGGTAGAAGTCGGAAATCTCGGGAAACTGCTTCTGCAAAAGCGGCACGAACACCTCGTTCAGCGCCACGCCGAGGATCGCCGGCTCGTCCGGCGGCTTGCCGGTGTAGGTGCTGTGGTAGATCGGGTCGCGCCGCATCGTGATGCGAAGGACGGTGAACACCGGAAAGGTTTCCTGCTCGTTGTAGTAGCCGGTGTGGTCGCCGTACGGCCCTTCGAGCGCGGTTTCATCGGGATGGATCACGCCTTCGAGAACGATCTCGGCCGACGCCGGCACCTGCAGATCATTGCCAAGGCATTTCACTACTTCGGTCTTGGCGCCGCGCAACAGGCCGGCGAACTGGTATTCGGAGAGCGAATCCGGCACCGGCGTGACCGCGCCAAGGATGGTTGCCGGGTCTGCGCCCAGCGCCACCGCGAGCGGGAACGGCTCGCCCGGATGCGCCAGCGTGTGCTCGCGAAAATCCAGCGCGCCACCGCGATGCGCCAGCCAGCGCATGATGAGCTTGTTCGGTGCGAGCACCTGCTGGCGGTAGATGCCGAGGTTCTGCCGTTTCTTGTGCGGACCTTTCGTAACGGTCAGCCCCCAGGTGATGAGCGGCGCCACGTCGCCCGGCCAGCAGTGCTGGATCGGCAGGCGGTTCAAGTCCACGTCGGCACCTTCCCACACGATTTCCTGGCACGGCGCGCTCCGCACTTCCTTCGGCGCCATGTTCAAAACCTGTTTGAGAACCGGCCACTTGTCCCAGGCGTCGCGCAGGCCCTTCGGCGGCTCGGGCTCCTTCAGGTAGGCCAAGAGCTTGCCGACTTCGCGCAGCCGGCTCGGGTCGTCCTCGCCCATGCCCAGCGCCACCCGCTTGACCGTGCCGAACAGATTCGCCAGCACCGGGATGGTGCTGCCCTTTGGATTCTCGAACAGCAGCGCCGGGCCGCCGGCGCGCAGCACGCGATCGGCGATTTCGGTCATTTCCAGCCTGGGGTCGACTTCGACGGCGATGCGTTTGAGCTCGCCCGTTTTTTCAAGTTGTGCGATGAAATCGCGCAGGTCGCGGTAGATCATGGGCGGGGGCGCGCGCAGGCGGGTTGCGGATCAGTCGATGTATTCGAACAGGGTGACGACCTTGGTCACGCCTGAGCTGGTGCGCGCGATGTCGGCGGCGACCTTGGCTTCGGGCTGCGTCACCAGCCCCATCAGGTAGACCACACCGGCCTCGGTCACCACCTTGATCTTGGTGCCGGGCACGCGTTCGTCACGCAGCAGGCGTGTCTTGACATTGCCCGTGAGGGTGGTGTCGTTGGCCCGGGAAGTGTACGAGGTGACGCCCGAGACGCTGAGTTCGTTGAACACCGCGCGGACGTCGGGAACACCCTTGACGACGTCGGTGGCGCGCGAGCGAGTGGACTCGTCCGGCACCTGGCCGGTGAGCAGCACCTGGCGGTTGTAGCTGGTCACGGAGATGTTGCCGATTTTTTCCTGGAAGGCTTCGCGCAGGCGGTTCCTCGCGCGCAATTCGATTTCCTGGTCGCCGACATACACGCCGGCGGTGCGGCGGTCGAGCGCAACCGCGGTCCCCGTGGCAGCGCCACCGGCGACGACCGCGGCACATCCGTTCAATTGCGACAGCGCCACACCCGCCAGCGCGATGTAAATCAGTTTGTTCATTCCTCTACTCCCAGTAAAACGCTGTCCACCGCATCGCACAGGCAATGGATGGCCAGCATATGGACTTCATGAATGCGCGCCGCGGATTCGGCGGGCACGCTGAGGAAGACGTCGTCTTCCTGCATTTGTTCCCCCAGCACGCCGCCGCCGTTCCCTGTGAGGGCGATCACCGGCATGCTGCGCGCGTGGGCGGCGGCCACCGCCTGCAGTACGCTGGGCGAGTTGCCGCTGCAGGAAATCGCCAGCAGCAGGTCGCCCGGCTGCCCCAGCGCCTTCACCTGGCGCGCAAATACCTGATCAAAGGATGCGTCGTTGGCGATCGAAGTCAGGGTGGACGTATCGGCGGTCAGGGCAATCGCTGCCAGGCCGGGGCGTTCCTGCTCGAAGCGGTTGATCATATGGGAGGCGAAATGCTGCGCATCCGCCGCCGAGCCGCCGTTGCCGCAGGCCAGGATTTTTCCGCCCTGCGCAAGGCAATGCACCATGTGACGCGCGGCCTGCTCAATCACCGGAACAAGTGTCCCGGCAGCATCCAGCTTGGTCTGCGCCGAGGCCTGGAAATGGCCGAAAATTCTGTCGTGTAGGGGCATGAGGGCGCGCGTGAATTATGAAACTTCAAGCCTGGATTATCCGGGATTGTTCATTAGGGCGCGAGACACAAAGAGTAGGGTGCACTCTGTGCACCTTCGGGCGTCAATCGGTGCACAAAGTACGCCGTACGCATCACAAATCGCCTGATGAACAATTTTGAATTATCCCACATCGTCGAAAGCGTTCTTGATCCAGTCCGGCACGCCATCGCCGGACAGCGCCACCACGTCGAAGCGACACGGCGGCAGCGTTTTCAGCGTGGTCAGATACTGGCGTGCGGCAGCCAGCAGCTTCTTCTGCTTGACCGGCGTCACGCTGGCGGCGGCGCCGCCGAAATCGCTGCGGCTGCGCAGCCGCACCTCGACGAACACCAAAGTGGGGCCGTCCTGCATGATGAGGTCGATCTCGCCGAAGCGGCAGCGCCAGTTGCGCGTGACGAGCTTCAGGCCCTGCGTTTGCAGGAAGGCTTCGGCGCGCGATTCGGCGGATTGCCCAATCAGAGATTTCAACATCTGCATCTGCGACAATGACGGCCCATGAACGAAGCGACCCATCATACCCGCCTGCCGCCTGGGCTCTACGTCGTCGCCACGCCGATAGGCAACCTCGGCGACATCACGCTGCGCGCGCTCGACACGCTGAAATGCGTGGATCGCGTGGCGGCGGAAGACACCCGCGTGTCGGGGCAGCTGCTGGCGCATTTTGATATCAGAAAACCGCTGGTGTCGATCCGCGAACACAACGAGCGCGCTGCCGCCGACAAGGTGATCGCGTGGATCGTCGGCGGCGAGGCGGTGGCCTACGTGTCGGATGCGGGCACGCCCGCGGTGTCCGATCCCGGCGCGCGGCTGGTGGCGGCGGTGCGTGCTGCGGGCCTGACGGTGGTGCCGATCCCCGGCGCCGCGGCGGTGACCACGGCGCTGTCGGTTGCCGGCATCGAATCCGGGCAATGGCTGTTCCACGGTTTTCTGCCGCCCAAATCCGGCGCGCGCCGTGCGCAACTGCAAACCCTGGCGGCGCTGCCGGCGGCGCTGGTGTTTTACGAGGCGCCGCACCGCATCCAGGAGACGCTGGCCGACATGGCGGCGGTGCTGGACGGAACCCGACCGGTGACGCTGGCGCGCGAACTCACCAAGCGCTTCGAGAACATTGTCACCCTGCCGCTCGCCGAGGCGCCCGCCTGGCTCGCCGCCGACCCCAACCACGTGCGCGGCGAATTCGTCGTCATCGTGCATCCGCCGGCCGCCGCCGCCGCGATGGTCGATGCCGAAGCGATGCGCGTGCTCGACGTGCTGCTGGGCGAACTGCCGCCGACGCTGGCGGCCAAGCTGGCGGCGAAAATCACCGGCCGCAGCAAGGCCGAACTCTATAAAATGACTTTGGCACTCAAGCCGCAGGCTCAAGACGACGCATGACCGACACCCTCACCCTCACCCGCCCCGACGACTGGCACATCCACTTCCGCGACGGCGCCGCGATGCGAAGCGTGCTGCCCGACACCGCGCGCGTGTTCGGCCGCGCCATCGCCATGCCCAACCTGCGGCCGCCGGTGGTCAACGTGGCCGATGCGGCGGCGTACCGCGAGCGCCTGCTGGCGGCCGCGAGCGGGACGGCGTTCGAGCCGCTGATGACGCTCTACCTCACCGACAACACCACGCCCGAGGAAATCCACCGCGCGCGGGCAAGCGGCTTCGTCCATGCGGTGAAGTATTACCCGGCCGGGGCGACCACCAATTCCGATTCCGGCGTCACCGAACTCGCCAAGGCGTACAAGGCGATCGCGGCGATGGAAGAAGTCGGCATGCCGCTCTTGCTGCACGGCGAAGTGGTCGACCCCGAGGTCGACGTGTTCGACCGCGAAGCGGTGTTCATCGAGCGCCACCTGATCCCGCTGCTGCGCGATTTTCCCAAGCTCAAAATCGTGCTCGAACACATCACCACGCGCCAGGCCGCCGAGTTCATCGCCGCCGCGCCGGCCAGCGTCGCCGCCACCGTCACCGTGCATCACCTGCTGTACAACCGCAACGCCATGTTCAAGGGCGGCATCCGCCCGCACATGTATTGCCTGCCGGTGCTGAAACGCGAACAGCATCGCCAGGCGCTGGTGGCCGCCGCCACCTCCGGCAATCCCAAGTTCTTCCTCGGCACCGATTCCGCCCCGCATGCCGTGGGCACCAAGGAAAGCGCCTGCGGCTGCGCCGGCATCTATACCGCGCATGCCGCGATCGAACTGTATGCCGAAGTGTTCGAAGACGCCGGCGCGCTCGACAAGCTCGAAGCCTTCGCCAGCTTCCACGGCGCCGACTTCTACGGCCTGCCGCGCAACACCGACACCATCACCCTCACGCGCGAAAGCTGGGACGCGCCGGCCCGCCTCAAAATGGGCGAGGACAGCCTGGTGCCGCTACGCGCAGGCGAAGCCATCCGCTGGCGCGTCGTCGCCTAAAACGGTATTCGACGGGCTGATTTCTGAAGGGCGCCGTAGTCCCGCGAGTAGCATTGGTCGTCGTAGGGGCAAAGCCCGCACCAACTCGGGGGGCTAAGGGAGCCGAAACCATGCGTTCCTGGGCGGCCGGTGTACCTTGGTAAGCTGCCGGCGGCTGAACTGGCACAGTTGGCAGGTCATCGGCCGAAGCTGCCGCTGGAGATTTGGCTGACTACTTCCGCTATGGCTTCGTTACCGGACATAGGCCAGAAAATCTCACCGAACGGCGACTTTCTGATTTCCTTCGCGGCAGGGCACGACCCGAAGCGGCCAATCATGGCTTAAATACTGAACGCCCAATGGCGTAGTGAAAGCGGTCATCCAGGACCGCCGTTGTGTGATGCCAAACAGGCGCATAATCCTTATGCCCCCCGGTCTCTATATTAATAAATGCCCGGATCCATGGCTTTTTTGAATAACTGTTATACAGGGAGATGTCTGTGGAACTGAAAGAATTCATCAGAGAAACACTTGCGCAGATCGCTGCAGGCGCCGAAGCAGCTCAAACTGAAGTTCGAGACGCTGGAGGTTTTGTTAATCCGGCCCATCGAGCGGGAAAGCAAGAGCAGGACAAGTCGCATTTCGGTTCACTTACCTCTGGCCAGAACATTTTTCTTGTCGACTTCGATGTAACCGTGACTGTGGTTGAGGCAACAGAGACTGAAGGCAAGGCGAAGCTTAATGTCGCAGGCCTGCTTAATCTAGGCACTGGCGGCCAGTCAAATGCCTCAAGCACAGCTACGAATCGCATCAGTTTCAAGGTTCCACTGGCAATGCCGGTCGATGCTGTCTCATTGGAAGAATTGCAGCGGCAAGATCAAGCGCTTGCCGAAAGACGCCGCCAACAAACAGAGCAAATTCGGGCGCACAACCAAGGTATTTCCACCAGGTGGCCGTAATACATAACAAGTCCGTTTACATCCCACGTTAGGTTTTCATAGCAACATATCGTGCGTCTATCAAAAGCTCTTTGTGCCGTTGTCGGAGACGTGATCGCCAGTACGGGATCTCATCCAACCCTTGATGCACTATTCATATCCGCTGGCGCACCTGGTGATCCTCCTCTATTGGCGCACCACTCCAAATGGAAGGAGTGGTTGTTTCGAGCTGGGCAGGACCCAAACACAGATAGCCTTGCAGTCTTGGGGGCAGTGCTCGAGGAATTCATGGACTTTACGCCCAAGCAAGGCACCGAGGAGTTCGATACGTGGAAAGAACGGCGCGAGAGCATTGAATCTGCGCTTGAGGATAACGGTCTACGCTACTACCGATTTGGGCGGATATTGCCGCAGGGTGACGCACCTGAAGAAAGCACCGCTGCAACGCCACAAACGCGAACGCAGGAGCCAGTCAAACCTGCCAGAGTGGAGGAGCTCCTAGAGATCGTCGTAAAAGGTTTGCGCAGAGCGATGCACCCTCTAACGCATCGTAGAAAGGGAGTTCAGCCATTATCGTTTGGCAACGAATACGACGTCCAAGATCTGCTTCACGCGCTGCTCAGGCCTTGGATCAGTGACATACGACCAGAAGAGTTCACGCCGAGCTACGCGGGTTCCAGCACAAGAATGGACTTCTTGCTGCCAACGCACGGGCTCGTTATCGAAACGAAAATCGTAAGAGACAGAGCGCATGCAAAAAAGGTCGGGGATGAGCTCATCATCGACATTGAGCACTATCGGAAGCATCCCAACTGCAAGAGCCTCTGGTGCGTCATCTACGATCCCGACCAACTGATTACAAATGCCCCAGGCCTCAGAGCTGACCTTGAAGGTCCAAGAACATCAAAGGAAGGGGAAGTTCGTGTCCGTGTCTTTGTGCTTTAGGTGTGGCGCGAAAAACCAAACTTGGGCGTTGACTGTCTGCTTTTGGGTTCGGAACGGGCCTTGATAGTTGTCACAACGACCGTCCGTTTATGGCCGGGGGCTGCCTTTGGGAGTAGGCCCCCGTAAGCTCCGTGGGGCCATCCAGAATTTGCCTCTGTCGGCTTCCGGGCACCACGTCGAACTCACAATCGGCCAAGAGCGGAAGTTTAAGCTGATAGCGGCGACCGTCTCCTGTGCGGCCGAAGCAGCCAGTTAGGGGGTGACTATCATTTTGTGGGAGCATTTGGAATGCGTCTAACAAACGCAGCGGTTTCTTACCCATTTTTATTATGTGTCAACGCTATCTATGCTCTTCACCGAATTCAAGAACAAAACAAGACGGACAAACATGTTGGCCAAAGTGGATGTTCTTGGCAGTTTTGACTTCTACACTTCTCTCATTTCTTTAGACGCGTTATCAGCCGAAGACATTCAAGGAATGCAGGTAGCTCTTGGAGACGGCGATTTCAAAAAACTCGTAGACGGCGGGCGGTTGACACCGGATCAATATCAATTGGCAGCCAAAATCTTGCCGTTAGCCGCACACGAATACACCCACTTTCTAGATGCAACATCTACCTTATGGGGATTTAAGCATCTAAGCTTGATGAATGAGGCCTATTTGTCTGACAACAAGTATGGTACAGATGAGTCTGGCTTTTCGAAGGCTAAGACTTTCTATGACCACAGCCGGAGAATTAGGCTCCCGAATTACTACACAGTGGTCAATTCGAAGACCCAGAACATTCGTCCGTGGCAATCTCATATCTCAATCGGCGCTCTTTTTTCGAATGAGGGTTTAATAACAAATAGGCCAGTACTGTTTTCGAGATTCTCGAACTCCAGAGGAGAACAACTTGCACGATCGCCCGTCTCGATGGTCTCTCTGTTGGAGGCCTCTGCAATGGCTCAAGAGTTGCTCCTCCATTGGCTACTTATTCAGCACACTGAGGATGACTTCCGTACAGTCGAACAGAAGCACTTTGAAACACGGACATTAGACTATCTTCACAATCCGGAAATAACTGAGTATTCGGTTTGTGCTCACATCGTCGCCAACCAGCAGCAGTGCACAAATGTTCTAGCTACATTTTATCTCTGCTCAGTCATTGTCAGACTCATTCTAAATTTGCCCGAAAGCTCGATTCAAAAGATTGCCGACAATTGTTTTGTCAGTGAAGTGCTCAAGTTACCCAAGGATGCCCCCACTGTTATGGCTGTACAGAACGGCCTAAAGATTGGTGACCTTGGCGTTCTTTATTACATGGTTTGTGCCGCTCTTCCAGAACAATCTTATGTAAGTCACAAAGCTGCCATCAGCGGAACTATTGCAGCTCTCGAGACAATTGGAGTTGATTACGCTACTTTACGCAGCGATAGAAATAAGTTCGCTTATGATTTATGCGTAGAACTCTGGGCTAGCAAGATTCAATCGATTTCAACCTTATCAAAAGCTGCATACGACAATTTTCAAAAGATTGGCGACAATGATTTTGCATTGAATTTTAATGGACTTAATCTGCCTCCGGCTCTGCTCAGCGATTCGTCAGCTTCTCTTATTTTTTCTTGCGATTCCAACCTGCTTACGCACTTTAATTTAGATGACTGCTTTAACGAGTTATTTGAGGGGCAATCCTGGGTCGAAAGATTCTCAGAGGCCTGTATCTAATCGGCGGCATAACCAGATACAAGACGCCACCGGCGGCTCTGGTCGACGACCAGACGTTCGCTGCATCCTTTCCGAGCGTCTCTTTAGGGTCGATTCTGTTGAAAAACTCGATGTCGCAGCCGAGTCCATTCCCCATCAAGGGTGATTTTTTGAAACGTTGCCCATTTCGAGGTTCGTAACCGGGTCTTAATGCCCGGTTTTTTCGTTAATTCTGGTGTTTTTGCGTCATGCAGACGCACCTATCCCGTGATCGGGCGGCGCTTGCGCGGTCAGCTTGGCCAAACGACGTAGATTCTGGACCGCTGCAGCCAGGGTGAATTCGTCGCTCGCACCACTAAGTCCACGCAATCGCAGCCGATCAAGTTTCAGTATTCGCTTGAGGTGCGCAAAGAGCATCTCGACCTTCTTGCGCTCGTGACGTGAGCGCACGTATTCG
>JAIBEI010000043.1 GCA_019459055.1 Thiobacillus sp. | reverse complement strand
ACCCTACGCAAAACATCGCGCCAACGCGGCAACGGTTCCATGCGCTGCGCCTGCACCCCGCAGGCAAGGTCTAGAATGGCGAGCAACCTGGAGCTGGATAAAACATGAAAAAAGTAATCAAATTCCTGCTGCTAGCCTGGATGTAGGCTGGCTCGGCATGGGCCGCAAAGCCTGCCGAGTATCCCCGGACTGCGGGCCCTGAGACCACGCTAAATGCGGCTGTCCACTATGTGGACAGTTTCTTTGTTCATACCCTGGCCTCTCTTGAATTGATCGCATCGACGCCCGAGGCCAAAAACAAAGACTGGAACGGCATCAAGCCCTATCTGAAGCAGCTTGAAGCAGGTTTGCCGGCGACCTATTTTTGGGTCTTGCCCGATGGTAACTATTACTCTGCGGCCCTCGATTACACCAATCTCAATCTGGCCGACCGCGTCTATTTCAAAACCTTGATGGCGGGCAATCCGGTGAAGGGATTCCCGATCCATAGCCGCTCCTCGGGGAAGAAATCGGCCCTGATGGCTGTCCCGATCGTGTTTGACAGCAAGGTGGTCGGAGCGCTGGGGGCTTCCGTTTTCCTTGATGAGCTGCATGCGAAACTCAATCAGGATTTGGCCTTGCCACCGGGCTATATCTGGTATGTCCTGGATTCTGGCGGCAACACCATGCTGCACAAGGACGGCGACTTCATTTTCATGAATGCGCTCACGCAGGGAGGCCAATCGTTGCGGGAAGCCTTGTCCGAAGCGTTGAAGCATGAAAGTGGTGCAATGCAATACATGCTCGGCGACGTCCGGCACGCGCATTACCGAAAACTGCCGAGCATGGACTGGTGGATGATTCTGGCCCAAACCGGGGAGGAAGCATTGCAGGCCCCACCGCACCTGACGCTTTCGCTCGATCGCTTTGTCCAGGATTTGCAGAACAGGTTGGATCAGATCGACGGTTCCCTGTCGAAGCTGATTGCGAAAAGCCATTCGAATATCGAAAAAGAGGATGGCATCCGAAACCTTCTGGTTTCCTTCATCAACGAAAATCCTGACGTGGTCGATGCGTCCTTTGTCGACGGAAAAGGCGTTCTGCGGCAGATCGAACCCAGCGAATACAAGAATCTTGAGAACGCGGACCTCAGCAAGCGAGACCATGTGACTGCCATGCTGAAAAGCCGCATGCCGGCTTTCAGCAGCGGTTTCCCGGCGTTCGAGGGATTTCTGGCAGTGGATCTGGCCCACCCCTTGTACAACGGCCGAAAAAACTTCGTCGGCTCCATCAGTGCCTTTATCCGCCCCGAGCTGCTGATCGATCCCCTCCTCAAAAAGAGCGTCCTACCCGCCGATCATGAGCTCTGGATCATGCAACCCGATGGCATGATCATCTACGACCAGGACAAGGAAGAGATCGGCAGGATGCTGTTTGAGGATCCCATGTATGCGGACTATGCGAACTTGCTTGATTTGGGCAAGCAGATCGCTTCCAAGCCCACAGGCGAGGGCAGCTACATCTTCGTTGCGGCGGGATCCAAAGAAAAAGTGATCAAGAACATGGCTTGGCAGACGGTCAGGCTCCACGGCCGGGAGTGGAGGGTTGTTCTGGCCTACAAGCCTTATGAGTAACCTGACTCGGGCAGAAGCCGTTTGTTTCCTCGGTTAGCGGGCCGATCGTAGGCATAACGCGGCCGCCTTCTACTCACGCAATAATATGATGCACCGGCAGCTTGCTCATCTGCCATTCGCCAGTCTTCACGTCGTAGCGGGACGCGGTGAAGGCATGCCACTCGGCATCGTCCAGCTTTGGAAAATCCCCCCGGTAGTAGTACCCAGGCCACCGCGTTTCCTGCCGGTATAGCGTGTGCCGGAGCACAGCTTCCGAGGTCCAGACCCGGTGCTTGAGTTCCCAGGTTCGCTGCAGCTGGTGCAGGCCATCGGCGCCGATGTGGTCGAGGTCCTCCTTCAGCATGGTCAGCAGTTCCTGGCCGCGGTTGAGCATCGGCTCGCTGGTCATGTATAGCGTGCTGATGCCGCCGACGTATTCGTCCATGATCTTCTCCAGCCTTTGCAGGCCGTGCAGCGGCGAGATGTAGCTCGGCGCCACGCTGCCGGCGACGATTTCGTGGCGGCCGATTTCATAGTTCGCCAGCGGCCTATAGATTTCTTCCCGGAGCTGCCCGATCTGCGCTTCGTCCACGCGCGGCGTGTTGCCGGCCAGGGCCATGACATAGCGCACCGCCGCCTTGCCGGCGATGCGGCCTTCGGTAAAGGAGCCGGACGAGAACTTGTGGGCGGAACCGCCGATGGTGTCGCCGGCGCCGAACAGGCCTTCGACCGTCGTCATGCGGTTGTAGCCCCACTGGTAATCCGCCGGCGCGCAGTCTTCCGGCCCGCTCGCCCAGGCGCCGGAGCAGGTGGCGTGTGAGCCCATGACGTAGGGTTCGGAGGTGATCAGCTCGGATGGCTTCTCCTTGGGGTCGATGTTCTGCGAGGCCCAGACCACGGCCTGGCCGACGGTCATGTCGAGGAAGTCCTCCCAGCCGATTTCCTCCTTCTCCCGGGTATCGATCGCATTCTGGGTGTGCATGTAGATGGGGCCCCTGCCCGCCTTGATTTCCTGCAGCACGGCATGATTGCGCAGGCAGGTCGGCAAGGGCGTGGCCTCCGCATACTTGCCGACGAGGGCTTTCATTTCCTCCAGCATCGAGGCTTCGAAACGCTCACCGTAGGCGTTGGTGGCCAGGGCCTTGAGCAGCAGGAACCAGGCGCCGACCGGGCCGTAGCCGTCCTTGAAGCGGGCGAGCACGATGCGGTTCTCCATCTGGATCATCTGGGCGCCGGCGCGCAGGACGAGTCCGTAGGCCGACGCGCTGCTCCAGGGCGCATACCAGGTGCGGCCCATGCCTTCGCCGACCGAGCGGGGCTTGAAGATATGCGAGGCGCCGCCGGCGGCGACAACGACCGCCTTGGCCCGGAAGACGTAGAAGCTGCCGTCGCGCACGTTGAAGCCGACGGCGCCGGCGACGCGGTTGGGATGCGCCGCATCCATCAGCAGGTGGGTCACCATGATGCGGTTGTGCACCTCGCTGGCGGATTTTCTGGCGGCCTCGGCGATGATCGGCTTGTAGCTCTCGCCGTGGATCATCACCTGCCATTTGCCTTCCCGCAGATAGTGGCCGGTCTCCGGGTTCTTCATGATTGGCAGGCCCCATTCCTCGAATAGATGGACCGTGCTGTCGACGTGGCGGGCGATGTCGTAGATCAGGTCCTCGCGCACCAGCCCCATCAGGTCGCCGCGGGCGTAGCGCACGAAGTCCTCCGGCTGGTTCTCATTCCAGCGCATGCCCATGTAGCAGTTGATCGCCGACAGGCCGTGGGCGACGGCGCCGCTTCGTTCGATGTTGGCCTTTTCGACCAGGGTGACCTTCAGGTTGCGGCCCCAGTAGCGCGATTCGTAGGTGGCACCGCAGCCGCCGAAGCCGCCGCCAATGACGAGGATGTCGGTGTCGACGATGTGGGTTTTTCTGGAGGAGAACAGGCCCATGGCATCACCCCCCGCTTTTGCTCGACATGTCCGGCTCGAAAGGCGGCAGCGTGGGAAGCGCCGCCACCATCAGCGCCGCGGGCTCGTGCGCGAGCAGCGGCGAGTTCAGGGCATCGGCGTCGGGCGCCACGTACTCGGTGGGCGGCTTGATGGACCCCCATGGCGTGGTCCGGATCGGGAAGCTGAACAGCTTCTCCCGGCCGTCGCGGTAGCGGATCTTCCAGGAGATGGTGCCGCTCGCCTCTTCCCTGCGCACCCGGACGCTGTGACCGAGCGGGGCGAAGTCGGCGTATCCGCGCACGTCGATCGCGTGCTGCGGGCAGGCCTTCACGCACGAGAAACACTCCCAGCAGAAATTCGGCTCGATGTTGTAGGACCTTCGGTAGACGGTGTCGATGTGCATGATGTCGGACGGACAGATATCCACGCACTCGCCGCAGCCGTCGCAGCGCGTCATGTATGTGAATGTGGGCATCGCTCACCTCCTGGCGTGGGGGCTGGCAGGTCGGACGAACCGTCGGCTTCTTCGACTCTTTTCTGGAAGGCGACGACCGGCTTGTAGAACATGTGGGCGAACTTGGACCACGGAACGGAAACGAACAGCAGCGTCGTGAAGAAGAGGTAGAGGCCGGCGAATACCCGGGTCGCCACAGGGTTCCCCGTCATCGCCGCCCACTCGAAAACGAGTGCGAACGTGACGCTGGCGAGCAGCGAGACGATGAACAGGTCGGCGCGCACCAGCCGCCACGGCGGGTGGCCGTCATGCGCCACGTTCACCCGGAGGAAGAAGAAAAACCAGTAGCCCCCGACTAGCGTCATCAGGGCGCCGATGTTCCACAGGACCGGCAGGGCAAGCGGCGGATGCGCGTCGGTCGGATAGGCGAACACCATCACGACGGTCGTGATGAGGTAGAGCACGAAGCCGTAGGCCATCAGGACGTGGGAAATCCTTCGCTGCTGGTTGCAGAATTCGCCGAACGTCGCGATGTCGTTGGCGAGGGTTTTGGCCGCGATGGCGGCCAGCCCCGTAGCGTTGAGCGGCTGCTTTGCGGCGGCCTTCGCCCGCTGCCTTTCCTGCAGGAAGAATGTGAGCTTCTTGTCGTGAAGAAGATCGAATACCGTTCCAATGGCCACCGCCAGCGCCATCAAAACGATGTAGCCCTGCAGGAGATCGGGCGACACGAAAGCGGTCAGCGCGGTGAATGGATTGGTGGTGAACATCCTGCCCTCCCAATGCCAGCCGGCATGCTTGCTCCGGCATTCGCGGCGAGGACGCCGCTCCTACAATTTCAGACTCTGCCAGGCCGTATGGGACGGATTGGAGGAGGCCCACCCTCGGGCCGAATGCTGGCGGTGATGTGGCGCCGGCAGCGCGGCGAGGGCGCCCGCCCCCACAATTTCAAACCGCCTGTTTCATACAACTGTCTGCTTTTTTCTAGTCCCTGCCTTGGCTTTGTCAACAAAGCTGCCGCAGAATCGCTGCGCTCATTTTCCGCGAACCAGCAAGACGGGCTTGGTCGCCACGCGCGCGACGCCTTCGGCGACGCTGCCGAGGAACAGGCGGCTCAGACCGCGCCGGCCGTGCGTGCCGATGACGATGAGGTCGGCCGGCCAGGCTTCCGCATCGTTGGCGATGACTTCCGGAATGCGCTGATTCAGGGTGTCGATGGTGATGAGATGGGTTTCGGCGGCAAGCCCTGCGGCCGCTGCGGTCGCTTCCGCACTGCTCAGGATTTTCTGCCCGGCCTTGACGATGTCTTCAGACACCTCGGACACTTCGGACCGCGTGGGAAATTCGGCGCTCAGGTTGATCTGCGCGGCATCGACCGCGTGCACGATCCGCAGCCGGGCCTGCATTTCCGCGGCAAGCCCGATTGCCGTCTGCAGTGCCAGTTCGCCGGTTTGACTCGCGTCCACCGCTACCATGATTCGCTTGAACATGTTGCCTCCTTGGAATTCTGGTCGATTATCAAGAACAATACGCTTCCTCTTGATACTTAAGAAGTATTTTGCGGCGATTCAGAGGCTGATGCGCCGCAGGCGCAGCGCATTGGTGATCACCGACACCGAACTGAAGCTCATGGCCGCTGCGGCGATCATGGGCGAGAGCAGCAGGCCGAAGAATGGATACAGCACACCGGCGGCGACCGGCACCCCGAGCGCGTTGTAGACGAAGGCGAAGAACAGGTTCTGCCGGATGTTGCGCAGGGTGGCGTGCGAGAGTTTCCGGGCGCGCACGATGCCGCGCAGGTCGCCCTTGACCAGAGTCACGCCGGCGCTTTCCATGGCGACGTCGGTGCCGGTGCCCATGGCGATGCCGACCTGAGCCTGGGCCAGGGCGGGGGCATCGTTGATGCCGTCGCCGGCCATGGCGACGATACGGCCTTCGGCCTGCAGCTGTTTGACCACACTGGCTTTCTGGTCCGGCAGGACTTCCGCCTGCACCTGGTCGATGCCCAGTTTGGCGGCCACCGCCTCGGCGGTCACGCGGCTGTCGCCGGTGAGCATGACGATGCGGATGCCTTCTTCGTGCAGCGCGCGGATCGCCTCCAGCGTGGTCGGCTTGATCGGGTCGGCCACGCCGATGAGGCCGGCGGCGCGGCCGTCGACGCCGAGGAACATCACCGTCTGGCCCTCGCCGCGCAGGGCGTCCGCCTGCGCCGGAAGCTCGCCCGCATCGATGCCGAGGTCCTGCAGCAACGCGAGGTTGCCGAGGGCGACCCGGCGACCGTCCACCACGCCGGTGACACCCTTGCCGGTGACCGACTGGAAATCCGCCACGGCCACCCGTTCGATCGCGCGCTTTTCCGCGCCGCGAACGATGGCGGCAGCCAGAGGATGCTCGCTGGCCTGCTCGATGCCGGCGGCGAGTCGCACGATCTCCGTTTCGTCGAAGCCCGGGGCCGGGGTGACGCTCACCAGCTCGGGATGCCCTTCGGTGAGGGTGCCGGTCTTGTCCACCACCAGGGTGTCCACCTTGCGCATCACCTCCAGCGCCTCGGCGTTCCTGAACAGCACCCCCATCATGGCGCCGCGCCCGGTGCCCACCATGATCGAAACCGGGGTGGCGAGCCCGAGGGCGCAGGGACAGGCGATGATCAGCACCGCGACGGCGTTGATCACCGCATGCGCCAGTCGCGGTTCCGGGCCCACCAGGTACCACACCGCGAAGGTCGCCACGGCGATGAGCACCACCGCCGGGACGAAATAGCCCGCGACCACGTCCGCCAGTTTCTGGATCGGGGCGCGCGAGCGCTGCGCCTCCGCCACCATCTGGACGATCTGCGCCAGCAGGGTTTCGCTGCCGACCTTCTCCGCGGTCATCAAGAGGCTGCCTGTACCGTTCACCGTGGCGCCGATGAGCTTGGCGCCGGCGCGCTTTTCCACCGGCACCGGTTCGCCGGTGACCATGGATTCGTCGACATAGCTGGCGCCGTCGTTGACGGTGCCGTCCACCGGGACTTTCTCGCCGGGGCGGACGCGCAGGCGGTCGCCGGGCTGGACCTGCTCCAGCGGGAGGTCCGCTTCGCTGCCGTCGTCGCGCACGATGCGCGCCGTCTTCGGCGCCAGCCCCAGCAGCAGCTTGATGGCGGCGTTGGTCTGGCTGCGGGCGCGCAATTCCAGCACCTGCCCCAGCAGCACCAGCGCGGTGATCACCGCCGCGGCCTCGAAATAGACCGGCACCACGCCCATATGGAACACCGAGCGCGGAAAGATTCCAGGCGCCAATACGGCGACCATGCTGTAGCCCCAGGCCACCCCCACGCCGAGCGCGATGAGGGTAAACATGTTGAGGTTGCGCGTGAGCAATGAACGCCAACCCCTTACAAAGAAAGGCCAACCGCCCCACAGAACAACCGGGGTGGCCAGCAGAAGTTCGAGCCATTGCCGCGACCGCGGCGCAATGATTTCACCGACGGCTTCAGGCCACATCTCCGCGCCCATGGCGCTGATCAGGATCGGGAGGGCGAGCGCGGCGCTGACCCGGAAGCGCCGGCTCATGTCGCGCAACTCGGCGTTGTCCTCTTCCGCCGCGACGGTGCGGGGCTCCAGCGCCATGCCGCATTTGGGGCAGACACCGGGGTGGTCCTGCACCACTTCCGGGTGCATCGGGCAGGTGTATTCGGTTTTCGGCGCCGGTGCGGGCGGGTTGACCGGCTCCAGCGCCATGCCGCACTTGGGGCAGGCGCCCGGCCCCTGCTGGCGGATTTCCGGATGCATGGGGCAGGTGTAGATCTCCCCGGAAGCCGGGGCCGATGCGGGGGGCGACGCCGAGTCCTGTTTCAGATACGGATGCGGGTGGTCGCGGAACCGGTGCAGGCAATGTTCGCTGCAGAAACGGTAGGTGACACCCTCGAAACGGTGTTGCAGGGGCGCATCCTCGGGCACCTCCATGCCGCAGACGGGATCAATGGCCATGGTGTTTCTTCCCGATCTTCATGGCAGGGGCGCGTTGCCGGTTATGGCGTCCCAGCCACTCGTGGCTGCGCCAGACGTGGGCCATTTGCCGGCGCTGGCTGTCGGTCAGCAGACCATCGATTTTTTGCCGCGTGTCGATGGCCGCCTCCATTTGCTGGCGCTGCAGATCGAACACGGTCCGCGCGGCGGCGCGAATCGCGTCCCAGTCCCGTTTTTCGCTGGCGTAAAGCCGGCTCAGGCGAGTCTGCGCCTCCCGGCGCTGCTGCATCAAGCCGAGGTTGCGCCGGGTCAGTTCAGCCTGCAGCGTGTCGATTTTTTCGGCCTGCTCCGGCGTGAGGTCGGTCAGCAGCCGGAGCATCCTGGCGTAATCCACGCCATACCCCCACATGCCGAATCCCATCATTCCGGGCCCCCTGCCCTCCCACGCATGCGGGTCGTCTCCACGATCGTCACGATCCATTTCCCAGGCGCCCATGCGGCCCCAGCCATGCCACGGCCCGTGGCCCGTGCCCATCGGGCCGTGAGCCCATGCCAGCCATCCTGTCACGACGACAAGTGCCAGCCACAGGGCGATCCAGAACCCACGCTTCCGATTCATCGACATTCTCTGCGCCTCGGTGGTGAGGAAATCAGGTTCATTCCTGTTCCTTGTCTCCCGGCGGCTATCGGATGCCGGGATGCATGGCTACTGGGTCAGATCGTGCTTCTTCTTCTGGAATTCCTGTTCGTCGATCTCGCCCCGCGCATAGCGTTCCTTGAGGATGTTCAGCGCCCTGCTCTCGCCGCTACGCCCCTCCGCAACGGAGGGTGCGCTGAGCCATTTCACCAGCACGACGATGCCGATGATGATGAGCATCACCCACAGGATCATGAATATCCAGCCGAATCCGTAGCCGCCTGTCATGCCGTAGCCGCCCATCATGTCGTTCGCTCCTGGGGTTGATCAGTTACCCATCATGCCGCGGCCGGAGCCGCGGCGCATTTGTGCCTGCTGTTCCTTGGTCAGCACGGCAGCCATCTTGTTTTCCGCGTCGATGTGGGCCTCGAGCGCCTGCCGCTGCAGGTCCGCGAGCTTGCCGTAGGCCTTGCCGATCGCCGCCGGGTCTGGTTTCTCCGCCTTCCTCAGGTTCCAAAGCTGTTTCTTTTCGTCCCATATCCGGCGCATGAGCGGACGCTGCGCCTTCATGAACTCGGCCTGGATCTTCTGCAGCTGGGCGGTCTGCGCGTCGCTCAGGTCGAGCATGGCCATAGGCCCCATGCCCATCATCCCCATCCCCATCCCCATCCCCATCCCAGAGCCCATGCCGCCGCCCATCCCAGGGCCCATGTCGTCCATCATGCCCATTCCGGGACCCATGCCGCCCATCATTCCCATGCCCATTCCAGAGCCCATGCCCCCGCCCATCATTCCGTAGCCGGGGCAGCCCTCTTTCGCGTCCTGCATCATTCCCGCACGTGGCATGGATTTTTCTTCGGCTGCAGCCGTCCCCGGTAGGCCTGCCAGTACGCCGGCAAGCATGGACAGGGCGGCCAGTGTGTTGATTGGCTTGTTCATCTGAATCTCCTTTGCTGTTGGGTACGGGACGCTGCCCAGGCATGCGGCAGGTTCCGGAATGACGTTCGCTGGACCACCGTATCGGACGGTGATGCAAATCCATTTATAGACGGTATTTCAAGCTCAACCTGGCGGGCTGTTGCTGCAGCCCTTCATCGGGGCCGCCGGCCGACGATCCGATCAACGGCGCGCCGCGATGGGGATGGCTCCTAGGCCGGGATGAACTTGAGCGCGACGCCGTTGTTGCACCAGCGCTGCTTCGTCGGCGGCGGGCCGTCGTTGAACACGTGGCCCTGGTGTCCGCCGCAGCGGATGCAGTGGTATTCGGTGCGCGGCAGGATCAGCTTGAAATCCTTCCTGGTGCCGACGTGGCCGGGAATGTGGGTGATGAAGCTGGGCCAGCCGGTGCGGCTGTCGTACTTCATGCGCGAAGTGAACAGCGGCAGGCCGCAGCCGGCGCAGGCGTAGACGCCCGGACGTTTCTCGCGGTCGAGCGGGCTGGAAAACGCGCGCTCGGTGCCGTCCTCGCGCAATGCCTCGAACTGCGCCGGGCTGAGGATCTTTTTCCACTCCGCTTCGGATCTGCGCAGCGGCTCGGTGGAGAGCGTGACGTCCGCGCCCGGCGCCAGCAGCGCCTTCCAGTCGCGGCGCATTGCCTCGACTTCCTGTTCGCTGGCCGTGGCCGTCGGCCGTGCCGAACTGTCGCAGGCTACACCCGCCATGGCCAGGGGAGTGAGCGCGACTGCGCCCAGAAAAGTGCGGCGTTTCATGATGGACCTCTCTTTCTCGCTATTCACTTGGGACCGGCAGGCCTGCCTAAAAATTCCGCCTGCAGCGAAAGGCCTGCCGGGCAACCAAGTTCCTGCGGCCTGGTCGAAGTTGAATCGATTCAGTGAGGAGCGGCGCCATGAGGAAAGACAGACTATTCACCGTATTCCTGCTGGCGGCGCTCGCCATGCCGGGGATGGCAAGCGCCGCCCTCGCCAAGGCCACCTTCGCGGGCGGCTGCTTCTGGTGCATGGAGCCGCCGTACGACAAGCTCGATGGGGTGGTGTCGACGACCTCCGGCTATATCGGCGGCCACACGAAAAACCCGACCTACGAGGCGGTGTCCGCCGGCGGAACCGGGCACGCCGAGGCGGTCGAGATCACCTACGACCCGGCCCGGATCGGCTACGCAAGGCTGCTGGAGGTGTTCTGGCGCAACATCGACCCGACCGTCCGCAACCGGCAGTTCTGCGACGTCGGCGACCCGTACCGCAGCGCGATTTTCTATCACGACGTGGAACAGAAACGGCTCGCGGAACAGTCGAAGGCGGCGCTGGAGAAGTCCAAGCCGTTTCCCCAGCCGATCGTGACGGAAATCGTGGCTGCCGGAATCTTCACCCCGGCCGAGGCCTATCACCAGGACTATTACCTGAAGAACCCCGTGCGCTACAAGTTCTACCGTCATCGCTGCGGCCGCGATCAGCGCCTGGAGGAACTGTGGGGGAAGGCCGGCCTGAAATAGGCAGTGCCGGGCGGCGCAGTGCGCGCCGCATCAAGGCTTGCACTGTGGCCAGGTCCACCCGGCGGCGTCGGGCTGATCCGCACCGAATTCGTGGGCGTAGTTGAGGCATTCGATCTGCATGTCCCGAAATTTTCCCTTCGCGTGCGCTCCGGTCACCAAGAGCCCGGGCACCCGGTTGATGACATCAATGGCCAGCGAGAAACGGTCGATCTCGTTCTGGATCGCCAGATCCAGCGGCGTGTTGATATTGCCCTTCTCCTTGTAGCCGCGCACGTGCAGGTTGCGGTGGTTGGTGCGCCGGTAGGCGAGGCGATGGATCAGCCAGGGATAGCCGTGGAAGTTGAAGATGATGGGCTTGTCCAGCGTGAACAGGCTGTCGAAGTCGCGGTCGTTCAAGCCATGCGGATGCTCGCTCGCCGGCGTCATGCGATAAAGGTCCACCACGTTGATGAAGCGGATCTTCAGCGCCGGAAAATGCTCGCGCAGCAGGCACACCGCTGCCAGGGCTTCCTGGGTCGGGACGTCGCCGCAGGCGGCCATCACCACGTCGGGTTCCTCGCCGGCGTCGTTGCTGGCCCAGTCCCAGATGCCGATGCCCTTGGTGCAGTGGCGGATGGCGGCGTCCATGTCCAGGTACTGCAGGTGCGCCTGCTTGTCCGCCACGATGACATTGACGTCGTTGGTGCTCCGCAGGCAATGGTCGGTCACCGAAAGCAGGCAGTTGGCGTCGGGCGGCAGATAGATGCGGGTGATGCTGGGGCTTTTGTTCACCACCACGTCGAGGAAGCCCGGGTCCTGGTGGGTGAAGCCGTTGTGGTCCTGGCGCCAGACGGTGGAACTGATGAGCAGGTTGAGGCTGGCCACCGGCGCGCGCCAGGCAATGTCTTCGGCGATGTCCAGCCACTTGGCATGCTGGTTGAACATGGAATCGATGATGTGGACGAAGGCCTCATACGTGGAGAAGAAGCCGTGCCGCCCGGTGAGCAGATAGCCTTCCAGCCAGCCCTCCAGGGTGTGCTCGGAGAGCAGTTCCATCACCCGCCCGTCGGGCGCGAGTTCGCCGCCGTCGGCATCCTCGGGCAGCATTTCGGCCAGCCAGGTCTTCTTGCTCGCCTCGAATACCGCGTCCAGGCGGTTCGAGCGGGTTTCGTCGGGGCCGAAGATGCGGAAGTTGTCCGGATTGCGGCGCAGGATGTCGCGAAGGAATTCGCCCAATGGGCGGGTGTTGCCCACCCGCGTTTCGCCCGGCCCCGCCACCTCGGTGGCATAGTCGCGAAAGTCCGGCAGGCGCAGCGCGCGGCGCAGCAGGCCGCCGTTGGCGTGGGGGTTGGCGCTCATGCGCCGGGTGCCGGTCGGGGCCAGCCCCCTGAGTTCGGGGATCAGGCGTCCACGCTCGTCGAACAGCGCCTCCGGCCGATAACTGCGCAGCCATTCCTCCAGTTGTCGCAGATGTTCCGGGTTCTCCCGCACCCCGGCCAGCGGCACCTGGTGGGCGCGCCAATAGCCTTCCACCTTGTGGCCGTCGACCTCCTTCGGCCCGGTCCAGCCCTTGGGGGTGCGCAGCACGATCATCGGCCAGCGCGGCCGGGATGGCTCGCCCGATTCGCGTGCCCGGCGCTGGATCTCGCGAATCTCCAGCACGCAGTTCTCCAGCGTTACGGCCATGGTCTGGTGCACGCTCATCGGGTCGTCGCCCTCGACGAAGCGGGGCGACCAGCCGTAGCCCTCGAACAGGCTCTTCAGCTCATCGTGGGGAATGCGGGCGAGCACTGTCGGGTTGTCGATCTTGTAGCCATTGAGGTTGAGGATGGGCAATACCGCGCCGTCCCGGATCGGGTTCAGGAACTTGTTCGAGTGCCAGGCGGCGGCGAGCGGCCCGGTCTCCGCCTCGCCGTCGCCCACCATCACCGCGACCAGCAGGTCCGGGTTGTCGAAGGCGGCGCCGAATGCGTGCGAGATCGAATAGCCCAGCTCGCCGCCCTCGTGGATGGAGCCCGGAGTCTCGGGGGTGCAGTGGGAACCGATGCCGCCGGGAAAGGAAAACGCCTTGAAGAAGCGCTGCAGGCCTTCCTCGTCCTCGCTCTTGTTCGGATAGACCTCCGAATAGGTGCCTTCCAGATAACACGGGGCCAGCACGCCCGGCGCGCCATGGCCGGGGCCGGCGAGGAAGATGGCGTCGAGGTCGTGCTTGACGATCAGCCGGTTGAGGTGGACGTAGGCGAAGGACAGCGCCGGGCTGGCCCCCCAGTGGCCGAGGGGACGCCGCTTGATGTGCTCGGGCTTGAGGGGCTGGCGCAGCAGCGGGTTGTCCTGCAGATAGATCATGCCTGCCGCCAGGTAGTTGCAGGCCTGCCACCAGGCATGCATGTGCGCCAGTTCCCCGTCCTCGAGCGGTGCGGCGGTTCGGGTTTTGTCGTTCATGTCCTCGTCCTCATTTCATTAGACCTAGACAGTCTAGGAAAGCAGTATGACAGCCCGGCTGCACGCGGCCATTTTGCCCGGTGCACGGCAGCGAGGCGGGAGGCCTGAAGGGCCGGAAGGACATGAGACCCATATGCTATGTTGAACGGGGAGGTGCCTTGACATGCAAAACGGAAATCCCATCCTCAAAACGCTGTGGGCGGCGCTCGAGCACGAGCCGCGCATCAACCTGCATCGCTGGCCCGTTCGGATCGATCTGACGGAGGACGACGTTCTGGTCCTGGAAGGCGAGGTCGGGAGCGTCGCCGCAAAAAAACTCGCCCTCGAACTCGCGGGGGCGACGCCATCGGTGCGCGGCGTGATCGACCGGCTGCACGTGGCGCCGTCGGAACCCAGGGGCGATGGCGCGATTCTGGACGCCCTCACGACCTTGTTGCTGGACGTGCGCGAATTGAAGAACAGCACCCTGCGCGTGATCAGGAAGGGCGAGACCCTCACCCTGCAGGAAGCCGGCGGGGAGGATGCCAGCGGCGACCTCCTGGTTTCGGTACAGGACGGCGTGGCGACGCTGGACGGCTGGGTCATCAGCCTTTCCCACAAGCGCATGGCGGGGGTGCTGGCGTGGTGGACGCCGGGTTGCCGCGACGTGGTGAACGCACTGGAGGTGCAGCCGCCGGAACAGGACAATGACGACGAGGTCAGCGATGCCCTCTCGCTGGTGCTGGAGATGGACCCGCTGATTCCCGATCCCGGGCAGATCCGCGTCCACACCCGGGATTACGTGGTCACCCTGGACGGACTGGTCGCCACCCAGGCCGAGAAGGACCGGGCCGAACAGGACGCCTGGTGCCTGTTCGCCGTGGACAATGTGATCAACGAGCTGGCCGTGGGCAGGTAAACGCGGTCCCGGCAAGCCGCCCGCTTCGCGCTGCGATTACCGCTGGATTGCCCCAGCGATGTTTCCGCAGGAAACATACCTCTGCATCTCGGCCGCGCTCTTGTGGACGTTGATTGCCGACTTGTCTTTCAGGATGACATCCAGCGGCACGGGGACCACGGTGAGGGAGCGTCCGTCCTTGACATCTTCCAGGCGCCACTTCGGCGCCTTGTTCAGCTTGCCGCAGCGTCCCAGATGGACGTGCGCGGGCTGGGAAACGCCGGCAGGCATGTTGGGAATCTCGATCTCAACCCGGGTGGTATCCCCTTCCGGAGTCAGGCGTGCGATGCCGTTTTGCCCCGAATTGTTCTGCGCTTCGAGCTTGACCGAAATGGCGCCGTTCAAGGCCAGCGCGTGACCGGCAAACAGGCCCGCCAGCAGCAGCACGATCGATTTACGCATCACCAGCTCCTTGAAGGGGTATGGGACCAGATATATAGCACCGCCCATCCAATCGGCCAAGGGGACGGACGATGACCCGCCGAGTGCGGCATCTTTCCGTGCCGGAAAATTCGCCTTGTGCACCGGTGCCTCAGGGCACCCTACCCATTTGGGTTATCCCGATAAAAATGGTCAAGTATTGTCTAGACTAAGTCCAGGCTTTCTTTTTTTGAAGGATATCGCCATGTCTACACCACGCACCCTCCATGACACCCCCCTGCTCGACCAGCTCGAAAGCGGCCCGTGGCCCAGCTTCGTCACCGGTCTCAAGCGTCTGGCCAAGGACAACGGCATGATGGCCGATCTGCTGGGCCAGCTGGAAACTTCCTACGAGACCCGCAAGGGCTATTGGAAAGGCGGCACGGTCGGCGTGTTCGGCTACGGCGGCGGCATCATTCCGCGCTTTACCGAACTGAAGGACGAGTCCGGCAAGCCGCTGTTCCCCGAGGCGGCCGAGTTCCACACCCTGCGCGTGCAGCCGCCGGCCGGCATGCACTACTCCTCCGACCTGCTGCGCAAACTGTGCGACGTCTGGCTCGAGGCCGGCGGCTCCGGCCTGATCGCCTTCCACGGCCAGTCCGGCGACATCATGTTCCAGGGCATCAGCACCGAGAATGTGCAGAAGGCGTTCGACGGCCTCAATGAAATGGGCTTCGACCTCGGCGGCGCCGGCCCCGCGCTGCGCACCTCGATGTCGTGCGTCGGCGCCGCGCGCTGCGAAATGTCATGCTTCGACGAGGCGCGCGCGCTGCGCACCGTCATCAACAACAACATCGACGACATGCACCGGCCGTCCCTGCCGTACAAGTTCAAGTTCAAGTTCTCCGGCTGCCCGAACGACTGCGTCAACGCCATCCAGCGTTCCGATATGGCCACCATCGGCACCTGGCGCGACAACATTCGCATCAACGAGGCGCAGGTCCGGGATTACTTCAAGGCGCACGGCACGCATGACCTCTATAACGACGTGGTCGGCCTCTGCCCGACCAAGGCCATCACGGTGGTGGCGTCCGACAAGGTTCAGGCTGACCCACATATCTCGGTGGCTCACCTCGGCGACGGCAATGCCCTGTGCATCGACAACAGGAACTGCGTGCGCTGCATGCACTGCCTCAACGTCATCCCCGGCGGTCTGCTGCCCGGCAAGGACAAGGGCGTCACCATCCTGGTGGGCGGCAAAGGGGTGCTGAAGATCGGCGCCACCATAGGCTCCGTGATCATTCCGTTCATGAAGCTGGAAACCGACGAGGACTTCGAGAGGCTGAACGACCTGGCGCGCAACGTCCTCGACTTTTTCTCGGAAAACGCGCTGGACCACGAGCGCACCGGCGAAATGATCGAGCGCATCGGGCTCGCCAACTTCCTCGAAGGCATAGACGTCCCGATCAACCCCAACATGATCCGGGAGCCGCGCTCCAACCCCTACTTCCGCTCCGACGACTGGGACGAGCAGGTCGCCAAGTGGGTGGAGTACAAGCAGAGCGCGGCCTGAAACCGGCTACGCCTTGGCGGGTTACCAGCCCGCCAATCCAGAGGAGACAGGATCTGCGGAAATCACCGGTTGATTCGCAGTCTGGCTGGACTAAACAGAAAGGAGCCTGCCGGTCCGTCTCGGTTTCCCTGTCAGTCTTTTGGCAAAGGAGGCTTCATCATGTCCATCCCGTCCCTATCTTCCACACTGACCGCCGCAGGCCTGCTTACAACGGCCCTGCTCACGGTGCAATCCACCGGCCCGGCCGCGGCCCCCCCCGATTTCGACCCGCTGCTGCAGGCGCAGGGTCGCGCCTGCGTGGACGGCGACCGCGGCCGGCGCCTCATGGGCTATTACCAAAAGCTCGCCGCCGCCAAGACCGAGGTTCGCCCCTTCCCGACCGGCGTGCCTGCCGGCGCGACGGCCGCTTTTGTCGCACCGCCGCTGTGGGAAAACCTCGGGCGCCTGCATTTTGCGGTGAGCACCTCGCAAGCGCTGGCCCAGCGTTATTTCGACCAAGGGCTGAATCTTGCCTACGCGTTCAACCACGCCGAAGCGGCGCGGGCGTTCCGCCAGGCCTACGCGCTGGATCCGGACTGCGCCCTGTGTTACTGGGGCGAGGCGCTGGTGCTGGGGCCGAACATCAATGCCCCCATGGACCCGCAGGCCAACGCCGCCGCGCTGGCCGCGCTCGCCCAGGCGCAACGGCTGGCGCCCCAGGCCAGCGCCAGGGAACGCGCCCTCATCGCGGCGCTCGCCCAGCGCTATTCCAGCGACGCGGCCGCCGAGCGCGCCACGCTGGACGCCGCCTATGCCGCGGCGATGGCCAAGGTGGCGGCGCGCTTCCCGCACGACGCCGACATTGCGGTGCTCTATGCCGAGTCCTTGATGGATCTGTCGCCGTGGGAATACTGGGAGGCGGCCGGCGCGCGTCCCAAGGGGCGCACGGCCGAGATTCTCGCACTGCTGGAAGGCGTGCTGCGGCGGACCGACCACCCCGGCGCCATCCACTTCTACATCCACATGGTCGAAGCCTCCACCAACCCCGGGCGGGCGCTGCCTTACGCCCGCAAGCTCGGCAGCCTGATGCCCGGCGCCGGACACATCGTGCACATGCCGTTTCACATCTTCTACCGCGTCGGCCAGTACAAGGACGCGGTGCGGGCGAACCAGCGCGCGGTGGCGGCGGACGAGGCCTATATCGCCCGGGCCCGGCCCGACGGTATCTACCCGCTTGCCTACTACCCGCACAACATCCATTCCCTGATGACCTCGGCGCAAATGGCGGGTGACGGCACCACCGCCGTCGCCGCTGCGGAAAAGCTCGCGCGCGTGGTCAGCGTCGATGCCGGACGCCGCATCGCCTGGGTGCAGCCCATCCTGGTGGCGCCCTATTTTGCCCATGTCCAGTTCAGCACGGCCGACACCACACTCGCCCTGCCCGACCCCGGGGATGAACTCCCCTATATCAAGGCGATGTGGCATTACGCGCGCGGCGTGGCGCACGCCTGGCGCGGCGAGCATGCGGCCGCTCAGGCAGAGGCGGACGCCATGCTGAAACTGGCTCAAGGCAGCGACTTTTCCGCCCTGGTGGACAACGGTGTGCCGGCGCCGGACGTGATCGAACTGGCGCGCCATGTGGTGCTGGGCCGCATCGCCCAGTCCCACGGAAGCTGGGCGCGGGCACGCGCCGAGTTCGAGCAGGCGGTGGCGCTGGAAGACAAGCTTGCCTACACGGAACCGCCCTACTGGTACTACCCCGTGCGCCAGTCGCTGGGTGCCGTGCTGCTAGCCGCCGGAAAGGCGGACGAGGCGGTTGCGGTGTTCCGCCAAAGCCTGCTGCGCGCGCCCAACAACGGCTGGGCGCTCCATGGCCTGGCGGCAAGCTATGCGCGCCTCGGCCAAAAGGATGCGGCCGCCGCAGCGCGCGGTCAGTTCGCCGAGGCATGGCTCGGCCCCGAAGCGCCGGACCACGCCAGGCTGTAAGAGGCGAACCCGCCTTCGAGCGCCGGTCGGGAAACCCCGCTCACCACGGAATCTCGGTTCCGTCGTAGCGGAAGAAGCGGGTGTTCATTTCCGGCCTGAAATTCTCCACCAGGGCGCGCATGCCATGGACGCTCTGCGCCGGCGTGAGCGGCGCATCTGGCCCGCCCATGCGGGTTCTCACCCAGCCCGGATGCAGGAGCAGCACGCCGATGCCGCGTTGCGCGAGCGCATGCGAGAGGCCTTTCATGGCGGCATTCAGGGCCGCCTTGCTGGAACGGTAGGCGTAGTTGCCGGGCGCCGCGATCTCGGCGATGGAACCCATGTGGCTGCTGATCGCCACGACCCGCTTTTTTTCGCTGGCGGCCACCTGCCCGGCCAATGCCTCGGTCACCCGCACCGCCCCCAGGGTGTTGACGGCGAAGGTGCGCAACCAGACTTCATAGTCGATCCCGTCGAGGTCGCCCATGAACTTGTCCAGGTACACGCCGGCATTGTTGAGCAGGACGTCGATCCGCGCTTCCTCCAGGTCGAGCTGCAGGGTGCGCAGCTGCTCGCTGTCGGTGACGTCGAGACGGTGCACGCTCAACTGCGGATGCCTGCCAGCCAGGGCATTGAGTTCCCCGGCCTCCGCCGGGCGGCGACAACTGGCATAGACCCGCCAGCCGGCCTCGGCGTACTGCCGCGCCCATTCCAGACCGAGACCCCGGTTGGCGCCGGTGATCAGCACGCTGGATGTCGTTCTCGCCACAATCGCTGGCGGTCAAATCTTCACATGCCGACGACCTGTGCATGCAGGCCGCGTTCCTTGAAGCTGTGGAGTAGGCTGGACGCATGGGTGGAATCCGAATCGTAGACCACCATGAGGATGTGGGGCTTTTCCGGGTTGTGACCCACGGAGACCACCCCCGCATCCTGACGAATCCCGTCTTCGAGACGGTGCAATGCGTCTTCGTCGAGACCTTCGTCGATATGCAAAATCACTTCGTTCAGTCGTGTGTCCATCATGATCTCCTTACGTGCCGGGTATGACGAGGGGCCGTCGCAGAGCAGCGTGGTCTTGCCGCGCATATCCTGAACCACTCGAACTTGAATGGTTCGTATTTATTCTAGTCAAGCGATCAAGCGGGGCAATAGGCAACGTCGCTTCCCGGAACCCTCAAGAAACAGGATAAATCTGCCGAATACAATCCTTCAAAGCATTGAAAAAACTGAAAAACAACATGAAAATTTCGTGCCCACGCGTATCGCTCCCCGCCTCACGATGCCGGCATGGCCGGCGCCTACGCAATCGCTCTGCGTGAATAAACCTGTTTGCCCGAATGGACGCGGCTCACGCGGCGTGACCGTGCGCAAGCCCAAAAACCTGAAGCACCCAATGAATAGACAGACCTATATCGAGCCGGCGATTCGCAGCATTGTGGGGGGATTCATCCTCATCCTCGGAACATTGATTTATCTGTTCCCTGCGTGGTCGTGGCTGTGGCTTTCCCTCCTGTTTTTTATGGGTTTCAACCTGTTCCAATCCGGTTTCACAAAATTCTGCTTGCTGGAAAAGCTGCTGAAGAAACTCCATTTCCGCAGCGAACTGGATGAAATCAGGGACTTAAGCCAGGCCAATGCGGAAGCGGAGGCGAGAGCCGCCTTCTACGACACGCTGGGCCTGCTGAATGAGGTGGTCATCGAACTGTCGCAGGACGGCAAACTGGCATTTCTGTCGGATCACTGGCTTCAGCTGCTGGGCAGCGACCAGCGCAGCAATGCTCATTTTCTGGGCCACCCTTTCATGGTTTTCATCAACAAACAGGATCGGGAATCGCTGGAATTTCAGCTGCAGGCCTTGCTGAGCGGTGACAGGGATACGGTCAGCATGCGCTTTCGCATGTTGCGCAAAGACCGGCGTGAACATTGGGTCGAGGGGAATTTCGCCTTGTATCGGAAGCAAGGTTTGGTGCAAGGTATACGGGGCGTGCTGCGGGACGTGACCAAAGCGCACGTGCAGGAAAAGCGCATCAGCCACATGGCCATGCATGACACCCTGACCAACCTGCCGAACCGGACCTATCTCGACGATCGAATCGGCAAGGAAATCAAGCGTTCGAATATAACCGGATCGAAGTTCGCACTGCTGTTTATCGATCTCGACAATTTCAAGCAGGTCAATGACTTGCACGGGCACAAGTCGGGCGACCAGTTGTTGATCGATGTGGGCAATATTCTTCGTGCACACCTGCGTGCAACCGATGTGCTGGCGCGTTGGGGCGGCGATGAATTTGTGGTGCTGCTGCCTTTTTCTCAAGATGTCGAAGTCGCCCGAAGAGTTGCCAGCGAAATGATGCGCAAGCTGCAGACGAATCTTGAAAAGAGGGATCGCGATATGTATGTCACGCTCAGTATCGGCATCGCGGTTTATCCCGATGATGGGGATAGCGGCGAATCGCTCCTGATGCTGGCGGACAAGGCTCTTTTTTATGCGAAATCGCAAGGCCGGAACAATGTTCAGATGTTCAGCGACCTGCAAATCCACGCGACAGGCATCGAAGATGTGGACATGACGTCGCGCTTCGTGACCGCAGTCAAACAAAACCTGCTCCAGGTGAATTATCAGCCGGTGATGGACGCCAACGATCATGCCAACATGGTTGGCGTGGAAGCGCTGGCCCGTTGGCACGACGACAAATACGGATGGGTCAGCCCGGCGAGCTTCATTCCCCTGGCCGAAAACCTGGGGCTCATCAACGAGGTCGGGCGCCAGATTCTCGAGCAGGCGATGCATCACTTCAGCCAGCGCAGCGGCTTGTGCACGGATGTAAAACTGGCGGTGAATGTTTCAAACCGCCAATTGGTTTCGGATGACTTTTACCCGATGATCATGGCCATGGTGGAGCGGTTTGGCCTGATGCCCGGACAAATCAAGCTGGAAATCACCGAAAGCATTGCCCTGCAGGGCGTCGAGCAAGCCCGGGGCCATCTGCAGAAGCTTTCGGATGCGGGCTTTACTTTGTCGCTGGACGATTTCGGCACGGGATTTTCTTCCCTGTCCCTGGTGCATGAATTGCCGTTCGACGAAATCAAGATTGATATTTCCTTTGTGCGGCGCATCAAGACGCCGGAAGGAAAAGTCCTGGTCAGAACGATTGTGGACATGGGGCACGCAATGCAATTGGCACTGGTTGCCGAAGGCGTCGAAGACAGGGAAACCGCCGACATCCTCCGGGAAATGGGCGTGGAGATGCTACAGGGCTATTATTTCAGCCGCCCCCTGTCCCAGGAAGAATGCACGGATTTCATCGTGGGACTTTCAGCGATCAGCGTCGAGCCCCGGGCCTGTTCTGTCATTTCAGGTACCCCTTGTTCGGCTGTCCTGCCGATCGCCTGAGGGCGAAAAAATTACCGACGGGCGCTTTGTGTTGGCCCGTTACGCCAAGGTCCAGGCGTGGCGCGCAATCACCCGCTCTTCGTCGGTGGGGATGATCCAGGCAGAGACGGAGCTGTGCGGGGCGCTGATGCAGGGGGCATGACGACGGTTGGCGGCCTCGTCCAGCGTCAGGCCGAGCCAGGCCAGGCGGCGGCAGATGGCGGCGCGCACCGGCGCGGCGTGCTCGCCGATGCCCGCGGTGAAGACCAGGGCGTCGATGCCCTCCAGCGCGACGGCATGGCCGGCGATGGCCTGGCTTACGCGGTAGGCGAACTGGTCGAGCGCCTCGGCGGCATGCGGGTGGTCGCTTTCCAGCAGCGTCCGCACGTCGCCGCTGATGCCGGAGACGCCGAGCAGCCCGGCGCGGTGGTGCAGCAGGTCGTCGAGCTGCTCCAGGCCCATGCCCTCCTCGCGCAGCAGATAGAGCAGCACGCCGGGGTCGAGTGCGCCGCAGCGGCTGGCCATGGGGAGGCCATCCAGCGGGGTGAAGCTCATCGAGGTTTCCACGCTCTGCCGTTGCCGCATCGCGCACAGGCTGGCGCCGTTGCCGAGGTGGGCGACCACCACCCGCCCCGCGGCCGCGGCGCCCAGATAATCCGGCAGCACGCTGGCGATGTGCTCGTAGGACAGCCCATGGAAACCGTAGCGGCGGATGCCGCGTTCGCCGAACTCGCGCGGCAGGGCGAACTGCCGGGCCAGCGGCGGCAGGGTGTGGTGGAAGGCGGTGTCGAAACAGGCGACCTGCGGCAAGTCCGGGCGCAGCCGGGCCAGTGCGCGGATGCCCGCCAGGCTGTGGGGCTGGTGCAGGGGGCTCAGCGGAACCAGGCTTTCCAGCTTTGATAGAACCTGTTCATCGATCCGCACCGGATGGATGAAGTCGGCGCCGCCATGCACCACGCGATGCCCGGCGGCGTGGAATTCCTGGCCGGGGTGGCGGGCTTCCAGCCAGTCCAA
Source organism: Thiobacillus sp. (assembly GCA_019459055.1). GTDB lineage: Bacteria > Pseudomonadota > Gammaproteobacteria > Burkholderiales > Thiobacillaceae > Thiobacillus. The sequence goes on along the minus strand of JAIBEI010000043.1, from coordinate 57,828 downwards.
TACCTGCTTTAGCGCCTGTTCGTGGTTTGCCGCGGTAACGGCCTGGTCGACCAGGCCGCCGGCGTCGGGCGCGTGAAACACCTGGAAGCGCCCATTGCGGCCGATTTCCTCGATGGCGCCGCGATACTCCGCTTGCAGGTCGCCCGCCGGCCCGGCCTGATAGATGGCGAATTTGAGGCTGGAAGAGCCGGCGTTGAGAATCAGCAGGGCGGTGGGCATGTCGGCGCTGAAAATAAAATCATTCACCACGGAGGCACAGCGTCACAGAGAAAAATTGTGCGTACAGGACTTTTCTTTTTGGCCATGTCACTGTTGGCTGTTGAAGTCATGTTTTGCCCCTTTGATGAAGCCCCTACCCTCCGGTATCCCGCAGGCGGCCAATAAACCCGGATTGTTCATTCGAGCGAGATGCTTTGGGTAGGGTGCACTCCGTGCACCTTCAGGCGTCAATCGGTGCACAGAGTGCACCCTACGGCGCTGGCCAGAGGAAAACCCCTTCTACTCGGAATACCCGCCGCCGTTCCGATAGCCCTCGCGGGCGTAATACCGGACATCTCCCAGCGGAAGCACGACCAGCCCACCTTCGGTGACATGATAGCCGGCTGCGCGGTCCTGCTCGTGGTCGTATCCGATCCGGGCGCCGGGCGCGATCTTGTTATGCCGGTCGATGATCGCATGCCGCAGCCTGGCGCCGGCGCCGATGCGCACATAGTCCATGATCACGCAGTCCTCGATCACGGCCCCCGGTTCGACCACCACTTCGCGCCGCAGCAGCGAATTGCGGATGGTCGCCTCGCTGACGATGGTCGCCGCACCCAGCAGCACGTTGTCGAGCGCGCCGCGTATCACCCGCGCGGTCGGGCCCTGGTAATGGCTGGAATAGATCGGCCATTGCGGGTTGAACGCGTCGAAGCACGGCTCGATGCCGAGCACGTCCATGTGCGCCTCGAAATAGGTGTCCAAAGTGCCCACGTCGCGCCAGTAGCCCGCCTCCTCATAAGGCTTGGTGCCGGGCACCACATTGGTTGAAAAATCATAGGCAAACACCCGCTGGGTCTGCGACAGACGCGGCAGCACATGATGGCCGAAATCCGTCTCGCCGCGCTGGTGCGCCTCCTCCAGTGCGGACCTCAGCAGGTCCGCGCTGAACAGATAATTCCCCATCGATGCGTAGGCGCGCTGCGGATCGTTCGGCATTGGCGTCGCCTGCGCGGGCTTTTCCTGGAAGCCCTGGATTCTTCCCGCCGCGTCGGTTTCGATGATGCCGAAGTTCGAAGCCTGATCGAGCGGCACCGGCAGCGCGGCCACCGTGACATCCGCCCCGTTCTCGCAATGGAAACGCACCATCTGCCGCACATCCATGCGATAAACATGGTCCGCGCCGAACACCGCCACCAGATCCGGGCGACGCATGTTCATCAGGTTCAGGCTTTGATACACAGCGTCCGCCGTGCCGCCGAACTGCATATGTTCCTGCGTCATCTGCGGCGGCACCACTGTCACGAACTGCTCGGAGAACAGCGCGGACACCGTCCACGCCTTGCGGATATGTTCGATGAGCGACTGCGGTTTGTATTGCACCAGCAAATAGATTGACCGAATATCGGAGTTCGCCAGATTGCTCAACACGAAATCGACGATGCGGTAGCGGCTGCCAAACGGCACCGCCGGCTTGCAGCGGTCTGCCGTCAGGGGCCGCAGGCGTGAGCCCTCGCCCCCCGCCATGACAAAGGCCATCACTTTTTCGCGCCCCCGTCTTTCAAGCATCGCGGTTCTCCACTACTGTTCCCCCCGTGGGTGATATCTCCGTTACTCATTGTTTATAGCCAACGAAACAACAACGCCCCCAATATGAAAATCTGGCCTGGCAACTCCTACCCGCTTGGTGCTACCTGCGACAATGGCGGCACCAATTTCTCGCTGTTCTCGGACGTCGCCGAGCGCGTCGAACTGTGCCTGTTCGACGAAGCGGGTTGCGAAACCCGCGTCGACCTGCCGGAGGTCAGCGGCCACTGCTGGCACGGCTACTTCCCGGCGATCAAGGCGGGGCAGCGCTACGGCTTTCGCGTGCACGGCCCGTGGCAACCGCACAACGGCCACCGCTGCAACCCCGCCAAGCTGCTGCTCGATCCCTACGCCAAAGCCATCGACGGCGACGTTCAGATGGATGAAGCGGTGTTCCCCTACCCCTTCGCCGAAGGTCCGGACGTGCGCAGCGACGTCGATAGCGCGCCTTTCATGCCCAAGTGCCTCGTCCAGCAGCCCGTCTTCGATTGGGCGGGAGACCGCCTGCTGCAGCGACCCTGGCACGAAACCGTCATTTACGAGCTGCACGTCAAGGGTTTCACCGCCCGCCACCCGGAGGTGCCGTCCGAACTGCGCGGCACCTATGCCGGCCTGGCGCATCCGGCGTCGATCGAGTACCTGAAGCGTCTGGGCGTCACCGCCGTCGAACTGATGCCGGTGCACCATTTCGTCCACGACAAGCACTTGACCGACCAGGGATTGCGCAACTACTGGGGCTACAACTCCATCGCCTATCTCGCACCGCACACCGACTACGCGGCCGACAAGCGCCCCGGCGGCGCCATCGCCGAGTTCAAGCAGATGGTGAAGGAACTGCATCAGGCCGGGCTCGAGGTCATCCTCGATGTGGTCTACAACCACACCGCCGAGGGCAACGAATTCGGCCCGGTGCTGGGCTTCAAGGGCATCGACAACGCCTATTACTACCGGCTGATGGAAGGCAACCGCAGCCGCTACATGGACTACACCGGCACCGGCAACAGCCTCAACATGCGTCATCCCCACGTGCTGCAGCTGATCATGGACTCGCTGCGCTACTGGGTGCTCGAGATGCACGTGGATGGCTTCCGTTTTGATCTCGCCGCTACGCTGGCACGCGAACTGCACGATGTGCACCGGCTGTCCGCCTTCTTCGACCTGATCCAGCAGGATCCGGTGATCAGTCAGGTCAAACTGATTGCCGAGCCGTGGGACGTTGGCGAAGGCGGCTACCAGGTCGGCAATTTTCCCCCCGGCTGGTCGGAATGGAACGGCAAGTACCGCGACAGCCTGCGCGACTTCTGGCGCGGCCGCGACGAAACTCTGGCCGAGTTCGCCTACCGCTTCACCGGCAGCTCCGACCTCTACGCCAACGACTCGCGCAATCCGTACGCCAGCATCAACTTCGTCACCGCCCACGACGGCTTCACCCTGCGCGACCTGGTGTCCTACCAGAACAAGCACAACGAAGCCAACGGCGAGGACAACCGCGACGGCACCGACGACAACCGCGCCTGGAACTGCGGTGTCGAAGGCCCCACCGACGACCCCGATATCCTGGCCCTGCGCGCACGCCAGCAGCGCAACATCCTCGTCACCCTGATGCTGTCGCAGGGCGTGCCGATGCTGCTCGCGGGGGACGAAATCGGCCGCACCCAGAACGGCAACAACAACGCCTATTGCCAGGACAACGAACTCTCCTGGCTCGACTGGGAACAGGTCGACCAGAGTCTGCACGCGTTCACCCGGCGGCTGATCGCCTTTCGCCATGCCCATCCGGCGTTCCGCCGGCGCCGCTGGTTCCAGGGGCTCGCCATCCATGGCGCCGACTGCGAGGACATCGCATGGTTCACGCACAAAGGCACGCAGATGAGCGAGGAGCACTGGGGCGAAGGCTATGCCAAGAGCCTCGGCGTGTTCATCAACGGCAACACCATTCCCAATCCCAACACCCATGGCGACCCGGTGACCGACGCCAGCTTCTACCTGATCTTCAATGCCCACCACGAGGCGCTGGTTTTCACCCTGCCGGGGAAACCCTGGGGCGAGCGCTGGGCGCTACTGCTCGACACCGCGCGCGGCTGGCTCGACGCGGCGCCGCCGCACCTGGCAGGCGCCCACCTGGAGGTGGCGCCGCGGTCCATCGTGCTGCTGCTACGCCAGATCTGATCGACCTTACTCGCCCGGTGCGGACGGCGGCGCCCGGTAGTCGATGGCTACCGTGCCGAGGCGCGCATTCAGCCCCATCACCGGCACGACCAGAAGCCACTGCCCGGGCGCGGTCTCCTCGGCGGTGATTTGCTCCGCAGTCAGATAGCGCTCGGCATAAAGGCTGCCGAAGGCGGCGCCCAGATGCCGGCGGTCGCTGGCCACGGCGATCACGCCGTCCGCCTTCGCCACCGTCACCCCCTCGAAGCCGTCCAGCTTCACCAGATCGGTCACATACTGATCCACCTGATCCAGGTTGCCCCCCATCATTTCGCGACGGATCGCCCACGCCAGCGGCACGCCGAACTGGTTGAGCGACTGCTTCACCATGGCGGCCTGGCGGGCCTCGGCCTGCTTGTCCCATTCCGCGCGCTGGGCCGCCACGGACGCCTGCGCCTGTGTCACCGCATCCTGTGCCTGTCTTACCGCGATGCCCTTGGAGACATAAAGCCAGCCGATGAGGGCGATGCCGATCACGGCGACAACGATCGGCAGGCGGTAGCGATGCCAGAATCCCGGTGCGTCAGACGCCTGTTCGTACGGATTGATTTCAGTCATGTTGCTCCTCCTCAGGTAATGAATCGGGTCTTCGGTGCGCTCTCGTGGCGGAAGGCTGCCAGCGCCGATAGGGAGATGGCGCATGGTCCAGACGAAGGCACGCGCGAGCCGCCCGTTTGTTCGACTATATTGGTCAATGACCTGCTGCACACGCGGCAGTGGCCACGAGGAGGACACCATGTCAGTCGCCAAAATCATCGAAATCAGTTCCGAATCCACCAGCAGCTTCGAAGACGCCATTCGTCAGGGCATCGAGACCGGCGCCAAAACCGTGCGCAACATCCAGGGCGCATGGGTGAAGGAACAGTCGGTCGTCGTCGAGAACGGGAAAATCATGAAATACCGGGTGGTTCTCAAGCTCACTTTCGTCCTCGACTGATGCCGCGGCGTGTCCCTCGGGCCACGCTCACAACGTGCACCGCTTGACGCCCGAAGGTGCACGGAGTGCACCCTGCGCAAAGCATCTCGTCATGATGAACAATCCCGGTTTGACGGACCTGCTATTCAAGATAGCCGACGCCGGGAAATCAGTCGGCACGATGCAGGGTTGCGGCGGCTGCCGAGGATGGTGGTGGTCAGGGGCGGCATTGAGGCGCATCCGCCCGCTTTGTCGTTGCTTCGCTGAGTTTATGCCCTCTGGGTACTCGCAATGACAAAACGAGAGGACGGATGAAGCGGATAGCCGCCTGCGACCCACCCGGTCGATATTCAATCAAATTGCCAAACCATCCCCACATTGAGGCCTAAGGCGTCGATTCCCGGGTTGGGGTCGGTCATGCCCAGATTGGAGTGGTGCGTGAAATAGCCGGCCGCGGTGATCGCCCGGTCTTTGTTGAATTGGTAGCGTGCGCCAAGCTGGCTAAACCAGTTGAATGTGAGATCCTGCCCTTGCCCGCCGGGGATGTCTTTTGAATTGGTCAGGCCGGCGCCGCCGCCGATTTCAAAGAACAGCGCCGATTTTTTATCCGCGGCCCACAACTCGAAGCTTGGCGCGCCCGCAAAAGCAAAATAGTAGTCTTCGCCGCCTTCCAGGTAGGTTTCAAGCACGACCGCCACGCGATTGCGCACTGCCAGACGAGCGCCGCTCTCCCCGCTCCACAGATCGAACATCGCGGGCGAGCGCCAGGCCACCTGCAGGGGCGCAATGACATAGTCCAGCGGGGAGTTGTGTCGGATCTTTTCCAGATAGCCCGCCTCGACCACTACCTCCCAACGGTCGGCCGGATGGTCCTGGGCGTACACGCTGGCGGGGTTTGAAAGCAGGCACAACGCAAGCGCCGATAAACCCGCGCCAGGCTGCGTGAACCGGATGGATGGAAAGGCAGAGGGCATGAGGTTCTCCGCGTGCGGATCAATCCGGCTTGACCGCCTGGTACTCCGCCAGGACCGACAGCGCACGGCTTTCGATGTGCCGTTTCACGCCCGTGAAACCTGCACTTTCCAGCGTGTCGAGCACCCCGCTCGGCGGCACGCAGGCTTCGATGGTGTCCCAGTAGTAGCGCCACAGTTTGGCCGACTCGGCGCTGCTGCCGGCCACGCGGGCCAGCACCGGCACCACGCCGCGCATGTAGATCTTGAGCAGGGCCTGGCTCCAGGCGCGTTCCGGTTTGGTGATCTCGAGCAGGCACAGGCGACCGCCGGGCTTGAGGACGCGATGGAATTCGTTGAAGGCGACCGAGAGGTCGCTGATATGGCGCAGCGCGTAGCCCATGCTGAGGAAGTCGAAGCTGGCATCGGGAAACGGGATGGCTTCCGCCCGCCCCTCGATGAGCTGGACGCCCGGCAGGTTGGCGCAGGCCATCATGCCGGCGCTGGGATCGACGCCCACCACCAGGGCGGGATCGCCGACCAGCGTCACCGCTTCGCGCGCCATCAGGCCGGTGCCGACGCCGATGTCGACGATGCGCATGCCGGGTTTCAGCCCTGCTCGCTGCAGCGCCTGGTTGCGGTACCAGGGGCCGCTGCCCAGCGCCAGCAGGCGGTCGATGCGGTCGTAGTCGGCGGCGGTGCGGTCGAATAGATTGCCGACGAAACCGCGCCGCTCCTGTTCGCTGGCGTAGTAGCCGGTGAGGGGCGGATGCGGGGCGTGCACCGTGTGTGCGGACGAATCGGGGGTGTTTTTCATGGGGTGTTTGACCGGAGAATGTTCAGGCGCCGCAGCAGGAGAAGTGGCAGGCGCAGCAGGAAACCCAGCACCAGCCGGAGGTGCATCCAGGTGAGCAGGGTGTTGTCGCGCAGGTAGTTGAAGTGGGAAACGCCACCTTCGTCGACGCGCAGGTACTTCACCGGCGCGGGCAGATTGATCGGGCGCACGCCGCGCCAGCACAGGCGCACCACGGCCTCGGGGTCGAAGTCGAAGCGGCGCATCCAGCGCTGGCCGCGCATCACCTGGCGCAGCGGCTCGATGGGATAGATGCGAAAGCCGTAGAGCGAATCGCCGATGCCCGCCCACAGGGTTTCCAGGTTGGCCCAGCCGTTGGAGATCTTGCGGCCCTGTACCCGCAGCGCGGGGGCATCGGCATCGAACACCGGCTTGCCGAGGATCATCGCCGCGGGTGCCTGCTGCGAGGCGGCCATGAAGGCCGGGATGAGGTCGGCCGGGTGCTGGCCGTCGGAGTCCATGGTCAGCGCGTGGGTGAAACCCTGCCGCGCGGCGAGGTCCAGGCCGTGCAGCACGGCCGCGCCCTTGCCGCCGTTTTCGGGCAGCACCAGCACCTTCAGGTGGGGGTCGTTTGCAGCCATGTCCTTGAGGCCTGCGGCCGTGCCGTCGCTGCTGCCGTCCACCACCACCCACACCGGCGCCCACTGGGCACGGGCGGCGCGCACCGTTTCGTAGACCTGCGCCCCGGGGTTATAGCTGGGGATCAGCACCAGGTGGCTGGCGGAGGCGTTCACGTCCATCAGATGGGCCGCGCTGCCCCGGATTCCGCGGCCTGCGGGGCGTCGGGCGGCAGAAAGCGCGGCGCATCGCGCAGCGCTTCGATGAAGTAGCGTTCCAGTTCCCCGGTAAAGGTCCCGGCCTTCTCCTGAGGATCGAAGCGGCGGCCGAGACGGATGCGATAGGTGATCGGCATCGTTGGCCGACGGAACAGCGGCCAGCCCTTGCCGAGGTAACCCGAGTCGGTCTCGATGAACACGGTCTGAATCGGCACCCGGGCCCGGCTCGCGATGAGCGCGGCGGTCCCCTTGCAGGCGTTGACCGGCCAGCGGGTGGTGCGGGTGCCTTCGGGGAAGAGCAGCAGGTGGCTGCCGCTTTTCAGTTCGGCGATGGCTTGCTTGATCATGCTCAGTTGCGCGTCGTTGCGGATGTAGCCGGCCAGACGGGCGCCGGCGCCGAGAAAGACGTTGTCGACGATATCGGCTTTCATGATGCACGCCATGTTGGGCAGGCGCGAAATGACCATCACGGCGTCGAGCAGACAGGGGTGGTTGGGGGCGATGATCAGCGGGCCTTCGCCGCGCAGGGAATCGAGCGCGGAAAGGTCGAAGCGGCAGGCGCCAATCAGGGACAGCGCGCCGAGATAGATGCGAAACCCGGTGGTGACGGTCCAGCGTCCGAGCGGAACGGCCCAGCGCCGGGGCAGGACGTAATAGAGCGGCACGGACAGCGCCGACCAGGTCAGCGAAATCGCGCCGAGCAGCACGAGGCCGAACCACAGCGCGAAATATTCGTAGAGCCGATGCAGCCAGCGCCGCGGCAGGCTGGGCAGCGAAGCCAGTTGAGTGTTCACTCGACCGCCTCGACGCGGGTGGACGATTCGCCGAGGATCCAGGCGATGCCGATGCCGGCGGCAAAGTAGCCTTCCCGCTTGACCAGCGGACTGTCGGTGAAGACGGCGCCCTTGAGGGTGTCCTGGCGCACAAACGCGCCCAGCCAGTATTTTGGGTAGCGCTTCGATATCGTCATCATGAACTGGCTGCCGGCGTAGCCGCTCTTGGCGTCGAAGGCCGGGCGGTCTGCGGTGGCATATTGCGGCGCCACTGAATAGAAATAGTCATGGTTGCGTTCCGAGCCGACCATGGGCCCGGCGAGCACGTTCATGTTCCAGCCGGGGCGTCCCGCGACATCGGCGATGTCGAGGTTGAGGCGCGGCGAGAATACCCAGCCGACCCCGTTCATCCCCCCTTTCACGGTGACGGCGGTGCGTATCGGCAGGCGCAGGTCCAGATGGGTGCGCAGGTCGGGGGTGCGCCACAGGTTGAGGTTGAGCGAGGGGCCGAATTCCACCGTCGGCTGCAGATCGGGCATGCCCTGGCGCGCCCGGTTGTCGTCGCTGTTCACCGGCAGCGAGGCGCCGAGGCTGAGGTTGAGTTCGATGCGGTCGCTGCCGAACAAGGTGCCGCGAATGCCGTTCCGGTCCGCCTTGAGAAATTCGCCGCGGTAGATCAGATAGGGAAACGGGATGGCGTAGAGGCTGGACTGGTCCGAGCCGCGATAGTCCGGCAAGGACAGGGCGCTGATGCCCGCGCCCAGCTCCCACAAAGGCCTTTCGGCGGCAAAGCCGTGGCTGGAATGAAAGCCGGCGAGCAGCAGCGCGGCAAGCGGGATCAGGCGGGGGTGGAGAGGCATGGCGTGTCCGCTGTTGGAATATCCGCCTGTCCGGAGCCGATGGCATGGCCGCCCGAGGCTTCGACTTCGACCAGCAGCTCGGCGCGGCAGACATCGGCCTGCAGGAACACCGCCGACACCGGGGCGCCGATGAATTGCGTCATTTCGCGGCGCACCGTGGCCAGGTCTTCGGAGTGCCGGACATAGACCTTGTAGGCAAGGCCGTCGAGGCGGAAGTCGGCGCCTGGCGCCTTGCGGTTGGCCTCGGCGACGATGGCCGCGATGTTGTGCAGGCATTCCCGCGTCTGCGCCGCGACATCGCCGTGATGCAGGGTTTGATGGCCGACGATGCTGGCGGTGCCGGAGATGAACAGCATGTCGCGCCCCCCCAGCCTGACCAGCCCTGCGCGCGCGAAGGTCGGGCTGCGCGGCCCGTACTGGCTGGGGTAGTGGTAGGCGCTGAGCTGGCGCGGATTCTCGACGCCGACCACGTTCGCCCGCGCCGCCAGGAAGGCAATCTGGAGGCCGCCGCCGGCGGAGCCCAGGGCGCAGGCGGCGGGCACCTTGTCGATTACCGAGCGGCCGTGGGCCAGGAAGGCATCCTGGCGGCCGATATTGAACTGGCGGTAGCGCTCCATGCCGTGGCTTTCCCGGTTGATCGCGGGGAAATAGTTCCAGAAGCGCAGGACGGTTTGATAGCCGCGGGATTCCAGCAGTTCGAAGATGGCCTGATAGGCCGCCTCCGTGGCGACCTGCAGGGGCGCGCGCGCACCCTCCGGCGCGGCTTCGTCCAGGCTCAGGCAGCCGAACAGCAGCGTTTCGCCCTGCCGGTAGCGAATGGGGCCATGGCGGCCGGATTCCAGGGGTTCCCCGCAATGCCAGACTTCGCAGATCGCCTCCTCCCCGGCCGGCAGGCTCATGTCCACGGCCAGCAGCGGCAGTTCTGCCCCATCGAGCGGGCGGGCGGAATGGGAAAAGCAGGCGCCGCCCAGCACGCTGTCCTGGCCATTCAGGCGGGAAAGCCGGGACGCGGGCAGAACCTCCAGCCGCAGAGTTGCTTCCGCAGGCATCATCGGTAGCCGGTCTGGACGCGCTTCGTGGTCGGAGCGCTGAGGAAATCGATTGCCTTGAACGCCGGCAGGTCGGCTGGCATGGAATCGTGCGACATGAGGCTTCCCCTGGAGGATGGATGCACTGCGAAAGGCCCTGTCCGCATGGACTGAAAAACCAGGTGATTTTACCTAAACAATCGTCGTTGCTGGGGGTATTCGCCCGTTCCGGTGCCAGCCTGGCAGGCTGCCAGCAGCAGATTCTCTTCAAGTCCGACAGGCTGCTAGGCTTAATCTGACCCGCAAATCCGGCGAGAACCGTTCATGACGGCCGAACGAATCGAAACCCTGTGTTATGCCGTGCGCTGGCGGGTGCTGCTGAAGTACCTGGGCATGCTCGGCGTCGTGCTGGCCGCGCTGAACAGCGTGCCCTTCGCGGTCGCCGCGTTGCTCGGCGAGTTCGCGGTGACCGGACGTTACGCCATGGCGCTGGCCGTGCTGCTGGCGCTGGCCCTGCCGCTGGCGCGCATGACGGCCCCCGACCGCCTGCAGGTGAACGAGGCGTTGGCGGTGGTGGCGCTGGCATTTGTTCTCGGCTCGCTGGCGATGAGCTACCCCCTCGGGGCGGCCGGCGACAGCTGGCTCGATGGCTGGTTCGAGGCGGTTTCCGGCATCACCACCACCGGCCTTAGCACCACGGCCTCGGTGGAGGACAAATCCCGCGCGTTCCTGTTCGCCCGTGCCTGGATGCAGTGGTACGGCGGCCTCGGGATTGTGATCCTGTCGCTGGCCCTGTTCCTGCACAACGGCGTAGCCGGGCGGCGGCTGATGGACACCGAAGCCACCGGCGACACCCTGGTTTCCACCACGCGGACCTACGCGCGGCGCGTCGCCATCGTGTACGGGGTGCTCACGGTGTGCGGCGTGCTCGGCATCTGGCTGGCGGTCGGCGACGGCTTCGTTGCGCTGGCGCACGGCCTGAGCGCGGTCTCCACCGGCGGCTTCTCCACCTTCGACGACAGCCTGGCGGGACTGGGGCACGGCGCGGCTGCGGTAATCACGGGGTTTGCGTGGCTGGGGGCGGTGTCCTTGCCTCTCTACTACCTCGCCTGGCAGAAAGGCCCGGCCGGTCTCTTCCGGGATCCCGAGCTGCGTGCGCTGATCGTTGCCACCGCGCTGCTGGGCACGCTGCTGACCCTGTGGATGCCGACGGGCGGCGGCTGGCTGGACGCGCTGCTCATGGGCATGAGCGCCCAGAGCACGACCGGATTCTCCACGGTGGTTGTCAGCGGCCTTGATGACGCCTCCAAGCTCGCCATGACCGGTGCCATGCTGATCGGCGGGAGCGTCGGCTCCTCCGCCGGTGGCTTCAAGCTGCTGCGGCTGCTGCTGTTGCTGCAACTGCTGCAACGGGTCCTGGTACGCACGGCCGCGCCGCGCCACGCGGTGATTGACGTGCGGCTCGGCGGGTGGCGGGTGGATGACGAGGACCTGTGGCGCGCCATGCTGCTGATGGTGATGTTCGTGCTGCTGGTTTTCCTGTCGTGGCTGGCCTTCGTCGCCCACGGCTATCCGGCGCTGGATGCCTTGTTCGAAGTGGCTTCCGCAAGCGGCACGGTCGGGTTGTCGACCGGTATTACGCGGCCGGATCTGGAGCCGTTTCTGAAGGTCGTACTATGCTTCGATATGCTGGCCGGGCGGATGGAAATCTTTGCGCTGCTGGTGGTGCTGTATCCGGGCACCTGGTTCGGCAAGCGATCGGAGACGGTATGAGGGCGGTATTCGTAGGGGCGGGATCGCTGGCGGTGATGACGGCACGTCTCCTGCTCAAGCGCGGCCACGAGGTGGTCATGATCGACTGGAACAAGGATCGTATCGATGCGCTTGCGGAGGAGATGGACTGCGGTTTTCTGCATGGCGACGGCAGCAAGCCGGCGCTGCTGCGCGAAGCCGATCCGTCAACGACCGATTTCCTGTTCTGCCTCACCGGAAACGACCAGACCAATATCCTGGCAAGCCTGGCCGGCCGCTCGCTCGGCTATGGCCGGGTGGTGCCGAGGATCGACGACCCGGAGTTCGAGCACCTGTGCATCGAGCTCGGCCTGGAGGATGCGATCATTCCGGCGCGGACCACCGGCCGCTATCTCGCGGACATGTTCGAAGGCCGCGACCATATGGAGATCATCGCGCTGGTCAAGGACGAGGCGCGGGTGTTTTCCTTCGTCGCCCGAGAAGAGGACGAGAAGCCCATCGATGCGCTGGATCTTCCACGGGACAGCCGGGTGATGTTTCTGTACCGGAACGAGAAATTCATGTTGCCGGAGCCGGACAACAAATTAAGGCGGGGCGACGAGGTCATGATCATCACCCACAGCAGGAACATCGAAAAACTGCACGAGCGCTGGCGCGCCTGAGCGCCAGTTGCGGACGAAAACCCCGTCCCCTGCCCGGTTCGCAGCTTTGGTCTACGCTGAGCCTATACTCTCACAGTGCAACGAGACAGCCATCCCGGCGACGAGGATCGCTGTAAGGGTTCTTCACGTGACACGGGATTCACGCGTATTCACTCGACATGGCCGTCATCGAGCGCAATGAAGCAATCCAGTGCATTGGATCAGGCAGGCGTTCTGGATTGCTTCGCTGCGCTCGCAATGACAAAAAAAAAGAATGATTGATCGTCACCCCAAAGAATCAGCAAAGAATCGGCAGATGACGAAACCGACCTCGAAGAAATCACTTGGCAGCCGCATCCAGTCGCCACTATGGGGAATTGCGGCCAGCATCCTGTTCGTCGCTGCGGTGCTCGCCGTGTTGATCCATTTCGGCGCGCACGAGCAGGTGTTGCACCTGCTGCGGTGGTTCGACGCGCAGGGCGCGTGGGCACCGCTGTTGTTCATCCTGATCATGACGGCGGTGGTGGTGCTGGTGCTGCCGGGGGTGCTGTTCACCACCGGCGCGGGGTTTGTGTTCGGTGTCGTGGAGGGATCGGTCTACGTGGTGGCGGGCACGACGCTCGGGGCGACGCTGGCCTTCCTCATCGCACGCTATCTGTTCGGGCAACGCGCCAGGCAGTTCGTCATGGTCCGCAGCCGGCTCCGGCTGGTGAGCGACGAACTGACGCCGCACGGCTGGAAGATCGTTCTGCTGACGCGGCTGATCCCGTTCTTCCCCAGCAAGATCGCCAACTATTTTTTCGGGCTGACGCCGTTCTCCCTGCGCGGGTACGTTGGCGGTTCGCTGCTGGGTTTCATCCCCTTCTCCCTCTATAGCGTGTATCTCGGCTCGCTCGCCGCCGACCTCTCGACCCTGGGCGCGCGCAGCGCGGACCGCTCGCCGCTGGAATGGGCTCTTTACGGTGCCGGCTTCGTCGCCGCCGTGCTCGGTGTCGTCATCCTCAGTCGGCTGGCGCGCCGGGCGCTGGCCCGCTATGCGGAACAAGGCGCGATCGAGGAGGACTTGCCGTGAGCTGGATGAAGTGGCTGCCCTGGCGCTTTGTCGTGCGGTATGCCGCGCGCCGCCAGGGCTTCCTGGACCCCATCGCCCTCTTGGCGCGGCTGCATAGCTTCGCCCAGCCGTCCGAAGTGGGTGAGCCGATCGAGCTGCTGCGCGCCGGCGTGGTGTTCCACGCCCGCGGCCTGATCAACAGCCGGGTCATTCAGCACAACCTGGACTGGGTCTGGCCCTACTGGATCGAACGCCAGTTCGACCCGCTCGACGTGTCCTTCATCCCGCGCGCCTTCTCCATCACCCATGTCAATCTCACCCATCGCAACTGGACCGCGGTCGGCTATCCGGATTGCCCGGAATTGCCAATTGTCGATCCGCGCGGGCTGTTGACCCCCCTGCTCGACGGCTGGTCGCTCGACGGCTGGCTGATGGCCGAGGACGGGCGCTGCCTGCTGCCCTCGCGGGCCGACGAGTGCCGCCAGCGGCAGGACATGGACACCGGTGTTCGCATCACCACCGAAACGGAAACGACCGGGCTGTCGCTGACCAGCCGCGCCTGGGTCGAGCTTGAATCGGGCGTCCCGGTCTGCAAGCTGAATCTGCGGGCGCGGGCCGACAGCGCCGCCTGGCTGGTGCTGGCGCTGCGCCCGGCAAACCCGGAAGGCATCAGCTTCATCCACCAGGTCAGCCTGTCGCCGGCGCGCGATGCCTGGATCGTCGACGACGATCAGCGGGTCGAATTCGGCAGCGCCGCCGCGCGGCATCACGTCTCCGATTACCGCCACGGGGATGTGTTCATTCATCTCAGGGATCGGGACGATCAGACCGAAGGCACCTGCGGCGTGGGGATGGTCACCGCGGCGGCGTTGTTCCCGGTCAAGGCCGGCGAAGACGCCGAAATCACCGCAACCATCCCGCTGCCGGCCACCGCAGCCGACCCCCTCCCCGCGCATGCCTGGCAGTCGGCGCAACGAGGACACTGCACGCTTGCTTGTCCGGAGCCGCGTTATCAGTTTCTCTACGATGCCGCGGTCACCTCGCTGATCCTGCATTCGCCGGACGACGTCTACCCCGGCCCCTACACCTACAAGCGGTTCTGGTTTCGCGATGCCGCCTTCATCATCCATGCCCTGCTCTGCGCCGGTCTCACGGATCGCGCCGAACGCGCGCTGGCGCGCTTCCCGTCGCGGCAGACGGCGCTCGGCTATTTTCGTTCGCAGGAGGGCGAATGGGACGCCAACGGCGAGGTGCTGTGGATCCTGCAGCGCTTCTTCGCCCTGACCAACCGCCCCCCCGCTCCCGAATGGCTCGGCCCGATCCGGCGCGGCGCCCGCTGGATCATGCGCAAGCGGCTCAGCGACGATCTGGACGCGCCGCACGCCGGGCTGCTGCCGGCCGGCTTCAGCGCCGAACACCTGGGGCCCAACGACTATTACTACTGGGACGATTTCTGGGGAATTGCCGGCCTGCGCGCGGCGGCGGCCATGCTGGCGGACACGGACCCCGCCCACAGCCGGGAATTCGCGCAGGCCGCCGACGACTTTGCGGCGACGGTGGAAACCAGCCTGGCCGGCTGCGAAAAAAGGCTCGGCCGCCCGGCCATGCCGGCGTCGCCCTATCGCCGTCTGGATGCCGGCGCCATCGGTTCGCTGGCGTTCGGCTATCCGGTGCAACTCTGTGCGGCGGACGATCCGCGCCTGCTCGATTGCGCCGAATTCCTGCTCGACCGCTGCTTCGTCAATGGCGCGTTCTACCAGGACATGATCCATTCCGGCCTCAACGCCTACCTCACCCTGCACGTCGCCCAGGTGCTGCTGCGCGCCGGCGACCCGCGCCACCTCGAATTGATGGATACGGTCGCCGCCCTGGCTTCGCCGACCGGCCAGTGGCCGGAGGCGATCCATCCTCTGACCGGGGGCGGCTGCATGGGCGACGGTCACCACGTCTGGGCCGCCGCCGAGTGGCTGCTGATGATCCGCAACTGCTTCGTGCGCGAGGAAGGCGAAGGCCTCATCCTGTGCGCGGGAATTCCCGCGCGCTGGCTCGACCAGGCTGCGCCGATCCGTTTCGGCCCCGCGCCGACAAGTTTTGGCACGGTGACGATCCGCATCACGCCAGTTCCCGGCAATCCGCCGCGCGTCGATTGGCAGGCCGACTGGCATCGCAGCGCGCCGCCGATCGAGGTCCGCTTGCCCGGTTTCGCGCCGGCCAGCCCGCACGCCGGCGCCGGCTCGGTGGTTCTCGTCAAACGGGATGGGGGCGCATGAACATTCTTATCTTCACCAATACCTTCACCCCGCACGTCGGCGGGGTGGCGCGCTCGGTGGAAGCATTCACCGAGGAATACCGCACGCGCGGACATCGGGTTCTGGTGGTGGCGCCCGAATTCCCCGACATGCCGCAGAGCGAGATCGACGTGGTGCGCATTCCCGCGATCCAGAATTTCAACGCCAGTGATTTCTCGGTGGTGCTGCCGATCCATCCAGCGCTCTCCGACACGATCGACGCCTTCCGCCCCGACATCGTGCATTCCCAGCACCCCTTCCTGCTCGGCATGACCGCGGTGCGGGTCGCGCGCCGCCGGGGCCTGCCGCTGGTCTTCACCCACCACACCTTGTACGAGCAATACACGCACTATGTTCCCGGCGACTCCCCCGCGCTGAAGCGTTTCACCATCGAACTCGCCACCGGCTACGCCAACCTCGCCGATCAGGTGTTCGCCCCCAGCGAGAGTATCCGCGACCTGTTGCAGCAGCGCGGCGTCGTCACGCCGATTGCCGTGGTGCCCACCGGGGTTCGGCTGGAACACTTCGCGCACGGTGACGGTCCCGCCGTCCGCCGGCAGATGGGGATTCCGGCGGACGCCTTCGTGGTCGGTCACCTGGGCCGCCTGGCGCCGGAAAAGAACCTGGAATTCCTGGCGCAGGCGGTTGCCGACTTTGTCGGCAGCCACCCGCGCGCGCATTTTCTGGTGATCGGCAGCGGTCCCTCCGAAACCGCCATGCGCGACGTGTTTGTCCGGGCCGGACTCGAAGCGCGGCTGCATGTCGGCGGCATCCTGAAACAGCAGGAACTGGCCGACGCCCTGCACGCCATGGATCTGTTCGCCTTCGCGTCGACCAGCGAGACGCAGGGCATGGTGCTGACCGAAGCCATGGCGGCCGGTCTGCCGGTCGTCGCCCTGGATGCGCCGGGCGCCCGGGAAGTGGTGCGGGACCGGCACAATGGCCGCCTGCTGCACGAGGCGACGTCCGCGGGATTCAGCGCCGCCCTGCAGTGGGTGGCCGCATTGCCTCCCGAATCCTTGCGCGACCTGAAACAGGCCGCACTCGAAACCGCCGAGGCCTTTTCCATGCCCCGCGCGGCGGACAAGGCCCTGGCCTGTTACGAAGCGCTCAAACCCGGAAAACCTACCGAGTCGGGCGAGGATGTGAGCGCCTGGGAAGAGGTCATGACCGCGATCAGTACGGAGTGGGACATTCTGAAAAGCGTGGCCGGCGCGGGCGATGCGGCCTTCGGCGCCGGCCTGTTTTCCGACAAGGAGGACTGATGCATGATGCGCGGCCCGGACAGCATTCGGGTTTGAGTGCGGGCGGATAGCCGATGCTCAGCCGAATCGAGACCGTTCTTCGGCGCCTGCGCCGCAGCCTCAGCCGCAGCGTCTGGCTGGCGCGTCTGCTGCGCCTGCCCGTGTCGGAAGGATCGTCGACACGGCCGGGGCTGATCATGATCCAGATCGACGGGCTCTCGCACCCGCAGTTCGAGCGCGCCCTCAAACGCGGTGAACTGCCGTTCCTGCGGCGGCTGCTCAGGCGCGAGCACTACCGGCTGCATGACCACTATTCGGGCCTGCCGTCGACGACGCCCGCGGTCCAGGCCGAACTCTTTTATGGCGTCAAATGCGCCGTCCCGGCGTTCTCCTTCAGGGACCGCGAATCGCGCCGGATCGTGCGCATGTACGAGCCGGACACGGCGGCGCGCGTCGAGGCGCTGCACGCGGCCAACGGCAACGAGATGCTACTCAAGGACGGCAGCGCCTACTCGGACTGTTACACCGGCGGCGCCGCGGAATCGCATTTCTGTCCCTCATCGATGGGTTGGGGGCCGACGTTTCGTGCGGCCAATCCGCTGGTGCTGCTGGCGTTTCTGCTCAGCAATTTCTACAGTTTCCTGCGCGTCGCCGTGCTGTTGGTGATGGAGCTGGGGCTGGCGCTGCACGATTTTGTGCGCGGCCTGATCGCAGGGCACGATTTCTTCAAGGAACTGAAATTCGTTCCCACACGGGCCGCCATTTCCATCCTGCTGCGCGAACTCTGCGTGATCGGCGGCAAGATCGATATCAGCCGCGGCCTGCCCGTCATCCACATCAATTTCCTCGGGTACGACGAACAGTCGCACCGCCGCGGCCCGCGTTCGCTGTTTGCCCACTGGACGCTGAAGGGGATCGACGACGCCGTCGCCCGCCTGTGGCGCGCCGCCAGCCATTCGGCATGGCGGCACTACGAAGTCTGGGTTTATTCCGACCACGGGCAGACCGCCGTCCGGTCCTATCCGCAGGTCCAGGGCTATAGCCTGGAGGATGCGGTGACGGCGGTGTTCGAGAAACTGGGCGCTACCGGGCTGAATGTTCGCACCCAAAACGCGGGGGGCATCCAGACGCAGCGGGTTCGCTTTCTGGGCGGGCGGAAACTTCAGCGCCTGTTTTCGGTGCTCGGCATCAATGGCGAGGAAGCGGACGAACAATACCCGCTCGTCGCCGCCCTCGGCCCGGTGGGCCATCTCTATTTGCCGCAGGACATGGCCGCCGACGCGCGCGATTTTGTCGCCCGCGAACTGGCGCGCACGCACAAGGTTCCGCTCGTGCTCAGCGTGGATGCCCCGGGCACACTGTGCGCCCGCACCGATGCCGGCGAATTCCGTTTGCCACGGGACCGCGCCGCGCTGTTTGGCGCGCAGCATCCGTTTCTCGATTCGGTCGGCGAGGACCTGGTGCGCCTGTGCGAACATGCGGAGGCCGGCGACCTCGTCCTGCTCGGCTGGCGCGACGGCGTGGCGCCGATGAGCTTTGCCATGGAGAACGGCGCGCACGCCGGCGCCACGCCGGAAGAAACCCACGCCTTCGCCCTGCTTCCCGCGGACACGCCGCTGGCGGCACGCGAGCACGAATATCTGCGGCCGATCGACCTGCGTAACGCGGCGCTGCAACATCTGGAGCGTCCCGAGCAGCAGCCCCGCCCTGCCGGCAAACGGGCCGCCACGGCGCAGACGGACACACTTCGCGTCATGACCTACAACGTGCACGGCTGCGTCGGCATGGACGGCAAGCTCGACGCCGAGCGCATCGCCCGCGTGATCGCCCGCGCCCGGCCGGACGTGGTGGCGCTGCAGGAACTGGACGTAGGCCGCCTGCGCAGCCAGGGCATGGACCAGGCGCACCGGATCGCCCGTTACCTGGAGATGGAATTCCACTTTCATCCGGCCATGCACCTGGAGGAAGAACGCTACGGGGACGCCATCCTGACGCATCTGCCGCAGCGCCTGGTCAAGGCCGGTTCGCTGCCCGGGCTCGCCGGCAAGCCGCACCTCGAACCGCGCGGCGCGCTCTGGGTTGCCGTCGACCTGCATGGCAGGGAAGTTCAGATCATCAATACCCATCTGGGCCTCTACCCGCACGAACGCATCGCGCAGGCCGCGGCTCTGCTCGGCAGCGACTGGCTGGCGCACGAACAGTGCCGGGAACCGGTGATCCTGTGCGGCGACTTCAACGCGTTGCCGTCATCGCCAGTCTGCCGCCGGATCGGCGGTCCGCTCAGGGATGCTCAAGCCGAGGCGAAACACGGTCGCCCCCAGGCCACCTTTTCCAGCCGCCTTCCGCGCATGCGCATCGACCACATCTTCATCAGCCCCGGGCTTGAAGTGAGCGGCATCGAGGTTCCCCATTCCGAACTGGCGCGCGTCGCCTCCGACCACCTGCCCCTGATTGCGGAGATACGCCTTCCCGGGCATGCGCCTCCCTAGTGTCGTGAATCAGAAATATCGAAACATAAAACGGCGTCTTTTTCCGCATGGCGGCGTTGCTCGTCGTTGCCATAGTCCGGGCTATGTCGCCTCCTCGCGCCTTGCCCTGCGAAAAAATCCATCCGTTTTATTTGTCCCGCTATTTCTGATTCACGACACTAGCTGTTGAGTTGCAATAGGTTGTTCCCGGCGAGCCGTGAAGCTGGAGGTTTATAGCTGAGAGCCGAGTGAGGCTTCGCGCGTTGTAGTAAGCCAGAAATGCTGGCAACAAGGCAGTGCGCTCCGCACTGTTGTCCCAGACCCTGCCATAGGCCCATTCGCGCAAACAGGCTTGAATGAAGCGATCGGCCTTGCCTTGGTTTGCGGCCGATAGCGCCGTATGAAGGTGTGCTTGAATCGCTCCGGCTTTCCTAGACACTTCGAGCCGGTTGAAATATTGCTTCTCGAACTCTACTGAAGCCGGCGATTCACACCCCATTGATCCTTTATTTTTGAATACTTGAGTCGATAGCGAGGGGGTATCGAGCAAATATATTCCCCCTCGCTTTTCGCATCACGATCACATCCCTGATGTCACGGCTATCTGATTGATGTTTTCAACTGACATCGGTATTTGCCCCGCTATTTTACGAGACAGTTGATGCAATTTTCAGCAGCTCCTAGTGCTACGATTATGCAGGGAATATCTTCTATTCCTGCGCAAACGGCAACAGCCGCAGCTATGTATGCAGTACACGCCGTGCATTTTACCCAGCCACAATGCGGGCAGTAATTAAGGCCTTTGCCGACCATACCCTGGCTTTGCTGCGGTGAGAAACTGGCGCACTGTGTTGCTTCAAGTGCCTTGCGTGTGCGTTCTATTTGCAAGGGGTTTACTTGCGCTTTAAGGTTCCCCGCTTTGTACTGCATACCTCTTTGATGTATTTGCTGTAATTGTTGACCGAGAGCGGGGTCAACTGTTTCTGGCATGTTCGGTTCTGCCGCAAACGACATAACGGTAGAACACATTAACAGGACAAACAAGAAGATCGATTTCATTTTTTTATTACTCCTTCTTTTGCATCAAGTAAGTCCGCTTTAACTACGTATTGCTGACGTACGTGCGCGGACATTACACGTAATCAAGAATCAAATGGCTCGCATGGATTCTGTGTCAGCACAAACCAACACAGAATCTCTAATAGTAGAGAAAATCGCCAATCTGCCTGAGAGTGCGTTCAACAAAAGAAGGTCGGCGCCAGTCCTGGGGGCGCAGGTCTCCCGCCCGAAACTCACGGAACAGGCGGTTGTCATCCATATCTAAAAATACCGTATCGAGATTGGGGGCTGGGCGTAAAGATTGGGGAATTTGCTCACGTAATTCATCCAGACTTGATTGCTGACGCGGATCGGTGGCTTGATCCCGGAGCGTCAATGAGGCGTTGACGCCGGTAGCTGGTGGACGGGGTGTGATCATTACAAGGACAGACTGGGTAAATTCATTTTTGCTCTCAGTCGAAAACATGTATTGCAGCAGCGGAATATCCTTCATCAGCGGTACACCGTCTTTGGATTCGTATAGTTGGCGCTCTGTGAGGCCGCTGAGGATCAGGGTCTCGCCCATTTTTATCAGTACATTGGCTGAAACTGCGTTGCGTGATTGGGTGACGGTGTCTTTCAGATCTGTCCCGCCAGCGAAGAATGAGCGCGCAACTTTGACGGACAAGAGAATCGTTTCGTCGTCGATGAACGTGGGGGTCACGGACAGACTGATTCCTGCTGGTTGCTCGACGAGGCTGCCAGTGTTATTGGCGGTACCCTGAATAGTCGTGACCAGAGAAGTTCCCGAAAAAAAGGTGGATGGCTGGCGATCCAGGGAAACCAGAGTGGGGCGGGCGAGCACTTGGTTCCATTCATTGCCTGCATTGGCAATATTGAGCGAGTAGGCAAGAATTCCATCTTGATCCAGTGAATTAATCAGGGATGCTTTGCGATTGTAGGTTCTTGTCCGTGGTGTGCCAGTGCCCTTGCTGATTTCCAGGGATGCGGTAAGGAGCAGACGAAGACCGTCCAGCAAATTGATGCCCTTCTTGGTAGTGATGTTGTCGAAAGTGCTGACGATAGCGGTATCTAGTAACGCCATGCGAGGCAGGAACCTGCGGTCGCAAGGTGCAGGCAGCGCCGGCAAGGAGGACGTTTCATCCTGGATATCGTTCGAGGAAGAGGAGTAGGGAAGTGTCCATGAGTAGGATGAGTTATTTAGCAGTGCTGCGGCGTTTTGGGGGCAGTCACTCCAATTACGGACGGCGTTTTCGTCCACTACACTTGGCGTCGTCTCTGGCGCCGCCGCCGCAGGGGGTGGGGAGGACGGTGAAGCTGTCTGGGTCGGCTTCGCCTCTGATGGCGCTTCAGGAGCCACTGGGGTTGTTTGATTGGCGGTGCGAATTAGTCTTGCAGAGTTTGATTCATGATACGCCCGCCAATGCTTCACTCGCTTGCGTACATGGCCGGCATCAGGACCGGCCATGGCCTGGAGCTTGTCGGTTCGTTTGAGGGCATCTTCAATGCGCCCGGCTGCGGCATAGACGAGAGCGGCAGTTCTCAGGTTGTCTGCGCTTGTGTCCTGGCTTTCCTCGAGACGTTCAACTGCCCATTGAGCCATGCCCAGGTCGTATGCGTAATAGGACGCTACAGCAAGTGCGTGCAAAAGCGATGGATCGTCACGTTCAAGCAGGAGCGCATGGGCGAAGGCAGCTTGTGCCTTGGCATACTGCCGGGCATCAAGGTGAAGAAGTCCCAGGTAATAGGCAGAAAGCGCGTGATCCGGCTCAAGCCTCAATGCAAGGTTGTAAGCGGTTTCCGCCAAGTCCCGGTTGGCGTGGTGTCCTTGGGTATATAGCAAATGATAGGAAAAGCCATTCAAGAAGTGGAGATGCGCATTCTCCGGTTCGTACTTGAGGGCAGTGTTGAAATAACGAGAAGCTTCGCTATAGCTGCCGGCGCGAAGCTCGTGCAGCCCCTTGGACGCATGCTGCAGGCTGAGGCGTTCCTGGGTGCGTATGGCCGTGGCGGGCCAAGTGTCCCTCTCTTTCTCCGCATCGTTCGCTAATCCGGTTACTGGTAATGCCAACATTAGCCCAAGTATGAGCGCAACGGCTGGCGAGTGAAAAACCAATGTCATGACTTGACGTTCCGTCGATTATGCGTTGCGCACGCAACAAATTGCGTTAACCGCCACGCGATGCCACGATTGAAGGGAGGGCTATTGCCAATAACCGCTCCGAGTATGAGGGATATCGCCTTACGTATGCAAGAGCATAAATGGGGTCGTGGGGTCGGACTGAACTGACCCGGAAATGCCGGTTACCCGACACCCCTGCACAGATCCGTACGTGCGGAATTGCCGCATGAGGCTCCTGCCTCGGGTCATGACGCGAATCTTGCTGGCGGGTAGCGGCCATCCGCGTGGCCGCCAGAGAATCAACTTCAGGGAAATACAATGGCCTACTGTGAAACTTATGCGTTCTTTGACGAAATCAGCGCATGCTTGAGCAGCTAATGTGATGGCATTACCCTTCCTAGCGACCAGTTCCAGCAACCCGCATGCCGAGTCGCGCATGACCCGGTCGAGATTTGGCGTGCGGGCCATTTCCTGGGCGGTCTTCTTCCTGGGCGGTCTTCCCGTTTGCACCGTCGCGCAGGCCGCCGGCGCCATCCAGCACCAGATAGACGATGCGGCCACCGGCGCGGGAAAGTTCTTACCGACGAGATATCGCTTGGGGCGCTCATGATGGGCTCAGCGGTTCATCGCGCCCATGGGCAATCCGCTTACATTGCCGCCCGGGTAACCTGCTCGCGTTCGTTTGCCCTGATCGCCGTGTCCGCCAGGTCGAGAAAAATCGCATCGCCAAAAGAGTCGTTGGCGCTGAAGCGGTTGCCGGAAATCCGGTTCAGCCGTTCGCTTACCCGGTGCGGCGTGCCGAGATCCGACCAGCCGCATTGCGGCACCGGAACCACCCGCAAATCCGCGACCTGGAGCTGTAGGATGTGGTGCGAGAAATCGACGTCTGGAATCTGCTGATACAGATAGCCCAGTGCCCAGGACGGATTGGCGGGGTCGGCGATCCTCGCCGTGGTGATGTCGATGCTGTGGGCGTGGTTCGGAAAGCGCATCTTGAACAGTTCGAGCAGGAGGTCGCCCGCCGCCGCGAAAATGCCGCTGTTCCACAGGGCGCCTTCCTCGATCAGCTTGCCCGCCACGGCGCGGGACGGCTTCTCGACAAAATGCCGTACCCCTTGTGCATTCTGTCGGGTCGCCTTCTGCGGAATGATGTAGCCCAGTTCCGGGTCTGCATCGTCCGGCTCGACCCCCAGCAGGAAAATTTCCCTGGCCCGGGCCGGCATTCCGGCAAGCATGGAAGACATGGCCTGAATCAAGGCTTCCTCGTTCAGCACGTGATGGTCGGCGGGGAGGAAGATCAACCGGGCCTGGGGATCACGCTTGAGAATGTACGCGAGAGCAAGCAGCACGCCGTTGCCCGTGCCACGGTTGCGCGGCTGGACGATCAGGTTGTCCGTGCGGATGTCATGGGGGTTTTCGCGCCACCAGCGCTCATGCCCTTTTGCAACGACCGCACAGACACGATCATCGGGAACGACGGCCCTTGCCCGCGTCAGCGCAAGACCGAACAGCGAAGGTCCGCCGTGAAGCGAGCAGAATTGCTTGGGCACATGCCTGCCCGCTTCGTCCATCGTCAGTGCGGCAAGGCGTTTGCCTTCACCCGCCGCCAGCACCACCGCCCAAGTATGATTATCTTGCATACATTTTCTCCGTTCCGCCATCCAGAAAAAACATTGTCCAGTCTCATGAATCTTGCCAGGAACCCGTGGGATGGCCGCTTTTATGCCCTCTGGGTACTCGCCCCGAACGTCGCGCTGTCTTGATCCGGCCCGCGCCGAACAAGCCTCAGTCGAGTGCGACTTCCTGGATGTGGGGCCCATTGCCGCTGCTGCGCTTGGCCTGGTAGCACGCTGTATCCGCCGCAGCCAGAATGGTGTTGAGGCTGTGGTTGCGCGTTTTGAAGAAGGCGACGCCGATGCTGACACCCAGGCGGAAGGTTTCGCCGTTCCAGTGCAGGGCATAGGATTCCACCGCTCGATGCAATTGCTCGGCACGCTCGCGCGCGCGCTCCACCGGGCAGCGCTCCAGCAGCAGGCCGAATTCATCCCCGCCCAGCCGCGCCAGGGTGTCGCGGCCGCGCACCACGCTCTTGAGACGCGCCGCGATCTGGCGGATGGCGAGGTCGCCTGCTGCGTGCCCGGCCGTGTCGTTGACGGATTTGAAGTTGTCCAGATCCAGGTACAGCAATGCCTGGGTCTCGTCGCCGTCGGCCTCCTGCAGCAGCCGCCACAGGCGCTTGACCAGCTCGGCGCGCCGCAGCAGGCGCGTATGCTCGTCGTGCATCGACTGTTCCACCAGCTTGTCGATGTACTGCTGCAGGCCGCTGGCATTGCGCAGCACGATCATGTAGCCGCCCGTCGCCCCGGAACCATTTCGGGTCAACGTGACGCTGCATTGCACGGGAATGGCGCCGCCCCCGTTGCGCACAAGCAGATGGAACGCCCCGGAAAACGACGCGTGCGGATCGGGGAAGTCGTCTATTTGAATGGATTTCCGGGTCTCCCTGTCCTGCAGGGTGATCACCTTGTCGAGCAGATGGCCGCGTGCTTTTCCCAGTGACAGGCCGAGCAGCCGCTCCGCTGCCGGGTTGAGGTAGGAAATCCGGGCTTCGCCATCGGCCAGGATGAGCGCGTCGGGAAAATACTCAAAAGCGTTCGGAAGATGCGTGTCCAGCGTGCGCTTGTCCGATGTCGGCATCGAAGCACCAGGCATAGAATGATCCCTGTAGTGAACTAGACGATCCATGGCATTCTTTCTTCGCCCTGCTGCCTGTTGGCCGGCCGCTATCAGGAGGCCACAACGCCGCTGAACAGGCCAATGGGTTGCGACAGGGCTCTCAAGGGGACTCTGCCCCAGTTCTTCATGCTGTCCACCAGGATCAGGCGAATGTCCTTGTGACGACTCGCATGTTTCAGCACAGCCTGACCGAGACATCCCGCCTGCCGGTACAGGCAGCCATTCAGCCCGGCCTGCTTCAATCGGGCCACGAAATCCGCCAGTACCGGCGATGGCGCATCTTCATCGTCCACCAGCAGGACATTGACCTTGAATTTCATCTTCATGCAGTATTCGAAGACGGCATTCAGCACCGACCGTTTGACCAGATGGCCATGCAGGGCAATCAGTATGCGGCTCATGATCCGACGGCCGCCCGGACTTTGTTCGCGCGGGGCGTCATGGCAGCCAGTTCTCTTTGAACACACCCTTTTCCCTGAGGCCGATGGCCAGTTCTTTTTGCGCCTCCACCTGGATCTGCCGGACCCGCTCGCGCGTGACCTTGAGGTCCTTGGCCAGTTCTTCCAGGGTGGCAATGTCCTGATTGTTCAGCCCGAAGCGCCGCTCGATCACCCAGCGATGCTTGTCCGAAAGTTTGGCCAGCCACTCCTTCACGAACCCTTCAAGTTGGGCTTGATACAGGTGCTCGTCGGGGGGCACGCAATGCTCGTCGGCGATGGCTTCGCCCAGGGTCAGGTCGGGGTCGATGTCGAGGGGGGCATCGAGGGAAACAGGCGGCCGGTTCAGCTGCATGACCTTGCGCACCGCCTCGATGGATTTGCCCGTGAGATGGGCGATCGCCTCCGCCCCCGGGTCCGACACGCCCTGTTTGTCCAGCTTGCTGCGGGCACGCAGGCAGACATTGAGTTCCTTGACCACATGCACGGGCAGGCGGATGGTGCGCGACTGGTTCATCAGGGCCCGCTCGACGGATTGCCGGATCCACCAGGTGGCGTAGGTCGACAGGCGGAAACCGCGATCCGGATCGAATTTCTCCAGGGCGTGCATCAGTCCCAGATTGCCCTCCTCGACCAGATCCAGCAGCGGCAGGCCACGCCCCAGATAGCGCTTGGCGACATATACGACCAGCCTGAGGTTGTGCGTGATCAGTACCTCGCGTGCCTCTTCATCGCCGTCGCGCATACGCCGGGCGTATGCCTGCTCCTCGTCGGCCTTCAATATCCGCAGGCGGCTGATGTCTTCGAAATAGCGCTGGGTGATGTCCAGGGCGTACTCGTCCTCGACATGAATCCCGGTGGCAGCCTCCCCGCTGGTCTGCGGTGCATCGATCTCGACGGCATCGACGGCGCTTTCCGGTGCGCGGTAACGCGTTTCTGAATCATGAAAATTATCGTGCCACATGTTCGCCTCCGATCTGAAATTGTTGTACGGGATGGCGGGGGCCGGTCGATGGCAAAGCACATGCCCCGCTTGAACGATGCTGGATCTCCAGCGCGAAATTCAAGGCAATCGGTTTGACATGTTTGGCCATGATCCTTCCTCCACCTTTTAATTTGGAGAACCCGATAGCGAAGCCGGCCAAAATGCACCGACTGCCATGAGTCAATCGACAGGTAACAAAGAGTATCGATCATGGCGTCCCGGCATCATTCGTGCGGACACTCAGTGAAACCACGTAGTGGAGTCGTAACAAGGAGGAAACAGGGATGTGGTAGCGGAAATACGGCTTCGGCCCAGGCTTCCCTTGTTCAGGGACCTATGGGAGGGCTGCCCTCGCCGCGATTTTCGGACTCAGGGTTTGCAGCAAGCGGCCATGTTGAGCAGCTCCGCCAGGTTGGCGGCGCCCATCTTGTGCATGACATGGGTACGGTGGACTTCCACCGTGCGCGGGCTGATGCCCAGTTCCCGGGCGATCTCCTTGCTGGTGAGGCCGGCCGCAATGAATGTCATGCACTCGCGCTCGCGTGAACTCAAGCGCGCATAGTGCTGCTGGATATCTTGGGTGCGGCCCAGTGTCTGGCGCCATTCCAGGTCCAGTGCCAGGGCTCGCTGCACCCGTTCGAGCAGTGCGGCGCCCTGAATGGGCTTTTCCAGGAAATCCACGGCGCCGGTCTGCACTGCCCGCACGGCCATGGGGATGTCACCATGGCCGGTGAGGAAGAGGGTGGGAATGGTCAGGCCGCGCGTGTTCAGCGCCGCCTGGACTTCAAGCCCGGTCATGCCCGGCATGGCCATGTCCAGCAACAGGCAGCCGGTGCGGTCTGCCTCATAGGCCGCCAGGAAAGCGGGGCCGTCGGCGTGAGCCTCTACCTGCAAGCCGGCCGTCTCCAGCAACTCGACCAGGGCATCGCGCATCGCGGCGTCGTCGTCGACTACGAATACGGTCTGGTTCATGGGGCAAAGGGAAGAACGAAATGGAAGATGCCGCCGGGTGTGTGGGGCTCGACCCACAGCCGGCCGCCGTGGGCCTCGATCAGGCTGCGGCTGATGCGCAGCCCCACGCCCAGCCCATATTCCTTGTGGCTGGCCAGCGGCTCGAACACCTTGTCGACCACCGCCGCAGGGATGCCGGGGCCACTGTCGATGACGCTGACCTGGGCCATGTTTTCGGACCGCCGTGTCATCACGGTGATGCTGCCGCTGCTCATGTTGGCGTCGCGGATGGCGTCGATGGCGTTGCGCAGCAGATTGAGCAGCACCTGCTCGATGTGCACGTCCACCGCCAATACCGGCGGCAGCGTTGCCAGGTCGAGCGCGATGTCGATCCCCCGGGCACGCGCCTTCGGCGCCATCAGGGTGCAGGTGCTGCGCACCGCGGCATCCAGGTCCATGGGCACCGGGTCGATCCGGCCCCGCCCCACGAACGTGCGCAAATGCCGGATGGCTTCGCCGGCGCGCAGGGACTGCTGGCTGATCCGCTCCAGATTGGCGGCCAGCTTGTCATGATCCGTCGGCATGTGGCGCAGGAGCTGCTTGCCCGTTTCGGCATAGGTCGCGATGGCGGCCAGCGGCTGGTTGAGTTCGTGGGCGAGCAGGGTCGCCAGCTCGTTGGCGGTCTGCAGGCGTTGCAGGCGGGAGGCTTCTTCCAGTGCTTCCCGCGCCCGGTTCTCGGCACGGCGCTGTTCGGTGATGTCGATGCCGGTGCCGATAATGTATTGAACCTGCCCCGCGTCGTCCCGCAGCACCGAATTGCACCAGCTGATCAGGCGCATGGAGCCGTCCCGGTGAAGCCAGTGGTTTTCGTGTTTGATATGGTCCTCGCCGGACCGGAGCCTGTCGTTGACGCGGCGCACCCCGTCCTGTTCGACGGCGGGAATCAGGTTTTGCCACGTGGAGCTGTTCTGGAATTCGGCAAAATCATAGCCCGTCGTGGTGTTGCAGGCCGTGTTGAACCGGACCACCCGTTCTTCGGTGTCGATCACGAGGATGAGAGCGCCCACGGTATTCAGGATGGCGTCGATGAAATTTCGCTCGTATTGCAGTTGCGTGCTGTTCTCGCTCATCCGCTGCTCGAGACGCGCCGTCAGATCGCGCAGATCCAGCTCGGCTCGCTTGATCTGCGTAATGTCGGTCAGGCTCAGCACCACGCCGCTGATGCGGTTGTCCGCGGTCCGGTAGGGCGTGATGCGGCGCAGGAACCATTGCTCTTCGTCGCGCGACACTTCGCGCTCGCAGGGCGCCAGGTCCTGCAGCACCCGGTCGATATCCCGCGACAATTCCGGATCCTCGAAGCGGGCGGTGATGTGGCCGATGGGACGGCCGATGTCGGTGGCGATCAGGTTGAACAGGCGGGTGGCGCTGGGCGTGAAGCGCTGGATGGTGCGGTCCACCCCGAGAAACAGGGTGGCGTTGTCGACGCTGGCCAGCAGATTGGTCATGTCGTCGTTGGAATTCTCCAGCTCGTCGACCTTGTCGCGCAGCTGGGAGTTGACCGTGCTCAATTCCTCGTTGAGCGACTGCAGCTCCTCCTTCGAGGTTTCCAGCTCCTCGTTGGTGGACTGCAGCTCCTCGTTCATCGACATGACTTCCTCGTTGGAAGCCTTGAGTTCCTCGTTGCTGCTCTCCAGTTCCTCGATGGTGCTCTGCAGCTCCTCGCGGGTGGTCTTCAGCTCGTATTCCAGTTGGCCCACCAGATGTTCGTCGGCCCTCGCCTGTTCGTCGCCTGCGCCCGCGATCTGGGGCACTTCCGGTTCATCCTGAAAAATGACCAGCAGCAGCCGCTCGTCCGCCAGTTTGCTTGGCAAAGGCTGAACCGAAAGGCGCACCAGGACGGCACACCCTGCGCGCTTGATGCGAATGCCGCCGATGTCGACCCGCGTCTCCTCATTGATAGCCTTGATCGCCGCGGCGCGGATACGCGGCCGCAACGCGGCAAGGGCCAGGGTCAGCAAGTCGTGCGACGGCGGCCCGCCGGGCTGTTGCAGATATAGCTGCGTCGGCCCCGAGTAATACAGCACTTCATAGCGCCGGTTGATCACCACGGCGGCCGGCGCGTATTCCTCCAGCAGGATCTTGCGGGCCAGCTCGGCCAGGTTTTTATGCGGGGCCGGAACCGAAGGCGCTGCCGGCTGCAATTCGCTCATCCGTGTGCCGGCCTGAAGCGGAAAGCCGGATCGGGCCAGTCGCTCCACGTGCACGCGGTGAAAGATGCGCCACTTCTTGGAGACCGGCCGATAGAGTTCGGTCTTCCGGCCGATGCTCTCGGAGGGGCCGAGGATCAGGTACCCGCCTTCGTTGAGGGCGAAATGGAACAACTGAAGGAGCTTCTGCTGCACCTCCGGCTCCAGGTAGATCAACAGATTGCGGCAGCTCACCAGATCCAGCTTGGAGAAAGGCGCATCGGCCAGAATGTTCTGCGGCGCAAACAGCACGGTTTCCCGCAACCGCTTATTCACCTGCCAGTGGTGGGCATCGGTCCGGGTGAAAAATCTCTCCAGCTGGTGGCGCGAGAGGTCGGCTACCAGCGCATCCGGATAGATGCCGCGGCGGGCCACTTCGAGGGCGGCCTCGTCCACATCGGTGGCAAAGATCTGGACGGGGCAGGCTTTGCCCGTCACGGCGATACGCTCGATGAGAAGCATGGCGATCGAATAGGCCTCCTCTCCGGTGGCGCAGCCGGGCACCCACACCCGTACCGGCGTGTCCGCATCGCGCGTCTCGATCAGCTCGGGCAGCACCTGGGTTTCCAGCACCTGAAACATTTCGGGATCGCGAAAGAAGCTGGTGACGCTGATCAGCAAGTCCCTGCCCAGCTGGGCGAGCTCGTCCGGCCGCTCGCGCAGCAGCGCCAGATAGTCGGTAAGCCGGTCCAGGTGGTTGAGCCCCATGCGCCGCAGCACGCGGCGCAGCAGCATGCGCTTGCGATAGGCGCGGAAATCGAACTTGGTGCGTGCCCGCAGCAGGGCCAGCACCTGGGTCAGGTCGTCCTGGACGGCAGTCGTTTCGGGATGCGTGGCGGTTCCGACAACGAAGTGCCGCACGTATTTGAGCAATTCCTCCGGCATCTGGCCGGGCGGCAGAATGTAGTCCGCAAGCCCGGTGTCGACGGCGGAGAGCGGCATGCGGTCGTACTCGGCGCTGGACGGCTCCTGCACCATGGCCATGCCGCCCTCGGCCTTGACGGCCTTGAGCCCCAGCGAGCCGTGGCTGCCGGTGCCGGACAGGATGATGCAGATGGCGCGTTCCTGCTGGTCCGCTGCCAGCGAGCGCAGAAAGGGATCGATGGCGGTCAGGCCGGCACCCCGTTCGGGGGGCGCGCTCAACTGGATGACCCCCTTGAGCAGGGTCAGGTAATGATTGGGCGGGATGACGTAGACATGGTCGGCTGCGAGACGTTGGCCGTCCGTGGCTTCCGCCACCGGCATGGCGGTCTGCTTGGACAGCAGCGGAGCCATCAGGCTTTCGTGCTTGGGGTCGAGGTGGGGAATGAGCACAAAGGCCATCCCGCTGTCTGCCGGCATCGCCTGGAGGAATTGCTTGAAGGCTTCCAGGCCGCCCGCCGAGGCGACAATGCCCACCACCGCCTGCGGCGGCCGCGCGGCGGATTCTGTGTTCTTCGTATTTGGCGATGATGGCGCTGCCTTCCTGCGGTTGGCAGCGAGCTCGGCCACGGCTTGGCCGGGTTTTTCCTGGGAGGCAACCTTTTTGACAGGCATACGCTCAGGAAGCGGAATGGTGAAACATCAAGGCCATCAAATCTCCCCGGCGCCAGATCTGAAACAGGTGTTCGTCATCACCATGAACATGAATAAGCCATTCCAACAGCCTGGATAGTAACAAAAAAGAATCCATGCGCGGGATCGGTAGCGCGACAGGAGAGGCGGCCCGCCATGGGAACCCGCGCTTCCGCAGGAAGGCGTGCTCGTCAGCATCCATTCCGACGTCCGTTGTGGAACCCGATTCGGGCTGAAAAATCGCCTGCTCTGAATAAAATCAAAAAGTCATCTATATACAAAAAATATCTGCTCGATTTTCCTTTTCATCGGGTATCAAGAGCCATGCACGCCGAAACAATATCCCCTCGCGCAGGCGGCTTTTGTTCTTGGCGCCTGGCTGATGGCGGGCCGCAATGTGCTGCGGCCCAATGTGTCCGTGCAGCAGAACCGAAAATGCAGGAGAGACTCATGAAATCAGGAACCAGCAAAATCCAAACACGACTTGCCGCACTTCTGTTGGGCGTCGCGATGTTGCCTGCGTATGCCGCCGGCGATCGAACCGCAATGTCCTTCAAGGATTTCGACACCAACAAGGATGGAAACCTCTCCCTGGATGAATTCAAGGCCCAAGGCAAGGACGACCTGGCCTTCAAAGCCGCCGACATCAACGGGGATGAGCAGCTTGACCAGGAGGAATTCGACAAATACCGCACCAAGAAAGCCAGCGATCAACCCAAGGTCGAGCCTGGGGCGACCATGCAGCCGAAACCGGCCCAGCCTTCGCCGAGGTATTAGCCCTCTTCGACCGCTTGCATCGAAACCGGTAGACCGGGTCGGGACAGGTTGCAAGCCGTTGTTTTCGTTTTCTCCGTGTCTCTGTGGTGAATGGATTACAGCGGAATGTGGTGTTGGCCGACGCTCACGCGCTTGGCCTGCGGGCCTTCGGCGGCCATCTCCTCGATGAATTTCACCTCGTCGCCCGCCTTGAGTTGATCGAACGTGGTATTCACCAGGTTGTCAAAGTTGAAATACAGCTCGTTGCCGTCGGCACGTCGGATGAAGCCATACCTTTCCTCGGGAAAAAGGCGCGCCACCAGGCCGGTGTATTCCTGCGAATGGGTCTTGGTTTCGCGGCGCAAGCGCCGGCCATAGTCCTCAAGCTGGCGCCTGGCCGCATCAAAGGCGTCGCGCAGGGCGACATAGACATCCTCGTGCTGGTCCCGATTCACCACGATTTCGCTTCCCGGCACGCCGATGTCGACCCGCACGTTGAAGGCCCTGCCCTGGTTCTTGTGCTGATGCGGCAATTCCACCACCACCCGGCAGGACATGATCGGCTCGAAAAAAGTCTCCAGCTTGTCGGCCTTTTCACGGATATGCGTCTCCAGCGCGTCGGAGTGTTCAAAGCCCCGGAATGTGATTTGCAGGGGTGTTTTCATCGTGTCGTCCTTTCGTTCAGGTTGTTGAATCCAGATTGTTCATTGGACGATTGATGGCGCGTAGGGTGCACTCCGTGCATCTTCGGGCATTCCATCGGTGCACGGAGTGCACCCTACCCAAAGCATCGGCAGCGTGTCGTAGTCGTCCGGGATTCATGTCGGCGCGCTAATGCAGCTCTTCGTCCTGATCGTGATGGAAGACCAGTTCCGCCAGCTCGACCCCGACTGGTTTGTCCAGTGGCTCCCCGTGCACATCCACCGCCTGAAACAGCCACCGCCCATCCGACAGCCAGCAGTAGCCGAACTGCTCGTGATAAAAACACTCCTTGGGTTCCATGTTCCTGCCTTTCTGCTGGACCGACATCCATTTGAGTCTGGCATATTATGAAAATGCCGCCAGCCGCCATTTAGGGAGACGCCGATGACCCCGGATGCGCTTTGCCTGTTTGCGCTTGACGCCAGCCGCCCTTTCGGCGAGCGGGTGGCGAAGGTGCTGGGCGTTGCGCTGTCCAGCCACGAGGAAAGGAAATTCGAGGACGGCGAGCACAAGGCGCGGCCGCTGGAAAATGTGCGCGGCAAGGACGTCTACGTGATTCAGTCGCTCTACGGCGAGCCGGGCATGAGCGTCAACGACAAGCTGGTCCGCCTGCTGTTTTTCATCGGCGCCCTGAAGGACGCCTCGGCCGGCCGGGTCACCGCCGTCTGCCCCTACCTGGCCTATTCCCGCAAGGATCGCAAAACCAAGTCGCGCGACCCGGTCAGCAGCCGCTATGTCGCCCAGTTGTTCGAGTCGGTGGGCGCCGACCGCATGGTGACGCTGGACGTGCACAACCCGGCCGCCTATCAGAATGCCTTCCGCATCCCGGCCGAGCACCTCGAAGCCCAGGGTCTGTTCGTCGCCTGGTTCACGGCGTGGCTGCAGGACGAGCCCGTGGTAGTGGTTTCACCCGACGCCGGCGGGGTGAAACGGGCGGAAACCTTTCGCCAGGCCCTCAGCCAGACGCTGGGCCGCCCCATTGCCGCCGCCTTCATGGAAAAGCGCCGCAGCGAAAGCGTGGTGTCCGGCGAAGCGGTGGTGGGCGACGTTGGCGGTAGAACGGCCATCATCATCGACGACCTGATCAGCAGCGGCACCACCCTGGCCCGTGCCGCCGCCGCCTGCAAGGCACTGGGGGCAAACCAGGTGTACGCGGCAGCCAGCCACGGCATGTTCGTCGGCCGGGCCGACGCGGTGCTGGCCGACCCGGGGCTGGACAACGTGCTGGTCACCGACTCGGTCCCGCCCTTCCGCCTGCCACAGGCACTGCTGGAAAGTCGGGTGAAGGTGCTGGCCGCCGCCCCGCTGTTCGCCGAGGCCATCTACCGCCTGCACAGCGGCGGCTCGCTGGTCGAACTGCTGCAGGTATGAGGTGCGTGAGGGTGGTATGAGGTGCGTAGGGTGCACTTTGTGCACCGTTGACGCCAGAAGGTGCACGGAGTGCACCCTACTCCAAGCATCTGCTGCACGCCTAGGTGTCCGCAGCATCGGCGTGCCGTTGCGCCCATTCGAGATAGCCCCTCGCCGTGGCAATCCATTTTTCCGGCAGCTGCCGCCCGTCGTCGCGGAGGTGCCACAGGGCGAGTTTGGCGCGCAGCATCGCCCGGCAGCTCTGGTAGAAATGCAGCAGGCCGGCGGGCGGCGCATCGCCACTCGCCTCGCCATATTCTTCCAGCAGCCAGCCGGCCACGTGCGGCGCGTGCAGCCGCTCGCATTCCATGGCCAGATAGCCCAATTCGTCGGCCGGGTCGAGGATGCGGTATTCGCGCTTGAATTCCAGGCAGTCGATGACGACCGGTTGCGCCAGCAGGCATACGTGCTCCGGCCGCAGATCGCCGTGACCCTCGACGATGCGGCCCGCCAGCACGCGCCGGTCGAACAGCCCCGCATGATGTTCCAGGAAATCAAGCTGAAAGCGGGCGAGTCCCGCCGGCACGTCCCGGGGCAGGCCGAATTCCGGGCTCACGAGTTCGCGCAAGTTGTCCTCAATCCGCCCTGCCAGGGATTGCCGGTACGCTTCGGGCGCGAGGGGTTCCGCGGGAAGCGCGGCGTAGAAGTGGGCAAGCCGGCGGGCCAGTTGAACGATTTCCGGCTGCTTGACCGCCCCGTTGCGGAGTAGATGGTCGAGCATGCGGTCCGCCGGCAGTCGCTGCATCCACACCAGCCAGTCGACCGTCTCCCCTGCTCCGCCCAGGCTCAGGTTGCCCGCCGCGTCCAGCACCAGCGGGATCACCCCCAGGTAGACCTCGGCGGCCAGGCGGCGATTGAGCCGCACCTCCCCTTCGCAGTCCAGGCGCCGCGCATCGACCGTGCTGAAGTCGAGGTAGTCGTAGCGCACCGGTTTTTTCAGCTTGTAGGCATGGGTATCGGTGAGAAAAACCCAGGACATGTGGGTCTCCAGCGCTTCCACCCGCGACGGCGCCTCGGGGTAGGCAGCCGGCTGCCCCAGGAAATCGAGCTTGGTTTCGAGGCTGGCGGCCGGCTCCGGCCGGGTTGAAGCGTGTGGAGGGCGGCTTTTGTCCATCGAGTAATGATAGGCGAGCCACGTTCCCGGAAATGGGGGCGACCTTGCCCAGGAAACCATCTGCTATACATTTAAATAGAAAGTGGTTTTAGGCAAATCGTTCGAGCTCCATGCGACACCAAATCAGCAGGAAACGCCATGATTCGTAATCCCATCGATGTTGCCAGCCGCGTCAGCCCACGCTTGTCGACACTGCTCGGCAGCCGGGTCGACGATCCGGAGTGCGAGCAACCCGTTACGCTCATGGCGGTACGTCGCTTTCTCGCCGGTCTGTTGCCGGACGACTTCACGGAGGCCGCGCAACTCCATCACTTCGATGTCGACGTATCGATCCTCGACGAACTGGATGCCCTGATTGAGGAATTCGGCGGCGCCGCATTGGCGGTCGATTTTGTCCAGGCCAGCGCCAGCGAGTCCTTGTCGCGTGCGATCGAGGCGGTGGTCGGCGACGAGAACCGCGAAAATCCACCCACGCTGGGCACCGTCAGGGATGCCATCCTGGCCGGCCTCGGCGCGCGTCTGGTGGGCGACGGCGAACTGGAGGACGACGAGGACGATACGTTGCTGCCGGAGATCGACGCGCTGATCGAGCATTTTGGCGCCGACACGCTCGCCGAAACGCTGCTGCGCTATGAGTAGCCATCGTCCGGCCTTGATTGATGCGAGGGAGCTGCCGCCATGGTGAGGTATCGGCGTTCGAGGCGTGCGCTCGCCCTGTTTCTGGTGGTGCTGGGCGGCATCCTGATGTATCTGGCGCCCGAGGTGTGGGGCGGGCTGGCGGTGCTTGCGCTGGGGGTGGTGATCGAGCTGGTCGGCATTTCGCTGGAACGTAAAACCCCATGAAAGCCCTGATCGTCAGCGCCGACCATTTCGAGGATTCCGAGCTTCTGTTTCCGCTCTACCGGCTGCAGGAGGCGGGACTTGCCGTGGACGTCGCCTCGATTTCGATGGGAAACATCCGCGGCAAGCACGGCTACGAGGTCGTCGCGGACAAGGCGCTGGCGGAGGTCGACCCGCAGGCGTACGACCTGCTCGTTCTTCCCGGCGGCACGGCGCCCGCGACCCTGCGCAAGGAGGCGACCGCCATTGCGATCGCACAGGATTTCATGCGCAGCGGCAAACCGGTCGCCGCCATCTGCCATGGACCGCAGATCCTGATCAGCGCTGGCGTGATGGTGGGGCGGCGCGCCACCTGCGCCCCTTCGGTTGCCGAAGAGCTGAAACAGGCAGGCGCTCTGTACGCAGATCAGGAGGTGGTGGTGGACGGCAAGCTGGTCACGTCCCGACAACCCGCCGACCTGCCCGCCTTCATGCGCGAAATGGTCAGGCTGCTGGGAAAGGCATCACGGTAGGCAATTCATCGCCCTCCGCGGGTCCTCGGCGGCGCGGACGAAGTTGAGGCCGCCCTCGTGCCCCCCTCTTCCTCGATGAACCGACGCGGGTCTTCGCCGTGCCGGGCACGCTGCGGGGAGAGCGGCGTGCCGCCGCGGAAAAAATGGATGTAAGCATGTTTTTTGAGGCCCTCAACAGGAGCGCAAAATGAAAACCAATTTCACTGAGTTTCACCCTGTCCGGCGTGACCGTCTGGTCCAGGAAAACCGGCACGACGCCTATAAGGCCAAACACAAGCTGCCGGAACCCACGGTATGTCCGCAATGCGGCGCCGTGTTCCACGAGGGCCGCTGGCAGTGGCTGGCGAAGCCCGAAAAATCCCACGAGGAGATGTGCCCGGCCTGCCACCGCATCCACGACGACTTCCCGGCCGGCTACGTGAGCGTGGGCGGCTCGTTCTTCAAGGATCACCGCGAGGAATTGCTGCACCTGGCCAGAAACGAGGAAGCGCGGGCCAAGGCCGAGCATCCGCTGAAGCGCATCATGAAGATCGAGGACCAGGATGACGGCGTGCAGATCACCACCACCGACATCCATCTCGCCCGCGGCATCGGCGAGGCGCTGCACCACGCCTACCAGGGGGAGCTGGAGTACCACTACCACGAACAGGAGAACCTGCTGCGCGTGGTGTGGACCCGTTGACCGTTCCGCTCGACCCCGCATCACCCTGAGGCGCGGCCTGCCACCATGCATCCGCCCCTCCATCGCCTGCCGCTCCAGATGCTGCCGCAGCCGGACGAGACG
Source organism: Thiobacillus sp. (assembly GCA_019459055.1). Lineage (GTDB taxonomy): Bacteria > Pseudomonadota > Gammaproteobacteria > Burkholderiales > Thiobacillaceae > Thiobacillus. The sequence goes on along the minus strand of JAIBEI010000043.1, from coordinate 20,027 downwards.
ACCTGCGGCCCGACCTGCCTGCAGGCCGTTTACCGCTACTGGGGCGAGGATGCGCGCCTTGAGGAGATAATCGCCCGCACCCACAGGATGACGCACGGCGGCACCTTCGCGATCTTCCTCGCCTGCGACGCCCTGCGCCATGGCTACCAGGCCACCCTCTACACCTACAACCTGACGGTATTCGACCCCACCTGGTTTGCGCCGGGGGTGGACATTGCCGAGCGCCTGCAGCGCCAGCGCGCGGTGAAACCGGACGCCCGGCTGCAGCATGTCACCGAGGGCTATCTGGAATTCCTGCGCCTCGGCGGACGGCTGCGCCTGGCCGATCTCTCGCGGCCGCTGATCCGCGGCCTGCTGCGCCGCAACCTGCCCATCATCACCGGCCTGAGTTCCACCTACCTGTATCGCGCTGCGCGCGAATACGGACCGGACGATGTGCCGGACGACATTCGCGGCCTGCCAGCCGGGCATTTCGTCGTTATCGCGGGCTACGACCGCAAAAAACGCAGCGTGCTGATAGCCGACCCCTACGGCTTGCACCCCTACAGCCCGTCGCACGAATACTGGGTCAGCATCGATCGCGTGATCGGCGCGGTGCTGCTCGGCATCGTCACCCATGATGCCAATCTGCTGGTGATCTACCCGTCGCGATCGGCGCCGAAGGAGACGCCGTGAGCATCCTTATCGTGGTCGACAACCCGCGTGACTGGCCGCTCGACCTGCCCGGCGTGGGCGTCGTCCCGGCGCGCGCCTACCTGACCGACCCCGTCTATGGCGAGGGGCATTCGGCCAAGGTATTCAACCTGTGCCGCTCCTATCGCTACCAGAGCCTGGGCTACTACGTCTCCCTGCTGGCCGAGGCGCGCGGCCACAAGCCGCTGCCCCGTGTGAGCACGATGGAGGACCTGCAGTCGCAGAACCTGGTGCGGCTGCTCACCGAGGATCTCGACGCGCTGGTGCAGAAGTCGCTCGCGCCAATCAAGTCGGACACGTTCGAGCTCAGCATCTATTTCGGCCGCAACGTGGCGATCCGCTACGATGCGCTCAGTCACCGACTCTTCAGCCTGCTGCAGGCGCCCTTGCTGCGCGCGCATTTCGAGCGCCATCGCGACCACTGGAGTTTGCGCAGCGTGCGCGCCATCGCCGCTAGTGACATCCCGCCGCCGCATCACGACTTCGTGGTGGAGGCCGCCACCGCGTATTTCATGGGCCGGCGGCGGCGCACGCACAAGCGCCCTGTGCCGCGTTTCGACCTGTCCATCCTGCACGACCCCGACAACCCGGAATCGCCTTCCAACGCGCGTGCGCTGCAGAAATTCGAAAAGGCCGCGGAGGATGTGGGCCTCGCCGTGGAATTCATCGGCCGCGCCGATCTTGCCCGGCTGCCCGAGTTCGACGCGCTGTTCATCCGCGACACCACCTTCGTCAACCACTACACCTATCGCTTTTCGCGGCGGGCGACCGCGGAAGGCCTGGTGGTGATCGACGATCCGGAATCCATCCTCAAGTGCAACAACAAGGTCTATCTCGCCGAGCTGCTCAACCACCACAATATTCCCGCGCCGCGCACGCTGATGGTGCATCACGACAACGTGGGCCAGATTGTTTCCAGCCTCGGCCTGCCCTGCGTGCTGAAGCAGCCGGACAGCTCGTTTTCGCTCGGGGTGACCAGGCTGGACTCGGAGCAGGAATTGCTTGCGAGGGTGGACGCCCTGCTGCAAAAGTCGGAACTGATCGTCGCGCAGGAATGGCTGCCCACCGAGTTCGACTGGCGCGTCGGCATTCTCGACCGGCGGCCGCTGTTCGTGTGCAAGTACTTCATGGCCGCCGGCCACTGGCAGATCGTCAAGCGCGAGCCCGGCCGCGCGGGCTACCAGGAAGGTTCGGTCGAGGCCGTGGCGGTGGCCGAAGCGCCGCAAGAAGTGGTGAAGATCGCCCTCAAGGCGGCCAATCTCATCGGCGACGGCCTCTATGGCGTGGACGTCAAGCAGGTCGGCAGCCGCTGCTACGTCATCGAGGTCAACGACAATCCCAACGTCGACGCCGGCAACGAGGACGGGGTGCTGAAGGACGCCCTCTACCGCGAGATCATGGGCTCGTTCGTGCGCCGTATCGAAGCGCGCAAGCGGGTGAATGCCTGATGCGTGCTGCGCCCCCGCTGCATGCGTTCGCGGGTTACGGCATCGAGCTGGAATACATGATCGTGGACCGGCAAACGCTTGCGGTCATGCCGATTGCCGACGCCTTGCTGCAGGCGGCCGCCGGGGGGAAGGTTTCGGAAGTCGATCGCGGACGCTTCGGCTGGTCCAATGAGATTGTGCTGCACCTGGTCGAGATCAAGAACGCCCGTCCCGACCCCGCGTTCGAACCGCTTGCCGCCGATTTCCAGGCCGAAGTAAACCGCATCAACCGTCTGCTGGAACCCATGGGCGCGCGGCTGATGCCCAGTGCCATGCACCCGTGGATGAACCCCGCCACCGAAACGCGCTTGTGGCCCCACGACCAGGCGTCCATCTACCAGGCCTACGACCGCATCTTCGGCTGCAGGAAACACGGTCAGGCCAACCTGCAGAGCATGCACCTCAACCTGCCCTTCGCCAACGACGCCGAGTTTTCTCGTCTGCACGCCGCGGTGCGGGTGCTGCTGCCCATCCTGCCGGCACTCGCCGCAAGCTCGCCCATCGCCGACGGCAAGCCCAGCGGCCATCTGGACAACCGCATGGCGGCCTACTGCACGGCCGTGCAACAGGTCCCGTCGGTGATCGGCCAGGTGATTCCGGACACCCTCAACAGCCGTGCCGAATACGCGTCGCAGGTGTTGGCCCCCATGTACCGCGACATCGCGCCGCTCGACCACGATGGCGTGCTGCAGCACGAATGGCTCAACGCCCGCGGCGCGATCCCGCGCTTCGACCGCAACGCCATCGAGATCCGCGTGATCGACATGCAGGAATGTCCGCAGGCCGACCTCGCCATTGCCGCCGCCACCACCGCCGTTATCCGCTCGCTCTACGATGACAGATGGTCGCTGCTCGCCATGCAGCAAGCGATCCGCACCGATCGCCTGCTAAAGATCCTGCACGCCTGCATCCGCGACGCCGATCAGGCGGTGATCGACGATGCCGGGTATCTGCGGCTGCTGGGCTTGTCCGATCGGCAATACCGGGCGGGCGAACTGTGGCGGCACCTCATCACCCGGACAGCGCTGAACCGTTCCACCTTCTGGGCCGAGACCCTGCGCGTGATGCTCGAACACGGGCCGCTCGCCCGCCGCATCCTGCGCGCGCTTGGCCCGGACTGCAGCAAGACGCGGCTGCACGAGGTCTACCGTGCGCTGTGCGACTGCCTGGAAACGGGAAAAATGTTCGTCAACCGATGAATGGATCAAACCGTTTTCCGCGAAGGACGCGAAGGAACGCGAAGAAAAACAGAGGCCCAGGCGAGGGATGGAGATATCCAGTTTCTTTATTAATCAATGCTTATGCAGGTTTTGCTAAACAATAATATTCTCCGGATTACAATCATTCAATGCCTCTTCGACGCAGCCATCTGCTTGTCATTGCCGCCACGCTGGCAACGGTGCTTGCGGGGGTTCTATTCCTGCGTCCCAGCCCTGCCCCCCCGATCCGTATCGGCGTGCTGCATTCCATGAGCGGCACCATGTCCATGAACGAGCGTCCGCTGGTTGACGCGGTGCGCCTGGCGGTTGAGGAAATCAATGCAGCAGGGGGGTTGCTGGGGCGGCCGGTGGAAATGGTGGTCGCAGATGGCCGCTCCGACAATGACGTGTTCGCTGCCGAAGCCGAACGCCTGATCGCGGCGGAAAAGGTCAGCGCCCTGTTTGCCTGCTGGACCTCGACGTGCCGCAAGGCAGTCAAGCCCGTTGTGGAAAAACACCAGAACCTGATGTTCTACCCGCTGCAGTATGAAGGGCTGGAACAGTCGCCAGCCATTTTTTACACCGGTTCCGTTCCCAACCAGCAGATCATTCCCGGGACGCGCTGGGCGCTGGATACGCTGGGCAAAAGGGTCTATCTGCTGGGCTCGGATTACCTCTTTCCGTATGCCGCCAATTTCATCATTCGCGACATGGTCGATGCCAACAACGGTACCGTGCTGGCGGAACGCTACCGCCCGCTGGGCGATGCCGATTTTGGCGCGATCGTTGCTGAAATTCGTGCGCTGAAGCCAGACGTGGTGTTCAATACCATCAACGGCGAAAGCAATACGCATTTTTTTCGCGCGCTGCATGCGGCCGGTCTTGGCACCGTGCCGGTGGTGTCTTTCAGTGTTGCCGAAGTCGGTTTGGTCGATATCGAACCCGAAGCGCATCACCCCAACCATTACGCGGTCTGGAACTATTTTCAGAGCCTGCCGGGTGAAGCCAACCTACGTTTTGTCGCCGCCTTCCAGCAACGCTACGGCGCGGATCGCGCAACCAACGACCCGATCGAAGCCACCTATGTCGGGGTGCGGCTGTGGGCCCAGGCCGTGCGCGAGGCGGGGACAGACGCACCGGAACAGGTCAACCACGCCGTATTGCAGCAGAGCACGGCTGCGCCGTCGGGAATTGCCGCGATTGATCGTGACACGCGCCACCTGTGGAAGCAGGTGCACATCGGCAAGGCACGCGCGGATGGCCAGTTCGATCTGGTGTGGGGTTCCGGTGAGTTGCTCCGTCCGGCTCCTTTTCCCGACTATCGCTCGCGACTCGAATGGCAGCGGCTGGTGGAAGTACGTTTCGGTGCAACGCCATGAGCGCACACGCCATTTCTCCCCGCCTGTTGTTGAGCTACCTGTTGGTAGCCGTGCTGCCGCTGGCGGGGCTCGCCGCTTTTTATCTGGCATCGTTCGAAACGTCGCTGCGCGAAACCGTGTTGTTGAACATGGTCACCATCGCGAATAAAAAAACCGAGCAGATCGATAGCTACATGGTCGAACGGCTGGCGGATGCCCGGCTGCTCAGTCAGAGAAACATCGTCCGCAATGGGGTTGCCACGCTGGGGCGTGCCTTTCATGCCGGAGGATTGAGCGCCCCCGCCTATCAGGCCGTCGCCCGCCAGCTACGCGAGGAATTGAATACCGCCTACGGAGAAGACGATTATTACGATGTGTTGTTGATCGACCCAACCGGAAACGTGGTGTTTTCACTTACGCAAGAGTCGGATCTGGGCACCAGTCTGAAAGACGGCCCCTATCGTGATACCCAACTGGCGAAGGGATTCGACCTGACGCTGCATACGCTGCAAACCCACCTCACCCGCTTTGCGTTTTATGCGCCTTCCGGAAATCGGGCCGCGGCTTTTCTGACGGCGCCGGTACAGGAAAATGGGGTATTGATCGGCGTACTGGCCTTGCAACTGGATGTGAGCAAGCTGGAGTCAGTGACCGTCGACCGAACCGGCCTGGGCCGTAGCGGCGAAACGGTGCTGGCGCAAAAAGACGGGGGCGACGCTTTTTACACCGGTCCGCTCAGGCATGTGGAGGACGCGGCCTATCGCTACCGGGTGCCGCTCCGGAAGGCGGCCTTGCCGATGCAGCAGGCCCTGGCCGGCGACCACGGCCAGGGCGTCATTCGCGACTATGCCGGCATTGAAGGCGTGGCGGCGTGGCGCTATCTGCCTGCCCTGGGCTGGGGCATGGTGGTCAAGATCGACACCGCAGAGGCGCTGGCGCCGACTGCCCAGTTACGTCGCATCACCTATCTTGCATTGGCGCTGTTCCTGCTGTTTTCCGGCGTCGTGGCCTACTTTCTGGGGCGAGGATTGTCACGTCCGATCCAGAACCTCACCCGGGTGGCCGATCGTATCGCCGCGGGCGATCTCTCGCAGCGCGCGCCCCAGGAAAGCATCGATGAACTGGGCCGGCTGGCCCATGCCTTCAATCATATGACGGACGCCCTGGCCGATGCACGCAACAACCTTGAGGCTCAGGTAGAGGCACGCTCAAAGGCGTTGCGTGAAATTTCCGCGTTGCAGAACGAGATTCTCGATAAAGCCGGCGCCCTGGTGGTGGTGCTCGATCGCGAAGGACGCGTCCGCCGCTTTAATCGTGCCTGCGAGGAGTTGTCGCAGTATTCGTTTGCGGAAGTCGAAGGGAAATTTGTCTGGGATTTCCTGTTGCCGCCGGAAGAACAAGTCGAGCATGAAGCGGCATTTAACGCCATCGCCCGCAATACGCACGCCCTGCTCAGTGCGTATAGCAACTGCTGGATCGCCCGCGACGGCACCCGGCGACTGGTCGAATGGTCGAATTCCCTGTTGCTCGACAAACAAGGCGAGATGGAATTCATTGTGTGCATCGGCACGGACGTGACCGAAAAAAGTCTGGCCGAGGCGACGCTCAAGGAAAGCGCGCAACGCCTCAACGAGGCACAGCGCATCGCCCAGGTCGGCAGTTGGGAGCTCGATCTGAACAGCGGCAAGCTGACCTGGTCGGACGAGATATTCCGCATCTTCGAAATCGACAAGGGGGCATTCGGTACTTCCTACGAGGCTTTTTTGAACGCCATCCATCCGGAAGACCGCGAGCGGGTCAACCAGGCCTACACCGACTCGCTGGAGACCCGTTCGCCCTACGAAATCGCCCACCGCCTGCGCCTGCCGGACGGCCGCATCAAGTGGGTGAACGAACGCTGCGAGACGCACTACAACGAGCAGGGCAAGGCCATCCGCTCCACGGGCACCCTGCAGGACATCACCGAACTCAAACTTGCGGAAGAAGCGCTGCGGCTCTACGCTAACGTGTTCGAGCATAGTGGCGAGGCCATTCTCATCACCGACAGCGAAAAGCGCATCCTGGCGGTGAACCCTGCCTTTACCCGCCTGACGGGATACGCCATCGACGAGATCCGTGGCGAAAACCCCAATGTCCTCGCTTCCGGACAGACACCTGACGAAACCTATTGCGCCATGTGGACGGCATTGGAGAAAACCGGCTACTGGCAGGGCGAAGTCGTGGATCGACGCAAGGATGGCTCGCTCTACCCGAAGTGGTTATCGATTTCGGTGGTGCGCGATGTCGAGGGGAATATCAGCCATTACACCGCCAGTTTTACGGACATTACCGAACGCAAGCAGGCCGAAGCGCATATCAGCCAGCTGGCCTACCACGACACCCTGACCGGCCTGCTCAATCGCTTCAGCCTCAACAGCCAGATGGAACAGGCGCTGGCCACGGCACGACGGGAACGCCATGCCGTGGCAGTGATGTTCCTCGATATGGATCGTTTCAAAACCATCAACGACACCCTGGGCCATGCCGTCGGCGATGAATTGCTCATCATGGTGGCGCAGCGCCTGCGCGAGAGCGTGCGCGAGAGCGATATCGTGGCACGTCTGGGCGGCGACGAGTTCGTGGTGGTGCTGACCGAGGTGGAAGATGCCACAGCCGCCGCCCGTTTGGCGGACAAGATCCTGCATGTGCTGGCGCAGCCTTACCTCATCGGCAAGAACGAGTTGCATTCGGCGGTGAGCATCGGCCTCGCCTTTTACCCGGACGACGGCGAAGACGGCGAGACCCTGATAAAAAACGCCGATATCGCCATGTATTACGCCAAATCGCAGGGTCGCAACAACATCCAGTTCTTTACGGCCGAGATGAACCGGATCACGCTGAAACGCCTGAAGCTGGACCATGAGTTGCGGGTGGCGATGGAAACAAAACAGTTCGAGCTGCACTACCAGCCCCAGCTGGACAGCCGCGATGGCCGCATTGTGGGCGTCGAGGCGCTGGTGCGCTGGCGTCATCCGCATGAAGGCCTGATCCCGCCCGCGGAATTCATTCCGCTTGCCGAGGAAACCGGCCTCATCCTGCAACTGGGCGAGTGGGTGCTGGACGAAGCCTGCCGCCAGCTCCGCGCGTGGCGGGATGAGGGACTGGCGGACGTGACCATGGCGGTGAACCTGTCGGCGCACCAGCTGCACGCCCCCGCTCTGCTGGCGCAGGTTGCGCACACGCTGAAAAAACACGGGCTGAGGGGCGCCGATCTCGAACTTGAAATCACCGAATCGGTAGCCATGCACGACCCCGCCGCCAGCATCAGCAAGCTGAAGGCCCTGCGCGGCCTGGGCGTGCGCCTGTCGATCGACGATTTCGGCACCGGCTATTCGTCGCTCAGCTATCTCAAGCTGCTGCCGATCCATACCCTGAAGCTCGACCAGTCCTTCGTCCGCGACATCGAGACCGACAGCAACGATGTCACCATCTGCACCGCCACCATCGCCCTGGCCCATAACCTGGGACTGGCCGTGATCGCAGAAGGTGTGGAGACCGAAGCGCAGCGGCTGTTGCTGACCGCGCACCAATGCGATTTCATGCAGGGCTATCTGTTCAGCAAGCCCCTGCCGGCAGCGGCGGCGCTGGCATTCATCAAAGGTCGAAATGCCGCCCCAGCGTAGCCCAAGGCAAATGACGGTAATTCATTCTGCATCCGAAGATTCTGACGCCATTGAATGGGCGCTTGCTATCCTGAACAGTGAAACGGGTTCTTGTCCCGGATTGTTCATTCGGGCGAGATGCTTTGCGTAGGGTGCACTCCGTGCACCGATTGACGTCGAAGATGCACGGAGTGCACCCTACAAGCAACCCGGGTTTATTCAATCACATTTGCACAGGAGGTTCGATGGCCGCACTTACCCAGTCCCAGCTAGATCAACTCGCCAAAAGGCTGAACGAGGACAACCAGGCGCTGTTGCGCGAAGTGCGTGATGAGCTGGAAAACTCGGGCGATCAGCACCGCATCGACCTGCTCAACAGCGAGCCGGGCGACACCGGCGACGAGTCGATCGCCAACGCCCTGTCGGACTTCAACGTGGCGATCCTGGACCGCCATATACAGGGCATGCGCGACATCGAAGGCGCGTTCCAGCGCATCAAGGACGGGGAATACGGCGTCTGCACCGATTGCGGGGAGGACATCGATTTCGCCCGCCTGCAGGCCTACCCGACCGCCAAGCGCTGCATTGTGTGCCAGGAAAGACGCGAACGGGAGTATGCGCAGGAAGGCCACCCGAAAATGTGATCCAGCACCGCACAATCGATCCGAAGCGGAATTGCGTGATGCCGGAATTGAAAGACGATCTGCCTCAACTGATCCGCAGCCTGCGTGACCCGGCCTGCTACGACCATGCGGCAGGCCCGGTCCGGCTGATCGAAACCCATATTTCCTGGGTCCTGCTCACCGGCGAATTCGCCTACAAGGTCAAGAAGCCGCTTAACCTCGGCTTCCTCGATTTCAGCAGCCTCGACAAGCGCCTGCACGCCTGCTGCGACGAAGTGCAACTCAACCGGCGGCTCGCGCCAGAAATCTATCTCGACGTGGTGCCGATCACCGGCACGCCGGCCGCCCCGCGCGTCAACGGCAGCGGCGAGACGTTCGAATATGCGGTGAAGATGCGCCAGTTTCCGGCCGACGCCACGCTCGACCGGCTCGACGCCGAAGGCGGACTGACCGCGCGTCACGTCGAAGCCATCGCCGCCACCCTCGCCCGCTTCCACCGCGAAGGCTGTGCGCGCGCCGCCGCAGACAGCCCCTGGGGCGACCCGGAAAAGGTCTGGCAGCCGGTGGCGCAGAACTTCGCGCAGATCGCGCCGCGCCTCGACGACCCGGCCGACCGGCAGGGTCTCGACGCCCTGCAGCGCTGGAGCGAAGCCGAGCACGCCCGGCTCGCCCCGCTGATGGCGGCGCGCAAGCGCGACGACTTCGTGCGCGAATGCCACGGCGACCTCCATCTCGGCAACCTCGCCTGGGTCGACGATCAATTGCTGGTGTTCGACTGCATCGAATTCAATCCCGAGCTGCGCTGGATCGACATCCAGTCCGAAGTCGCGTTCTGCTATATGGATCTTCTGCAGCGCGGCCATGCCGACTGGGCCTGGCTCTTCCTCAACGCCTGGCTGGAACAGTCCGGCGACTACGCAGGACTCGCGCTGCTGCGCTACTACACGGTGTACCGCGCGCTGGTGCGCGCCAAGGTCGCGGCAATCCGCACTGCGCAGACCGCCGGCCCCGAACGCGACGCCGCCCTCGCCGGGGTGCGCTCGCTGCTGAGCCTGGCCACCACGCTGACGCGTCCCCGGCCCGTCCGACTCGACATCACCCATGGCCTGTCGGGTTCCGGCAAGACCACCGTCACCCGGAAATTGTTGCAGACGGCGGGCGCCATCCGCTTGCGCTCCGACGTCGAACGCAAGCGCCTGGCTGGACTCGACGCCCTGGCGAAAAGCAGTTCCGGTGTCGGGCAACAACTTTATGCGGCCGACGCCACCCGCCGCACCTACGACCACCTGGCACGGCTGGCAGGCGGAATCCTCGACGCCGACTGGCCGGTGATCGTCGACGCCACCTTCACTTCGCGCTGGCAGCGCGACCTGCTGCGCGAAGCGGCGCGCACCCGCAAGGTTGAATTCCGCATCCTCGATTTCCCCGTCCCCGTCGCCACCCTGCGCGAACGCATCGTCCAGCGGTCACACGAAGGCAAGGATGCCTCGGAGGCCGACCTCGCCGTGCTGCAGTATCAGCTCGACACCGAGGAACCGCTCGGCGCCGACGAGCGGGCCGACATCGTCAGCATCGATAAGTAATTGCGGCAGGCCGCAGACGGCCGGTGCTCGATTTCCAGCATGACGAACATTGCGGACGGACAATCTCGCCGCGAGCGACAAAGCGCATTCACACCGCATGCCGGCCGCCCGTATTGACGGCAATGCCCGGGATAAGACACCATCCGCAGTGGCCGGACGGCGCAAGGTCATTCGGCACGGCACCCACTATAAAGAACGTTCTTCATGAGAAGAACGGGCATGCACAACGAAAACGGCGGGAAAGCATCAATGCAAAGAATCTTCTCCCCTGCCATTTTCATGCTGAATCGCCTGAACTACACCAAGAAGTTCACGCTGCTGTGGGTGGTGTCGCTGATTGCGATTGGCGTGATGGTGTACAGCCTTATTGTCAATCTGGAACGCGTCATTCAGCCCTCGCAACAGCGGCTGGAAGGCCTTGCCCTGATCGAGCCGGTCACCCGTGCCACGCAGGCCCTGCAATTGCACCGCGGGCTCTCGGCCGCCTTTCTGGGCGGCAACACGTCCATGCGCGACCGGCGCGCCGCCCAGGAAAAGATCGTCGCCGATGCCCTCGGGACGTTGGAAGAAAAGCTTCCCCACAGCCTGACCGGGACCGAAGACTACCGCCGCATCCGCACCGACTGGACACGGCTGCAAAAGGAAGGCCTGGCGTTGACCGTGGCCGACAATCTTGCCGCGCATACCGGGCTGATCGAGCATCTGCAATTCCTCGAACAGCTGGTTTCCGAGCAACACCTGCTGGTCATGGATACGGACATCGCTGCGTATTACCTGGTCGACATCGCCACCAACAGGCTGATGCGCGTGCTGGAACAGCTTGGCCGCCTGCGCGCCTACGGCACGGGCGCACTGACCCGGAACGCGCTGACTGGAAAGCGGCTCGACGAGGACCAGCGCGTCGAACTTCGGTTAATGATGGCCGGGCTGGACGATGCGATGCGACATTTCAACCTCGGCACCGAAAGTGTCGAACGCCACAATCCGGCCATTCACAGCGCGCTTCAGGCGGTATCCCGCGATATCGACAATTCGGTCAGGCAGGTGACCGGGCTTGTGGCAACGGACATTCTCTCCGGCCGCTTTGCCCTCCCTCCTGAAACCTTCCTGAATGCCGCCACGGAACAAATCGACCGCAGTTATGCGCAACTGTACGATGCCCTGCTGCCAATGGCCCGGAGTCTGGCCCAGGCGCATATCGACCGCGCAAAAAACGAGCTGTTCGCCAGCCTCGGCATTGCCCTGCTGGTGCTCCTGCTGGCGGTCTATCTGTCGGTCAGTTTTTACTATGCCATTGTCGGCAGCATTCAGATGATAGCCCGCTGCGCGCGCACCTTTGCCGGCGGCGATCTGAACACACGCATCCAGCTTGGCACGCGCGACGAGCTCAGCCAGGTGGGCGACAGCTTCAATGAAATGGCCGATGGATTAAAAGCCCTGCTTGAAACGCACCGCGAAGATAAAGCGCGCCTGCGCGCCATCCTCGACTCCGCACTGGATGCCGTGGTGCAGATGAACCGCGAAGGCATCATCACTGGCTGGAGCAGCCAGGCGGAAAATATTTTCGGCTGGAGCCGCGAGGAAGCGCTCGGGCGGGTGCTGAGCGAGACCATTATCCCGCCCCAGTACCGCGAGGCGCATACGCAGGGATTGAAACGCTTTCTGTTTGCCGGCGAGGGGACTATTTTGAATCCGCGGTTCGAAGTTGCGGGCTTGCATCGCGATGGCCATGAGTTCCCAGTCGAATTGTCCATTACCGCAGTCAACACGGCGGGCGAGTGTGAGTTCAATGGCTTCATCCGCGATATTACCCAGCAGAAAGAATCCGAGGAGCTGATCTGGAAACAGGCCAATTTCGACACCTTGACCGGCCTGCCCAACCGCCACATGTTCCACGATCGGATGGTGCAGGAAATCAAGAAGGCGGATCGCGCCGAACTCGAAATAGGCCTGCTGTTCATCGACCTCGACAAATTCAAGGAGGTCAACGATACGCTAGGGCACACCATGGGCGACATCCTGCTGCAGGAAGCCGCGCGCCGCATTGGTGGCTGCGTGCGCGAGACCGACACCGTGGCACGCCTGGGCGGTGACGAGTTCATCGTCATCCTGGCCGAGCTTGGCGATACCGGCAGCGTCGAGCGGGTCGCGGGAAACATCCGGCAAAGCCTGGCCAAGCCGTTTCTGCTGAAAAACGAAATGGTCTATATATCAACCAGCATCGGCATCACGCTCTATCCCAACGACGCCACCAATGTGGACGATCTACTCAAGAACGCCGATCAGGCGATGTATGCCGCCAAGAACGAAGGGCGCAACCGATTCAGCTATTTCACCCCGGCCATGCAGCAATCCGCCCAGGCCCGCCTGCGCCTGACCAACGAGTTGCGCGGCGCGCTGGAAGCCAAGCAGTTCAAGATTTACTACCAGCCCATCGTCGATCTGGCTACCGGCCGCATCCACAAGGCAGAAGCGCTCATCCGCTGGCTACACCCGGAACTCGGCATGGTCAGCCCGGCGCAGCTTATCCCGCTGGCCGAAGAGAGCGGCTTGATTGTCGAAATCGGCGACTGGGTATTCAAGGAATCGGCGCGCCAGCTGAAACACTGGGAAGTGTTGTACAACAGCAGGCTACAGGTCAGCGTGAACCTGTCACCCGCGCAGTTCGGCGGCGTTGCCGGCTGCCTGAGCAAGGCATGGCTCGTTTATTTGCAGGAACTGGAACTGCCTGCGCAAAGCCTGGTCGTTGAGATCACCGAAGGCTTGCTACTCAATTCCGAAACCGGCGTCACCGATGAGTTGCTCGGATTCCATGAAGCGGGTATTCAGATCGCGATCGACGACTTCGGAACGGGCTATTCGTCGCTGTCCTACCTGAAGAAATTCGATATCGATTACCTGAAGATCGACCAGTCATTCGTGCGCGATCTGGTGATCGACTCGAATGACCGGGCATTGTCCGAGGCCATCATTGTGATGGCGCACAAGCTTGGCCTCAAGGTGATCGCCGAAGGGGTGGAGACGGAAGCGCAGCGGGCGCTGCTGACCCAGGCGGGCTGCGACTATGCGCAAGGATTCCTGTTCTCCAGGCCGCTGCCGGCCGATGAATTCGAGGCCTTGCTGAAGGGGCTGCCGCCCGGTTGTATTTCTCAGGAAAACCGAACCTGATTCCCATCCGAATCGTAGGCCAGATACTGGGAGATCGCGCCATTCAGGATGGAATCGACCATCTTTTTCAGGGGCGTCTGCGCGTCTTCGGTGCTCGGCATGACCCCCCCACGCCCGGCCAGGCAGGCGACAAACACGATTTTCCAGTCCAGCCCGGTCTTGCGTGATTCCTCGACCAGGTCGGAAAAGTCACCCAACTCGTCCAGCGCTTTGTCGGTGCACATTTTGGGGGTCAACACGCCCCCCTTCCCGGCTTTGAAACGCTGCGTCTGGACTTCGGTATAGCCTTCGGGCAGCTCGGATTGCGTAAAAACGAAGAGAAGCCGTTGTGGTTCCGGCTGCTGCCTGGCGGCGTTCAACAGATCCGTGTAATTTGAGATGTTCATGCGGGTGCCTTTGTTTTTGGACTACTGGAATATAAACGCCCCCGACAAAATTTGAAATCCATATTGGCGTCGATGATGCGAATTCGGGGCGAATGCAGGCGACGATCCCGCAATCTTCGCCTGAGGGGAGCTGGTTACTCCTCCGCCTTGGGCTGCACGGGACTCACCCCGGCCGCCGCCAGGTAATCGCGCACATGGCGCAGTTCCTGTTTGGTGCAGGTAGGGCTGTTGTGCGGGCGATGGATGAATCCCTCCACCCCGTTCAATACCACGCGGAAGCTCGCGCCATGATGCGGCTCAACCCTGGCGCCCAGGTGCGTCAGCATCGACTCCACCTCGCGCCAATGGACGTTGCCGCTGACGGGACCTTCAAAAATGGCATGCAGCAAGCTCTCATATTTGTGGCGCATGGCTGCTCCTCAAGGAACGATGCTTTCAGGATAGAACCCGGGCAGCCGCAGCGCGAATGGTGTCGTGCGTCTTCAAACCAGGCTGGCTGCCAGGTGCTCGCGCAAAAAGATTTCGATCTGCGCCGGCGCCAGCGGCCGGCTGTAGAGGAAACCCTGCACTTCCGGACATCCCTCGTCACGCAGAAACGCCAGTTGTTCCTGTGTTTCCACCCCTTCGGCGATGATGCCCAGACGCAGGCTGCGTGCCAGCTGGATCACCGCGCGGACAATGGCGGCATCGTCCGGGTCGAGGTTGATGTCGCGTACGAAGGCGCGGTCGATCTTCAGGCGGTCGACGGCGAAGCGCTTGAGATAGCTGAGCGACGAATAGCCGGTGCCGAAATCGTCGATCGACAGCCGCACGCCAAGCGCCTTCAGTCGCCGCACCAATTCGAGGTTTTTTTCCACATCTTGCAGCAGGATCGACTCGGTCAGTTCCAGTTCCAGCAAATGCGGCGGCAGGCCGCTGCGGTCGAGCGCACCCGCCACGGTTTCGATCAGGCCGGGACGCCGGAACTGCAGGGCGGACAGGTTGACCGACATGGACAGCTCGGGCCATCCGGCCAGGCGCCAGACCTGCGCCTGACGGCAGGCTTCCTCCAGCACCCAGGCGCCGATCGGAACGATCAGGCCACTGTCTTCCGCCACCGGAATGAAGCGGGCCGGCGCCACCTCGCCCAGCTCCGGGCTTTGCCAGCGCAGCAACGCCTCGACGCCAACCACCTTGCCGCTGTCGATCTCCAGTTGCGGCTGATAGTGCAGGGAAAACTCGTCGCGGAAAAGCGCCTGGTGCAACCGGTTCTGCAGCAACAGGTGCTCGTGCGCCTGCCGGTTCATCTGCGCGTCGAAAAAACGGTACGCGTTGCGGCCGCTGTCCTTGGCGCTGTACATCGCCGTATCGGCCTTTTGCAGCAGGCTGTCGATGTCGTTTCCGTCCTCGGGGAATATGGCCACGCCGATGCTGCAGGAGGTATTCAGTATGTGCCCGCAGATCTCGACCGGCTCGGCCAGATGGCTAAGGATGTTGCCGGCAATCCGTTCCACCGTTTCCAGGCAAGGGATGTCATTCAGCAGCACGATGAATTCGTCGCCGCCCTGGCGGCAGATGGTGTCGCTCTCACGCATGCAGCGGGACAGGCGCGTAACCGCCTCCAGCAGCAACTGGTCGCCGGCTGCGTGCCCCAGCGTGTCGTTCACCCGCTTGAAGTTGTCCAGGTCGAGGAACAGCAGCGCCACCCGTGACCGGGAGCGTGCCGCCATGGCCAGCGCATGCGCAAAGCGGTCGCGCAGCAGGATGCGGTTGGGCAGGCCGGTCAAGGCATCGTGGTGGGCCAGGAACTCGATGCGTTCCTCCGCCTGCTTGCGTTCGGTAATGTCCTGGCAGGCGCCATACAGCCGGTGCGGCTGTTGCGCATCCTCCGACACCACCACCATGGAATAGGCCCGGATATGCCGTGTGGCGCCATCCTTGGCGATGATGCGCAGCTCGCATTCGCTGCGCTGTCCCGGCAAAAGATGATCGATATTGCGATCGAATTCAGTCTGATCGTCCGGATGCACATGGCAGCGCCAGCAACCCTGATTCAGGACCTCGTCCACCGAATAACCAAAGATCCGGTCCGACGAGGCGGTCGCCCATTCGATGGCAAAATGACCATCTTCCTTCCGTACACACGAATACAGCAGATCGGTGGCCATGCTGCAAATCAGCCGGTAACGCGCCTCGCTGTCCAGCAACGCCCGCTCCATGCGCTTGCGCTCGCTGATGTCCAGGAAATTGACCACCGTTCCCACCAGTTCGCCGTTGCGGTAAATGGGGTGCGACCAGTATTCCACCGGGAAGCTGCTGCCGTCCTTGCGCCAGTGCACCTCGCTGTCCACGTGCGTGGGCTTGCCCTGCAGGGTGGCGCAGCGAACGTGGCAGTCTTCCTTGGGATACGGCCGGCCGTCCGGATAGGTGTGATGGATGAGGCAATGCACGTTCTTGCCGAGCATTTCCTCCTGCGTGTAGCCCAGCATGTCGAGGCAGGCCGGGTTGACGAAGGTGCAGAGGCCCTGGGTGTCGACCCCGAAAATCGCCTCGGACGATGAATCCAGCAGCAGGCGGAAACGCTCCTCGCTTTCGCGCAGGGCCGCCAGCGACGCGCGATGGTCGATGGCAAGGCCGAGATCGGTGGCCAGCTTTTCCAGCAGCATCACTTTCTCAAGCCCGAATGCGTGCGGTTCGTGGCAATAGACATTGAGTGCGCCCACCAACTTCCCGCCGATCCGCAACGGCGTGGCGGCCGACGACCGGTAACCCTGGGCACGCGCATGCCCCCGCCACAACGCGAATCTCTGGTTGATTTCGGTATCGTTGTTGACCACCGTGGCGCCCATGCGGATTGCGGTGCCGGTCGTCCCCCGCCCCTGTGGCGAGTCGTCGCAGCGAACATCCGCCTGGGCGGGATCGTCCCGGGCAAAGCCGGCCTCGGCCACCCGACGCACCGTCACACCGTCCTCATCCACCAGGCCGATCCAGGCCATGCGGAACAGGTCGCCCCGGATCAGTTCCTGGCAGACGCGCAACATCAGCGCCTGGTCGGGCAGTCCCGCCATGAGCATTTCGTTGATCGCCGCCATCGTCTGCAGGAAAAGATTGCGCCGCTGCATGACCAGCGCCAGCGCTTGGGCCTGTTTCCCCCCTCCAGCGTGCGGCGTGCGGCCGGCCTTCTCCGCTTTCTTCAGCGCGCAGGGGTCAAGCCCCTCCGCCAGCAGGGCCTTGGCGGCGCTGCGCCGCTTTCTCGCCTCGTCGAGCGAAACCTCCGGATACACCCCCAGCGCCAGGGTCTTGCGCTTGCCATCGAAACGGTAATCCAGCCGCCAGTAGCACGAACCGTCCTGCCGCAGCAGCAAATACATGCCGCCGCCGTCCGCCAGCTTGACCGGCTTGTCGACGGGCCTTGCCTGGAGGATGCGACTATCGGTGAGCGGGGTGGGAACACGGGCCATGACGGCTGAGTATTGGTATTGGAGTGACGGCATCCTACCCGGCAAGTGCCGTCACGCGCACAGTCAATAATGTCCGGTATGGCTGGTACGAATGGCTGTGAAAGTCCCCGTGATAAGCAATGTTTTTACTCGGGGAACGCTGGTTAATCCCGGATTGTCCATTCGCCGATTTAAAGCTCGTAGGGTGCGCCGTGCGCACCATGAAACATGGATCGGTGCGTGTGGCGCACCCTACTGAACACCGCATGCCCAATGGGCAATCTGAATTAATTCATAGTCGCCATTGCGAGCACCCAGAGGGCAAGAACGCGCACGGCAATCCAGCGTATTGATCAAGCGGGCATTTCAGGATTGCACTAAAGGACTCCGACCCACTATGGGCTGAAGCCCATGGGGAATGCATGTCGCGTCGCTGCGCACCTCGCGGCGTCCGCCCGGTGGGACAGGCGATGGCCGCACCAGGCAGGCGGCTGCGGCAACTCGCCATGGCCGTTGACAGAAGCGGACGGCGTGACGGGCGCAAGCCGGCCTTCCGCCACCGCGCCGCACTATTTATTTATCGTGGCACCACGCGGGCGTTCTCGCCGCTGCCTTCAACCCGCACGCGCATGCCTTCCCGCAGGCGGGCATCAATCGGCTGGCTAATCGTTACGCGCCCTCCCGTCACCATATCGACGGTGATCCGCTGCGCATCCCTTTTATCGATTTTGCTCTCGGCATAGGTGCCTGCCACACCGCCCAATACCGCGCCCGCTACCGTGGCGGTGGTGCTGTCACCCACCCCCGCGCCAAGCAGACCACCCGCAACTGCGCCCACGGCCGTCCCCACCCCGAGCTTGTACTTGTCATCCACCTCGATGTTTTGAAGCTGGGCAATGGTGCCGTCGCGCTCCGACTGGATCGCTGCCGTGCTACCCGTCTCGCCATATTTCGTCCCGCCCAGGCTGCCCATATCGGCGCAGCCTCCCACCAAGGCCGCGCACAACACCAACGGCAATGCAATTCGCTGATTCATGGTCATACTCCTTCTTGAACTTGGAGCACTTACTATAGGAAATAATTGAACGACAGAGCGCACCCACGCCCGGAGGCTTTCCGCGCCCGGGCGCGAGGCACGCTATGCTTCATCGCTTTCAACCTGGAATCCCCCGGACGCCCTGCCTTCTCAAACCCACGCGTACAGAAAACCCCGCTCATGAACGATCTGGCACAACAACTCGGTGAATCCTTCCTGGCCGCTTCCTGGCTTCCCCAGGTGCTGACGGTGATTGTCGCGGTCATCGCCATCAATATCGGCGTTTATTACCTGCTGCGCCATATCGAGAAGATCGCCGCGCACACGCCGGCCGGCTGGGACGACGCCCTGATCAAGTCCGCCCGCAAACCTCTGACGCTCATCGTCTGGGTCACGGGAGTGGCCTTCGCCTTTCAGATCGTGCACGAGCACAGCGGCGTACCGGTTTTTGCTTTTGTCGTTCCCACCCGCGACACGGTCATCGTCGCCGCGCTGGCCTGGTTCCTGTTGAAGCTGATCCGACACGCCACCCACACCATCATGAGCCGCAGCGCGGCGATGGGGGATGCGCTGGACTACACCACGCTCGATGCCCTCTCCAAGCTGGGTCGCTTCTCGGTCGTCATCATCTCCGCCCTGGTCATCCTGCAAACCCTGGGATTCAGCATTTCCGGCGTGCTGGCCTTCGGCGGCATCGGCGGCATTGCCGTGGGGTTCGCTGCCAAGGACATGCTGGCCAACTTCTTCGGCGGCCTGACCATCTACCTGGACCGCCCGTTTGCGGTGGGCGAATGGATCCGCTCCCCGGAAAAACAGATCGAAGGCACGGTGGAATACATCGGCTGGCGCCACACCCGCGTGCGCGCCTTCAACAAGAACCCGATCTACGTGCCGAACGCCCTGTTCACCACCATCGTGGTGGAAAACCCAACCCGCATGACCAACCGGCGCATCAAGGAGACCATCGGCATCCGCTATGCCGACCTCGACAAAATGGCCCCCATCGTTGCCGACGTGAAAGCCATGCTGCAGGCCCACCCCGAAATCGATCCCAATGCCACCCTGATCGTCAATTTCAACGAATTTGCTGCGTCGTCACTGAATTTCTTCATCTACACCTTCACCAAAACCGTCGAGTGGGTGCATTACCACGAGGTCAAGCAGGATGTGCTGCTGAAAGTCGCGGCCATCATCCAGGCCCACGGCGCGGAAATCGCCTTCCCCACCCGCACCCTGCATATCGAATCTGGCCCGGGTGAAGCGCAAATGGCCGATTAGGAAAACGCTGGCTTATTCTGCCGTCGCAAGGTTCGCGGAGCCGTGGCGACCCACGGTGCGTAGGGTGCACAACGTGCACCGATTTTCCCCAGAAGGTGCAAAGACTGCCCCCATCTTCAATCAACAAGCGCGCAGCTGAAGCCGTGGCAGGACCCC
>JAIBEI010000013.1 GCA_019459055.1 Thiobacillus sp. | reverse complement strand
TTCGTCGAGGTTGAAAGAGTAGAAAAGTCGATCCTGGCCACCTGTCTGACACCCCATCATCGCTAGGCTCCCCGCTTATCAGATGATGAGAATCATAGCTGCGGGGACGGCATTGTTGAAGGGGGTTTTTCAACAGAATCGGTCGGGAGCCGTCCCTCGCCGGTGACCAAGCTGCCGTTCAGGCAGAGTACCGCGTAAACGGCAGCAACCAACGCGACAGCGGCCAGTGGATTTGATCAGCGCCACCGGCAGCAATGGCCGACGACCGGCCTGTCATGGCGGGGCAGTCAACCGTCTCATCCTCAGCCATAGGGGTCATCCGGGCTTTTCGTAGAAACCGGCTGTTGCCAGCTCCTTGCTAACGTCTGCTTTGTCCTTCTGAATCCGGTTTGCCGGGGTCGTCCGCGTCTCAAGGGGTTTGGGCTTCTTGGATCATTTGACGGCATTCGCTGTCGCGACCCGGCCCGGTTTCAATCAGGGGCAACAACGCCAGCAGGGGATTGACCAGGCCCAGCGCCAGGGCGCCGAGTCCACGTGCGGCCAGCGCCGTCTTGTCCAGCGACACCTGCGGATCGACGAAACTGCCCTGCACATGAATCGGCGTGCGCAATGACACCAGGCTCAGTTTGCGCGATTTTGGCGTCAGCCTCAGGTCGAGCTGTTCCTTGCCGAGGTCGATGCTGCCGCTGCCGCCAATACGGGTGATGTCGGTATCGAAAACCAGGATATTGGACTGCATGACGCCCTGCTTGACGTCGAAGTCGGCCACCCCGCAGCGGATGCGGATGGGTTTGTCGCCGCTGATCTTGATTTGCAGGATTTCAAGCAGATGCAGGCCGACCGACTCCATCATCAACTTGCTGATTTCACCGTCGTTGATCACTATCGCCAGCTTGCCATCGGCGCTGCCCAGCATGGCCGCTACGGTATCGCCCCGCCCTCGCAGGTTGATATCGCCATTGAGCTGGCCAATGCTGGCCTTGTTCTGGTCAAAGGTAGGAAATAGCCTGGCAAGGCGGATTTTGCGTGCGTTCAGATCGGCGCGCGCCCGAATTGGTTGCTGGCGTGCATCGAGCACGAGCGAACCTGCCAGGCTGCCGCCCGCGACGCCAACGCGCAGTGGGTCGAGGGTCAATACCGCGTCCTTCAATTGCAGGCGGGTGGAGAGCGTATCGATCGGCAGCGCGGCGTTGTGCTGGATCGATGCTGCCTTGTAGGTGACATCGGCATCCATCTGCGGCCAGCGCTTGCTGCGAAACGGCGTAGTCGGCAACACCCGGCGTGCTGCAGCCGGTTGATCAGCGGCCAGCGCGCCGGATGCCGATGCAGCCGATGAATGATCGCTGCCCACCAGCGGTCCCAGATCAGCCAAATGCAGTTGGCGCGAAGCCAGCGTCGCCGTCAGTTTGCTGCGCTTGCCGCCGGTGTCCACCTGCAATGTGCCGGCAATGTCGCTGCGCCCGATCCGGCCGGAAAACTTCTCGTAACGCCAGTGCTGCGCCTGATGCAGCAAACGCCCCTGCGTGGCATACGGCGGCGTATCGGGCAAGACAATGCCGAAAAGCGGATAGAGCTGGGCCAGGCTGCCGCCGCTCAGGCCGATTTTGAGATCGATCGCGGAAGGCTCGGCCAGATTGGTGATGGTGCCGTCGGCGTGCACCGTGGTCGGGCCGATTGTTCCGGTCAGTTTCAGCCGGTACGGCGTCTTGACCTCGCGCAAGGTCAGCACGCTGGCACCCTGGGCTTGCACCTTGAGCGTAAGGCCACGGTATTGCCCCTGCGCGGTGACACTCAGGGGGGTGACAGTTGCAGTCGGCGCGTCGCGGGTTGCGACGATTGCGCTGATCGCAGTTTTTTGCCGCACGTCGCTATAGCCGATACGTCCTGCTTTGATGGCGACATGGTTGACCGTGATGCGCGCGCTTTCATCGCGCTGCTGGCGGTCGAGCAGCCAGTTTTTTCTGCCGTCGGCAGCCTTTTCGAACAATGCCACGGCCCGATCCAGCTGCACCTCGTCGAGCACAATGCGGCCGCCCAACAGCGGCAGCATTGCAAGGGAAAAGCTGACGTTGCGGGCTTCGAACATCTGCTTCTCATGCGCCCAGGACGGATTGGAGAAAGCCACGCCTGCTGCATGGATCCGCGTGTGCGGCCATCCCAGATGTACTTTCAGGTCGCCTTGCAGCAGCAAGGTGCGACCGGTGGTGTCATGGACATGCTGGCTGAGCGGTCCGCGCAGCCAGTTCCAGTTGCTGGTTGTGGCCAGCACCAGGACCGGCAGGGCAAGCACGGAGAGGACGATGGCCAGTCCCGCTACTACTCGTCGAGGCTGCATGCTGTATTCCGATCTGGAGTGGCTTGAGAATGCGCGCTGACCGGTGAGGCTGCGCAACGCTGCCCCGCATCGCGTAGGCAGCGTCCTCGCAAATCAACGCACTGGCTTGGCGGTAGGCGGACTGTCGCCGGAGCCGGCGGCACGCGCAGGAACGCCATCGACAAACAGATTGCAGCCGCTATCGCCCGACACTCGCAGCAAATACGGCTGGAGTTTTTGGTCGATGCAGAGGCCCTTCGTATCATTCATGAGTGCTGCGTCGGGTTCGATCTGCCACCACTTGCAGTGGATACAGAGACCCCAGGTGCTTGGATCTTGCATGGTTGCTCCTCGATGACGGAATGCTTGCCAGGAAAATGCTTGCCAGGAAAATGGCGCGCTCGCCTTCTTTCTCCTGAAACGTAATCCGTACAAAACGGATCGTTCATTAAGCGTATCCGGTGGTCTCCGCAACGTCTGTGCGCTGTCGTACAGTTGTGGGGCGTTGATGAACGTACTTGGGACGTGGACGCGACAGACGCACCTGGAGTCGGTCGGCATGCAATTCGACCACGGCGAGTTGCACAGCGGCATCGCCGTCGACAGGCAGCCCTTGCAGGGGTGGATCTTGCAGCCGTATTCGATAGCGGCTTGCAATCATCGTCTGATTGCGCGTGCCGCGCTGACCGGGTAAAGGCCTTATAATCCCGACGGGGAAGCCGATCAGACAACCGCTGCCACGCAAGTGGGAGAGGAAAGTCCGGGCTCCACAGAGCAGGATGCCGGCTAACGGCCGGACGCCGTGAGGCGAGGAATAGGGCCACAGAGACGAGCGTATTAAGTTACGGTGAAACGCGGTAACCTCCATCCGGAGCAACACCAAATAGGCAGGCGATGAAGCGGCTCGCTGAGTCTGCGGGTAGGTGGCTGGAGCCGGTCAGCAATGGCCGGCCTAGAGGAATGGTTGTCCACGACAGAACCCGGCTTATCGATTGACTTTCCCACTTTTCATGCAATTCAAATACTTAGCGTTTTTACCTAAAAAAATAGGCAGAATTCACCGCTAAGCCACGGTTTTTCCAGAAACTTATCCACAACCCAAAACCACCCCTAAGTCCTTGAGGCATAGGGGTTTTTTTGCGTCTGTCGGCTTGACCCTCACAAAACTATCCCCTATAGTGGGTGCAAGTGGTGATTGGTGGGAGGTTGTGGGAGAATGCGCCCAGCCAAACGCGGTCAAATCTAATTTCAATAATGGGGGAAGCGCATGTTCCGGGGGGTCGCAACGGTCAGTCTGGACAGCAAGAGCCGGCTCGTGGTGCCGGCGCGCTACCGTGACGCCCTCCTGGTGAACGGCGGCGGGCGCGTGGTGATCACCGCCGACCCCAGCCAGTGCCTGCTGCTCTACCCCCTGCCCGAGTGGGAGCCGATCGAGAAAAAGCTCAACGGCCTGTCCGACTTCAATCCCCGCACCCGCAGTCTCAAACAATTGCTCGTCGGCTATGCGCACGACATGGACATGGACAGCGCCGGTCGCGTGCTGCTGCCGCCGATGCTGCGCAAGTTCGCCGATCTGGATAAAAACGTGGTGATGGTGGGCCAGGGCGGCAAGGTGGAGTTGTGGAACGAGGCGCGCTGGGAGGCGCAGGTGGCGCAGGCGCTGACCTTCAGCGACGACGCGCTGCCGCCCGAACTGGAAGGCTTTACGTTGTGATGGAGACCGCCCATGTGCCGGTGCTGGCACAGGAGGCGGTGGCAGCACTGACGATCAGGCCCGATGGCCTGTATGTCGACGCCACGTTCGGGCGCGGTGGCCATAGCCGCTTGATCCTGGCGCAGCTGGGGCCGGCCGGACGCCTGATCGCGCTGGATCGCGACCCGGACGCCATCCGCGCGGGTGCGGTCCTGCAGGATGCGCGGCTGACCCTGGTTCAAAGCGCGTTTTCGCGGCTGGGCGCGGTGCTCGACGAAATGGGTTTGACGCAGGTGGACGGGATTTTGCTGGATATCGGGGTGTCGTCGCCGCAGCTTGATGACGCGACGCGCGGATTCAGCTTCCGCTTCGATGCGCCGCTCGACATGCGCATGGATCCGGGAAGCGGACTGTCGGCGGCAGACTGGCTGGCGACGGCGGAAGAGGGGGAGATCAGTGAAGTCATCCGCACCTACGGGGAAGAGCGGTTTGCTAAATCGATTGCGCGCGCGATTGTTGCGGCACGCCAGGAAGCAGCCATCCGCAGCACCGGGCAACTCGCGAACCTCATCGCCGCGACGATCAAAAAGCGCGAGCCGGGGCAACACCCGGCGACCCGCAGCTTCCAGGCTATACGGATTTACATCAACCGCGAACTGGAAGAACTGAGTGCCGTGCTGCCGCAATGCGTGGACAAACTGAAACCCGGCGGCCGACTCGCGGTCATCAGCTTTCATTCGCTGGAAGACCGCATCGTCAAGCGCTACCTGCGCGACGAGGCGATGGGCGAGCAGGCGCCGCGCCGCCTGCCGATTCAGGCCGCCATGCTGAAACCGGGGCGTCTGAAGCTGGTGGGCCGCGCCCAACGCGCCGGCGATAGCGAAGTGGCGGCCAACCCGCGGGCGCGCAGCGCCGTATTGCGGGTGGCGGAACGGGTGGCGGAGGCATGAGCCGACTCAATGCCATCCTGGTGTTGGTGCTGGTGGGGTGTGCGCTGGCGGTGATCCAGTCGCAGCACCGCTCGCGCACGTATTTTGTGGAACTGGAACGCCTGAAGAAACAGGCGCACGGGCTGGACGAGCAATGGGGAAAACTGCAGCTGGAGCAAAGCACCTGGGCCAATCCGGCACGGGTCGATACCCTCGCGGGCCCCCCGCGCGGCCGGATTTCGCCGCCGCATGACCGGGTGCGCGTCGAAACGCTGGTGAGTGCGCCATGAACTACCACGCGAGGAAACTGCTCAAGCTCAATCTTGCGCCCTGGCGCATGGCGGCGATGGGCAGCCTGCTGCTCGCCGGCTTCACGGTGGTGGCCCTGCGCGCCTTCTACCTGCAGGGCCTCAATACCGACTATCTGCAGGGCAAGGGCGATGCGGTGGCCAACCGCAACCTCACCCTGCCCGCGCACCGCGGCCAGG
Source organism: Thiobacillus sp. (assembly GCA_019459055.1). Taxonomy (GTDB): domain Bacteria; phylum Pseudomonadota; class Gammaproteobacteria; order Burkholderiales; family Thiobacillaceae; genus Thiobacillus. The sequence goes on along the minus strand of JAIBEI010000013.1, from coordinate 53,354 downwards.
TGTCCGACCGCCACGGCCAGCTGCTGGCGATCAGCACGCCGGTCGAATCCCTGTGGGCGCGCCCGGATGAACTCAAGCTGTCCGACGGCGCGCGCGCGCAGCTGGCCAAGGTGCTCGGCATGCCGGCGTCCGAACTGACGAAGAAGCTATCGCGCAAGACGCGCGGCGAATTCAGCGTGCTGCGTCCGGTGACGCCGGAGCAGGCGGTCAGGATCGCCACCATGGGGGTGCCGGGCCTGCACCTGCGGCGCGAATTCCGCCGCTATTACCCGGCGGGCGAAGTGGCGGCGCACGTGGTCGGCTTCACCAATGTGGACGATCTCGGCCAGGAAGGCGTCGAGCGCGCCTATCAGGACTGGCTGGCCGGCCGCGAGGGCCAGCGCCACATTCAGCGCGACCGCCGCGGCAACACCATCCGCGACCTGGCGCCGATCCGGACCGCGCAGATGGGCGGCAACCTGGCGCTGTCGCTCGATCTGAACATCCAGTATCTGGCGCACCGCGAACTGGCGGCGGCGATCGTTGCGCTCAAGGCCAAGGGCGGCAGCGTGGTGGTGCTCGACGCCAAGACCGGCGAGATTCTCGCGCTGGCCAACCAGCCGATCTTCAACCCCAACAACCGCCGCAACTACCAGCCGGGGCCGATGCGCAACCGCGCGGTGATCGACACCTTCGAGCCGGGCTCCACCATCAAGCCTTTCGTCGCGGCGGCGGTGCTGGAGCGCGGCCTGTATCGCCCAGACAGCGTGATCGACACGCCGGAAACCTGGCGCGTTGGCGCCAAGCTGGTGCGCGACACCCACCCGCACCCCAAGTTGACGGTGAGCGAAATCATCCAGAAGTCGAGCAACGTCGGCGCGGTGAAGCTGGCCATGTCGCTGACCCCGCAGCAATATTGGGACGTGCTGCACCGCTCCGGCTTCGGCCAGCTGCCGGGCTCGGGATTCCCCGGCGAGACCGCCGGGCGCCTGCGCAATGCCACCACCTGGAAGCCGGTCGAGCACGCCACCATGGCCTACGGCTACGGCCTGTCGGTCAGCCTGCTGCAGCTGACCCGTGCTTATATGGCCTTTGCCAACGACGGCGAAGTGATGCCGCTGTCGTTCCTCAAGCGCGAACCGCAGGAAATTGTCGGCGAGCGGGTGTTCTCCCCGGGCGTGGCGCGCAAGGTGCGCGCCATGCTGGAAACGGTGACGCAGGAAGGCGGAACCGGCACGCGCACCCAGGTGCCGGGCTATCGGGTGGCCGGCAAGACCGGCACCGCACACAAGCTGGTCGGCGGCCGCTACGCGCCCGATATCTTTCTGTCCTCCTTCGTCGGCATGGCGCCGGCATCCAACCCGCGCCTCATCATCGGCGTGGTGATCGACGAGCCGTCCGGCGGGGTGTATTACGGCGGCAGCACGGCCGGCCCGGTGTTTGCGCAGGTGATGGCCGCCAGCCTGCGTCAGCTCGCAGTGCCGCCGGATGCGCCGGAAACCGCGACCCGGATCACACAGAACGGACAGCCCGCGATGGCGCGTGCGGGCGGGGGCGCGTGATGGCGAATACCCCAAAGGGCACAAGCACCCAAAAGGGCACAAGCCCCGGCCTGACCGCATCACAGGCGATCCGGGAATCGGTGCCGCACATTCTGGAGCGGCTCGGCATCGACGTTTCCGAACTCGTCAACAACAGCCGCAAGGCCATGCCGGGCACGGTGTTCGCCGCCTATCCCGGGGAGACGCGCGATGGCCGCGACTTCATCGCGCAGGCGGTGGCGCAGCGCGTCGACGGCGTGCTGTGGGAAGCCGACCATTACCAGTGGGATCCCGCCCTTGATGTGCCCAACGCCGGGGTGCTCGGCCTGAAAACCCGCATCGGCGAAATCGCCGCCCACATCTACGGCGAGCCTTCGCGCGCGCTGCACATGGTCGGCATCACCGGCACCAACGGCAAGACCTCGGTGGCGCATTGGCTGGCGCAGGCGTTCACCCAGCTGGGGCGCAAAACCGCCATCATCGGTACCGTCGGCAACGGCTTCCCCGACGCGCTCACGCCTGCACTCAACACCACGCCCGACGCCATCGACCTGCAGCAGCGCCTCGCGCTCTACCGGCGGCAGGGCGCAGCGGCGTGCGCGATGGAAGTGTCGTCGCACGGCCTGGCGCAAGGACGGCTCAACGGCACGACTTTCAACGTCGCGGTGCTGACCAACCTGTCGCGCGACCATCTCGATTACCACGGCGACATGGACAGCTATGCCGATGCCAAGGCGCGGCTGTTCAGCTGGCCGGGGCTGGAGTGGGTGGTGGTCAACGTCGACGATGCCTTCGGCCAGCGGCTGGAGTCGGAGACGCGGCCGGCGCGCGTCGCCGGCTATGGCTTCCAGCGCGGCGCCGTGGTGGGCGAAAAGCTGCGCCTGTCGCAGGCGGGCCTGCACCTCGCGGTGCGCACCGACTGGGGCAATGCCGAGATTGACGCGCCGCTGCTGGGGCGTTTCAACGCCGCCAACCTGCTTGCCGTGCTCGCCGCCCTGCTGGTCTCCGAGGTCAAGCTGGATGACGCCTGCCGGGCGCTGGCGCACATCGCCCCGCCGCCGGGGCGGATGCAGACCCTTGGCGGCAATGCGCATCCGCTGGTGGTGGTGGACTACGCCCACACCCCCGACGCGCTGGAGAAAGTGCTCGCCACCCTGCGTGAAATCGCCGGCGGCGGGCGGCTGATCTGCGTCTTCGGCTGCGGCGGCAACCGCGACAAGGGCAAACGCCCGCTGATGGGGCAGGCCGCCGCCGCGGGCGCCGACGAAGTCTGGATCACCAGCGACAACCCGCGCAACGAAGACCCGCGCCACATCATCGACGACATCCTGGCGGGGGCCGGCAGCAAACCGCGCGTCGAACCGGATCGCGCGCGCGCAATTTTTGAGGCCATCGGCGGCGCGCATCACGGCGACGTGGTGGTGATCGCCGGCAAGGGCCACGAGGAGTACCAGGAAATCGCCGGCGCGCGGTTGCCGTTCTCCGACGTGGCGGTTGCCGGAAAAGCCCTGGAGGCGTGGAGCTGATGGCCATGATGCAACTCTCCGAAGCCGCCGCCATGCTCGGCGTGCCGTTTGCGGATACCGATGCCGAGGTGCTGCGCATCTGCACCGACAGCCGCAGCATCCAGCCGGGCGATCTCTTCATCGCGCTGCGCGGCGAAAAGTTCGACGGCGGCACTTTCGCCGCCCAGGCCTTGCAGCAGGGAGCGGCCGGCGTGGTGCTGGACGCCGCGCAGGCGCCCGAACTTGCCGCGGCCATCCGCGTCGACGACACCCGCCTCGCGCTCGGCAGGCTGGCCGCCGCCTGGCGCCGACGCTTTGCGATTCCGGTCGTCGCCGTCACCGGCAGCAACGGCAAGACCACGGTGAAGGAAATGCTGGCAGCCATCCTGCGGGTGGAAACCGGCTCCGACGCGGCCGTGCTGAAGACCGAAGGCAATCTCAACAACGACATCGGACTGCCGCTGATGCTGCTGCGCCTGCGCGGGACGCATCAATTTGCGGTGCTGGAAATGGGCATGAACCACACGGGCGAAATCGACTATCTGACGCGGCTGGCGCGGCCGGATGTGGCACTGGTCAACAACGCAATGACCGCGCACGTCGGCTTTCTCGGCTCGATCGAGAACATCGCCCGCGCCAAGGGCGAAATCTTCAACGGCCTGACGGACGCCGGCATTGCGGTGTTCAACGCCGACGACCCGCATGCCGGGTTGTGGCGCGAAATCAACGCGCGGCGCTGCGTCGTTGATTTCGGCATCAGGCAGCCGGCCTCGGTGCGCGGGCACCACCAGCCCCGCGAATTCGGTTCGACACTTGCCGTCACCCTGCCCCATGCCTGCCTCGAGATCGCCCTGCAGGTGCCGGGCGAGCACAACGCGATGAACGCGCTCGCCGCCGCCGCAGCCGCCTTCGCGCTCGACGTCAGCCTCCGCAGCATCGACGTGGGACTGTCCGGTTTCAGCGGCGTCAAGGGGCGCCTGCAAAGGAAGCCCGCGCTGCACGGCAGCACCTTCCTCGACGACACCTACAACGCCAATCCCGACTCGGTGAAAGCCGCGCTGGCGGTGCTGGCGCAGCAACCCGGCCGAAAAGTGCTGGTGCTGGGCGACATGGGCGAACTGGGCGCGGATGCGGTCGCCATGCACGCCCAGATCGGGCAGGCCGCGCGCGCGGCGGGCGTCGACCGCCTGCTTGCGCTGGGCGATTTGTCGACGGAAACCGTTGCCGCGTTCGGCGCCGGCGCGATGCACTTCGAGCGCATCCAGGAACTTCTCGCCGAACTCGAGAACGAACTCGCGCCCGGCACCACCGTGTTGGTGAAAGGCTCGCGCTTCATGCAGATGGAGCGCGTGGTGCAAAGTTTCATGGAAGACCCGACGGCCTCGGCGCCCGGGCACGAGGGACACTGACATGCTCCTGTGGCTGTTTCAATATTTGGGTCAGGACATCCGCGCATTCAATGTCTTCAACTACCTGACGCTGCGCGCGGTGATGGCCACGCTCACCGCGCTGACGATTTCCTTCATCGTCGGCCCCGCCGTCATCCGCAAGCTCACCGCGCTGAAGATCGGCCAGTCGGTACGCAGCGACGGCCCGCAGACCCACCTGATCAAGGCCGGCACGCCGACCATGGGCGGTGCGCTGATCCTGGTGTCGGTCACCGTGACCACGCTGCTGTGGGCGGACCTGTCGAACGACTACGTCTGGGTCGCGCTGCTGACCCTGGTCGGCTTCGGCGTCATCGGCTGGGTCGACGACTGGCGGAAGGTGGTCGAGAAAAACTCGCGCGGCCTGCCTTCGCGCTGGAAGTATTTCTGGCAGTCGGTGATCGGCCTCGTGGTCGCGGCCTATCTGTGGAACACCGCCACGTTGCCCGCGCACACCGAACTCATCATTCCCTTCCTCAAGTACGCCACCCTGAGCCTGCCGGCGGCGGCGTTCATCGCGCTCGCCTACTTCGTCATCGTCGGCTCCAGCAACGCGGTCAATCTCACCGACGGCCTCGACGGCCTGGCGATCCTGCCGACCGTGATGGTGGCCGGCGCGCTGGCGATCTTCGCCTACGTCGCCGGCAACGCGGTGTTCTCCAAATACCTCGGCGTGCCCTTCGTCCCGGGCGCCGGCGAACTGGCGATCTTCTGCGCCGCGATGGCGGGCGCGGGGCTCGCCTTCCTGTGGTTCAACGCCTATCCGGCGGAAGTCTTCATGGGCGACGTCGGCGCGCTGGCGCTGGGCGCGGCGCTCGGCGTGGTCGCCGTCATCGTGCGCCAGGAAATCGTCCTCTTCATCATGTGCGGCGTGTTCGTGGTGGAAACCCTGTCGGTGATCGTGCAGGTCGCCTCGTTCAAGCTCACCGGCAAGCGCGTGTTCCGCATGGCGCCGATCCATCACCATTACGAACTCAAGGGCTGGAAGGAAAACCAGGTCGTGGTGCGATTCTGGATTATTTCGATGATGCTGGTGCTGATCGGACTGTCGAGCCTGAAGCTGCGATGAACTACGACAGCCTGCAGCTCTCCGGCAAGAACGTCCTGGTGCTCGGCCTGGGCGACACCGGTCTGTCGTGCGCGCGCTGGCTGGCGGCGCGCGGCGCCAGGGTGAGCGTGGCCGACAGCCGCGAAGCGCCGCCGCACGCGGCGCGGCTGGCCGAATGGCTGCCCGAGGTGCCGCTTCACACCGGCTCCTTCGACGAAGCGCTGCTGCAGTCGACCGAATTGCTGGTGGTCAGCCCCGGCGTGCCGCTGGCCGACCCTGCGGTGGCCCGCGCGATTGCGGCAGGCATCGAGGCGGTGGGCGACATCGAGCTGTTCGCCCGCGCCATCCGTGCGCTCAATGCCCAGCGCGAACACCCGATGCGGGTGATCGCCATCACCGGCAGCAACGGCAAGAGCACCGTCACCGCGATGTGCGGCGACATGTGCCGGATGGCGGGCCTCGTCACCTGCGTGGCGGGCAACATCGGCCTGCCGGTGCTGGACGCACTGATCGAGATCGAGCGCGGCATCGCGCCGGCGCCGCAGGCATGGGCGCTGGAATTGTCGTCGTTCCAGCTCGAAACGACCTCCAGCCTCAACGCCGATGCCGCCACCGTGCTCAACCTGTCGGAAGACCACATGGATCGCTATCCCGACATGGATGCCTACGCCGCGGCGAAGGCGCGGATTTTCAGCGGCAACGGCGTGCAGGTGCTGAACCGCGACGATGCGCGCACCCTGGCGATGGCACTGCCGGACCGGCATGTGGTCAGCTTCGGCCTCGACCGCAGCCCGAAGGACGAGAACTTTGGCCTGTGCGAGGATGAACTCTGCCTCGGCGGCGACATGCTGATGCCGCTGTCCACGCTGGCGGTGGCCGGGCTGCATAACGCCGCCAACGCCCTGGCGGCGCTGGCGCTGACCCGTGCGCTGGATTTGCCGATGGAAGCGCTGCTGCGCGGGCTGCTGCATTTCAAGGGCTTGCCGCATCGGGTGGAGAAGGTCGCCGAGATCGATGGCGTGACCTGGTACGACGACTCCAAGGGCACCAACGTCGGCGCCACCGAGGCCGCCCTCTACGGCATGGGCAAACAGAAGGCAGTGGTGATCCTGGGCGGCGACGGCAAGGGGCAGGACTTCGGTCCGCTCAAGGCCGCGGTCGGGGCCAACGCCCGCGCGGTGGTGCTGATCGGGCGCGATGCACCCTTGATCGCTGCCGCCATCGCGAAAAGCGGCGTGGACAGCCATCGTGCGGCCAGTCTGCAGGAAGCGGTCGAGCAGGCGCATCGTCTGGCGCAACCCGGCGATGCGGTGCTGCTGTCGCCCGCGTGCGCCAGTTTCGACATGTTCCGCAACTACATCCACCGCGCCGAAGTGTTTGTCGACGCCGTGAACAAGCTGGCAGCGGAAAGGGCCGGTTGACGATGCTTTACGCCGCGCGCGCCCCGCAACCCCGTGCCGAGTTCGATTTCAGCCTGCTGTGGCTGGTACTCGGCCTGCTGGCGCTCGGCCTGGTGATGGTGTATTCCGCCTCGCTCGCGATTGCCGAAGCGTCCCGCTACACCGGCCATAACGGCGAATTCTATCTGCTGCGGCAGGGCCTGTTCATCGTCCTTGGCGTCGGCGCCGGCATTGCCGCCTTCCAGGTGCCGATGCGGGCGTGGCAACAGGCCGCGCCCTATCTGTTTCTCGCCGGCCTGCTGCTGCTGGTGGTGGTGCTGATTCCCGGCATCGGACGCGAGGTCAACGGCAGCCGCCGCTGGATTCCGCTCGGTTTCGCCAACCTGCAGCCGTCCGAACTGATGAAGTTTCTCGCCGTCCTGTACGCCGCCGACTACACCACGCGCAAGGCCGCCTTCATGCACGACTTCAAGAAGAGCTTCTTGCCGATGGCCGCGGTGATGATGCTGGCCGGCGCCCTGTTGCTGAGCGAGCCGGACTTCGGCGCCTTCGTGGTGATTATTGCGATCGCCATGGGCATTCTGTTTCTGGGCGGGCTCAACTGGAAGCTGTTTGCCGGGCTGGTGGTGGTGCTGATGATCGGGTTCGCGCTGCTGATTTTCACCTCGGAATACCGGATGCAGCGCATCCTCGGCTTCCTGGATCCATTCGCCGACCCCTACGGCAAGGGCTATCAGCTGTCGCACGCGCTGATTGCCTTCGGGCGCGGCGAATGGCTGGGGCTGGGGCTGGGCGGCAGCGTCGAAAAGCTGTTCTACCTGCCCGAGGCGCACACCGACTTCCTGCTCGCCGTCATCGCCGAGGAATTCGGCTTCATCGGCGTGGCGGTGGTGATCGGGCTGTTCGCCTGGCTCATCGTCAAGGCCTTTCTGATCGGCCATCGCGCCGCCCAGCTCGAGCGCAATTTCTGCGCGCTGGTGGCGCAGGGCATCGGTATCTGGCTCGGCGTGCAAGCACTCATCAACATGGGGGTGAACGTCGGCCTGCTGCCGACCAAAGGCCTGACCCTGCCCTTCCTGTCGTTCGGCGGCAGCGGCATCATCGCCAACTGCCTGGCGATTGCCGTGCTGCTGCGCATCGACTGGGAGCACCGGCAGATGATGCGGGGGAAGACGTTCTGATGGCCGCCGCCAACCGCACCCTCATGGTCATGGCCGGCGGCACCGGCGGCCACGTCTACCCGGCGCTGGCGGTGGCGGACGAGATGCGCGCGCGCGGCTGGGACGTATTCTGGCTCGGCACCAAAAACGGCCTTGAAGCACGCGTGGTGCCGGCAGCCGGAATCGACATGGTGTGGGTGTCGATGGGCGGCGTGCGCGGCAAGGGTCTGCTGAAGAAACTGCTGCTGCCGCTGACGCTGCTGGTCGCCTTCTGGCAAAGCCTGCGCGCCCTCCTGCTGCACCGGCCCGACGTCGTGCTCGGCATGGGCGGCTACACCGCTTTTCCCGGCGGCATGATGGCGAGCCTCCTCAACCGGCCGCTGGTGATCCACGAACAGAACTCGGTCAGCGGCCTCACCAACCGCGTGCTGGCCTGTCTGGCCGACCGCGTGCTGGTTGCGTTCCCGCAGGCATTCTGCGGCGTCCGGGACAGGCCCATACCGTGCCGCCGCGTGGCGACCGAATGGGTGGGCAACCCGGTCCGCGCAAATATCGCAGCGCTGCGATCGACGCATCGCGCCGACCGCAGCGGCCCGCTGCGCCTGCTGGTGGTCGGCGGCAGCCTCGGCGCGCAGGCGCTGAACGAACGGGTGCCGCAAGCCCTGGCGCTGCTGCCTGCCGGGCAGCGCCCGCGGGTGGTGCATCAGTCCGGCCGTCAGCATCTCGATGCCTTGCGCGCCAACTATGCCGCCGCCGAGGTGGAGGCCGAGGTGCGCGACTACATCGAGGACATGGCCGCCGCCTGGCGCGACTGCGATTTCGCCATCTGCCGTGCCGGCGCGATGACGGTGGCCGAGCTGGCCTGCGCCGGCGTGCCGGCGCTGCTGGTGCCCTTTCCCCACGCGGTCGACGATCACCAGACCGGCAATGCCGAATTTCTCAGCACGGCCGGCGCAGCCTGGCTGATGCAGCAGAAAGACCTGAGCGCGGAAAAGCTGGCGGCGCTGATCGGCGGGCTCGACCGCGCCACACTCGCCGCCATGTCGGACAAGGCGCGCGAACTGGCGAAACCCGATGCGACCCGGCAGGTCGCCGATATTTGCGCGGCACTTGCCGAGGGGTCGGGGGTCAGGGGTCAGGGGTCAGGGAAAAACGCATGAGCCACCTCACCCCTCACTCCTTATGTCACTGGCGCGATCAGCGCTTGGGACGGTATCCCTTGTGGACACGCCTCACCGCCCGGAGGGCATCATGAAGCACGCCGTCAAACACATCCACTTCGTGGGCATCGGCGGCGTCGGCATGAGCGGCATCGCCGAGGTGCTGCTGAATCTGGGCTACGCGGTGTCGGGCTCCGATCTGGCCGACAGTGCGGTGACGCAGCGGCTGGCGACGCTCGGCGCGCGTATTCATCGTGGACACGCCGCCGGCCATATCGCCGGCGCCGACGTGGTGGTGACGTCGACGGCGGTGCAGGAATCCAATCCCGAAGTGACCGCGGCGCGCGAGAACAAGATCCCCATCGTGCCCCGCGCGCTGATGCTCGCCGAGCTGATGCGGCTCAAGCAGGGCATCGCGGTGGCCGGCACCCACGGCAAGACCACCACCACCAGCCTGGTCGCCAGCATTCTCGGCGAGGCGGGGATGGACCCGACCTATGTGATTGGCGGCAAGCTGACCGCCGCCGGCACCAACGCACGACTGGGGCAGGGCGATTTCCTGGTGGCCGAGGCCGACGAATCCGACGCCTCGTTCCTTTATCTCACGCCGGTGATCGCGATCGTCACCAACATCGACGCCGATCACATGGAAACCTACGGCCACGACTTCGAGCGGCTGAAGCTGGCCTTCGTCGACTTCTGCCAGCGGCTTCCTTTTTACGGCATGGCGGTGCTGTGCCTCGACGACCCGAACGTGCGCGAAATCCTGCCGCGCATCACCAAGCCGATCACCACCTACGGCTTCGACGAAGCGGCCCAGGTGCGCGCAGTCGATGCGCGCTTCGAGCACGGGCGGATGCATTTCGGCGTCAGGCGCGAAGGCATGCCCGATCTCGACGTGGTGCTGAACCACCCCGGCATGCACAACGTGCTGAACGCGCTGGCCGCCATCGCGGTGGCGACCGAGGTCGACGCCAGCGACACCGCCATCGTCCGGGCGCTGGCCGAATTCCATGGCGTCGGCCGCCGCTTCCAGCGCTATGGGGAGATCGCGGCGAAGGATGGCGGGCACTACACCCTGGTCGACGACTACGGCCACCACCCGGTGGAAATGGCGGCCACCCTGGCCGCCGTGCGCGGCGCCTTCCCCGGGCGCCGGCTGGTGCTGGTGTTCCAGCCGCACCGCTACACCCGCACCCGCGATTGCTTCGAGGACTTCGTCAAGGTGCTGTCGGAAACCGACATGCTGGTGCTGACCGAAGTCTATCCGGCCGGCGAAGCGCCCATCGTGGCGGCGGATGGCCGCGCGCTCGCCCGTGCGGTGCGGGTGGCGGGCAAGGTCGAGCCGGTGTTCGTGGAAAACGTCGCCGAGGTCCCCGCCACGGTGCACGATCTGGCACAGGCGGGCGACGTCGTGCTGGTGATGGGCGCCGGCAGCATCGGCCAGGTGGCGCCGGCCCTGGGAGCACCCCATGCAGCATGACAACCGGATGAGCGAGATGGACGTGGCAGACGGCACCGGAGCGGTGCTGCGCGGGCGCTTCCTCTACAACGAGCCGATGAAAAGGCATGTGTCGTGGCGCGCCGGCGGCGCCGCGCAGCGCGTCTACATCCCGGCCGATCTGGAAGACCTGGGCTGGCTGGTGCGTTCGGTGCCCGCCCATGAAGCCATTCACATGGTGGGGCTGGGCAGCAATCTGCTGGTACGCGACGGCGGCGTGAAGGGGGTGGTGATCCTGCTGCACGGCGTGCTGAAAAAGTTGGCGATCGAAAGCCGCACGCACGGACTGCTGCCCGCGCCGGAGGATATCGAAACCGCCCTGGTATATGCCCAGGCAGGGGTCGCCGCGCCCAGGCTGGCGCGCTTTGCCGCCAATCACGATCTGGTCGGCGGCGAGTTCTGGGCCGGCATTCCCGGCACCGTCGGCGGCGCGATCGCGATGAACGCCGGCTGCTACGGCAGCGAAACCTGGGACAAGCTGGTGCAGGTGCACACGCTCGATCGCCAGGGGCGACTGAACGAGCGGCGGCCGGACGAATACGTGACGGGCTACCGGCACGTGGCGCTGAAGCACCCGCAGCAGGAATGGTTCATCGGCGGCTGGTTCCGTCTGGCCCGCGGCGATGGTGCGGTCGCGCGCGCGACGATCCGGGAATTGCTGAAAAAACGTATCGTTTCGCAGCCGCTGAACCTGCCCAACGCCGGATCGGTTTTCCGCAATCCGCCCGGCAATTTTGCCGCACGGCTGATCGAATCCTGCGGGCTCAAGGGCAATCGCATCGGCGACGCGCAGGTGTCGGAAAAGCACGCCAACTTCATCGTCAACCTGGGAAACGCCACGGCGACCGACATCGAGCGCCTGATCGAACACATTGAAGACACCGTGGAAGCGCGCACCAACGTGCAGCTGATCCGCGAAGTGCGAATTATTGGAGAGCGGCAGTGAGTGAATTGGATTCCGCGAAACGGTTCGGAAAAGTCGCAGTCTTGCTGGGCGGCACCTCGGCCGAGCGGCCGGTGTCGTTGAACAGCGGCGCGGCGGTGCTGGCGGCACTGACCCGGCAGGGGGTCAATGCGCACGCCTTCGATCCGGCCAACCGCAATCTCAGCGATTTGATCGGCGGGGAATTCGACCGCGTGTTCATCGCGCTGCACGGGCGCTTCGGCGAAGACGGCTGCATGCAGGGCGCGCTCGAACTGCTGGCCATCCCCTACACCGGCAGCGGCGTGATGGCGTCGGCCATCGGCATGGACAAATGGCGCACCAAGCTCTTGTGGCGCGCCGCCGGTCTGCCCACCGCCGACTGGGCGATCCTCGACGCCGCCAGCGATTTCGCAGCGGTGGAGAAGAAGCTCGGCCTGCCGATTTTCGTCAAGCCCGCGCGCGAAGGCTCCAGCATCGGCATGAGCAAGGTGACCGAGGCCGGCACGCTCGCGGCCGCGTATGAAACCGCCGCCGAACACGATGCGCTGGTGCTGGCGGAAAAGTTCATCAACGGCGCCGAGTTCACCGTCGGCATCCTCGGCGACCGCGCACTGCCGCTGATCCGGCTGGAACCGGCCAAGGACAAGGCTTTCTATGACTTCGAAGCCAAGTACATTCGCAACGACACCCAGTACCACTGCCCGGCGGGTCTGCCCGAGGCGCAGGAAATGGCGCTGCGGCAACTCGCGTTCGATGCCTTCCGTCTGGTGGACGGGCGCGGCTGGGGCCGCGTCGACCTGATGCTCGACAGCCTCGGCAATCCCTACCTGCTGGAGGTGAACACCTCGCCCGGCATGACCGACCACAGCCTGGTGCCGATGGCCGCGCGGGTGGCCGGGATGGATTTCGACGCCTTGTGCATGAAAATTCTGGAGCAGACGCTGTGACCTCTCCCGAGCTCGCCGCCCATCCCTTGTCGAAGGTCGCCCGCGTGCTGACCTGGGGTGCGCTCGGCCTGCTGAGCTATGGCGCCGCCAGCTGGGTGGTGGCACAGCCGTGGTTTGCATTGCGCAGCATCGAGGTGAAAACCGCGGTGGCGCATGTCACCGAAGCGCAGATCCGGCTGGTGGCCGAGCGCCAGGTGCGCGGCACCTTCTTCACCGTCGACCTGGAAGGCGTGCGCAACAGCCTGGAAAAGCTGCCCTGGGTGCGCGAAGCACGGGTGGAGCGCCGCTGGCCCGACACCCTGGTGGTGTCGCTGACCGAGCATGTGCCGCTGGCGCGCTGGAACGACAATGCGCTCATTAACGAAGCGGGCGAGGTGTTTGTCGCGGCAGCGGACACGCGCCTGCCGCGACTGTCCGGCCCCGAGGACAGCCGCGCCGAGGTGATGGCGGCCTATCGCCGCCATCAGGCCGCGCTCGCCCGGCTCGGCATGACAATCGACGAATTGCGCCTGTCGCCGCGCCGGGCCTGGCGGCTGCGGCTTGCCAACGGCATGCAGTTGGCGCTTGGGCGCGAGCAGGCCGACGCGCGGCTGGCGCGTTTCATCGCTGTGTATCCGCGCCTATTCGGCGCGCAGCCGGCGACGCAAGACCTGGCTGCGGCTGCGCCAGGGGCCGCACCGAGCGCCCCGATTACCCCCGCCACGGTCGATCTGCGCTACCCGGACGGCTTCGCCGTGCGGATGCCGGACGGCGCATCCCCTTTCAAACCGAGTGAAACATGAGCAAGCCAAGAGACTCCAAAAACCTGGTCGTCGGCCTCGACATCGGCACCTCCAAGATCGTCTGCATCGTTGCGGAAATCAACGACGAGGACGAACTCGAGATCATCGGCATGGGCACGAGTCCGTCGCGCGGCCTGCGGCGCGGCGTGGTGGTCAACATCGAAGCCACCGTCAATGCCATCCAGCGCGCGCTGGAAGAAGCCGAACTGATGGCCGACTGCAAGATCCGCGAGGTCTATACCGGCATCGCCGGCAGCCACATCAAGAGCTTCAACTCGCACGGCATGTTCGCCATCAAGGACAAGGAAATCAGTCAGATGGACGTCGACCGCGTGGTGGAAACCGCGCGCGCGGTCAACATCCCGACCGACCAGCAGATCCTGCACACCATCCCGCAGGAATTCATCGTCGACGGCCAGGAAGACGTGCGCGATCCGCTCGGCATGAGCGCGATGCGCCTCGAAGTGAAAGTGCACATCGTCACCGGCGCGGTGTCGGCGGCGCAGAACATCATCAAGTGCGTGCGCCGTTGCGGGCTGGAAGTTTCCGACCTGGTGCTGCAGCCGCTCGCTTCGGCGATGGCGGTGCTGACCGAGGACGAGCGGGAGCTCGGCGTCTGCCTGGTCGACATCGGCGGCGGCACCACCGACATCGCGGTGTTCACCAATGGCGCCATCCGCCATACCGCGGTGATTCCGGTGGCCGGCGACCAGGTCAACAACGACATCGCGGTGGCGCTGCGCACCCCGCCGAAGGAGGCCGAGGACATCAAGATCCGCTTCGGCTGCGCGCTGCGCCAGCTGGCCGACGCGCGCGACATGATCGAAGTGCCCGGCATCGGCGACCGCCCGTCGCGCACGCTGTCCAGGCAGACGCTGGCCGAATTCATCGAGCCGCGCATGGAAGAGCTGTATTCGCTGGTGCAGGCCGAGTTGCGCCGCAGCGGCTTCGAGGAACTGCTGTCGTCGGGCATCGTCATCACCGGCGGCTCGGCGGGGATGCAGGGCATGGTCGAACTCGGCGAAGAGGTCTTCCACATGCCGGTGCGGATGGGTTGGCCGCGCTATGAGGGGGGGCTGTCGGACGTGATGCGCAACCCGCGCTTCGCGACCTGCATGGGCTTGCTGATGGCCGGGCTGGAGGCGCGCGGACGCGATGCGCCGAAGCTGTCCGGCAGCAGCTTCAAGGACGTGCTGGAACGCATGAAAAGCTGGTTCAAGGGGAATTTCTGACGCCGCCCGCTGGTTTGAGCGAGCGACGTCGAAACGGGATTTGGCGGTGGTACCGGATGCAAAACACATCGCGGCAAACACGCCAAAGGATTTGTAAGTTTGGTTTTGTTTTGGGCAAAAAAGGAGAGCAACATGTTTGAACTGATGGATGTAGACACCCAGGATGCAGTGATCAAGGTGATCGGCGTGGGCGGCTGCGGCGGCAACGCGGTCGATCACATGATCAGCTCGGGCTTGACCGGCGTGGAATTCATCGCCATCAACACCGATGCGCAGGCCTTGAAGCGCAACCAGGCCAAGCTGCAGCTGCAGTTGGGCAATGGCGTGACCAAGGGCCTGGGCGCCGGCGCCAACCCCGACGTCGGCCGTGAAGCCGCGCTGGAAGACCGCGAGCGCATCGCCGAACTGATCGACGGCGCCGACATGCTGTTCATCACCGCCGGCATGGGCGGCGGCACCGGCACCGGCGCCGCCCCGGTGGTGGCCGAAGTCGCCAAGGAGCTCGGCATCCTGACGGTTGCGGTGGTCACCAAGCCCTTCATGTTCGAAGGCAAGCGTGTGCGCGCGGCCAACGCCGGCATCGAAGCGCTGGCGCGCCACGTCGATTCGCTGATCATCATCCCCAACGAAAAGCTGATGCAGGTGCTGGGCGACGACATCTCGATGCTCGATGCCTTCAAGGCCGCCAACGAAGTGCTGCACGGCGCCGTCGGCGGCATCGCCGAAGTCATCAACTGCCCGGGCCTGGTCAACGTCGACTTTGCCGACGTGCGCACCGTGATGTCTGAGATGGGCATGGCCATGATGGGCTCGGCGCAGGCCAGCGGCGAAAACCGCGCCCGCATCGCCGCCGAACAGGCCGTCGCCAGCCCCTTGCTGGAAGACGTCAACCTGGCCGGCGCGCGCGGCGTGCTGGTCAACATCACCGCATCGAGCACCGTCAAGATGCGTGAAATCCACGAGGTGATGAACACCATCAAGGAATTCACCGCCGAGGAAGCCACCGTCATCGTCGGCCAGGTGCTCGACGACAGCATGGAAGGCGCCCTGCGCGTCACCATGGTCGCCACCGGCCTCGGCAGCCCGGTTGCCCGCCAGCAGGTCAAGCCGATGCAGATCATCCGCAACGGCACCGACGATGCGCCGATGATGATGGGCGGCAGCGACGAAGTGCCCAACGTGATGACCAGCCGCCGCTCGCGGACCATCCAGGCGATGACCGATTCCGGCATCGACACCCTGGACATCCCGGCCTTCCTGCGCCGCCAGGCGGATTGAGGCTCGAAGCGTTCGCCCGGGAACCGGTCAACTTCGGTTCCCGTGTGAATGGCGGCCTGCCCCCGTGACCGGTAAAATGCGCGGATGATCAAGCAACGCACCCTGAAAACGCCGGTCAAGGCGACCGGCGTCGGCCTGCATTCCGGCGTCAAGGTCGAGATGACCCTGCGCCCGGCCGGCCCCGATACCGGCATCGTGTTCCGGCGGATGGACCTCGACCCGCCCGCCGAACTCAAGGCCGACCCCTATCTGGTGACCGACACCCGGCTGTGCTCGATGCTCGAATCGGGCGCCGCCAAGGTGTCCACCGTCGAACACCTGATGTCTGCGCTCGCGGGACTGGGCATCGACAACCTGCTGGTCGACCTCACCGGTCCGGAAATTCCCATCATGGACGGCTCCTCGGCGCCGTTCGTGTTCCTGCTGCAGTCCGCCGGCATCGTCGAGCAGGATGCGCCCAAGCGCTACGTGCGCATCAAGCAGCCGATCGAAGTGCGCGACGGCGACAAGTGGGCGCGCTTCGTCCCGCACAACGGCTTCAAGGTCGAGTTCACCATCGACTTCAAGCACCCCGTGTTCGACCGGAGCGGCAAGACCGTCAGCATCGACTTCGCCGAAACCGCCTACACCAAGGAAGTCGCGCGCGCGCGCACGTTCGGCTTCATGCACGAGGTCGAATACCTGCGCAACCAGGGCCTCGCGCTCGGCGGCTCGCTCGACAACGCCATCGTCATGGACGAATTCCGCGTGCTGAACCAGGACGGCCTTCGCTACGACGACGAATTCGTCAAGCACAAGGTGCTCGATGCCATCGGCGATCTGTACCTGCTGGGCCACCCCATCATCGGCGCCTTCGAAGCCTATAAGTCCGGCCACGCGCTGAACAACGCGCTGCTGCGCGAACTGCTGCAGCACCAGGAATCCTGGGAATTCGTCAACTTCGAGCACAACGAGGACGTCCCCCTCGCCTTCCTGCGTCTGCACCCCCTCACCGCATGATTGCCGTCCGTCTGCTGATCGTCGCCCTGCTGATCGGTGTGGTGGCGCTGGGGCTGGCGTGGCTGTTCACCGGCAACCGCTCATACCTGCGCACCCTCGGCCGCGTGCTGCGCTTCGCGCTGGTCGTCGGCCTAGTCGTGGCACTGGTTTATGTGGTGGAGCGAGTGGTGCTGCGTTGAGCATGGCAGGCGAGCGCGGGACGAACGTCGCTGCGCGGATTTCACGCTAGCCTGCCACCCGCTGGTTGAAGCCGCGCGTATGCCGGCCTAGCAGGGCGGTGGCTTCCTGGTAGGGAAGCGGAGGGCTGTAGTAATAGCCCTGCACCTCATGGCACTGCATCTGCTGCAGGCGCGCTCGCTGGGATTCGGTTTCAACGCCTTCCGCGACGACGTTGAGGTTCATGCCTCGCCCCATGGCGATCATGGCATTGACGATGGACATGTTCTCTTCGCGGTCGAGCTCCTGCACGAACGACTGGTCGATCTTCAGCGTGTGGATGGGGAAGCGCGACAGGTACTTGAACGAGCTGTAGCCGGTGCCGAAATCGTCGATGGCAAGCCGGATGCCGGCCGCGGACAGGCGCCCGAGTTTGATCGCATTGGCTTCGAAGTCCCGCATCAGGAGCGTTTCGGTGATTTCCAGTTCCAGCAGGTTGCCGTCCAGCGAATCCACCTGCACCGCACGCATGACGCTGTCGACAAAGTCGGCGCTTTCCAGCTGGCGGGCGGAAATGTTGACCGACAGCCGCACCGGCGGCAGCCCGGCATGACGCCATTCGGCCGCTTGCGCGCAAGCCTGGCGCAGTACCCAGTCGCCGATGGGAACGATGACGCCGGATTCCTCGGCCACCGGAATGAAATCGGCGGGGGCCAATAGCCCACGTTGCGGATGCCACCAGCGCAGCAGGGCCTCGAATCCGCGCACTTCGCCGGTGATGGTGTCGACCTGCGGCTGATAGAACAGCACGAATTCGTTGCGCGCCAGCGCGCGGCGCAGGTCGGCCTCGACCTGCATGCGTTCGGAATAGGGCGCCTGCATGCCGGATTCCCAGAACTGCAAACGGCTGCGGCCCTGCGACTTGGCCTGGTACATGGCGATTTCGGCCTGGCGGATGAGGCTGTCGATCATGTCGCCGTCTTCCGGTGCGACACAGGCGCCGATGCTGACCGTGATGTAGATTTCATGGCCCTTGACGTACATCGGCTTCGACAGCGCCTGGATGATCTTGCAACAGATGTGGTCGACGTCGCTGCGCGACACCAGGGTGGGAAGCAGTACGGCGAATTCGTCACCGCCCAGGCGCGCCAGGGTGTCGCCTTCGCGCAGGCACTGGCGCAGCCGCGCGCCGACCGCCAACAGCATTTCGTCGCCGATGGTGTGGCCGAGCGAATCGTTGATCACCTTGAAATGATCGAGATCGAGGCTCAGCACCGCCAGCGGTTTCTGGGTGCGCTTGGTCTGCGCCAGCATGAGGCCGAGATGGTCGCGGAACAGCGCGCGGTTGGGCAGCCCGGTGAGCAGGTCATGGTAGGCCTGGTAGTGGACGGTTTCCTCGGCCTGCTTGCGCTCGGTGACGTCCTTGGCGACGCCGTAGCTGCCGATGAAGCGCTGCTCGAACGGGCTGGCCTCCTCGTCGTACATGCCGGTGGCGGTCAGTTCGACCGATTTGCAGCGCCCGTTCATCAGGCGTGGACGCCGCATCCCCGGGTTGCACTTGAGGCGGATTTCGATGTTTCGCGCGCTGCGGTCGCCGGCGCGGCGCTCGTTGAACACGTGTTCGGCGTTCGCGATATCGTCTTCGTGGATCACCAGGCTGTAATGCTGGCCCAACAACTCTTCGTTACGGTAGCCGAGCAGGCTTTCGACGCGGTCGTTGACGAACGTAAAGCGGCCGTCGCAGTCCAGGGTGTAGATGAAATCGGGCGAACTGTTGACCAGAAAGCGATGCCATTTTTCCGACTGCTGCAGGCGCAACAGGATGTGGTTGTTTTCCTTTTCCAGCCGCCGTCGCGTCAGCGTATTCTCGATGCGGCGCAGCAGTTCTTCGGGTTCGTACGGCTTGCGCACGAAGTCGGCGGCGCCGCCGCGCAGCGCACGGATCGCCGCATCGATGGTGCTGTCGCCGGACACCACGATCACCGGGGTGTCGACGGCACGGTCGGCAACGAAACGCAGCACCTCGTTGCCGTCCAGGTCCGGCATCCCGAGGTCGAGCAGGATCGCATCGAACTGCTGCTTGCCGATGGCGATCAGCGCCTCGCAGCCGCCGTTGGCCGCCACCACCTCGTAATCGCGGGCGGCGAGCAGGCGCGTGAGGCCTTCCAGAATCAGCGGTTCGTCGTCCACCACCAGCAGGCGCTGGCGCATCGGAAAGCTGCTGACCGTACGGTTCTGCGGCGAAAGTGCAATGGGGGCATCTGACACGGTTGTTCTCCTGAGGCCTCGGGTTACATCGACCCGTAGCGTGTTGTCGTGCGTGAAGCCTGGCGGTTTTGCATGATCGGCAGGCGGATCAGAAAATGGGTGCCTTGCGGCGTGCTGGTGCAGCTGAGATGGCCGCGCATGCGCTCGATCAGGCTGCGGCTGATGGTCAGGCCGAGCCCGGCGTGATCGCCGCCCTTCTCGCTGACCACCGGTTCGAACAGGTGCGACACCACCGCTGGCGGCAGGCCGGGGCCGGTGTCGGCCACTTCGATTTCGATCTGGCGCTGGCCGTCGACATCGACCAGCCGCGTGGTGAATTTGAGATGGCCGCCGGCATGCATGGCTTCGACCGCATTCTTGGCCAGGTTGAACAGCACCTGCTTCAGCAGGTCTCTCTGCAGCGGCAGCGGCGGCACGTCCGGATTGAGATCGATCTGCACGTTGACCTTGTTCGGCATGAGCAGGGTACCGAGCGCCATCCTGACCAGTTCGGAGACCACGCTGTTGACCGACACCAGCTCGAGCGCCTCGGCGGGCGGCGCGTTTTCCTCGACCGCGGTGATGCCGCGCACGATGCGCGCCACCCGTTCGATTTCGTCGCTGATGATGCCGAGATCGCGCTGCACCGCCGAATTCGCGCCCAGCTTGTCGGACAGCAGATTGACGTAATTGCGCATGATGGTGAGCGGGTTGGCCACTTCGTGAATGGCGCGCCGCACCCGGTCGCGCGGAATGTCGTCGCTTGGCGCAACTGGCGCCGCTTGGGCGGGCAATGGCACTGCCGAAGGACGGGACATCAGGGCCTCGGCACATTCGGCCAGGGTGAACCGCCACAGCGGCAACGCGCCGAGACCGGGCACCGCATCCCCCACCACCAGCACGCCTGTCCGGCCGTCGCTCAAAACCAGCGGCTGGCAGATAAAACGCGACACGCCAAGCAGGCGGGCGATCTGTTCGTCGACCAGCGCCGCGTCCGCTTCACCGCACTCGAACTGCTGCGGCGCATTGCGCGCCAGCGCGCGCGGCAGCGCCGAATGGACGTCGTCGGGCGGAATCGCCAGTGCGGAGAGGCCGGAGGCCGTGGGAATCAGCTGCGTCACCTGCAGGGTGCCGTCGCCGGCCGGGGCGAACAGGCAGGCGTGTTCGATGCCGAACAGCGCACGCATCGCGTCCTGCAGCAGCACAAACACCTGGCCGGCCCCGCGTGCATGACGGAAATGACCGTGCAGCGCCGATTGCGCCGCCTGCGCCGCATACAGGCGGGCAAGACGCGCGAACCCGCCGCCATGCGTCGGCCCTAAAGGACTCCGATCCACTGCGGGCTGAAGCCCGGGTGGAATCGTATGCGCCACCGAATCGATCAGCCCGAAGCGCTGCGCCAGCTGGCGCGCCTGCGCCAGGGAGTCGCCCAGCAACTGGGCGGCTTCGCCCGCGCCCAGCTGCAGGGCGGTGAGCGCGGCGCGCACGTCGATGCTGTCCACCGCGTCGGCACGGGTCACGAGTTGATAGGCCAGCTGGACGATGCGCACCAGCGGATGCGTCGCGCGCCCGCGCGCCAGCGGTTCGGCGTGATAGCGCACGGCATCGGCCAGCCAGCCGTCGGGGTCGAGTTCGGCGAGCCAGTCGGCGGCATGCGCCGGCGGCGTGGAGCCGGTATCGAGATACTCCGCCAGATTGTGGGCAAGGCCCGCAGTCCAGGCCGCCTCGGCATCGGCCACGCCGGCACGCGCCGCCAGCGTCTGCGCCAGATGCGCGACGCCAACCGACTGGCGCCAGCGCGCCGCATGGGTCACCTGCGCCGCACCGGACGCGACCGGCGCGGCCAGTAACAGCGCACGCAGCAGATCCTGCTGCGTGCCGAAATCAATGGGGTGCAGCCGCAGACGCAGCGCCAGCACGGGGTCGCAGCGCACGCACGCGGCAAGCTCCGCCTGCGCGGCAGCGCCTTGCATCAGAAGTTCGAGCGACTCGGCCACTACACCCGGGGCACACAGGCAGGCCGTTAGCGCCGACTGCTTCAGTGAATTATTCGAAAGTTCTCGCATCCCATTGCCATATATAACTAAATTTGCTACACCGTCAATCAAGGCATCCATAAATTACCGGGGTCATGGACATGAACTGTTGTTTTCAAGTTTTAGTCGACATGTCCGTATAGTGTTGTCTATGGTGTTGTAATCCTGCCGCCCCTCATTGAAACAAACACATATGAAAGCTGTACTGACCGGATTGATCTTGCTGTGCGTTCACACCGGCGCCGCCGCGCTCGATGGCCGCACGTCCCTGCAACTGAGCGACCAGGTCGACACCCTGCTGTCCGCTCCGCAAGCGGCGCCCGACTTTGCGTCGATGCCGGAACTGAGCGCACAGTCGGTCCTGGTGTTCGACCAGGCCAGCGGGCAGCCGCTGCTGGCGAAAAATGCCGCCTTGCAGACGCCGATCGCCTCGATCACCAAGCTGATGACCGCGATGCTGGTGCTCGATGCCGCGCAACCGCTGGACGAGCACATCACCATCACCAACGAAGACCGCGACACCCTCAAGGGCACCGGCTCACGCCTGGCCATCGGCGCCCGTTACACGCGCGGCCAGTTGCTGCACCTGGCGCTGATCGCGTCCGACAACCGCGCGGCACACGCGCTCGGGCGCAGCTACCCGGGCGGGCTGGAGCGCTTTGTCCCCACCATGAACCGCATGGCGCGCGCACTGGACATGCACAACACGGTGTACGTCGAGCCGACCGGACTGTCGAGCGGCAACCGTTCGACCGCGATCGATCTCGCCAAACTCGTCGATTACGCTTATCAGAATTACCCCGAAATCCGCGACATCAGCACCGCCGGCAATTACACCCTGGGCACTCAGCGCGTGGTGACCCAGAAAAAACGGCAAAAGCCCCAGGTGCACTACCGCACCGTGGCATTCAACAACACCAATCGCTTCACCCGCGCGGAAGACTGGCACATCGGCCTGTCCAAAACCGGCTTCATCAACGAAGCGGGCCATTGCCTGGTTATGCAGGCGCAGGTTGGCAACCGCGATGTCATCATCGTGCTGCTCGATGCTCAAGGCACCAGCCGCCGCGCCGGCGACGTCACCCGCATCAAGCAATGGCTGGAATCCGACAGCCTGTCACACCGCACCGACAACCGTCACACCCCCGCCTCACGCACCTGATCCTACTCCGGCTGGCGCGCTTCCCGCGCGCCGGCTGTCCTATGGCGGCGTTATGATGAGCGCCCCACCCGTCTGCATCCCGCCTCATGTCTGCCGAGCTCGCACAGCAACTGCTGCTTAAAACGCTGCTGCCCTTGTCGCTGCTGATCGCCGCGGGCGCCATCTGGCCACGCTGGCAATCCGGCGTTTCCATTGTCGGCCTGCGCGGCGAAATCAACCGGCTGGTACTGAATTTTTTTGCGCCCATGCTGTTCTTCGCGGCCGGCGCATCCGCCACAGTTGACCTCGCCATCCTGCAGGTGCCGCTGATTCTCGGCGCCGCCACCCTGTTCGGCCTTGCGCTGTCCGCGCTGGCGCTGTTCGCCACCCCGCTCGGGCGCGGCCTCACGCTACCGCAGCGCGGCGCCGTCATACTGGCGTCCGGCTTCGGCAACGTGCTGTTCTTCGGCTACCCCTTTCTCACCACGGTGTACGGCGAATCGGGCGTGCGCTACCCGTTCTTCGCCGACATGCTCGCCGCCACGCCGCTGCTGTGGTCGGTCGGCGTGTGGATCGCCTTTCGCTGCGGGAAGCACGCCGAGCATGCCTCGTTCCTGTCGATGTGGCTGAAGCTGCCGCCGGTATGGGGCTTCGCGGCGGGCATCGCGGTCAACCTCTCGGAGGTGGCACTCGAACCGCTGGTGGAAGCCGCGCGCTGGGCCGGCAGCCCGACCATTCCGCTGATGCTGTTCGTGCTGGGCCTGACCATTCCCTGGCACGACCTGCGCCCGCACAAGGCCGTTTTTATCGCCATGGCCATCAAGCTGGCGCTGATGCCGCTCTTGGCGCTGGGGATTGCGCTGGCGTGGCCCGGCACGCTCACCGAGCCGGGCGAAGCGGCGATCCTGGAAGCGGCCATGCCGACCATGGTGATGGTCATCGCGCTGGCCGACCGCTTCGGCCTCGATACCCGCCTGGCAGGCCTCATCATGGGCTGGTCAACGCTGGTGGGATTGGTTACGCTGCCATTCTGGCTTGTTGTCGTGAAAGGCATTGCATCATGAAAATCGGATTCATCGGGAGCGGCATCATGGGCCGCCCCATGGCGGAAAACCTGCTGGGCGCCGGGCACCAATTGTTCGTCTACGGCCGCCGCTTCGACCGCCTCGAACCGATGCTGGTCGCCGGCGCGCTTGGCAAGGGCACCCCCTCCGAAGTCGCCGCCGAATCGGACATCACCTTCACCGTCGTCTCCGACACCACCGACGTCGAACAGATCATCCTCGGCGACCGCGGGCTGGTGCACGGCGCCCGCCCCGGCCACACCATCGTCGACATGAGCACCGTCTCGCCCTCCGCCACCCGCCGCATCGCCGCTGCGCTGGCCGAGCGCGGCGTCCACATGCTCGACGCCCCGGTGTCGGGCGGCGAAGTCGCCGCGCGCGAGGGCACGCTGTCGATCATGGTCGGCGGCGAAGCGCCGATCTTCGAAAAGATCCGCCCGCTGTTCGAAATCCTCGGCAAGAACATCGTCCACGTCGGCGGCCACGGCGCCGGACAGGTGGTCAAATGCTGCAACCAGATTGTCGTCGGCCTCACCTTCGAAGGCGTTGCCGAAGCCATCCTGCTGGCGCGCCGCAACGGCGTCGACCCGGTCAAGATGCGCGAAGCGCTGCTGGGCGGTTTCGCCGGCAGCCGCATCCTCGACGTCCACGGCCAGCGCATGCTCGACTCCGACTACAAGGCCGGCTTCAAGGTCAAGCTGCACCACAAGGACATGGCCATCGTCATGGACAACGCGCAGGAAACCGCCACCCCGCTGCCCGGCGCTGCGCTGATCGCGCAGCAGATGAACGCGCTGATGGGCGCCGGAGACAGCGAACTCGACTCGTCGGCCATCATGCGCGCGCTCGAGCGGCTGACCGGCGAGAGCCTCGACAACGACAAGTGAGCCGCCGCGCTTCACGCGCAAGACTGTGCCCCAAGCGAAACGCCCGGAGACGCTGACGGTGAACGCCAACGCGATGCAGCCCTGTTCATGCAACAGGCGCTGACCGCCAGCGAATGGCGGAATGCCGCCGATGGCGCACGCTTCGCCATTCGCAACCCTGCCAATACGGAAATCGTCGGCCCCATACCGCGCAGCACCATCGCCGATGCCAAACGCGCGATCGAAGCCGCGCACGCGGCCTTTTCCGCCCGGCCAAACGCATGAAGCCGGCCCCCGTTTCCCCCGCGCGCAACATCATGATCATCGGTGCCGCCAGCGGCGCCGGCGCACCCGATCCGGCCACCGCCGAGGGGCCGGATGCACTGCGCCGCTACCGGGTGTTCCACGACACCCCGTTGCAGCATGTGCAATGGGGTGCGATCCTGCGCGTCCCGCGCGAGGCAGAGGACACGCCGCTGCACGCGGTGGCTGCACTCGGCGCCCGGCTGGCCGCTGAAGTGGAGGCCGTGCTGAAAGCGGGAAATTTTCCACTGGTCGTGGGCGGCGACCATTCCTGCGCCATCGGCACCTGGAGCGGCGTGCACCGCGCGCTGGCCGACCGCGGCCCGCTCGGCCTGATCTGGATCGACGCCCACATGGACAGCCACACCTTCGCCACCACGCCGAGCGGGCAGATCCACGGCATGCCGCTCGCTGCCCTGCTCGGCCACGGCGAGGCGGCGCTCACCGCCATCGACGGCCCGGAAGCCAAGCTGCTTCCCGAGCACGTGTGCCTGATCGGCGTGCGCAGCTACGAGGCGGGCGAAGCCGCGCTGCTGCACCGGTTGGGCGTGCGGGTATTCGACATGGAGGAAGTCCGCCGGCGCGGTCTTGCCGCCGTGTTCGACGCGGCGCTCGCCATCGCGCGGCACGGCACCGCCGGTTTCGGCGTGAGCGTGGACCTGGATGCGCTCGACCCCGAGGAGGAGCCGGGCGTGGGCACACCTGTCCCGGGCGGCCTGGGCTGCGACGAACTCGCCGCAGCCTTGTCGCACCTGCGCGGGGACCCGGCCTTCATGGCGATGGAAATCGTCGAGTACAACCCGCGCCGCGATCGGGGACGGGCCACGGCGGACGCCGCGGGTGCGCTGCTCGATGCCGTCACGCCGCCGCCGCGCGACGGGTAATCAACCTCAATCAGCAGCGAGGCCGACGAAGGGATTCTCGCGGCGCTCGTGCCCGAACGTCGACATCGCGCCGTGCCCCGGCACGAAGCGCACGTCATCGCCGAGCGGAAACAGCTTGTTGCGGATGGCGGCCAGCAAGGCGGCGTGGTCGCCGCGCGGGAAATCGGTGCGGCCGATCGAGCCCTTGAAAAGCACGTCCCCGACAAAGGCGAGCCGCGTTTCCGGCTGAAAAAACACCACATGGCCGGGAGTGTGGCCGGGGCAGTGCAGCACGTCGAAACGGATCGACCCCACCTCGACCCGGTCGCCATCCGCCAGCCACTGATCGGGCGTGAACGCGAGCATCGGCGGAAACCCGAACAGCTCGGCCTGCTGCGGCAGGATGTCGAGCCAGAACTTCTCCTCGCGCTGCGGGCCGATGATGGGAATGCCGAGCGCCTCGCGCAATTCCACCGCCGCGCCGACATGATCGAGGTGGCCGTGGGTGAGCAGGATTTTTTCCAGCGTGAGGCCGCGCGCAGCAACCTCCGCCAGCAGGCGTTCGGCCTCGCCGCCGGGATCGATCAGCGCGGCGCGGCCATCGGCGTCCCACACCAGGGAGCAGTTCTGTTGATACGGGGTGACGGGGAGGATGGTAAATTCCATGCAGCCATTATCCCGCCACGCCACCATTCAACCAATCGCATTCGAACAACGCCCATGCCCGCACCCGACGCCCTGCTGCTGATTTCCACCCACTGCCCGCATTGCCCGGCGATGCTGACGGCGCTCGCCGATCTGGTGAAACAGGGCACGATCGGCCGCCTGGAGGCGGTCAACCTGGAGCAGCGCCCCGAAGTCGGGCAAGCGCTCGGGGTGCGCTCGGTGCCGTGGCTGCGCATCGGCCGCATCGAACTCACCGGGGTGCACGGCAAGGCCGAGCTCGCCGAGTGGGCGACCAAGGCCGACAGCGAGACGGGGCTGGCCGACTGGTTTCATGCGCTGCTGAAGGAAGGCCAGCTGCCGCGCGCGCAGGCGCTGATCGAGGCCGACCCCGCCCTGCTGGCGGCGGTGCTGCCCATCGTCGGCAACGTCGAGGCAAGCCTCAACGTGCGCCTGGGTGCCGGCGTGCTGCTGGAAGAATTCGCCGGGAGCGACACCCTGCGCGCGCTGCTGCCACGGCTGGGCGAACTGTCGCAGCACGCCGACGCGCGGGTGCGCGCGGATGCCTGTCACTACCTTGGGCTAACCGGGGATGCTGCCGCGCGCCCATGGCTGGACGCGCGGGCTGCCGATGAAGATGCAGACGTGCGTGAGATTGCAACAGAGAGTTTGCAGAATATTTCAGGCTAGATGCTCGGGGGGGGGGGGCGTTGCATGCGAGGTAAATGTCTTTGCGGAGAAGTCGAGTTCGCAGTGTCTGGCACGCTGCCGAACATCTATCAGTGCCACTGTTTTTTATGCCGAAAAGCAACGGGCTCCGTCGCAAACGCTGCGCTCATCGTCCCAAGTGAAAATTTTCAATGGGTGTGCGGCGAGGAACGCATTGCCTCATATGTAAAAGATACCGGTTACCGCTCGGACTTCTGTTCAAAATGCGGAAGCCCATTGCCTAATCCGCTTAATGGCAGGGCCGGGTATTGGATACCCGTTGGCTTGCTTGAAGACCATGCAAGCTTGAAAATTGCCGCCCATTTGCATGTTGGATCAAAGGCTACATGGGATGCTGTCGGCTCAAGTGGGGTTCAGTATCAAGA
Organism: Thiobacillus sp.; assembly: GCA_019459055.1. GTDB lineage: Bacteria > Pseudomonadota > Gammaproteobacteria > Burkholderiales > Thiobacillaceae > Thiobacillus. Next base: position 26,037 of record JAIBEI010000013.1, on the reverse strand, counting down.
AGCGCCTGACCTGGAAAGCCTGTTAAAGGTGCTACGACAAAACGCGAACCCTTAAATTTTGCTGAACGTGTAGGGCAACCACTTTTCTATCGAGACCGGATATGAAAATCAAACAATACCAAGTAGACGCCTTCGCAACCCGCGCATTCGAAGGCAACCCCGCCGCCGTGTGCCAGCTGGAAAGCTGGCTGGACGATGGCCTGCTTCAAGCCATCGCGGAGGAAAACAATCTGTCCGAGACGGCTTTCTTTGTGCCCTCTGAAATAGGCTTCGACTTGCGCTGGTTCACTCCGGTCAAGGAGGTTGACCTGTGCGGCCACGCAACCCTTGCGACAGCCCATGTCCTTTTCGACATTCTCGGCTACGCCGGGCCGTCCATCACCTTTGAAACACGCAGTGGCGAGCTCATCGTGGAAAGGAAGGGCGAGTGGCTGGAAATGGACTTTCCGGCTTGTCCGCCGACACCATGCGAGCCTTCCGAAATCCTGTCCAAAGGGCTTGGGCAGCAACCTCTCGAGGTATTGGTCGCCGACGATTACCTGGCCGTATTCGACAGCGAGGCTACCGTTCGTGCCATCACCCCCGACCAAGCCCTGCTGGCCCAGCTTGATTTGCGCGGTGTCATCATTACCGCGCCCGGTACGGATGTTGATTTTGTCAGCCGCTTTTTCGCCCCCAAGTTCGGCATCCATGAAGACCCCGTCACCGGCTCCGCGCATTGCGCGCTTGCGCCATACTGGGCGGGCCGCTTGGGCAAGCGCCTCCTGTCCGCGCGGCAGGTTTCGAAGCGTGGCGGCAGCCTCACCTGCGAGTTGAAGGGCGATCGCGTGCTGCTTTCAGGATCCGCGGTCACCGTCATGGAAGCGGAGATCACTTTCTAGGCGGGCGACCCTTCACCGCAGGGTGGCTCCGGCCCATCTTCGGTGCTATAGTTTTGGGCAACACCGCCCGGGCTTCGGCCCGGGCGGTTTTCATTTTGCGCATTGATGCAGGAGCACCTCATGGAAATCACCAATCGACCCGCCATTACCGTATCCGAGCGCGATCTGGACCGTCTGGAAGCGATGCTCACGGGCTTGCCCGATGACCAGCCCGGTGTGGACGCGCTGCGCATAGAACTCGATCGCGCACAAATTCTCCGCTCCGAGGAAATGCCGGCCGATGTCGTCACCATGAATTCGCGTATCCGCTTCGTGGTCGAGCCCGCCGGCAAGGAGGTGGAAATGACGCTGGTTTATCCGCGCGATTTCACCGGTGCGCCCGGCCAGCTGTCGGTGATGGCGTCTGCAGGCATTGCCGTGCTCGGCCTCACGGTCGGCCAGCACATCGAATGGGTGGCGCCGGGCGGGCAAAGCGTGCGTGCGCGCATTGTCGAGGTCACCTATCAACCCGAACGCACGGGTGATTACACGCTGTAACGCCACACGGGATCCCCCCTCCGGCGCGATCCCTCCCGCCACCCGACCCTGCACTTCATGTCCGTTCCCGCCGCCTATGTGGGCGTCATCCTGATCTGGTCCACCACGCCGCTCGCCATTCAGTGGAGCGCGCAGGGGGCCAGTTTCAGCTTCGCGGTGATGGCGCGGATGCTGATCGGGCTGGCGATCTGCTTGTTGCTGATCTTCGCCACCCGCACGACGTTCCCCTTCACCCCTGCCGCGCGGAAGCTTTACGCGATCAGCGGCCTGTCGCTGTTCGTGGCGATGCTGCTTACCTACTGGGGGGCGCTGCATATCCCGTCGGGGCTGATTTCGGTCATCTTCGGGCTGTCGCCGCTGGTCACCGGCGTGTTTGCCGCGCTGTGGTTGAGCGAGCGCACGCTTACGCCGATCCGCATTGTGGGCCTTGGCCTGGCGCTGGCCGGGCTGTGGCTGATATTCGGCCAGCCGTGGCCGGGCGATGGCCAGGCCACGCTCGGTACCGTGGCTGTGGTGATCGGGATGGCCGTGCAGGCACTCGGGCTGGTGTGGGTCAAACGATTGAATTTTCGCGCTTCCGCGCTTGCCATCACCACCGGCTCGCTCGGCGTGGCAACACCGCTATTCGTGCTGGCCTGGTTGATCGCCGACTCCGCGCAGCTGCCGCCCGGCACCACGCTGCGCGCTGGCGCGGCCATCGTCTACCTGGGGGTGCTGGGGTCGGTGGTGGGCTTTACGCTGTATTACTACGTGATCAAGCATCTGGATGCCGGGCGCGTCGCGCTGATCATGCTGGTCACGCCCGTTTCCGCGCTGCTGCTGGGACAGACGCTGAACGCCGAACGCATCCCGGCCAGCGGCTGGGCCGGCATCGCGCTGATCGGCGCGGGTCTGCTGCTGTACGAATGGCAGGCGCTGCGACAGTTGAACGGGGCACGGACGAGCCCGGACGCGTGATTGCCGGCACGCCCGGAACGGCCGGCGCACATCAACGTGGTATTTGTTGATATCATTATCCGGAATAACGTTGAAAGGTGATCCATGTCCTTGATCAAGTTTTCCTGCATCACCAGCCTGCTGTTCGTGACCGCATTCGCTGCCGCGGCTCCGAACCGCAACACGGACAAGCCTGCTCCACCCGCCCCCCAAGCGCTGCACGAGAAGCTGACCCAGATCAGCCAGGATCCGGCCATGTTGTCCGCTGCGATCCAGCGCGGGCAGAAGGACGCGTCGGTCTGCCGGCATTGCCATGGCGCCGGCGGCAACAGTGTGCTGCCCGAGGTGCCCAATCTGGCGAGCCAGAATGCGGCCTATCTGCTGGAACAGATGAACAAGTTCGTGCAGGGGCAGCGCAAGTCGTCGGCCTTCATGGAGGGGATGATCAAGGCCCTGACCCCCGACGAGCGGATCGCGATCGCGCTGTTCCTGTCGCAGCAGCCGCTTGCCCACAAGCCTGCCACCGCGCACAGCGCCGCGGGCAAGCGTCTGTACGACAAGCTGTGCATCAGTTGCCACGGCGCCACCGGCACCGGCACCCACCTGATTCCGCGGCTGGCCGGACAGCAGGAGGTCTATCTGGAGGGCTCGCTGAAACGTTACCGCAGCGGCAACGGCGAGCGCATCGATCCACGGATGGCCGCGTATACCCGCAACCTCAAGGATGCCGACATCCGCAGCCTGGCGGCCTACCTGACCGCGCTGCAACCCTGAATCAGGGCTTCTTGAACAGGTCGTCCGGCGTCTGCGGCGCGTCGGCCCTGGCTGGCGTCCCGCCAAACAGCGCATCGAGCGCGCCCCGACCCGCCTGCGCCATCGCCGCGCCGCCGCCCTTGTAGGCTTCCGGACGCGGCACGAACCAGCCGCAATCGTTGGCGCGCGTCTTGTCGGCGACGCGTTCGGCCGCCATTTCGCGGCACTCGCCGGCGCGGTGCGCGTCATGGTGGCGGCACAGCTTGCACACGTGCAGGTCGGCGCGGCAGCTGGGACAGGTTTCTCGGCGCGACAGCGGCAGCAGCATGCCGGCCAGGCTGGCGCCGCATTTCCAGCATTGCAGGCTCATGATGTCGACCGGACATCATGTTGCCGGCCCAATACGTTGCGCGCGTCGCTCACGTCATTCTCCTGAATCTGTGGCCGGATCGGCAAAAGTGGGCGCCGGCGCCAGCCTGCCCGCCTCCGCTGCGACGGCGTGGGTTTGCTCGACGTGCGCCAGCAGGCTCGGCGCGGGATAGCCGTCGACCGGCAGACGGTGCATGAACTGGTATTGCCGGATGGCGATTTGCGTGCGTGGGCCGAGCAGGCCGTCCACCTCGCCAGCGTCGAATCCCAATTCGTTTAATGCCTGCTGCAGCGCTTGCAGTTGCGCCGTGCTCAGCGCACCCGCCTCGCCCGACTGCACGCTCAGACCGCCGCCGCCCGCCACCTGTTGCGCCAGTTGCGCCACCGCCAGCGCGTAATTGACCGAGCGGTTCCAGCGCATCACCACGCCGAAGTTGTCGAACACCATGAAAGCCGGACCCTGCCAGCCCTGCGGCAGCACAATTGCGGAAGAGCCGTCGACCACCGGCAACACGGCACCGTCCGCTGCCAGCACGCCGTGTGCCGCCCATTCCGCCACCGGCAGACGGTTGGCGATACTCGCGTTCTGCCAGTCGAAGCCCTCCGGCAGCCGCACCTCGATGGCCACCGGTTCGCCCGTGCGCCAGCCGGCGCGTTTGAGATAGTTCGCGGCCGAATGCAGGGCGTCGGGCAGCGATTGCCACAGGTCAATGCGGGCATCGCCGTCGCCGTCGACCGCATAGGCGCGGAAAGTCGACGGCATGAACTGCATGTGCCCCATCGCGCCGGCCCACGAACCGTTCATGTCGATCGCATTGACGTGTCCGGCATCGATGATGCGCAACGCATCGAGCAGCTGACTGCGAAAGAAATTGCTGCGACGACCGTCGAAGGCGAGCGTCGCCAGGCTGGCCGGGATGTTGTGGCTGCCGAGGGTGGCGCCGTAGTTGGTTTCCAGCCCCCAGAACGACACCAGCACGGCTTTCGGAACCCCGTGCTGCTGTTCGACCGCATCGAGCAGCGCGGCGTGTTCGGCCATCAATTCCTGGCCGCGCGCGACCCGGCTCGCGGTGACGCGCGCCCTCAGGTAATCGGAAAAGGTCTGCAGGAATTCAGGCTGGCGGCGGTCGAGCTCGACCACGCGCTCGACCGGCATCACGCCGGTCAGCGCGGCATCCAGCGTGGCGGCAGAAATGCCCTGCGCCGCGGCATCCTGACGGAAAGCGGTGAGCCAGTTGTCGAAAGCGGGATCGACGGGTTGCGCAGGTTGCGCGGGATGGACGGGTTGAGCAGGCTGGGGCTTGCTGATGTGGCCGGGCGGTGTGTCAAAGGCCTGGGGCGGCGCACAGCCGCCACCCAGCACAGCCAGCAGAAAGAAAGTTTTACGCATGTTTTTGCAGCCAGTATTCCAGTAGCGCCAGATGCCACAGCTTGCTGCCCTGAATGCGGGTGTGGTGCTGCTCCGGGGCATCCAGCAGTTTGTCCACGTAGGCGCGGTGGTACAGGCCGCGCTCGCGGCAGGCCTGTGAATTCAAAATGTCCTGCATAAAGTTCAAAAATTCTCCGCGTACGAATTTGAGTGCGGGCACCGGAAAATAGCCTTTCTTGCGGTCGATCACCGCGTCCGGCACCCGTCCGCGCGCGATGCTTTTCAGCACGTGCTTGCCGCCGGAGGCCAGCTTCAGTTCGGGCGGCATCGACGCCGCCAGCTCGACCAGCTGGTGATCGAGGAAAGGCACGCGCGCTTCCAGCCCCCATGCCATCGTCATGTTGTCGACCCGCTTCACCGGATCGTCGGTAATCAGCATGGTCGTGTCCATGCGCAACACCTGATCGATGAATTCATCGGCAAAAGGTTCCGCCAGATGACCTGCAATCATTTCCGCCGTGTAGTCGGGGCCGTGGTACGCCGGCATAGCCATCTCGAGAAACTCGTCATGGTCGCGGTCGAAATAGTGGCGGCAAAAGCGCGCCAGCGGGCTGCCCGTGGTATCCGCCGCCATGCGCGGATACCAGAAATAACCGCCGAACACCTCGTCGGCGCCCTGCCCGCTCTGCACCACCTTGACCGTCTTGCTGACCTGCTCGGCCAGCAGATAGAAGGCCACCGCATCCTGCGCGAACATCGGCTCGGACATCTGGTCCACCGCCTCGGGCAGGCGGCGCAGCACCTCCGAATTGGGGATCAGATACTTGTGGTGGCGCGTGCCATACATCGCCGCCACCGGATCGGAGTACTCGAACTCGTTGCCGCGCTCTTCCGGCTGGTCCTCGAAGCCGACCGAGAACGTCATCAGGTCGGGCACGCCCTGCTCGGCCAGCAGCGCCACCAGGAGGCTTGAATCGAGCCCGCCGGAGAGCAGCACGCCGACCTTGACGTCGGCGATCTCGATGCGTTTCTTCACCGCCTGCCTGAGGCTTTCGTGAATCGCCTCGGTCCACTCGGCCTCGGTCTTCGGTGCGGCCGGCCGCTGCGCCTTCAGCGACCAGTATTTTTTGTGCCTGAGCTCACCGCGCGCATTCACCGTCATGGTGGTGCCGGGCGCGAGCTTGCGCACGCCGTTGAAAATCGTGCGCGGCGCCGGCACCACCGCATGCAGGGTGAACAGGTGATGCAGCGCCACCGCGTCGATGCCGGTGTCGACCCCGCCCGCCGCCTGCAGCGCCTGTGGCGTCGAGGCGAAGCGGAAGCAGCCGAGGTTTTTGCTGTAGTACAAAGGCTTGATGCCGAGGCGATCGCGCGCCAGGAACAGCGTCTCGCGGTTCCAGATGGCGAACGCAAACATGCCGTGCAGGCGCCCGACGCAGGCCTCGCCCCACTGCAGATACGCGCGCAGGATGACTTCGGTATCGCCGTCGGAATGAAAGACGTGGCCGCACCCGATCAGCTCGGTGCGCAGTTCCGGATAGTTGTAGATGGTGCCGTTGAACACCAGCGCGGTGCCGCTGGCGGCGTCGAGCATCGGCTGCTTCGAGTGCTCCGACAGATCGATGATCGCCAGCCGCCGGTGGCCCAGCCGCACCGGGCCGTCGGCGTGCTGGCCCTCGGCATCGGGCCCGCGCCGCGCCAGTTTCGCCAGCATGCGATCCATCGTCGCCGTATCAGGCGCCTTGTTGTCGAACCGGAATTCACCTGCTATGCCGCACATTCTTTACCCCCTGTTATCCGCGAAGGACGCGAAGAAGCGCGAAAGAAACCCCCAATGCTTTTCTTCGCGACCCTTCGCGTCCTTCGCGGATAACTGTCTTGTTTCAAGCCACCAGCGGCGCTTCGTCCATCAGCGCGATCTGCTCGCGCAGTTCGAGAATGCGCGCCTGCCAGTACTGCTGCGTATTGAACCACGGAAACGCAGCGGGAAAAGCCGGGTCGTCCCAGCGGCGGGCGAGCCAGGCGGCGTAGTGGATCAGCCTCAGGGTTCTGAGCGCCTCGACCAGATTCAGTTCACGCGGGTCGAATTCGGCGAAGTCCTCGTAGCCGGTCAGGATCTCGTTCATCTGCGCCTGCTGCTCGTCGCGCTCGCCCGACAGCAGCATCCACAGGTCCTGCACCGCCGGCCCCATGCGGCTGTCGTCGAAGTCGACGAAGTGTGGACCGTCGTCGGTCCACAGCACATTGCCGGCGTGGCAGTCGCCGTGCAGGCGGATGGCGCGCACCTTGCCGGCGCGTTCGTAGCAATGCGCGACGCCGGCGAGCGCATACTCGACCACGCTGTCCCACGCGGCGACCAGGTCGGGCGGCAGCCAGTTGCCCTCGCGCAGGAAGTCGCGCGAGGCGGTGCCGAAGGTCTCGATATCAAGCGTCGGGCGATGCGCAAAATCCGCCTGCGCACCCACCGCATGGATGCGGCCGAGAAAGCGGCCCATCCGGCGCAAGGTGTCGGCGCGCTCGAACTCGGGCATGCGCCCGCCCTGCTTGGGGTAGACGGCAAAGCGGAAGCCGGCGTGGGTGTGAAGGGTGGCACCGTTGCGTTCCAGCGGGGCGACGACCGGGATCTCGCGCGCGGCCAACTCGGTGGTGAACGCGTGTTCTTCGAGAATGGCGGCGTCGCTCCAGCGTTCGGGGCGGTAGAACTTGACCACCACGGGTGCTGCGTCCTCCACCCCCATCTGGTAGACACGGTTCTCGTAGCTGTTTAACGCCAGCAGGCGGCCGTCGGCCTTGAGGCTGGTCGCGTCGAGCGCGTCCAATGCGCAGTCGGGAGTCAGCGCGGAATAGGGGTGGGACGGGTTCATCATAAAAACAGGGTGACGGTAAAAGGCTATAAACGAATAATGCCTCATCTCCTTGACCGTATCGCCACGCCATGACTTCAGCCGACCCCTTCGGCATGGAAATCTCCCGTCATATCTGGGAGACCCGCTACCGCGCGCCGGGCGAGGCCGACATCGGCGCCAGCTGGCGGCGGGTGGCCAATGCGATTGCGACGGCGGAAAGCGGAGAACGCGAGCAGTGGGCCGAACGCTTTTACCGCCTGCTCGACGGGTTCCGCTTTCTGCCCGGCGGGCGCATTCTCGCCGGCGCCGGCGCCGGGCACCGGGTGACGCTGTTCAACTGCTTCGTCATGGGCGAGATCGCCGACGATCTGGTGAGCATCTTCGAGGCGCTGAAGGAAGGCGCGCTCACCATGCAGCAGGGCGGCGGCGTGGGCTACGATTTTTCCACCCTGCGCCCGGTTGGCATGACGGCGCAGGCGACCGGCAGCATCGCCTCCGGCCCGGTGTCCTTCATGCGCATCTGGGACGCCATGTGCGCCACCATGCTGTCGACCGGGGCGCGGCGCGGCGCGATGATGGCGACGCTGCGCTGCGACCACCCCGATATCGAAATCTTCGTCGACGCCAAGCGCGATGCCGCGGCGCTGCGGCATTTCAACCTGTCGGTGCAGGTCAGCGACGATTTCATGGCGGCGGTGGCGGGCAATCGCGACTGGCCGCTGGTTTTCCCTGTGCACGAGGGCGAGCCGGCCGACGGACCCCTGCTGCAGCGCCGCTGGACCGGCAACGCCGCGCCGGGGCCCTGCCGCGTGCTGCGCACGGTGAAGGCGCGCGAGCTGTGGCAGCGCATCCTGCATGCAGCCTACGACACCGCCGAACCGGGGGTGCTGTTCGTCGACCAGATCAATCGCGAGAACAACCTGCACGACCGCGAAATGATCACCGCCACCAATCCCTGCGGCGAAATTCCCCTGCCGCCCTACGGCGCCTGCGATCTCGGCTCGCTCAACCTGGTCGCCTTCGTGACCGCACCCTTTGCCGCCGACGCCCGCCTCGACCTCGATGCGCTGGCCGACTCGGCGCGGCTCGCGGTGCGCTTTCTCGACAACGTCGTCGACGTCTCCCGTTATCCGCTGCCGGCGCAGGCCGAACAGGCGCATCGCACGCGGCGCCTCGGGCTCGGCATCACCGGGCTGGCCGACGCGCTGGTGCTGCTCGGCCTCGACTACGACAGCGGCACCGCGCGCGCGCTGGCCACGCGCGCGATGCAGACCCTGCGCGACGCGGCCTATCGCGCGTCCGTCGAGCTCGCCCGCGAGAAGGGCCCGTTTCCCGGGTTCGCGCGTGAAGCCTTCCTGGCAGGCGGATTCGCCGCCCGGCTGCCGGAGGATATTCGCGACGCCATCGCCGCGCATGGCATCCGCAACAGCCATCTTCTGGCCATCGCCCCGGCCGGCACCATCAGCCTGCTGGCGAACAATCTTTCCAGCGGCATCGAGCCGGTCTTCGCCGCCGAGGCCGAACGCCGCGTGCTGGGAACGGACGGCAGCTACCGCACCCATCGCGTGGTCGACCACGCCTGCCACCTGTGGCGGCAACAGGGTGGAAACGGCACGCCGCCTGCCCTGGTCGAGGCACGGCAGATCGACCCGCTGGCCCACCTGCAGATGCAGGCCGCGCTGCAGCCGTTCGTCGACAACGCCATTTCCAAGACCATCAATGCCGCCGCCGACTATCCGTTCGAGCGCTTCGAGGCGCTTTACTGGCAGGCGCATGCGCTCGGCCTCAAGGGCTGCACCGTTTTCCGTCCCAATCCCGTCACCGGCGCCATTCTCAGCCAGCCGTCGGAAGGCGAACAGGTACACTGCTGCGGTCTCGAACGCGAGGCCGATTAGGCCGCTGAATGAAACCGCCCCCCGCCCATCCCGGCAAAACCCGCATCGGCCTCGCCCTCGGCGGCGGCTCGGCGCGCGGCTGGGCGCACATCGGCGTGATCCGCGCCCTGCAGGACGCCGGCATCGAGCCGGACATCGTCTGCGGCACCTCGATCGGCGCCCTGGTGGGCGCCGCCTATGTGGGCGGCGAACTCGATCCACTGGAAGCCTGGGTGCGCAGCCTGCGCCTGCAGACCGTGGTGGGCTTCCTCGATTTTTCGCTCACCGGCGGGCTGATCAAGGGCGAGAAGCTGATCGGGTTTTTCCGCAACCATTTTGTCGACCGCGACATCCGCGAACTGGCGCGTCCGTTCGGCGCCGTCGCCACCGATCTGCAGCGCGGCCGCGAAGTCTGGCTGCGCGAGGGCCCGGTGACTGACGCGGTGCGGGCCTCGATCGCGCTGCCCGGGCTGTTCACCCCGGTGCAGCTCGACGGCCGCTGGCTGGTCGATGGCGGTCTGGTCAATCCGGTGCCGGTGTCGCTGTGCCGCGCGATGGGTGCGGACCTTGTCATCGCGGTCGATCTGAACACCACCGGCTGGGCCGTCACCTCAAGCCCACACCCGCCAAAATGCCGCGCAAGCGCGCCGCCGCCGAGCCCGAAACCCTGGCCGACTCAGTGCGGATGCGCATCGAGACAGGCATGTCGCAACTCGGCATCAACCACGATGCGGGACCCAAAATTCCCGCCATGCTCGATGTGGTGGCGAGCAGCATCAACATCATGCAGGTACTGATCACGCGCAGCCGGCTCGCAGGCGATCCGCCCGACGTGACGATGGCGCCGCGCCTCGCGGATCTGGGGTTGATGGAGTTTCACCGCGCCGGCGTCGCGATCGATGCCGGCCGGCGTGCCGCCGAGGCCGTCATGCCGCAGCTACAGGCGCGGCTGGATGATCCAGGCTGAAACGGTAAGGAAAATCATGGCGCGCACCCGCACAGCGCCAGCTTGCGCGCGCGATCCAGCCGCTTGATCGCCGCCTCGCGCCGCGTGGCTTCCGCGCGGCTGGCCGCAGCTTCGGCATGGACCAGCTGCACCGGACGACGGGGTCGGGTGTAGCGGGCGCCCAGCGGGCCATCGCCGTTGTGTTCGGCGACGCGGCGAACGATGTCAGTGGTGATGCCGGTGTAAAGCGAGCCGTCGGCGCAGCGCAGCATATAGACACACCAGGCGGCGGTCGTCGCCATGTTCAGCTCACACCGGGATTGACGAAGCCGACCACCTCGTCGGCCTTCCCGCGGAATGTTTACAGCGAACGCTTGATCGAGACGATGCCGCGCACCATGCCGGGCGCATAGCCGGTGGCCTTGTCCAGCGGGTATTCGGTAGCGAGCCGCGCCTTCACGCCTTCGGGAATATCAGCCGGGCCGCCGTGACAGGTCAGGCACACAGGCTGCACCGGCAGCGCCTTGGCATAACGGAACTGTTTGCCGCCGGGCGTGGACACGATCTGCCAGGTGTCGAGCGTTTCCGGCTTTTCGCCGGCGGCCAGACGTTTTTCCAGCCCGGCCTGGGCTTCGGCTTCCCACGCATCGGGCACGCCGGCGGGGTTGCGGTTTTTCGGGCTGACGCGCTTGACATCAAAGTTGAACTGCTTCGACATGTCGGCGGCAATCTGCGGTGCGCGTTCCTTGCATACGCTGATCGCACCCTCCGGGCCTTTTTCATTGATCGCAGCTTTCAGCTCGCCGCCGAGTTTCTGGATCAGCGCACCGCTGGCCTTGCGCGCATCGGCCGTCATGGCGGCCTGTTCTTCGGCGCTGGGGCCACTGGCGCAAGCGGCAAGCATGACAGGCAGGGCAAGGGCAATCAAGGCAGGGGCTTTCATGGGGCGTCCTCTGAATATGGATAAGGAGCGGTAATTCTAGCAACGCGGCGCTGTTATGCTAACGATACAACATGAAATATTTCCAGACACAGTCGCGGGGCTCAAAATTGACCAAGAATCTTTCCCAGTATTTTTTTCGCGGCCTGATCACCGCCCTGCCGCTCGGGCTTACGGTCTACCTGCTCTATGTCTTTCTGAGCTGGAGCGAGTCCGTAGCGATGCAACTGATCCGGCCCTTCATCGGCAGGCTTTACGTGCCGGGCATGGGCCTGCTGCTGGGCATTACCGGCATCATCCTGCTCGGCATGCTGATGTCGCAGCGCGGCATGGGCAAGCTGCTGTCGCTGGTGGAGCTGCCCTTCACCAACCTGCCGGTGGTGAAAAGCATTTATTCTTCGCTCAAAAGCTTTGCCGACTATTTCTCACCCCAACGCAACCAGACCACGCAGCAGACGGTGGTAGCGCTCAGACTGCCGGGGCAGCCGCTCGAACTGGTGGGACTGGTCACCCGCCAGAGCGTCGGCGACCTGCCCGCCGGCTTCCTGCAGGGCGACCGCGTGGCGGTTTATCTGCCGATGGGGTACATGATCGGCGGCTACACGGTTTTCGTGCCGCGCGACTGGGTGCAGCCGATCGACATGTCGGTGGAAGAGGCGATGCGCTCGGCGCTGTTCGCCTGGATGAGCTCTGCCGCCCAGGCCGCTACGCCCAACCGCCCGCAGCCATGATCCGGTCGCGCCAACTGCTGATGTAATCCGTTCCCATGCAGATCGAATGCTTCGCCCAGCGCCTGCTCAACCCGTTTCGCGGGGCGGTGCACACGATACGTTTTGCATCGGCCGAAGCGGTGACGACCGACGGCATCGAATGGGATATCTATGTGGCCAACGACACGCTGCTCGACGGCCTCGGACGCGCCGGCAAGCGCGCACTGATCTCCGATATCCGCTACGGCCACTGGTCAGCGGAAAAGGGGCTCAAGCGCGGGCCGCTGTATCCGTCCGACGATTTCCGGCGGTTGGAGGAAATGGGCGCGGTGGTGTACGAGCACCTACTCCGCGTGCATCGCGACGTGCCATTCAGGTTCCGCGACCCGTTCGAGCTGTGGCTGCTCGACCGCAACGACCAGCCGCTGGCGCTGCTGCACAGCGTGCGCGCCGACAGCGAAACCGATACCCGACCGCCGCTCGACTGGCGCGCCGGCATGGCCGCTCAGGAACAATTCCGCAGCGCGGCCATCGCTGATCCGGCCGAACCCGCCGGGGTGTATCTGACGCGTTATGTGAACAGTCTCGCCAGCGGCGTGGCGCAATGGTTTCGCCGTTCCGACGACGGCGACGGGCTGGGGCTGCACACGCTCAAGGGGAGCGACGAATTGCGTGGACGCGTGCTCGACGCCGAAGCCTTCCCGCCGCTGTTCATCGCCACCGCCGGCATGGATGCGGCGCACGCCCGGCTGGTGCGCGACTACCACGCCTGGCAGGCGCCGTGGCTGTTGCTGTTGCCGCATCTAAAGCCCGCCACCCGTAGCGCGCTTGAGGCCTGCGCCTGCCAGCAGGCCGAGCTGATCGAAAAACACTACCGGCTGTATCCCGCCATCATCGATCGCCCCGCACTGCAGGCGGCACGGGTGGAAGCGGCGCTGCTGCGAAGCCAGCCGCGCATGGACAAGCAGGACGAAGAGATGCCGATGTCCTACATCGAGCTCAGCGTGAGCGCGGATGAGTGATCAGCGGGCCCAGGTTTCGCCGGATCACATCCGCACCGGCTCGAAGGTCGCATCGAGATTCTGGTCGTCGCAGTAATCGAGAAAATCGCCGCGCAGGGTGGCGATGTGGGCGTCGGCGGGAATGCCGAGCGTCATGTGGACGGCGAACATAGGCGCGCCGGTGTGCGGCGCAGGATAGGTCTCGGTGTCGAGCGCCTCGATGTTGATGTGCAGGCGCGCGAAGAAATTGGCGAGGCTGTTGACGATGCCGGGCTGGTCGAGCGCGGCGACTTCGACGGTGTACGGGATCAACGGCTTTTCCGGACGGGTGGGACGGGTGCGCTGCTGGGTGAGCGCCAGGCCGAGTTCCTCGCCCACTGCCGGCAGGCGGGCTTCCAGCTTGGCCAGCCCGTCCCAGCTGCCGGACACGCGCATCAGCAGCGCAAAACGCCCGCCGAGCGAAGCCATGCGTGATTCCTCGATGTTGCAGGCAGATTCGCTGATGCGGCGGGTGAAGCCTTCCACCAGGCCAATTTTGTCTTCGCCGCTGGCGGTGATGACGAGGGATTCGGTGTCGCTTGCCATTAGATTAATTCCCTATCGGACAGTTCTTTTTTGATATACGCGTAGTACACGGGTGCGGCGATCACGCCCGGCACGCCGAAGGCCGCTTCCATTGCCAGCATGGCGATGAGCAGCTCCCACGCGCGCGCCTTGATCTGACCCCCAATGATACGGGCATTCACGAAATATTCGAGCTTGTGGATGACGACCAGGAAGGCGAGCGAGCCGGCGGCGACGTAGAGCGAATGCGACAGCGAAATGATGACGATGATGGTGTTGGAAATGAGATTGCCCAGCACCGGCAGCAGGCCGACGACAAAGGTGACCAGCACCATGGTCTTGACGAAGGGCAACTCGACGCCGAACGCGGGCAGGACCAGGACAAGATAGGCCCAGGTCAGCAGGGCATTGAGCGCGGAGATCCGCACCTGCGCGAACACCACGCGGCGGAACGCTTCGGACAGGCGGTGGACGCGTTCGCACAGGGCCTGCGCCAGCGGCGCCATCACCTGATGCGGCGAGGCTTCGCGCAGCGCGACAAAGCTGCCGATGATGAAGCCGACCAGGATCAGCAACAGCACGCGGCCGGCGTCGCCGCCCAGTTTGCGCAGGTCCTGCGCATGGATGCGCAGCCATTCGACCAGGCCGGCGCGAATCACCGACTCGTCGCCTTGCGGCAGCCACTCGCGGGCCCACGGCGGCAGCAGTTCGCGCGAATTTTCGATCACCTCGGCCATCTTGGTGAGCAGGCCGGTGAGTCCGCCCTCGGTGCGCAAATAGAGGATGGCGCCGGCGGTGACGCCGCCCAGCGCGCCCAGCACGATGAGGGTGATCAAGGACACCACCAGCACCTTGGACCAGGTATGGCCGAGCTTGCCGATGACGAACCGCGGCGCCAGCAGGTGAACCAGCTGCACCACCAGCAGGCCGGCAAGCAGGGCCGGCAACAGCCGCAGGTAAAGGACAAGCAGCAAACTGCTGGCCGTCAGCAGCCAGGCAGCAATCTGATAACGGGTGGCGGGGACGAGCGTGGCGATGGTCATGGCCGCCACATTGCCAAGAAAGCCCCTGCGGAGCAAGGGAATACAGCGCTTGCAACGTAAGGTTCAGCCATTGGCCAGGTAACCCAGTGCTGCACCAGTCTGCGCGGCGGCTTTTTTCAAGGCTTCGTCCCAGCCCGGTTTGTGACGATCGGCCGGGGCGGAAATCGACAATCCGGCAACCAGCTTCCCTTCGGCGTCTCGGATCGGCGCGCCGATGCACGCGACGCCCATTTCGGCTTCCTCGCGGTCGTGTGCAAGCTGTTCAACGCGGATGGTTGCAAGCTGGGCCTGCAGTCTGTCCAGGGATGTCAGGGTGTTGCTGGTGTACGCCGGCAGGCCGGTGCGCTCGGCATAGCCCATCACGCCGCTGGCGCTGTCCTCGGCAAGAAAGATCTTGCCGACGGCGGTCACGTGCAGCGGCGCGTGCGCGCCCACCACCTGCACCACCTGGATCAGCGTCTGCCCGCCCGTCACGCGCTCGACGTAGACCGCTTCGTCGCCGCGACGAACAATCAGATTGACCGTTTCGCCTGTCAACTCAGCAAGTCGCTGCATGAAAGGCATCGCCACCTGACGTATATTGAGACGAGCACGCAGGCGATTGCCCACTTCCAGCCAGCGCACGCCCAGATCGTATTCGCCGGCGCCGGTTTTCTCGACCAGGCCATGCGCCATCAGCGAACCAAGGATGCGGTGCGCGCTGGCGGTGTGGAGTTCGGCCTCGCCGGCCAACTTGGTGAGACCAACCGGGCCCGGCGCACGGGAAAGGATCCCGACCAGCGCCATGGCACGGTCGAGCACCTGAATAGAAGAGCTTATTTTTTTCATGAAGTGAAAATTTATCACGCAATGTGAAATTTGTCGCCTGATCTGCTTCAATACGATCATCGTTTCACATCATGTGAGACATTTTCATATTGTGAAAAAGGAATGGCCATGAATGCGTTGACGCAGTCCTCCCCCGAAACCTTCCCCGCCTTTTGCGAAGGCATCCAGTATTTCGCCGACAGCTTCCCGGAAATCGACCGCCTCGGCGCCGCGCCGCTGCTTGGCCCGAACCAGCCCACGCTGCCGGACGCCACCAGCGAGGCGGCGATCTATCAGACCCTGCTGGCCGCCGACGCGCTGCGCTATCTGACCCTGCAGGTCACCGGCAGCAAGTCGTCCGGCCACCCGGGCGGCTTCGCCTCCAGCGCCGACGCGGTCGCCGCGCTGCATCTGCTGGGCCACCGCAATATGGTGACCGAGGTCGGCCACCACGCGCCCGGCTTCTACTCGGCGATGTTCCTCGACACCTCGCTGGAAGACATGGGCATCCATACGGTTTCCGACATGCGCGCGCGCTACCGCGAGCGCCACGGCCTCCTGGGCCACCTGTCGGGCGCGATTCCCGGCCTTTTGGCGCCCGCGGGTCCCTTGGGCCAGGGCCAGCACTTCGCCATGGCCGGCGCCTATCTCAATCGCGACAAGCTGTTCCCCGTCACCATCGGCGACGGCGGCCTGGGCGAGCCCTACATCATGAGCGCGTTCCAGCACTTCGCCACCGCCTACCCGGCCGTCACCAACTACCTGCCGGTGCTGGTGTGGAACGGTTATTCGCAGGAGCACCACAGCATGGTGTCCTTGTGGGACAACACGCGCATGACCGACTACTGGCGCGCGCATGGGTTCGACGAGGTGCACCTGGTCGACGCCCGCGAGTATGCCGACACCCCGGACGCGCCGGCGTATACCGACAGCACCACCTTCGGCTTCGCCGCGCGCATGGCGTTCACCGGCGCCATTTTGAAAGCGGCCGACGTTGCTGCAAAAAGCGCGTTGTCCGGCCGTCGCGCCTGCCTCATCGTCAAGCAGCTGAAGGGCGCGGGCGTGCACGCCACCGGCGCCAAGTCGCACAACCTGTATGCGCACCACACCCTCGACTCCGAGGACGTGAAAGCCGGCCTGCAGCGCCGCGCGCTGCCGATCCAGGCCTGGAAGCTGACCCGCGAAAACTTCCGTCACGCCGGCGGCGGCCCGGCCGCACGCGTGGCCGTGACCGAAACCGTGCGTGAGCTGCCGAGCCTCGATGGCCTGTCGCTGACCGAATTCGCCGTCGGTGAGAACCACATCCCGACCACCGCCTTCGGCCAGGTGGTTGGCGAAGTCGGCCGCCGCGACCCGATGTTCGTCGTCACCAACGCCGACGGCAACGAGGCGTCCGCCATGGCCAACATCAACAAGGCGCTGACGATCCGCCACCCGACCGCCGACGACCTCTATTTCCAGGGCCCGTCCGGCCAGGTCTACGAGCCGCTCAACGAGGACGCCTGCGCCGGCCTCGCGGTGGGGCTCGCGCTGTTCGGCGGCCGCAGCCTGTGGTGCAGCTACGAGTCCTTCGCCATCAACGGCCTGCCGATCTGGCAGACGGTGACCCAGGCGATGGCCGAACTGCGCCGCCCCACCCCCGCGACGGTGTGCCTGTTCACCGCTGGCGCGCTGGAGCAGGGCCGCAACGGCTGGACCCACCAGCGTCCCGAGATCGAAAGCTACTTCGCCGCGATGATGCGCAACGGCAACGTCTACCCGCTGTTCCCGGTCGACGCCAACATGATCCAGGCGAGCTACGACTGGGCCTTGCACCAGCACAACAAGGGCATCGTCATCACCGCCTCGAAGTCGCCGCTGCCGATCCACGCCACGATGGCGCAGAGCTATCAGGCGATTGACGACGGCGCGATGGTGCTGCAGGAGCTGCCTTCAAACAAAACGGCGGGCTCCCATACCGTGGTGTTCGCGGTGACCGGCGACATGGTGCTGCAGCCGGTGTTCGCCGCCGCCGAGAAACTGGCCGAAGCCGGCATCGGCTCGCGCATCGTCGCCGTGGTCAACCCGCGCCGGCTGTACCGTCCCGGCGATGTGCTGTGGAACAGCGTGTCGGAACCGGACGGCCGCTTCATGGACGACGCCGCCTTCCACGCGATGTTCCATGGCGACGTGCTGATCGCCGTCAGCGGCGGCCCGTCGGGCCCGCTGGAGCCGGTGCTGCTGCGCAGCCAGGCCGCGCAACGCGACGTCTTCTGCTGGAAGCGCGGCGAAACCACCGCCAGCGCGCAGCAGCTGTTCGACTTCAACGGCATGAATGCACAGGCGATGCACGAGCGTGCGCTGGCGATGATGGAACAGGCGACGGCTTAAAAAATGCATCCGCGAAGAACGCGAAGGGCCGTGAAGAAAACCTAGGTTTTTTCCTTCGCGTTTCTTCGCGTCCTTTATGCCCTTCGGGTATTCGCGGACAGAAAAAGGTTTCGACCATGAACCCGAAAATCATCGTTCTCGACGACGATCCCACCGGCTCGCAGACGGTGCATTCCTGCCTGCTGCTGACGCACTGGGACGTCACCACGCTGAAGACGGCGCTGGCGGACGCCGCGCCGCTGTTCTTCATCCTGACCAATACACGGGGGATGGACGCGGAACGCGCCGCCGCCGTCACCCGCGAGGTGTGCGTCAACCTCAAGGCTGCGCTGGCCGACTACGACGGCCCGGTGCTGTTCGTGTCCCGCTCGGACTCGACCCTGCGCGGCCACTATCCGGTGGAAACCGACGTGATGAACGCCGTGCTCGGGCCGTTCGACGCCACGCTGCTGACCCCGGCGTTCTTCGAGGGCGGCCGCATCACGCGCGACAGCACGCACTACCTGATGGTCGACGGCAAGCCGGTGCCGACGCATGAAACCGAATTCGCGCGCGACTCGGTGTTCGGCTACACGACAGCGTATCTGCCCGACTACGTCGCGGAAAAAACCGCTGGCCGCGTCGCCGCCAAAGATGTGGCGCGCCTGACGCTGGCCGACCTGCGTGCCGGCGCGGCAGGCGAATGGCTCGCCGCGATGCACGACAACACGGTGGGCGTGGTCGACGGCGAATCAGCCGACGACTACCGGCTGTTCGCCGATGCAGTGCTGGCCGCTGCCGCCGGCGGCAAGCGACTCCTGTTCCGCAGCGCGGCCTCGCTGCTCACCGCGCTGGCGAAGCTGCCGCCGCAGCCGGTCGCCGCTGAATCGTTTGCCACCCTGGTACGCGACGGCCAGCCCGGCGCCATCGTCGTCGGCTCGCACGTGGCCAAGACCACCGCGCAGCTGACTGCGCTCTTGAAGCAACGCGGCGTGGTCGGCCTGCCGCTCGACGTCGCCCGCCTGCCGGCCGCGCGCGCGACAGTGGTCGACGAACTGACGGCAAGCATCGCCCACGCCCATGCGCACGGCCTCACGCCGGTGGTGTTCACCAGCCGCGCGGAGCGTACGTTCGCCAGCGTGGCGGAGCGATTGAAATTCGGCGAAGCCGTGTCGGGCACGCTGATGGATGTGGTGAAAAGACTGCCGGAAACGCTCGGCTTCCTGATCAGCAAGGGCGGCATCACCTCCAACGACGTGCTGTCGACCGGCCTCGCTCTGGCCGCATCGCGCGTGCTGGGGCAGATCCTGCCCGGCGTCACCGTGGTGCAGACGCCGCCCGCGCACCGCCTGCCGCAACTGCCGGTGGTCATTTTTCCCGGCAACGTCGGCGACGACGGCGCGCTGGCGGAAGCCTACCGGCGGCTCGCGCCCTCGCACGCGCAGGCGAGCCCGGCTAAACTCGCAGCCTGATCCGACACCTCAACGCCTTCATGCTCAGTCCCGCCTTCCTCTCAAAGCTACGCCGTCTGTTGCCGCCGCACTGCGTGCTCAACGAGCGTGAAGACCTGCTGCCGTTCGAGTCCGACGGCCTGGCGGCGTACCGCAACACGCCCGACGTGGTGGTGCTGCCGGAGAACGAGGCGCAGGTGGCGGCGATCCTGCAGCTGTGCCATCAACACAAGGTGGCCGTGGTAGCGCGCGGCGCCGGCACCGGGCTTTCCGCCGGCGCGCTGCCGGTCGATGGCGCGGTGTTGCTCGTGCTGGCCAAGCTCAACCGCATCAAGGCGATCGACCCGCTGGCGCGCACCGCCGTGGTCGAGCCCGGCGTACGCAATCTGGCGATTTCCGAAGCCGTCGCGCAGCACAATCTTTACTACGCGCCCGACCCGTCGTCGCAGATCGCCTGCTCGATCGGCGGCAACGTGGCGGAAAACTCCGGCGGCGTGCACTGCCTGAAATACGGCCTCACCGTGCACAACATCCAGAAGCTGCGCGCCTGGACCATCGACGGCCAACTGCTCGAAATCGGCAGCGATGCGCTGGATGCGCCGGGCTACGATCTGCTCGCGCTCATGACCGGATCGGAAGGCATGCTGGCGGTGATCACCGAAATCACGGTCAAGCTGTTGCCGCGCCCCGAACGCGCGCAAGTGGTGCTGGCGGCGTTCGACGACGTGGCCAAAGCCGGCGCCGCAGTCGGCAACATCATCGCCGCCGGGGTCATTCCCGCCGGTCTCGAAATGATGGACCGCCTCGCCATCCATGCCGCCGAGGCCTTCGTCCACGCCGGCTACCCGCTCGACTGCGAGGCGCTGCTTTTGTGCGAAGTCGACGGCGTCAACGAGGAGGTGTCGGCCGACATCTTCACCGTGCGCGAAGTGCTCGAAGCCTCCGGCGCCACCGAGATCCGCACCGCCGAGAGCGAGGAGCAGCGCCTCAAATTCTGGGCCGGTCGCAAGGCGGCCTTCCCCGCGGTCGGCCGCCTGGCGCCCGATTACTACTGCATGGACGGCACCATTCCGCGCGGCGCTTTGCCGCACGTGCTGCAGCGCATCAGCGAGATGAGCGCGGAATATGGCCTGGCCGTTGCCAACGTGTTCCACGCCGGCGACGGCAACCTGCATCCGCTAATCCTGTTCGACGCCAACACGCCGGGCGAACTGCACAAGGCCGAAAATTTCGGCGGCAGGATTCTCGAACTGTGCGTCGAGGTCGGCGGCACCATCACCGGCGAGCACGGCGTCGGGCTGGAGAAGATCAAGCAGATGTGCGTGCAGTTCGCCACGCCGGAGCTGACGCGCTTTCACGAGGTGAAGGCCGCGTTCGACCCCGACAAGCTGCTGAATCCCGGCAAGGCCGTGCCCGAGCTGCATCGCTGCGCCGAGTGGGGCGCGATGCACATCCACGGCGGCCAGCTGCCGCATCCCGAGTTGCCGAGGTTCTGATGCTGGACGCCACCATCGAGCGCATCCGCGCCGCCCACGCCAGCAGCACGCCACTGATCATCCACGGCGGCGGCAGCAAAACCTTCTACGGCAATGCCGATGAAGGTGAAGTCCTCAACACACGCGTGCTCACAGGCGTGGTCGACTACCAGCCGAAAGAGCTGGTGCTGACTGCGCGCGCCGGCACCCCGCTGGCCGAAATCGAGGCGCTGCTCGCCGGGCAGAATCAGATGCTGGCGTTCGAGCCGCCGCACTTCAATGGACCCGCCACGCTGGGCGGCTGCATCGCCGCCGGCCTGTCCGGCCCGCGCCGCCCCTATGCCGGTGCGGTGCGCGACTTCGTTCTCGGCGTGCGCTTGATCGACGGCACCGGGCAGCCGCTGCGTTTTGGCGGCCAGGTGATCAAGAACGTCGCCGGCTACGATGTGTCGCGGCTGATGGTCGGCGCGCTCGGCACGCTCGGCCTGATCACCGAAGTCTCGCTCAAGGTGCTGCCGCGGCCGAAGGCGGAAACCACGCTGCAATACGAACTGGACGAAGCGGCCGCCATCCTGAAAATGAACCAGTGGGCTGGGCAGCCGCTGCCGCTGTCGGCAACTTCATGGCACGCCGGCCGGCTGACGCTGCGGCTGTCCGGCGCGGCGTCCGCGGTGCAGGCTGCGCAGGCCAAACTCGGCGGCGAAACGCTGAAGGATGCCGCCGCCTTCTGGCAGCGTCTGCGCGACCAGGCGACACCCTTCTTCGACAAGCGCCCGCTGTGGCGGCTGGCCGTGAAGTCCACCACGCCGCCGTTGCAACGCGGCGACGCGCAATGGATCGAGTGGGGCGGCGCGGTCCGCTGGCTGGCCAGCGACCTGCCTGCCGCCGCGCTGCGCGAAGCGGCCAAGACAGCCGGTGGCCACGCCACCCTGTTCCGCGGCAATGCACCGGTCGACGGAGTGTTCGCCCCGCTCACGCCGGCGCTCGCGACGCTGCACCGCAATCTCAAGCAGCGCTTCGACCCCGAAGGCATTTTCAACCGCGGGCGCCTGTATCCGGACTTCTGACATGCAGACCACGCTCGCCGAATCCTTCCGCAACACCCCCGAGGGCGAGGTCGCCGAAAGCATCCTGCGCAGTTGCGTGCATTGCGGGTTTTGTCTCGCCACCTGCCCGACCTATCAACTCCTCGGCAATGAACTCGATTCGCCGCGCGGCCGCATCTACCTGATCAAACAGGTCTTCGAGGGCGCGACCCCGACCGCGAAGACCCAGCTTCACCTCGACCGCTGCCTGACTTGCCGCAACTGCGAAACCACCTGCCCGTCGGGCGTGGAATACGGCAAGCTGCTCGACATCGGGCGCCACCTCGTCGAGGAAAAGGTCGGACGCGGCGTACGCGAAACCGCCGCGCGCGCCGCGCTGAAAACCGGCCTCGGAACGCAACTGCTGTTCAACAGCGCGCTGAAACTCGGCCAGAGCATGCGCGGCCTGATGCCCGGCTTCATCAAATTGCGCATTCCCGCAGCCGAAGCCGCGGGCGACTGGCCGCGGCCGGTTCATGCCCGCCGCATGCTGGTCCTGCAGGGCTGCGTGCAGCCCGGCATCAAGCCCAACATCAACAGCGCCACCGCACGCGTACTCGACCGGATCGGCATCTCGCTGATCGCAGCCAGAGAAGCCGGCTGCTGCGGCGCGCTGGCGCACCACCTCAACGACACCGAGGACGGCCTCGCCGCCGCGCGCCGCAACATCGACGCCTGGCTGCCGCACCTCGACGCCGGGGTGGAGGCGATCGTGATGACCGCCTCGGGCTGCGGCGTGATGGTGAAGGACTACGGCTGGCTGCTGCGCAGTGATCCCGCCTATGCGGAAAAGGCGGCGCGGGTGTCCGCCGCAACGAAGGACATTTCAGAAATCCTCGTTTCCGAAGCGGCCGCGCTGAAGTCCCTCACCCCTCACCCCTCGCCCCTCACCCAAAAACGCATCGCCTACCACCCGCCGTGCACCCTGCAACACGGGCAGAAGCTCACCGGCGGCGTCGAAATGCTGCTGACCGACGCCGGGTTCGAGCTCGCTGCGGTGGCCGAAAAGCACCTGTGCTGCGGCTCCGCCGGCACCTATTCGATCCTGCAGCCCGACATCGCCAACCAACTGAAAATCCGCAAACTCGGAAATCTGCAGGCCTGCGCGCCGGAGATGATCGTCACCGCCAATATCGGCTGCCTCACCCACCTGCAATCCGGCACAACGATTCCGGTGCGACACTGGGTGGAACTTCTGGACGATGCACTGGCCGCACATTGATCACGTCCTCAGGAGGCCCCAATGATTTTCAAGCAGCTGTTCGAGCCCGTTTCCAGCACCTACACCTATCTCCTCGGCTGCGAGGAAACCGGCCAGGCGCTGCTGATCGACCCGGTGCTGCCGACCTGGGAGCGCGACCTTGCAGCGGTCAACGCGCTCGGGCTCAAGCTCGCATTCACCGTCGAGACGCACATCCACGCCGACCACATCACCTCGGCAAAGAAGCTGAAGGAAGTCGCCGGCAGCAAGATTGCCGGCCCCGCGCTCGATGCGCTGCCGTGCACCGACTCCGGTATCGTCGAGGGCACGCCGTTCAGGATGGGCTCGGTCGAACTGACGCCAATCCACACCCCCGGCCACACCGACAACCACTTTGCCTACCTGCACGACGGGCGGCTCTACAGCGGAGATGCGCTGCTGATCGAAGCCTGCGGCCGCACCGACTTCCAGAACGGCGACGCCACCGCGCTCTATCACTCGGTGCGCGGCAAGCTGTTCGCGCTCGACGACGACACCCTGGTCTACCCGGCGCACGACTACGAGCTGCGCCGCATCAGCACCATCGGCCAGGAAAAGGCACGCAATCCCCGGCTCGGCGGCGAGCGCACGCTGGACGACTTCGTCAAGCTGATGAGCGAATTGAAGCTCGCCTACCCCAAGTTCATCGACTACGCCGTGCCCGGCAACCGCGAGTGCGGCGCCTGCCCGCCCGGCGTGCCGGAGCATTTGCAGCAGTATTGCGCGCAGATTGCAGAGAGCCGCCAAGGCTGATCAAGGAAGCTTGGAGCGTGCGCCATCAACCCGCACGCTCGCTGGAGCACTTCACTTCGCAATGCGTTCGAAATACCGCGGGAGTATCACGCTGGGGGGGCGGGCAGATTGCTGAAACGGCTGCCCATTCCGGTCTATCATGCGGTATTCGAAAAAGCACCGCGCAGGCTGCCGGCATAATAGCGTGTCGCTTCACATTCAACGGAGACCCAATGCCAACCCCCTTGAACATCATTCTCATTGACGATCACCCCCTGCTGCGCATGGGCGTGGCGGGCTACATCCAGCAGGAGCCGGACCTCACGCTCACCGCGCAGCTGGCCAACGCCGCCGAGCTGCGCGCCTGGCTGGCGGCGGGCAACCGTGCCGATGCCGCGCTGCTCGACCGCTCGCTGCCCGACGCCGACGGCCTCGACCTCGTCTCCGACCTGCGCGACCTCGGCATCAAGGTCATCATGCTCACCATTGCCGACTCCGACGAGGAGATCTCCGAAGCGATCTCGTCCGGCGTCGACGGCTACGTCATCAAGTCCAGCGAACCCGACCAGGTGCTCGCCGCCATCCGCAGCGTGTGCGACGGCCAGAGCAGTTTCCCGCTCAACATCATGCAGAAGATGGCGCGCGGCGAACTCAACAACAGCGCACTGTCGGCACTGACCGCGCGCGAAATGGAAATCGTCAACCACGTGAAGGAAGGCCTGTCCAACAAGGCCATCGCTTACCAGATGACGCTGTCGGAAAACACCGTGCGCAACCACCTGCGCAACATCATGGAAAAGCTCGGCCTGCGCAACCGCGTCCAGGTCGCCACCCTGGCGCTGAAGGAAGACCACAAGCGGCATTAAGCCGCCGGCTTGGCCTGGGGCTGCTGGTCAAATTTGCGCTGATCGAAAGACTCAGGCCTGCCCTGTGCTGGCGCTCAAATGAAACTCCGAAACTTCCGCTTCTCGGCCATTGCGGCCGGTGGCGCTGACCAAATCCAATGGCCGGTGTCGCGCTGATTGCCGCCGTTGACGCCGTACTCTGCCTGAACGGCAGCTTTAGTCACGGGCGAGGGACGGCACCCGACCCATTGCGGCCATTCAGGCCAACCTCATCAAGCGTCTGCTTGTCGGTGCCAAAACAGACGCACAAGCTTGAGGCTCGAAGGAGTCTAGTAAACTGGGAGCTATTCATATAGTTATTCTCGGACCAATGGGGTCGATAACTAAATATTTTGATCAATACCCATGCAACCTGAAATTCAGCCTGAAGTCTGGGCCTCACTAATTTCGGCAGCGACAGCACTCGTTGCAGTGATCGTCGCCCCTTTTGTGTCATACCGTGCGGGAAAGCGACAAATGCTTGGGCCAATGCGCCAAGCGTGGATAAATGACCTTCGGGATAACTTGAGTTTGTACATCTCACTCATTTCAATAAACCGCTGGTATGTACTGCCTTCAGTGGATGAACCAAAGGAAGTGCGGGAACTAAAAGAAAGGGAGGATCGTGAAAAAGAACAGGAGGCTGCTCGGTTACGCGAGAAGATACTCCTTCTCTTGAACCCCAACGAAGATGAGCACACAACGCTTGCGGGTCTTGTGCAGACAGCCTTCGATTCTTACAAGTCCTGTGAAGACACATCTGAGGCACTTCGCGCACTACGCATCTATAGCCAAGGTGTGCTCAAAACCGAGTGGAATGTAGTCAAGTCATGAACCCCTGCTTATTAGAACCAGCCAGGCGCTTCAACTCAACCGACCTACCACTGTCTCAGTTCGACCGATTCTGTTGAAAAACTCGATGTCGCAGCCGAGTCCATTCCCCATCAAGGGTGATTTTTTGAAACGTTGCCCATTTCGAGGTTCGTAACCGGGTCTTAATGCCCGGTTTTTTCGTTAATCCTGGTGTTTTTGCGTCAAGCAGACGCACCTATCCCGTCAATTGGTGGGGCTTGCGCGGTCAGCATGGCCAAACGACGTAGATTTTGGACCGCTGCAGCCAGGGTGAATTCGTCGCTCGCACCACTAAGTCCACGCAATCGCAGCCGATCAAGTTTCAGTATTCGCTTGAGGTGCGCAAAGAGCATCTCGACCTTCTTGCGCTCGTGACGTGAGCGCACGTATTCG
>JAIBEI010000025.1 GCA_019459055.1 Thiobacillus sp. | reverse complement strand
CGCGCAGCAAACCCGTCACCTGGCAGTAATTGATCGGCGTCGCGCCGTGGTCCCAGGCGCTGGCCGCCAGGCAGACCGCGAGGCGGGCGTCGTCGAACTGGCCGTCGTGATACAGCACGCCGCCGCGCAAACCATCGGCGCGCAGCCTCGGTAGCTCGCGGCGGGTTTCGGCCGCATCGAGCCGCCGCGAGCGCCCCAGGCTGGCGCGCCCGGCGAGGCGTTCGTACACGCCGAGGCCGAAGCCGTAGTACAGGCTTTCGCCGCGCCGGTAGGTCGGGATGACGAAAGGCTGTTCGCTCGCCAGGTGCGGCGCATTGGCCAGCACGCGCCCGCGCTCGCGCAGCGCGCCCATCACCAGTTTCAGGTTGCCCTGGCGCAGGTAGCGCACACCGCCGTGCAGCAGCTTGGTGCTGCGGCTGGAAGTGGCCTGGGCGAAGTCGTCGCGTTCGAGCAGCAAGGTTTCGTAGCCGCGCGTGGCGGCGTCGAGCGCGATGCCCAGCCCGGTGGCGCCGCCGCCGATCACGATCATGTCCCAGGGGGTGCGGCGGGCGGCGAGGCGCTCGATGGCTTCGTCCCGATTCATGCGGAGCCCGCTTCCGACTTTGCCCAGCCCTTGGAGCGCCCCACCGCGCGATCCCAGCCGCCGCGCAGGGCGTCGACCTGCTCGCGCCCCATCGCGGGTTCGAACACGCGCTCGACCTGCCATTGCGCGGCGATCTCGTCGAGCCCGCTCCAGTACCCCACCGCCATGCCGGCCAGATAGGCAGCCCCCAACGCGGTGGTTTCGGTGACCTTGGGACGCACTACCGGTACCCCCAGCAGGTCGGCCTGGAACTGCATCAGGGTGTCGTTGGCGGTGGCGCCGCCGTCGACGCGCAGTTCGGTGAGGGTGAGGCCGGCGTCGTCCTGCATCGCAGCGATGAGGTCGGTCACCTGGTAGGCGATGGATTCGAGCGCGGCGCGCGCCAGATGGCCCGAGGTGGTACCCCGCGTGATGCCGTGTATCGCGCCGCGCGCGTAGGGGTCCCAGTGCGGCGCGCCCAAACCCACGAACGCCGGCACCAGGTAGACGCCGCCGTTGTCCGGCACGCTCGCCGCCAGGGTTTCCACCTCGGCTGCGCTGCGGATGATGCCGAGCCCGTCGCGCAGCCATTGCACCACCGCGCCGGCGATGAAGATGCTGCCTTCCAGCGCATAGCTGGGGCGCCCGGCGATGCGCCACGCCGTGGTGGTGATCAGGCGGTTGTTCGACGGAATCGGCGTATCGCCGGTGTTCATCAGCATGAAGCAGCCGGTGCCGTAGGTGTTCTTCACCATGCCGCGCCGGGTGCAGGCCTGCCCGAGCAGGGCGGCGTGCTGGTCGCCGGCCACGCCCGCGATGGGGATGCGCCCGCCGCCCAGCAGATCGGTGTCGCCGTAGATGCTGCTGGAGTCGCGCACCTCGGGCAGCATCGCGCGCGGCACCCGCATGATCTCCAGCAGCTCGTCGTCCCACGCCTGCCGCGTGATGTCAAACAGCAGCGTGCGCGACGCGTTGGTCGCGTCGGTGACGTGCAGCGCCCCGCCGCTCAGCTTCCACAACAGCCAGCTGTCGACGGTGCCGAACGCCAGTTCGCCCGCCTCCGCCCGACGCCGCGCATCGGGCACGTTGTCGAGGATCCAGCGCAGCTTGGTGCCGGCGAGATACGCGTCGAGCACCAGGCCGGTCTTGTGCTGGAACAGGTCTTCGTGGCCCGCCGCGCGCAGCTCGTCGCACAGGCCCGCAGTGCGCCGGTCCTGCCACACGATGGCGTTGTAGACCGGCTGTCCGGTGCGGCGGTCCCACACCACCGAGGTCTCGCGCTGGTTGGTGATACCGATCGCGGCGATGTCGCGCCCGCTCAGCCCGGCGCCCGTAATCGCCTCGGCGGCGACACCGATCTGCGACGACCAGATCTCGTTGGGATCGTGTTCGACCCAGCCCGGCTGCGGGAAGATCTGCCGGAACTCCTTCTGCGCGACGGATTGGATCTGCCCCGCGTGATCGAACACGATCGCGCGCGAACTGGTGGTGCCCTGGTCGAGCGCGAGCACGTATTTCATCTTTATCTAGTCGTGCGGATCAAAACATCAGGAAAAAACAAGCGCAGCGTGTCGGCAGGTTGGGTGACGCGGGCTAAATCCGGCTGGCGGTTTGCCGCATGACATTGGCGGCAAAGCGCATCGCCTGCTTCACCGGCAGCGGCAGCGGCGCGCCGCCGTGGGCGACGGCGGTCTGCGCATGCTGGGCCTCGTCGATCTTCATCTGCTCGACGACAGCGCGGCTCTTGGCGTCGGCTTGTGGCAACCGCTGCAGGTGGCCGTCGAGGTGGGCCTCGACCTGGCGTTCGGTTTCGGCGAGGAAACCGAGGTTCCATTTGTCGCCCAGTAGGCCGGCTACGACGCCCATGCCGAACGCGCCGCCGAACCACAGCGGGTTCAACAGGCTCGTGCGGCCGCCGAGTTCCTTGATGCGCTGCGCGCACCAGGCGAGGTGATCGGTTTCTTCTTTGGCGGCCTGTTCGAGTTCGGTGCGCACGGACGCATTTTTCGCGGTGAGCGCCTGGCCGGCGTAGAGCGCCTGCGCGCAGACTTCGCCAACGTGGTTGACGCGCATGAGGGCTGCGGCCTGCTGGCGTTCGGTCTCGCTCATGTCGGCTTCCGGCCCGGTGCCGGGATAGGGACGTCCGGGGTGCGGACTGGCGAAGACGGTGCGCAGGCCGAGGTCGAAGGTGGTGATGAGCTGGTCGAGTCGGTTCATGATGTCGGTCTTTCGTTATTTAGCATGCCACGCAGGCTATCCAGCCCGTGCGGACGTGCCTGGATTGCTTCGGCTGCGCCTCGCAATGATGGGCAGGGGTGGTCAGGTTGGCGCGTCGGGGTACCATCATTTTACGTAGTAATTGAAATTCGCATACGCCGCTTCGGCGACCTTGAACCACTGGAACTGGGTGTCGCGGAACAGCTTCCAGGGGCGATAGATGGCGGCGAAATCGGGGTTGGTCTTCGCTTCATTTTCGTACAGTTCGAAGGTGGCGCGGCGCGCGGCAAGCATGATGTCTTTCGGGTACGGGTGCAGCTGCACGCCCTGCCCGGCCAGGCGCAACAGCGCGGGCGGATTCTTGGCGTCGTATTGCGCGAGCATCAGCTGGTTGGCCTCGGCGGTGGCGACTTCGAAGGCCTGGCGGTACGTCTCGGGCAGCGCTTTCCACGCCGTCTGGTTGACGTAGAAAGAGAGCTGCGGCCCGCCTTCCCACCAGCCAGGGTAGTAGTAGTGCCGGGCGATCTTGTGGAAGCCGAGCTTCTCGTCGTCGTAGGGCCCGACCCATTCGGCGGCGTCGAGCGCGCCGCGTTCGAGTGCGGGATAGATATCGCCGCCGGGCAGGGTTTGCGGCACGGCGCCGAGCTTCGCCATGATCTGGCCGCCGATGCCGGGGATGCGCATTTTGAGGCCCTTGAGGTCGGCCATCGACTTGATCGGTTTGCGAAACCAGCCGCCCATCTGGGTGCCGGTGTTGCCGCCGGGAAATTGCACCACGTTGTATTTCGCGTAGAGCTTTCTCAGCGCCTCGATGCCGCCGCCGGCGTACATCCAGGCGTTCTGCTGGCGCGCGGTGAGGCCGAAGGGCACGGCGGTGTCGAAGGCCAGCGCGAGGTTCTTGCCGACGTAGTAATAGCCGGCCGAGTGGCCGCATTCGGCGGTGCTGTTGCCGACCGCGTCGAGCACCTGCAGGCCGGGCACCAGTTCGCCGCCGGCGAAGACGCGGATCTGGAACTTGTTGCCAGTGAGCGCGGCGACCCGTTTCGACAACGTTTCCGACGCGCCGTAGATGGTGTCGAGACTTTTGGGAAAGCTCGACGCCAGCCGCCAGCGGATGGCCGGCAGCGAATTCAATTCCGCGGGCGCCGCCTGGGCGGCCAGCGGCAGCATGGCGACTGCGCCCGTCAGGAAATCACGTCTTTGCATGGGTTGAGCTCCGGTTTTGGACGATTATACGAGCCGCAGCAAACGCGGCTGCGTACGAACCGGAAACGGCTGTCGACCACGCATAATCAAAATAAAACGGAACCTGCGTGGCTCCGTTTTTCTTGGCGAATGACGGATGCCGGGAGATTGCCTGGACAGACCCCCTGTCGACAAAACGACACCAGGCGAATTACTCCGGCGAACAAAAAGCCACGCCCTCGCCGATCCAGCCGTTTGCGATCATGTTCCGGTAGGTATCCTGGCCGATGAGGTAGCGATGGTTGCTGTCCAATTGCGCAAACCGGTTGTTATACAGCCGCCAGACCGGCAAGGTGCCGCTGGGGCACGTTCCGTCCGCCGGGACAAGCGCCCTGAAAGCGATGCCTTCGTCGATCCAGACGCCAGTTTGTTGCTTCAAGGAATCGCAAGTGGCGGCGTTGACACTATAGAAATGGGTATTCACCAGGGGCGAATAGAGCCGGCACACCGGCTTCGCTGCCGCCGGGGCGGGGCCACTGGCTGGCCAGGCCTTGAAGCCTTCGTCCACGACCCTCCAGTCAAGGTCGATTTGCCGTTCGTCCACGATCCCCCAGACAAGATCGACTTCCAGGAGAAAATCCATCTCAGCAGGGCTCGCGGTGAGGAAGTAGTGGTTGATGCCGGCATGGTACAAGGCGAAGACCGGTTGGGCGGGGGGCGCGGGGGTAACGGTAAATTCGCCCAACAGTCCGATGGACGCAGGCGAAAGAATCCTTTCATTAAGGGTATAGGTGCCCGCCGGGAGACCGGTAATCGTTGCGGTCTTGAAACGCTCCTCGGAAGCAATGAAATACGGCCTCGCAAATGTATCGTCGAGCGTGACGGTTCCTGCCTCCACACGGACACCTACAATTCCAGGATTCGGGGATTCGGGGGATTCTATATGCTTGATTGTTATCGTGAACGTCTGATAAGCCTCTGGCTGCGCCGGAGAGATTGATTCGAGTGTTCCTGTCGCCCATCCCGTCGAACAAAAAAACGCAAACAAAGCAATGCCCAGCCTTCCCGTATATTGCCGTTGCATCGCCATTCTCCTTTACTCTGCCTGCGTGATTGCGTAGCGCAGCGGCATCGCCGCGCCTCATCCTTATTGGTCAATAAACGACCAGGACATTGCCGAAGTCGCGATACTCGGAGACGAACCAGTCATTTTTTCAGTATAGGCTTGGGCAGTCATGGTGCTGAGCGCTGTGAGGCGGGGCTCGTCGCGCCCGTTTCCGGGTTAAAATTCTGCCTTTTCCAGCCCTGCCCACTGCCATGTTCAACCGCCAAGACACCCTTGCCAAGACCGATCCCGACCTGTGGGCTGCGATCCGGAAAGAAGACCAGCGCCAACAGGATCACATCGAGCTGATCGCGTCGGAGAACTACACCAGTCCGGCGGTGATGGAAGCGCAGGGCTCGCAGCTCACCAACAAGTACGCCGAAGGCTACCCCGGCAAGCGCTACTACGGCGGCTGCGAATACGTCGACATCGTCGAGCAGCTGGCGATCGACCGGGTGAAGGCGCTGTTCGGTGCCGAGGCCGCCAACGTGCAGCCCAACTCCGGCTCGCAGGCCAACCAGGCGGTGTTCATGGCTTTCCTGAAGCCTGGCGACACCATCATGGGCATGAGTCTGGCCGAAGGCGGCCACCTCACCCACGGCATGGCACTCAACATGTCCGGCAAGTGGTTCAACGTGGTCGCCTACGGCCTCAACGAAAAAGAAGAAATCGACTACCCGAAGATGGAAGCGCTGGCGCGCGAGCACAAGCCGAAGCTGATCATTGCCGGCGCCTCGGCCTACGCGCTGCGCATCGACTTCGAGCGCTTCGCCAAAATCGCCAAGGAAATCGGCGCGATATTCATGGTGGATATGGCGCACTACGCCGGTCTCATCGCCGCGGGCGTCTACCCCAACCCGGTGCCGCACGCCGACGTCGTGACCTCGACCACCCACAAGACCCTGCGCGGCCCGCGCGGCGGCATCATTCTGATGAAGGCCGAGCACGAGAAGGCGATCAATTCCGCCATCTTCCCCGGCCTGCAGGGCGGCCCGCTGATGCACGTCATCGCCGGCAAGGCGGTGGCGTTCAAGGAAGCATCGAGCAAGGAATTCAAGCACTACCAGGAGCAGGTGATCGCCAACGCGCTGGTGATGTGCAAGGTGCTGGTCGAGCGCGGCCTCCGGATCATTTCCGGCCGCACCGAGAGCCACGTCTTCCTGGTCGACCTGCAGCCGAAAGGCCTCACCGGCAAGGAAGCCGAGGCGCTGCTGGGCCGCGCCCACATCACGGTCAACAAGAACTCCATCCCCAACGACCCGCAGAAGCCCTTCGTCACCAGCGGCATCCGCCTCGGCACCCCGGCGATGACCACGCGCGGCTTCAAGGAACTCGAAGCCGAACAGCTCGCCCACCTGATCGCCGACGTGCTCGACGCACCGACCGACGAGGCGGTGATCGAGCGGGTGAAGGACGATGTGGCGAAGCTGGTGGCGAAGTTTCCGGTGTATGGCTAATGCGTGAGGCGATAGGGGTTAGGGGAGAGGGGGCGCCTGCCACGGCCGGCCTCACGCCTCACCCCTCACCCCTCACCTGCTTATGAAATGCCCCTTCTGCGGTTCCCTCGACACCCAGGTCATCGACTCCCGCGTCAATGAGGCGGGCGATGCGATTCGCCGGCGCCGCCGCTGCGCGCAGTGCGACAAGCGCTTCACCACCTGGGAAACCGCCGAGTTGCGGCCGCCGCAGATCGTCAAGACCAACGGCACCCGTGAGGATTTCTCCGAAACCAAGCTGCGCGAGGGTTTCCGCCGCGCGCTGCACAAGCGCCCGGTTTCGACCGAGCTGGTGGACGCCGCGGTCGACCGCATCCGCCAGCACCTGCTGACGCTGGGCGAGCGCGAAGTGCCCGCGCGTACGGTCGGCGAACTGGTGATGAACGAGCTGAAGAAGCTCGACAAGGTCGCCTATATCCGCTTCGCCTCGGTCTATCGCAGTTTCCAGGACGTCGAGGACTTCCGCGACGTCCTCCGCGACATCGACGAGTAAATGTCTCACGCCGACCGCTTCAGCGCCGCCGACCATGCCCACATGGCGCGCGCGCTGCAGCTCGCGGCGCGCGGGCTTTACACCACCAGCCCCAATCCGCGCGTCGGCTGCGTCATCGTCAGGGATGGCCATGTCGTCGGCGAAGGCTGGCACGAACGCGCCGGCACCCCGCACGCCGAAATCCACGCACTCAAAGCGGCCGGCAATGCCGCGCGCGGAGCGACGGTGTACGTCACGCTGGAACCCTGCTCGCACCACGGCCGCACCCCGCCGTGCGCCGAGGCGCTGGTCAACGCGGACGTGGGGCGCGTGGTGGCGGCGATGACCGATCCCAATCCTCTGGTCGCAGGCGGCGGCATTTCCATGCTGACGCTGGCCGGCATCGAAGCCGAGGTCGGGCTGCTGGAGACCGATGCGCGCGCGCTTAATCCCGGCTTCATCTCGCGCATGACGCGGGGCCGCCCGTGGCTGCGGCTGAAGACCGCGTCGACGCTGGACGGCAAGACCGCGCTCGCCAACGGCGCCTCGCAGTGGATCACCGGCGAGGCGGCGCGCGCCGACGTGCAGCGTCTGCGCGCACGCGCCTGCGCCATCCTCACCGGCAGCGGCACCGTGCTGGCCGACAACCCGCGCATGAACGTGCGCGATTTCGACATCGGCCGGCAGCCGATCAGGGTCGTCGTCGATTCCGCCTTGCGCACGCCGGCCGACGCGGCCATCCTGCCCGCGCTCGTCGCCTGCCACCACGCCGAGCCCGGCGCGCGCGCCGCGCTCGAACAGGCGGGTGCGGAGGTGGTCGAACTGCCCGCAACGGATGGCCGCGTCGACCTCGCCGCGCTGCTCGCGCTGCTGGCGCAGCGCGGCATCAACGAGCTGCACGTCGAAGCGGGCGCTGCACTGAACGGCGCGCTGATCACAGCTGGGCTGGTCGACGAGTGGGTGGCCTACGTGGCGCCGATGGCGGTGGGCGACGACGCACGCGGGCTGTTTTCACAGCCCGCGCTCAGCACACTGGCTGATGCCGCGCGGTTCAAATGTAGCGACGTGCGGCAGATCGGCGGCGACCTGCGCCTGACGCTCTTGCCGGCGTGACCGGCTTCAAGGATCACTTCTCGTCGGCGTCCGACCGCTACGCCGCCTACCGACCCGACTACCCCGCCGCACTGTTCGCCTGGCTTGCCGGCCTGTGCGTCGACCATGACCTCGCCTGGGATTGCGCCACCGGCAGCGGCCAGGCGGCGTTGGGGCTGGCGCCGCATTTCCGCCGCGTCGTCGCCACCGACGCCTCCGCCGAGCAGATCCGTCACGCCGCACCGCATCCCCTTATTGATTATCGTGTCGCGCCCGCCGAAGCCAGCGGCCTCGCCGACCACAGCGTCGACCTCGTCACCGTCGCGCAGGCAGCGCACTGGTTCGACCTGCCGCGTTTTTACGCCGAAGCCGCGCGCGTGCTGAAACCCGGTGGCGCGATCGCCGTGTGGGGCTACGGACGGATGCTGCTGCCGGGTGAGATGGATGCGTTGTTCCAGCGCTTCTATGCCGAAACCATCGGCCCGTACTGGCCGCCCGAACGCGCGCGGATCGACGACGCCTACCGCAGCCTGGATTTTCCGTTTGCGGAAATCCAGCCGCCGGCTTTTGCAATCGAAGTCGAGTGGACCCTGCCGCGACTGCTGGACTACCTCTCGACCTGGTCGGCGGTGAAGCGTTACCAGGCCGCACGAGGACGCGATCCGCTGCCGGCGCTGCTGGCCGAACTCCGCTCCCTGTGGGGCGACCCGGAGACGGCCCGGGCGCTGCAATGGCCGCTGTTCCTACGCGCGGGACGCGTCGACTGAACGGCGTTCAGGCCAGGCTGATCGCGTGCGCGCTGCGGCAGATGCGCCCTTCCCTGTGCAACGTCGACAGGGTGCGATACAAATGCTCGTGCGTCATGCCCAGCGCGCCGGCCCAGGTCTTGAGCGGGCAGCCATCCCGTTCAAAGCGGCCATGCTCGCGCAGGTAATGCAGCACGCGATCCTCGGCGCGCGGCAGGCTCAGTCGCTCGCACTGCCCGCGCAAACCGCGGATGGTATGCGACAGCCACATCGTGTAGGCACGGCTGAAATCCGCCTCGCTCAACGCAGCATGGAAATCCGCCAGCGGCAGCACCCACGCCAGACTGTCCACCGCCGCCTCGCCGTCGCAATGGTAGCGATGCGAAAACAACGACGCCTCGGCCAGCGCGCCGCGCGAGCAGCGCTGCAGAATCACGCGTTCGCCCTGCGGCGTGTGGCGGACCAGCTGCAGTTCCCCGGCCCTTACCCAGAACAGGCTGGCGGGCTTCTCGCCGCAGGCAAACACCCGCGCATCTTTGGCGATCGCGCGCGACTCGGCGTGACGCGCGAGCCAGGTTTCGATATCGGTCAGGGCGTCCAT
The DNA here is from genome assembly GCA_019459055.1 of Thiobacillus sp. Taxonomy (GTDB): domain Bacteria; phylum Pseudomonadota; class Gammaproteobacteria; order Burkholderiales; family Thiobacillaceae; genus Thiobacillus. The sequence goes on along the minus strand of JAIBEI010000025.1, from coordinate 104,772 downwards.
TCGAAGCATGAGCAAAATCATACGCATTCGTCGCGCCGCGTCCTACACTCTGCCCCAGTCACCCATGGAGCATTCATGAAAACCACCCTGACCCTCGCCCTCGGCCTGGCCATGACCACGGCTGTCTGGGCCGCCGCCGATCCTCACGCCGATCCTCACGCCGGGCATCATGCCGACAACCCTCCCGGCGCCGCACCAGCCGCGCGCGAGCCCGTACGCTTTCCGCCCGCACTCAAGGCGGAAACGCTGGCCAACATGCGCGACCATCTTCTGGCCATCCAGGAGATCACCGCCCACCTCGCCGACAAGCAGTTCGATGCCGCGGCCGACGTCGCGGAAACCCGCCTCGGAATCAGTTCGCTGCAGCGCCATGGCGCGCATGAGGTTGCCAAATACATGCCTGCCGGAATGCGCCAGACCGGCCACGCCATGCACCAGGCCGCCAGCCGGTTTGCGGTGGCGGCGCAGGAGGCCGGGGCCACCGGCGACGTCGGCCCGGCTTTGCGCGCGCTATCGCAGATGCAGGGCAGCTGCGTGGCCTGCCATGCCGGATATGAACTGAAATGAAAGGAACGCCCATGCAGATCATTCGCTTCTTCTTCGCCCTTGTTCTGCTCGGGCTGATCGCCCCGGTTCACGCGCTCACGCTCAAGCCGCAACGTGTCGCGCCGGGGGTTTATGCCTTCGTCGGCGAGGTCGGCGGGCGCACCTACGAAAACGAGGCGATGAACGCCACCACCGGATTCGTGGTGACGACGGCAGGCGTGGTGGTGATCGACAGCGGGTCGTCGTATCAGGTCGGCAAGCAGATTCACCAGGCGATTCGCCGGGTGACCCGGCAGCCGGTCAAAGTCGTGATCAACACCGGCGGACAGGACCACCGCTGGCTGGGTAACAGCTATTTCGTCACGCTGGGCGTGCCCATCATCGGCCACCAGAACATGCGCGCGGACGCCGAGGAACGCGGCGCGCAACTGATCCAGTCGCTGCAGGGCGAACTCAAGGAAAAACTGGAAGGCACCCGGGTTGTGCTGCCGACGCAGACCTTCGAGACGCGCCATCGCCTGCGGCTGGGCAAAACCGATTTCGAGCTGATTTTCACCGCCCCCGCCCACATCCCCGGCGACATCATGGTCTGGCTGCCGCAGAGCCGCGTCGTGTTCGGCGGCGACATCGTGGTCACCGACCGCCTGTTGGGGGTGTTTCCGTTCAGCAGTGTGGCCGGAGGGATTGCATCATTCGATGCGATGGCCGCGCTCAAGCCCGCGCGCATCGTGCCGGGGCATGGCGCTGTCTGCGATCTTGCCAAGGCGCGCCGCGAAACACGGGATTATCTGGTGCTGCTGCGCGACCACATGAAGCGCGCGGTCGATGCCGGCGAGGACTTGCAAACCGCGCTCGACACGCTGGATCAAAGCGCCTATTCGAAGCTGCCCAACTTCAATCTGCTGAGCGGCGGCAACGCCAGCCGCGCCTACCTGGAAGCGGAGGCGGCCGCATTCTGAAGCCGGCCGCCCAGTCTTACTGTCTTACTGTTCCGCAAGACCAGGCTACGTCGCGCGCACCGAAAAATCCTCGAACAGCCCGGCCAGTCCCTCGCCCACTTCCTGCAAGGGCCGGTCGCGCGTCGCGTTCCGGCGCAGGGCCTCGTCCGCACACCCCTGGCTACGGAAGGCCTGGAGGACGTAATGTTTCACCCCGCGCCCGGCCAGGTCGTGCGCGAGGCCGACCACTACGGCATCGGCCAGCAGCGCCGGATGCACGGTGGTGCGGACTTCATGGGCGACGCCGGACGCCACCACTTCCAGCAGGCCGGCATGCGCCCGCTCGCCGCTGCCGGTCACGCCGGTGACGCGCGCATACTCCGCAAACGGCGCTTTCACGTCCAGTCCCACCCAGTCGACCAGCGGCAGCACCGCCGCCAGCCGCTGCGGGTACATGCCGCCGGTGTGCAGGCCGACCTTGAATCCGAGTTCGCGCACCTCGCGCATGGCATCCGGCAGGCCCGCCTGCGCGGTCGGCTCGCCGCCGGAAAACACCACGCCGTCGAGCAGCCCCTGGCGCCGACGTAAAAAGGCCAGCACGTCTTCCCAGGGGATTTCGTGGTCGCCGCGCGCGGGAATCAGGCCGGGATTGTGGCAATAGCCGCAGCGCCACGGGCAGCCCTGGCAGAACACCACCGCGACCAGCATGCCGGGCCAGTCGGTGGTGGAAAGCGGTGTCAAGCCGCCCACGCGTAGCGTCATGATGGTTGGCGTAGCGTCATGATCGTGGGCGCGGCATGGCGGAATCAGCCGGGTGTGCAGCAGCTTTCGACGAAGTGGCGCCGCTCGCGATGCTCGCTCTGCTTGCCCTTGTTGAAGCTCGTCACCGGGCGGTGGTAGCCCATCACGCGGGTCCACACTTCGCAGCGGGTGCGCTCTTCGTCCTTCAGTGCGGCAGCGGCGTTCAGAACTTGGGTCGGAATGGTCATATCGTTCATTTCAGTCTCCTTTGTGGTCCGGGTCAGGCGGTAACAGCACGTTTACGGGACAGGGCTTCTTCGTCGCAGGTGGGGCAGAACTCGTGCTCGCCGGCGAGGTAGCCATGCTTGGGGCAAATCGAAAATGTGGGCGTGATGGTGATGTAGGGCAGGCGGAAGCGCGTTAACGCCCGGCGAACCAGATTGCGGCAGGCATCGGCCGAGGAAATGTTCTCCGACATGTAAAGGTGCAGCACGGTGCCGCCGGTGTACTTGCGCTGCAAATCGTCCTGCCGTTCCAGCGCTTCGAAGGCGTCGTCGGTAAAGCCCACCGGCAACTGCGACGAGTTGGTGTAATACGGCGCGTCGTCGGTGCCCGCCTGCAGGATGTCCGGATAGCGCTTGCGATCCTCCTTGGCGAAGCGGTAGGTGGTGCCCTCGGCCGGCGTGGCCTCCAGGTTGTACATGTGGCCCGTTTCTTCCTGGAAGGCGGCGATGCGCCCACGGATGTGGTCGAGCAGCCGAACCGCGAAATCGTGGCCCCATTCGGAGGTGATGTCGTGCTCGTCCGCGGTGAAATTGCGGATCATCTCGTTGACGCCATTGATGCCGATGGTCGAGAAGTGATTGCGCAGGGTGCCGAGATAGCGCTTGGTGTAAGGGAACAGGCCGTTGTCCATCAGGCGCTGGATTTCCTTGCGCTTGATTTCCAGGCCGTTGCGCGACATGTCGAGCAGGGCGTCGAGGCGGCGCAACAGGCCGGCCTCGTCGCCCTTGTATTCATAGCCCAGGCGCGCGCAGTTGACCGTCACCACGCCGACCGAGCCGGTCTGCTCGGCCGAGCCGAACAGGCCGTTGCCGCGCTTGAGCAGTTCGCGCAGGTCGAGCTGCAGGCGGCAGCACATCGAGCGGATGTGGTTCGGCTTCATCTCCGAATTGATGAAGTTCTGGAAATACGGCAGGCCGTAGCGCGCGGTCATGGCGAACAGCCGGTCGGCATTTTCCGATTCCCAGGGGAAATCCGGCGTCATGTTGTAGGTCGGGATCGGGAAGGTGAACACGCGGCCCTTGGCGTCGCCGGTGGTCATCACCTCGATGTAGGCGCGGTTGATCATGTCCATCTCGACCTGGAGGTCGCCGTAGGTGAACGGCATCTCCTTGCCGCCGACCACCGGCACCTGCTCGCGCAGGTCTTCCGGGCACACCCAGTCGAAGGTCAGGTTGGTGAACGGCGTCTGGGTGCCCCAGCGTGACGGCACGTTGAGGTTGTAGATCAGTTCCTGGATGTACTGCTTGACCTGGCTGTAGGGCAGATTGTCGTTGCGGATGAACGGCGCCATGTAGGTGTCGAACGAGCTGAACGCCTGCGCCCCGGCCCATTCGTTCTGCAGCGTGCCGAGGAAGTTGACGATCTGGCCGACCGCGGAGGACATGTGCTTGGGCGGCCCCGCCTCGACCTTGCCCGGCACGCCGTTCAGGCCTTCGTGCAGCAGGGTGCGCAGCGACCACCCGGCGCAGTAGCCGGCCAGCATGTCGAGGTCGTGGACGTGGATCGAACCGTCGCGGTGCGCTTCGCCGAGTTCGGGGGCGTAGACGTGGTTGAGCCAGTAGTTGGCCACCACCTTGCCGGAGACGTTGAGGATCAGCCCGCCCAGGCTGTAGCCCTGGTTGGCGTTGGCATTGACGCGCCAATCCTGGCGCGACAGGTATTCGTTGATCGACGTTTCCACGTCCACCACCGTCTTGCGGTCCTGGCGCAGCTTCTTGTGGGTTTCGCGATAGACGATGTAGGCGCGCGCGGTGGCGAGGTGGTTGGCTGCGATCAGGCTCTGCTCGACCACGTCCTGGATGCGCTCGATTTCCGGGGGCGAACCGCGGAAGCTGTGGATCAGCACCTTCGCCACCTGGGCGGTCAGCAGATCCGCCTCCGCCTCGCCGAATTCGCCGCTGGCCTGGCCTGCGCGCAACAGCGCCGAGCGGATCTTTCCCGCATCGAAATCCGCCCGCTGCCCGTCCCGCTTGATCACCTCGTGCGGCAACATCGACACCACTGCACCCAACCCCACGTCCGACATCGTCATCTCCTCATTTGTCTATATTTTGTGCTGATCACCCAACAACCATACAACATGTAGATAAAACGTCAAGATGATTTACCGGTTTGTTTGTCCTGATACACTCTGGCTTCAGCAAACACGGGGAAAACCGATGAGCACGATTCTGGATTTCATGGGCGGGGATCACCGCGCCTGCGACGATTTGTTCGCAGCCGCCGAAGATGCCGCGGCGCAAAAAAACTGGGACAGCGCGCGCAGCCTGTTCGAACGCTTCCAGGCCGCGATGGCGCACCACCTGGCGATGGAGGAAAAGGTGCTGTTTCCCGCCTTCGAAGCCCGCACCGGCATGAGCATGGGGCCGACGCAGGTCATGCGCATGGAGCACGGGCAGATGCGCGATCTGATACGGGAAATGGCTGGCGCCGTAGCCAGCACCGATCACGACCGCTATCTCGGCCTGTCGGAAACGCTCAACATGCTGATGCAGCAGCACAACCTGAAGGAAGAAAACGTGCTCTATCCCATGACCGACCAGGCCCTGGGTGGCGAACTCGACGACCTGCTCCGGTCGATGGAGGCCGTTTCCACAGAGCCTGAAGCGCCGTAGGGATCCGTATGCCCTCCCCGACGGACGAAATCCTCATCGACGCGCGCTGGCTGAGACCGCCGGAGCCGATGGAAATGGTTTTGAACGCGCTGGACGAGCTGCGCCCCGGCCAGTCGATCCGCATGCTGCTGCACCGCGAACCGTTTCCGCTCTATCCCTTGCTCGTCGAAAGAGGCTATCGCCACACCACGCAGATGGAAGCCGACGGCAGCTACGTCATCCTGATCTGCCAGGCCGGCGAAGATTCATAAGAGCAATAGAGATCGGTCCCGCAGGGACGGCATCCCTTGGGACATAAAGGCACAGCGTTGAAAAGCAAGGAAAAAACCCCCAGAAATCCCTCTAGGCCGCCATTCGGCAGTTTGGCGACGGCACGCCTTCCTGCAACCGATTGTTTTCCCTGTGGTGAATGAACTGTGGTTTACACGATAAGGCGGGCCGCACAATGAATCCGCAGGCCGGCCTCTCCTTCGGGCAGGCGCCGCCGTACTCCCTGCCGCTGCGGTTTTTTCTGACCGCCCCGCTGTTTCTGCTGGCCGCCGCAGGCTTGATGGTATGGGCGCCCGAGGCGCTGGCCTCGCGCTGGACGCCGCAGACGCTCGCCCTCACCCACGCGCTCACGCTGGGCTTCCTCGCCATGGTAATGCTGGGCGCACTGTTGCAGATGCTGCCGGTGGTGGCGGGTTCGTCCATCCCCGCACCACGGTGGGTGGCGTGGTTCAGCCATGCGCCGCTGACGCTGGGAACCATCGCCTTGATGACGGGATTTCTGACGGCCGCGCCGGCCGCTTTCGGCATTGGCATCGCCCTGCTTGGCGGCGGCATCACCGTCTTTCTGGCAATGGCATCGATCAGCCTCGCGCGCGCCGCGGCCGGCGTCACCGTGACCGGCGTGCGGCTTGCGATGGCGTGTCTGGGCGTCACCCTGCTGCTCGGACTGACGCTTGCGCTGTTGCGCGCCGGCTGGTGGAAGCTGCCCGCCGCCGAGAGCGCAATCGCGAGCGCCGCACACGCCTCCTTCGGACTGCTCGGCTGGGTGTTGCTGCTGGTGATCGGCGTGGCCTACCAGGTGGTGCCGATGTTCCAGATCACGCCGCCCTATCCGCCGCGGCTCGCCCGCTGGCTGGCGGGCGCGCTGTTCGCACTGCTGCTGCTCCACGCCACCTCGCCGCTGTTTTTCCCAGCCGCCGCCCTCATCGCCGATGCCGGCCTCGCCGGCGGCATCCTGGCGTTTGCCGTCGCCACCCTGCGCCTGCAAGCGCAACGGCGCAGGAAGCTGCCCGACGTCACGCTCGATTACTGGCGCCTCGGGATGGCCAGCCTGATCGCCTGCGTGGCGGTCTGGCTCGCGGCGCGACTATGGCCGGCGTGGGCAGCCAGCGACGCCTACCCCCTGCTGCTGGGGGTGCTGTTCATCGGCGGCTTCGCGGTGAGCGTGGTGAACGGCATGCTCTACAAGATCGTGCCCTTCCTCGCCTGGTTTCACCTGCAGGCGCAACTGCAGGCGCGCGTGGGCAGCATCCCCACCATGAAAGAAATGCTTGCGGAACGCTGGACGCGCTGGCAGTTCCGCCTTCACCTCGCCGCCTGCGCGCTGCTTGTCGGCGCCACCCTGTGGCAGCCGCTGGCCATTGCGGCGGGCGGCGTGCTGGCGTTATCGGCGCTGCTGCTGTGGTTCAACCTGCTGTCGGTGGCGCGGCGGTTTTCGCGCCACGGCGGGCGCTTTTCCTGAGGCCGGTTTCCGGTACTCGCCGTCGAAACCGGCCTTAATGCAACAGCAGCAGCGGCACGCTGGACTGGCGGATCAGCTTGGTGGTGGTGCTGCCGACCAGGAATTCGCGGATCTTTGGAATGGCCGTACGCGCCCATCACGATCAGGTCGATGGCGTGTTCGGTGCGGTAGGCGCGCAGGATCTCTTCGAGATGACCTGAACGAATGCCGGCGATCACCTGGAATCCCGCCCTCCTTCGCGTCGAGTCCAGCGGCTCGCAGGCTTCTGCCTTGTCGGCGCCGACCATCACCAGATGACAGGGCTGGCCGCGACCATCTCGACCGCCTTGCGGGTGGTGGCGCTGCCGTCGAAAGCGATCAGGATGCGTTGCGGCTCGGTGTGGTCGGACGGGATGAGCCTTACACCCGCGGCGCCCAGCCTTCGACAAAGGTCGTGATGACGGCATCGGCCTGCTCCGCCAGATCGAAGCGGTGGTCGGAGAGGATCCAGCGGAAAGCTAGCCCCTGCACTGCCGCGATCAGAATGCAGGCGTTCTGCTGGGGAACAATGTCCGCACGGATTTCCCCCTCCTCCTGCGCGGCGGCGATCAGGCCGGCGATGAAATTCAGGAAGAACATCACCAGTTCGTTCATGCGGTCGCGGAAAATGGGGTCGCCGCTTTGCAAGGCTTCCGAGAACAGCAGGCGGGGAATGCCCGGCTGCTGCTGGATGAAATTCAAATGGGCGCGGATGACCGCCTTCAGGCGCTCCAGCGGCGTCATCTGCGCCAGGCCGAGCCCGGCCATTCCCTTCTGCAGCCGCTCCTGAATGGTGTCCACCAGCGCGACCAGGATGTGGCTCTTGTTGCCAAAGTGGAGAAACAGGGTGGGCTGCGCGATGCCGACCGCCTTGGATAGCGTTCGGGTGGTGAGCTTGCCCACGCCTTCATGACGAATGATGTCCATGGCCGCCTCGATGATGTCGTGGCGGCGAACTTCTGCGGATTTTCTTTTCTTTACAGACACTGTGTTTTGGCGCCCAAAGCAATACCAGCAAGCGAAATAGTACATGCCATCCAGGCTGGACAACATTGGGCGCATCCGGAATAAAAAACGGCAGCAGCGCGAATGGCTGCTGCTGAAAGGACAGCCTTCACATCAAATCAGGAACAACAGCTGCCTTCTTTTACGCCGGATTTTTTGAGTATGAAAGCCAGCGGGCAGAAGCCGGTCACGCCACTTTGCGCCAGGTTGGCGCCGACAAAGGCGGTCAGCCAGAGCCAGGCCGGGTTGTTGGTGAAATGGGCCAGGGCGATGCTGAGCAGCACCATCAGGCCCGCCATAAGGTGCACGATGCGGTCTACGGTCATGAGATTCTCCTAATGAATTGAGTTCGTTTCGATGAGATCGGGGGAGGCCGGAAGCCCGGCCGCCCGATCAGAACTTGTACGAGATGTTGAGGTTGTACTGGTTCTGGCTGATCTTGATGGTGTTGGCCGGCTGACCAACAACGTTCGAAGTCAGTTCGTTTTCAAAGGCATGGGTGTAGGCAAAACTGCCGCTCACCTTGTCGCTGAACTTGCGCGTGAGGCCGAACGACAGGTGATGTTCCACAATTGCGGTGGAGCCCAGGTTCGCATTGACATCCTCGGGGCCAATGGGCGATTCGCCATAGTTGTAGCCGACGCTGACCGCCATTTTCCCCATGTCCTTCTTCACGCCGATGGAATAGACCGTCTGGTCATCCCAGCCGAAGGCCAGCACCGGCGGCATCCCAGGCTGAGGATTGGTGACCGTGACACGGTCCATTACATCATTGAAGAAAATGCGCTTGATGTCGGCCTCCACCAGCAGACTCGGCATGGGCTTGAACGCCAGGCCGAAGGCGGCCGAGGCGGGCATGTCCATGTCGAAGCGGGTCGTTCCTGTCGGGGTGTTGTATTCCATGTCGGAAACACCGGTCTTGCCCGTGTACGTAAAGCCCGCCTGCAGCTTGGGATTGATCTTGTAGGTGGCGCCCAGCGTCGCGCCGAAGCCGAATTGCTGGTTTTGCGGCAGGTTGACCTGGGTGCCGCCCCCACCGACAAAGGACATCGACAGGCTCTGATTGACGACGTTCAGTGACGCCCCCAGGGTCAGCGCATCAGTGACCTTGTACGCGGCGGCCGGCGAGAAGCGAAATACCTGCTTGGTCGTCACGATGGGCTGGCTGCCCCCCATGGCGGCGTAGATGTCGTCCACGTTGACCCCCATGCCCGAAATGCCGCCCAGTCCCATGCCGAGGAAAAGCTTGTCGTTGACGTTGAACACGGCGGCGCCGGTCGGCATCATGTACCAGTCGGAGTCGCTCTCCTGCCCGTTCACCTCGCGCGGCGGATTCAGCAGGCCGAAGCCCAGGTCCATGCGCACATCCGTAATGCCGAGATCGGCCATGCCGGCCGGGTTGACCAGCACCGTCACGGCATCCTGGGCCTGTGCCACGGTGGCGCCGCCCATCCCCGCCTGTGCAGCCGACATGGCGAACATCTGGTCGCCGTTGGTGGCGTGGGCGCTGTGTGCCATTACCAGCAGGGCAGCCGATACGGCAGCCGATAAAAGTTGCTTTTTCATTATTCAGATCTCCACTAGTTGGGTTGGGAATTACTTGGACATGGGGCTCATCAGGTTGGCCGAATTGCCGGGCACGCCGCGGAATTTCTGATGGCAGGCAACGCATCCGGTCATGATGTCGCTCATGTAGGAAGCGGCCAACGCCATGTTGCCCGCATCCGCGGCTTCCGCCAGCTTGAGCGCGCTGCCCTCGACGGCCGTGTTCATCGCCGGCAGCACCCCCAGGTCGTTGTCGTTGACTTTGTCCAGCGGGAAATACGGCAGCAAACCACCCTTGGGGATGCGGTGGCTGGCCAGGCGGCGCGCAGCTTCGGCTGCCTGCTCGGCGTTGTCGGTCGCCACTGCCGAGGCGATGCTCTGATATTCGGACAGGATTTCATGCATGATCTGGCGCAGATTCGTTTCCTTGGCGCGACGCGGATGGCCCGCATGCAGTTTCACGATGGTGCCCTTCAGCTCGGGGGATAGCGCCATCACCTTCTGGCGCATTTCCGGGGTGAAGGCCTTCATCATGTTCTGCATTTCGGCAGGCATGGGCGCTGCGGGTTGGGGGGTTTCAGCTGCCGCAAGGCCGGTCGAGACGAGGCAGGCAGCCAGTATCAACGGGGTAAACAGGAATTTTTTCATACAGAGATCTCCAGGAGGTGGGGGCACAGAGTTGACACGTGATCGCTCGATCACGTGTTCGTGCGATTATATAAGACAACTTTGCTTTTTGTGCAAGCGGATCGTGAAGTCTTGAAATGTCGCCGCAGGCCTTGCGGCCGACCGCAAGGAATCTTTCCGGTGTCATCCGTGCGGCGTGCGGATACAATATTTCGTTATTCAAGCTGTTGAGTCGCGGCCTGACGACATGCCGGCGTTCCCGCAATAGCCTTGCCCCGGCAGGGTGCCGGGCGCGCTCGCCGGCCGGGCCAGTCAACGAGAACCAGAGGGTCAGTATGAAACGCGTGGATGATTTCCGCCTGCGCTTCGGCAAGCAGGAACTGGTGCCGATCGTCATCGGCGGCATGGGAGTAGACATTTCGACCGCCGAACTGGCGCTCGAAGTGGCGCGTCTCGGCGGTATTGGCCATGTCTCCGACGCTTTGGTGCAGTCCGTGTCAGACCGGCGCTACGGCACCAAATTTGTCAGCGAGAAGCTGAAAAAATACAAGGCCAACGTCGCCAGCAGCGACAAGTCCAACGTGCATTTCAACCTCGCGGTGCTCGAAGAGGCCACGCGCAACCATGTGAGCCGCACCATGGAGGCCAAGCGCGGCGACGGCATGATCTTCATCAATTGCATGGAGAAACTGACCATGAATGCGCCGCGCGAAACGCTGCGGGTACGCCTGTCGGCCGCGCTCGACGCCGGCATCGACGGCATCACGCTCAGCGCCGGCCTGCATCTTGGCTCGTTTGCGCTGATCGAGGACCACCCGCGCTTTCGCGACGCCAAGCTCGGCATCATCGTTTCCTCGTCGCGCGCGCTGGCGATGTTCCTGCGCAAGAACGCGCGGCTGCAGCGGCTGCCGGACTTTGTCGTGGTGGAAGGGCCGCTCGCCGGCGGCCACCTCGGCTTCGGCCTGGACTGGGCGAAGTACGACCTGCGCACCCTCGTCGCCGAAGTGCAGGCGTTCCTCAAAACCGAACATCTCGATATCCCGGTGATCGCCGCCGGCGGCATTTTCACCGGCAGCGATGCCGTATCCTTCCTCGAACAGGGCGTGGCGGCCGCGCAGGTGGCCACGCGCTTCACCGTCACCCAGGAATGCGGCCTGCCGGACAAGGTCAAGCAGGAATACTTCAAGGCCAGCGAAGAAGACATCGAAGTCAACACCATCTCGCCGACCGGCTACCCGATGCGCATGCTCAAAAGCAGCCCGGCGATCGGCGCAGGAATCCGCCCCAACTGCGAGGCCTACGGCTACCTGCTCGACGCCAACGGCCGCTGCAGCTATATCGACGCCTACAACCGTGAAGTGGAGCTGCACCTGGGCGCAAAGAAGGTGAAGGTCATGGACAAGACCTGCCTGTGCACCCACATGCGCAACTTCGACTGCTGGACGTGCGGCCAAACCACCTACCGCCTCAAGGACACCACCCGGCGCCTGCCGGACGGCAGCTATCAGGTTCTCAGCGCGGAGCAGGTATTCCTGGACTACCAGTTCAGCGTCGACCAGAAAATCGCACTGCCGCCCTGAGCGGCCATCGCCTCGGCGGCGGCATCCGCCGCCCGTCAAACTAGACGGGCAGCAAATCGGCCAGGGTGTAGCGATCCAGGCTGGACAGAAAGGCATGGCCGGCTTCCGCCAGGATGCCCTTGAGCGCACAGCCCGGCATCAGGCGGCACGCGGATTCGCCCGGCCGGAAGCACTCGGCGAGCTCGAACCCCGTCTCCATATCGCGCACCACATCGCCGATCCGGATCCGTTCGGGGCTGCGCGCCAGGCGGAAACCGCCGCCCTTGCCGCGCGTCGTTTCGATGTAGCCCTTGAGGCCCAACTGGTGCACCACATGCGTCAGGTGGTGGCGGGAAATGCCATGCTCGGCGGCCATCCCCGCCACCGTGGCCAGTGCGCCGGGGTGGCGCCCCAGGTGGATCAGCACCCTCAGAGAGAAATCGGTGAAGCGGGTGAGCTGCATGGTGGCGGACTTTAGATGCAAGTAAAAAACATATTATAGGCCCGAAGAAATGGCACCTGTGTTTATAATATGTATTCCATCTACATCTACAGGACGACTGCCATGAGTGCCCACCTCCATCTTCGCCAGGACAACATCTACCCCTTCGACGCGCGCGGAATCGCCAAGCGTTTTCGCCACGCGGCCATTTTCGGTGCGCTGGACGCGCTGAATTCGGGCGAGCGCATGCGCTTCGTCAACGACCACGACCCGTTGCCGCTGCTCGACCAGCTGCGCGCCCGCTATGGCGACGCCGTTGAAATCCAGTACCTGCTGCGCAACCCGGGTGAAATCGTGATCGACTTCATCCGCAGCTAAGGCCGCCGGTGTTGCCGGCGCAGGTATTCCTGGCACTGGTCGCGTTTGCCGCGGCCTTGCTGTGGGCGCCTCACGCCGGACGCGCCGCCGTCCTCCACCTGATTCTGGCGGTAGGGGCCATGCCGTTGATCTTCGGCGCCATGAGTCACTTCATCCCGGTGCTCACCCGCACCCGTGCCGCCGCCGCCGGACTGCTCGGCATCCCCGTCCTGGCGCTGGCGGGCGGCGCGCTGGTGGTGGGCGCGCTCAGCATGCCCGGCCTGTATTGGGTGCGTTATGCGGGCGCGCTGCTGGCGCTGACCGCGGCCGGCGCGCTGCTCGCCTGGAGCCGGCACCGCCGTGCCGGGATGCTGGGCCGGCCGCACCCCGGCCTGGCCTGGTACGCCGCCGCACTGGCCTGTCTCGTGCTGGCCCTGCTTGCCATCCTCGCCAGTGCGGCCTGGCCGCAGCAGGCGCTTGCCCTGCACCGCCTCCATCTGCATCTCAACACGCTCGGCTTCGTCGGGCTGACCGCCGTGAGCACCCTCGCGGTGCTGCTGCCGACCGTCACCGGCAGGCCCGACCCGCAAGTCGGCCCACGGCTGCGCCGCGATCTGCCGTGGGCGACCGCCGGCACCCTGCTGGTCGCCATCGGCGCGGCCTGGTTCGGCCCGCTCGCCTGGATCGGCGGCGTCTTATGGGCGGTCCCGCTGGTGCGGCTGGGCGCAAGCTGGCTGCGGCTGTATCGCACCGAAATTCTCGCCCTGCACGGCGCTGCACCACTGCTCGCCGCCGCGCTGGCCGGATTCGCCCTCAGCCTGATTTTTGGCGCCATGGCCCCGCTGGCTGCGGAGGGCGGGTTTCGCGCCACCCAACCGGCGCTGGCCTTCGTCGGCGGCTTCATGCTGCCGCTGGTGTCCGGCGCGGCCAGCCAGTTGTTGCCGGTCTGGCTGCGTCCGGGCATACAAAGCGACTGGCATGCCCGGCTGCGCGCCCACCTGGGACGCTACGGCGGCGTCCGTGCCGTGCTGTTTTGCCTGGGCGGGATCGCGGCCGGATTAAGCCACGAGTGGGGCCTGCTGCTGGGCGCGGCCACGCTGATCTGGTTTCTGCTGCAGGCCGCCGCCGCGCTGCTGCAGGCTTTCATCATTCAAAAAAGGAATCCATCATGAGCTATCCGGAATTTTTTGCTGCCGTGCCCCGCCTCACCCTGCACGACGCTCTGGCCGAACTGCTCGGTGCCGCCGAAAACGGCCGGATCGAATACGGCTACACCGACGCGGTCAAACTCGCCGGGCATTCCTGCCCCACCGTGGCGGGCGCCTACCTCATGACCCTGAAGGCGCTGGCGAGACTTTATCCGGACGGCCTTCCCGAGCGCGGCGGCATCCGGGTCGAACTGAGCGCCGCGCAGACGGATGGCGTTGCCGGCGTCACCGCCGCCGTGGCCAGCCTGCTCACCGGCGCGGCAGGCGAAGGCGGGTTCAAGGGATTGGCGGGCCGCTTCAGCCGCCGCAATCTACTGCTATTCGGCGCCGCAATCGACGCCGAGCTCTGCTTCACCCGGATCGATTCGGGCGCGCGCGTGACGGTCGCCTACCATCCTGAAGTCGTGCCGGCCCCACCCGAACTGCAGAAGCTGATGCCGAAACTGCTTGCAGGCACGGCAAACGCCGCAGAAGCAACCGAATTCGGCCGCCTCTGGCAGTTGCGGGTCAAGCGCATTCTGATCGACCATTTCGACGACCCGGCGCTGGTGGCGTGCCGGGAAATCCCGAACTAGCGTGTCGCAAGCGCTTTGCCGGCGGAGGATTGGCCGGGCGGAATGACCGCGCCCGGTGGGGCAAACCGACTCGAAACCGCCGCCCCAATCTGCCGCACACGAAATCGCACGGAGCGCTAGAATCCCGGCCATGCAGGGAGCGCCCACTTGAAAACCCTTTTGGCCGACGACCACCCGCTGATGCACGAGGGGGTGAGGCAGGCGCTTTCGCAACGGGAGCCGCCAGTCGAGATCGTCGACGCCCACGATTACCCCAGCCTGTTTGCGCAGACCGTGTTGCGGCGGGCCAACGTCGCGTGAATTTCCTGCGGACCCTGTCCAGGCGGCTGTCGCTTTCCAGCATCCGCAGCCGGATGCTGGTGATTGCGCTGCTGCCCGCCCTGCTGGCCGAGTTCGGAATGGCGGCTTATTTCACCACCCAGACCCTCGCCACCGCGGAAAACGCGCTGCGCGCGCGCGCCGCCAATGCGGCCCGCCACCTGGCCGACGCCTTGCCGTACGCGCTGATCAGCGGCGACTTGGCGCGGGTGGAGGCGCTGCTCAAAACCGAGGCCACAAATAGCCAACTGGCCTTTGCCCGCGCGTTCGACGCACGCGGGCAGATGATCGCCGACACAGGCGACCGCCTTCTTGCCGCCCTCCCGCACGCTCATTACGCGCAGCGCAGCGAGATTCGCCTGCCTGCCGCCGATTTCAACGACGACGCGCTCTACGCCGCCAGCGCCGCCCCGGTCGACAACCCCCTGGGGCATGTGGAAGTCGGGGTATCGCTCGACCAGATCGGCGCCTTCAAGCGCGACACCCTGATCCACGCCGCGCTGCTGATGCTGGTGGCGCTGATGCTCACGGGTGCGCTGGCCTGGCGGCTGTCCAACCGGCTGGCCGGACAGTTGCGGCATGTCGGGCAGGTGGTGGGGCGGTTGGCGCGCCACGACCTCACGGTGCGCACGCAGTTGCCGCCGGCGGGCGAGGTCGGCACGCTGGCGGCCGGAGTGAACAACATGGCAGAAGCCCTGCAGGCGCACCGCAGCGAACTGGAACAGCGCATCCACGAGGCCACCGCCGATCTCGCCGCCAAAAAAGACTTGGCCGAGCGCGCCCATCACGCGAAGACACGCTTCTTCGCCGCCGCCAGCCACGATCTGCGGCAGCCGCTGCATGCGCTGTCGCTGTTTGCCACCGCATTGAAGGCGCGCAACCACCAGACCGAAGCGCTAACCCTGATCGAAAACATCGAAGCCTCCACCGCGGCGATGACCTTGCTATTGAATGCACTGCTGGATATTTCACGGCTGGATGCAGGCGCCATCGAAGTCCACCCGGTGCATTTTCCGCTGCAGAAGATGCTGCGTGAACTTGAACAGCAGTTCGGCGCAGTGGCGGCAGAAAAACGACTGCGGTTGCGCTTTCGTCCCTGCGACATCACGTTGTACAGCGACCCGCTGCTGATCGAGCGCATCCTGATCAACCTGATCGCCAACGCCATCCGCTACACCGACGACGGTGGCGTGCTGGTGGCCTGTCGCCGCCGCGGCGACATGGTGCGTCTCAGCGTGATCGACAGCGGGCGCGGCATCCCGCCGGACCAGCAGGAAAGCGTGTTCCACGAATTCGTGCAGCTGCACAACCCGGCGCGCGACCGCAGCAAGGGGCTGGGGCTGGGGCTCGCCATCGTCTCGCGCCTGGGCAGACTGCTGGGGCACCGGACCGATTTGTGCTCGCGCCCTGACCATGGCTCGATGTTCAGCATCGATGTGCCGTGCGGCGACGCCCGGCTGATCCAGCCCCCCATCGCCGCCGGCACACCCGAACAAATCCCGGCCGACGCGCTGGTGCTGCTGGTCGACGACGAAAGCGCGATCCTGCGCGGCATGGCCGAGCTGTTCGACAACTGGAATATCGACCTGGTCACCGCGCACAGCGCCGCCGAAGCCGAGCAATGGCTCGATGGCCTCGCCCGCGTACCCGACATCATCGTGTCGGACTACCGCCTGCCCGGCGACACCGACGGCATCGAAGTCATCGTCCGCCTGCGGCAGAAATACGGCCCCGGCATCCCGGCCATCGTGGTCACCGGAGACACCGCACCCGACACCATCCTGCGCATCAGCCAGGCCGGCTTCCCCCTGCTGCACAAGCCGCTACGCCCCGCCAAACTGCGTGCCCTGCTCACCCACCTGATCCAGCAGGCGCGCGCCGCCGCCGTGGGATAATCATGTTTCGGTGAGGCGTGAAGCGTAAGGGGTAAGGAGCCGCAATTGCGGTGTACCTCTTAACCTCGGCCCCCCTAACCCCTAACCCCTAACCCCTAACCCCTCACCAAAAAAACCATGCACCTCCACATCCTCGGCATCTGCGGCACCTTCATGGGCGGTCTCGCCGCCATTGCCCGCGCAGCCGGCCACACCGTCACCGGCTGCGACGCCAACGTCTACCCGCCGATGTCCGACCAGCTGCGCGCCCTCGGCATCGAGCTGACCGAAGGCTGGGATGCCGGCCAGATCGGCCTCGATCCCGACGTCTTCGTCGTCGGCAACGTCGTCACCCGCGGCAACCCGCTGATGGAAGCCATCCTCGACCGCGGCCTCGTCTACACCTCCGGCCCGCAGTGGCTCGCCGATAATGTTCTGAAAGACAAATGGGTGCTCGCCGTGGCCGGCACCCACGGCAAGACCACCACCTCGGCCATGCTCGCCTGGATCCTCGAAGACGCCGGGCTTTCCCCCGGCTTCCTCGTCGGCGGCATCCCGCAGAACTTCGGCATCTCGGCACGCCTCACCGATAGCCCCTTCTTCGTCATCGAGGCCGACGAATACGACACCGCCTTCTTCGACAAGCGCTCCAAATTCGTCCACTACCACCCGCGCACGCTCATCCTCAACAACCTCGAGTACGACCACGCCGACATCTTCCCCGACCTCGCCGCCATCGAAACCCAGTTCCACCATCTGGTGCGCACCGTCCCCGGCAACGGCCTCATCGTCGCCAACGGCACCGACGCCAACCTCGACCGGGTGTTCGAGCGCGGCCTGTGGACTCCGGTCGAGCACTTCGGCAGCACGGGGGGGTGGAGCGCGGGAGAAGTCGACGCCGACGGCCACTTCGACGTCTTCTTCGACGGCACCCTGCAGGGCCGCGTGAAGTGGTCGCTGATCGGCGAGCACAACCGCATGAACGCGCTGGCCTCGATCGCCGCCGCGCGCCACGCCGGCGTTCCCGCCGCCGTCGCGATCGACGCCCTGTCCCGCTTCGAGAACGTCAAGCGCCGCATGGAAACCCGCGGCGCCGTGCATGGCATCACCGTCTACGACGACTTCGCCCACCATCCCACCGCGATTGCCACCACCGTTGAAGGCCTGCGGGCAAAGGTCGGCCGCGCACGCATCCTCGCCGTGCTGGAACCGCGCTCCAACACCATGAAGCTCGGCGTGATGAAAGCCGCCCTGCCCGACAGCCTCGCCGACGCCGACCTCGTCTACTGCTACGGCGCCAACCTCGGCTGGGATGCAGCCGAGGCTTTAGCCCCGCTGGGCGACAAGGCGCGGGTGTTCGACAACCTGGATAACTTGGTCAGCCAGATGGTGGCGGATGCCCGCCCCGGCGACCATGTGCTGATGATGAGCAACGGGGGGTTTGGCGGCATCCACGCCAGGCTGCTGGATGCGCTGCATCGGCATTACCAGGAGGAAATCGTGTGACGCCGATGCATCGATACCAACTAGGCGCCTTTCGATACGAGAACCGTCAGGCGAGGGCCGGGACGAGTCCCAGCATGACCAGCACCGCCCAGGCGATGAGTCCGAGCCCAGTGACGATATAGGCGATTTCGAAGGCGACCACGTCTTCCTCGACTTTCAGTATGCTCTCCACCCCGCGGAAGATCAGCACGACCGAAGCCGCCACCCCCAGCACGACCATGGCCACGATCAGGGCGATGTGGTCGAAGAAGAGCGCCAGCGACGACAGCCAGAGCGGCACGGCCGCAACGGCGGCCAACGTGAAGGCATCGTGATAATTGCTGGCGGCCCCCTTGCTGTTGGCCACCGACATGATCGCCCGGGCCATGAGCGGGACGGTGATCAGCTCGGCAACAAGGAAGAAGAGCGCAGCCATGCTCCACGCCTGTCCGGCCGTGTCCGGGAACAGGACCGCGCCGATATGATGGCCGGCATACTCCAGCATCAAGGGCGGAATCAGTGAAAATGGCACGACCAGGAAAAAGAACAGCTTGAGTGGCGAGGCGTGCATGTGCGCCAGTTCATCCCACCCCTCGTGAGACGAAACGAACATTTTGTGAATGTGCAGGATACTCATGTGAATCTCCTTTTCTCAATGTGGCGACCGTCCGTGACGGGCTTTGGCCTGAACCGGCGTACTGCCGTAACGTATATATATCACAACATGATATAAAAGCCAGTGGAAAACCAGCCTGCCAGGAACAAATACAAATGCCCCTGCCTCCCTTGAGCAAAAAGGAATTCGAGACGCTTTCCAGTTTCCGTTATCAGCTGCGGCGCTTCCTGCGTTTCAGCGAGGAGGCGGCGCGCCTCCACGGCATCACGCACCTCCAGTACCAACTGCTGCTGCACGTGCGCGGGTTTGCGGATCGCGAATGGGCCACTGTAAGCGAACTGGCGGAAAGGCTTCAGGCCCATCATCACGGTGCGGTCTCGCTGATCTCGCGGTGCGAAAAGCTGGAACTGGTGCAGCGCCGCGTGGGGCGCAACGACCGGCGGGAGGTGGAAGTGCATCTGACGCCCAAGGGAAACGACGTGCTGAATGCGCTCGCGGGCCAGCACCGCAACGAACTGCTCCGGCTACAGGGGATTTTCCGCGTACCGGGGCCCGATGAGCTGGACGCCGACAAGCAGGCGGGTGAGCGCTGACCTACCCGTTCTGCGGACGGTCTGTCATAGATGCGTTTGATCGCGGATCAAGCCGGCATTGATAATGGTTAACTGTTTTTGTCGGGTATTCGCCTACAAATAAATCAGGCTGTGCGGCAATCTTCTGCGCACGGAGTGACTCATTTTGCAGGAGGAAACATCATGAAAAACCTACAGATCAATTACCCGGGTGGCGCCCTCAATTTCCAGAGCGCGAGCATCCTGGCCAAAGGCATTGCCAAACAGAACGAGGTGCAGGAACCCACCATCATTTCCTGGCACCGACGCAGCAATCAGAGCATGTCCCCCCACTTTGAGGGTGGCAATGCGGAAACCTGGTGGGAAAAATACGGTGAAGGCAACGGTGGCAAGCTGGAAATCAATGTGGGAGACGAATACGGGTTCGTCATGATGGACACGCAAGGCTACGAAACGCTGGGCGAGATGCCACTGCGCAATCTGTCGGACGAATCCGGCAATCAGTACCTCTGCTACACACCCATTCTGGGCAAGACTTCCACAACCCCCACCCCGGAGGCATGCACCTATCTGGATGAGTGGACGGCCGACCAGTTCTGATCCATCGACAAGAAGTCGACGGCGGTCTTACGCTGCCATCAAACGCTGCGCCGCGCGCGCCAGCGGTGTGGGTAAACGGCCCAGCACCAGTTCAGGGTCGAGGGCGTCGAGCAGATTCTTGACGGTAAGGCCGAGTTCGGTGTCGCCCTCGCTCACCAGACGGCGGCTGAAGAAAAGAGTGTCGGGGTCTTCGCGGCGACTGAGCAGCAGCAGGAAGTCGCGGGCGCTGGCGCTGATGGTGAGGTCGGGCGCGCCGCTGTCCGGCGCGAAGCCGCGCTCGGTGACGGTGAAGCGGAGGCAGAGCCCAATATCCTTGACGCGAATGGCGTAGCGCCGACCGACCAGCGCTTGCCAGTCGAGCGTTTTCAGCGCCGGCCACAGCAGGCGGTTTGCCGTCACGGAAAATGCCAGGCTGGGCGGTGCGACCGGAAGCCGGCTGACGACGTTGGCAAGCAGCGGGGGGAAGGCTAGGTTCACGATGATTGCTCCATGATTCAATGGGACAGCATTCAATTTGTTATTGCGGGCCCGCGCGGCAATCCCGAAAGGCGGGTCTTTATTAAAGCGCTGTTCTGCCGCGTTCGCAATGACAAGGCCCGGGACTTATTCGGGTTGCCCCTGGCGCACGGCGTCGGCCCAGTTGTTAGGGGTTTCGTACAGGCGCACCCGATGCAGCCGAAGCTGGTTGCCATAGCTGTCGAGATAGGCCGCATCGAGGATGCGGAACGCTTCGTCCGCCAGATTTTCCACGGTGGGCACCATCGGCAGCACGACGGTCTTGTGTTCAGGCAACGACGCCAGAAATTCCACCACCGCGTGGTCGCCCTGGTACACCAGGAAGGCATGATCCCAGTGGTCGACCAGCACCGAATTGGCGACGGCTTTCACGTCGGAAAAATCCATCACCATGCCCTGCTCCGCGGCACCTTCGGTACGGATGATCTCGCCGGACAGCGTGATTTCAAGCGCGTAGCGGTGGCCGTGCAGGTGACGGCACTGGCTGGCATGGTTGGGGATGCGGTGACCGGCGTCGAATTCCAGTCTGCGCGTAATCAACATATCAGGCGTTCTTTTCCGTGCTGTGTTCGAGGCCCGCGCGGCCGTGCCAATACCCGTCGACCGCCGGGCCGGGCATGACGCGCGACAGCTGTTCTGCAGCGCCGGTTTCGCCCGCCAGCGCCGCCTGGAAGGATTTGACCACGCGCCCCATGTGGCGCGACTGCGGCGACAGGCGCAGGCTGACGATGCCGAGTTCGCGCAGGGCGGGCAATTCGCCGATCAGGCTGTAGACCCCGGCGGACTGCGTCTGGATGCCGTTCAGGGTGAGGAAAGCTTCGCCCTCGCGGGTCGTCAGCGCCAGCCCGTCGGGATGGTCGAGGCAGCGGAACTGGCAGTCGTCCTTGGGCAGGTTGTAGTGGCGCGCGGTGAAGCAGCGCGCCGAATACGCCAGCGGCAGCCGGCCGTAGGCGAAGACCTCGGTTTCCATTCCGGCCGGGGCGCGCTCGAGCAGCGCGGCCAGGGTGGCGCGCGACATTTCCACCGGCGGCAGCCAGCGTTTCGCGCCCAGCCCGGCGAGCACGTCCAGCGTTTCCGGATTGTAGACATTGAGCGTATGCCCGGCGACGAAGGGCACGCCGGCTTCGGACAGCAGTCGCACCGCGCCCCACTCGTTGGCCTCAACCCGGAAGCGGCCATCGGCCACGATCCGGCGCAGCATCTTGAGATCGGATTCCGACTCGATCAGCGTCTGACTGGAAAGCACCACTTCCTTGCCGGCGGCGTCGAACTGCTCCGCCAGCGCCAGCCAGTCGGACAGGCGCAGCAGATGACGGCGCGAGCACACGCTCTCGCCCAGATACACGCGCGCCACGTCCCAGCTTTTCGCTTCTTCGTAGAAGGCGAGGACGTCGTCGCGCGACCAGTAATAGAGGAGGGGGCCGAGAGTCAGGTTCATGATGCGTGAGGGGTTAGGCGTAAGGGGTTAGGAGGGGTGTACTGCGGGAGAGGCGCGATGGCCCGGGTAGCCGGATGCGACCATCCTCACGCCTGACGCCTCACCCCTCACGATCATCATCACTTCCATGGCCGATGGTAGGCGCCCAGCGTATGGCTCTGCCCTTCCGACAGCTTGTTGAGTTCGGCCTGCCAGGCGGGTTCCGGCTTGAAACCGGCGGCGTTTTTCTTCACCGAATCGATGGCGGCGCGCCACACTTTCGTCACCTGCGCGACGTAGGCCGGGCTGCGCTGGCGGCCTTCGATCTTGATGGCGGCGATGCCGATCTTCAGCATCTCGGGCAACAGGTCGAGGGTGTTGAGGCTGGTCGGTTCCTCGATGGCGTAATAGGTTTCACCGCCGACGGCGAAGCGGCCCTTGCACAGCGTCGGATAGCCGGCCTTTTCATCCTTGCCGTAACGGTCGAGCAGCACGCCGTTGAGGCGCGACTCCAGGCCGGCCGGGGTGTCCGTCCACTGCACCGCTTTCGGCGGCGAGCACACGCCCGCCGTGTTGGGCGATTCGCCGGTGCAATACGACGACAGCAGGCAGCGCCCCTCGACCATCACGCACAGGCCGCCGAAGCCGAACAGCTCGATTTCGACGTCGGTGTGCTGCACCACGTTTTCCACCTGCGGCAGCGACAGCACGCGCGGCAGCACGGCGCGCTGGATGCCGAAGTGTTCGCGGTAGAAATTCACCGCCTCGTAGCTGGTGGCCGAGCCTTGCACGGACAAATGCAGCCGCAGCTGTGGATGCTGCTTGACCGCATAGCGCATCAGGCCGGCGTCGGCGAGGATCACCGCATCCATGCCGAGCTTCGCCGCGCGGTCGATCGCGCCGGTCCAGCGACTCCAGGTGTCCGGCTGCGGATAGGTGTTGAGGGCGAGCAGCACCCGGCGGCCGCGGTCGTGCGCGTAGCGCAGCCCTTCGGCCGCCTGCGTCTCGTCGAAGTTGAGACCGGGAAAGGCACGCGCGTTGGTGTTGTCGCGAAAGCCCATGTAGACCGCGTCGGCGCCATTGTCGATGGCGGCCTTCAGGGATACCAGGCTGCCCGCCGGGCAGATCAGTTCAAGCGGCATACGATTCCTCCTTCCAGGCTTGGCCCGCGCGCGAACCCTGGCGGCTGTCGCGCCGTTCCAGTTCGTCGGCGATGCCGTTCAGCACCTCCCACTTCTTCGCGCACCACGCCGGCGCCAGCAGGATGTCGGCCGGGGAGGTGCCGGTGACGCGGTGGTAGACCACCTCCCACGGCGTGCGCTCGATCAGGTCGGCGGCGATGCGCACGTAGTCCGCCTCGGCCAGCGGCGTGTATTCGCCGCGCTTCCATTCGATCGCCAGTTTGGTGTGTTTCACCACGTGCAGCGGATGCAGCTTGAGGCCGTCGACGCCGACGTCGAGTACGCGGTCGAGGCTGACATGGCTGTGGGAGGCGTCCTCGCCCGGCAAGCCAACGATGAGATGGCAGCACACCGGAATGCCGCGCGCGCGCGCCGCCCGGGTGGCGGTCTGGTATTCGGCGAAGCCGTGGCCGCGGTTCACCCGCACCAGGGTGGCGTCGAAGGACGACTGCAGGCCGAGCTCCAGCCACACCTCGTGGCCGCGGTCGCGGTATTCCGCCAGCAGATCCAGCACCGGCGGCGGCACGCAATCGGGCCGCGTGCCGATCGCCAGCCCGATCACGTCGGGCGCCGCCAGCGCCGTGTCGTACAGTGCGCGCAATTCGTCCACGTGCGCATAGGTGTTGGTATAGGCCTGGAAATAGGCGATGAACCGCCGCGCCCCCGTGCCCCGCGCAATGCGGCCACGGGCGCGGTCGAACTGCGCGGCGAGCGGCGCCGGGTCGAGCGTGCCGGGGGCGAAAGATTTGTTGTTGCAGAAGGTGCAACCGCCGATCCCCTTGCTGCCGTCGCGGTTGGGGCAGGTGAAGCCGGCGTCGAGCGCGATCTTGTGCACCCGCTCGCCATGCCGCTCCAGCATGGCGCTGCCGAAGGTATGGATGCGCTGGCTGAGGGTGCTCATGCCGGGGTACCGAAATCGGGTTTCATGCCGGTGAGCAGATAGTCGATCAACTCCTGCACGCTGCGGATCGCGCTGCTGAACGGCAGGCTCTCGCTGCCGCGGAAGAACAGGCCCTTGTTGACCTCGCCCTTGAGCGCGGCGACCAGTTGCGAGTCGATGCAGAACTGCCCGGCTTTCTTGAGCCCGTCGCGCAGGCCGCATTGGGTCAGGCAGTGCAGGCCGATGGCGCAGCGGTTCGGATCGGCCTTCGCCACGGCCTGCAGCTTCGATTCGCGCTTGAGATAGTTGGCGAGCCACGGGGTCTTCACCGCGCGCGCGGGCAGCCCGGCAACGCTCATGAAGGTGACGATGTCCTCGGGTTTCGCATCGAGCAGCACGCGCTTGAAGTTGGGGTGGGCGTCGCCTTCCTCGGTGACGGCAAACGGCGTGCCGACCTGCACCGCGGCGGCGCCCAGCGCCAGCGCGGCCAGCACTTTCTCGTGGCTGTTGATGCCGCCGCCGACGATGACGGGGATCTGCTCGCGCGCGATGCCCATGTCGTCAAACACCTTGAAGATGCCGGGCAGCACTTCGGCGAGGCCGAAGCGCGCGTTGGCGAGGTCGGCCGGGTTCGGCGCACCGAGGTGGCCGCCTGCGTACTGCGGATGCTCGATCACCATGGCATCCGGCAAGCGTCCCTTGCGCGCCAGCTTCTTCAGCACGATGGCGGCGCCGCGCGCGTCCGACAGGATGGGGATCAGCGCAACCTCGGGATAGCCCTCGGTCAGTTCCGCCAGGTCGAGCGGCAGCCCTGCCCCCATCACGATGGCCTGCGCGCCCGAGTCGCAGGCCTGCCGCACATAGGCCGGATGCGCGTCCACCGCTTTCATCACGTTGACCGCCACCAGGCCATGGCCCGCAGCGATGTCGAGCGCGGCCCCGATCTCGCGATCCAGCGCGATGAAATTCAGCCGGTTGAGCTCGTCCTTGTCACGACAGTGTTTCGACTGCTCGGTCAGATCGGCGTGGTGATGCCGCAGGTCGATGCTCGCAATCGTGCCCATCCCGCCGGCACGCGCCACCGTACCGGCCAGCCGGTGCGCCGACACGCCCACCCCCATGCCGCCCTGGACGATGGGCAACAGGGTGTGGCCACGAATGGCAAATGATCTGGGCGTCGTCATGCCGATCCTGCAATCCTTGAAAAGCGGCCATTATAGCAACTTGAAGACCCGCTTATCCCATATGACCATCCGTCCGGCTGCCTGACGTGTGCCGGGGGTGCGGAATTGTCGATGCTTGAGCGTCCTGCGACCACGGCCCGCCCCGTGCGGGTATTCACCCGCCCAGCCTAAACGCCTACAATGCCGGGTCTTACTCGCTGGCCTCTTACACCGCATGTTCACCGGCATCATTCAATCCATCGGCCGCATCCACGAATTTGAAGCCCGCGGCGCCGACGCGCGCATGGTCATCACGGGCGGCGGGTTGGACTTTTCCGACGTGGCCACCGGCGACAGCATCGCAGTCGACGGCGTCTGCCTGACCGCGGTGGCGGTGGCGCCCGACCGCTTCACCGTCGACGTCTCGGCCGAAACCCTGCGCGTCACCGCGGGCTTCCTCCCGGGCGCCGAGGTCAACCTGGAAAAGGCGCTGCGCCTGGCCGACCGTCTCGGCGGGCATCTGGTGTCGGGGCATGTCGACGGCGTCGGCACCGTGCACCGATTCGCCCCGGTGGGCGAATCCCACCTGCTGGAAATCGACGCCCCGGCCGAACTCGCGCGCTACATCATCCGCAAGGGCTCGATCACGGTGAACGGCGTCTCGCTGACAGTCAACGCGGTCGCCGGCACGCGCTTTGCGCTGAACCTCATCCCGCACACGCTGGAGATGACCACGCTCAAGCACCTGCAGGCCGGCAGCCGCGTCAACCTGGAAGTCGACATGATCGCGCGCTACGTCGAGCGCCTGACCCAATTTATGCCAGCCCAATTCACCCATGCAACGGACAAAGACTAAATGAGCCTCGCCTCCACCCTGGAAATTATCGAAGAACTCAAGGCCGGCCGCATGGTCGTTCTGGTCGACGAGGAAGACCGCGAAAACGAGGGCGACCTGGTGATGGCCGCCGAGCATGTCACCCCCGACGCGATCAATTTCATGGCCAAGCATGGGCGCGGCCTGATCTGCCTGACGCTGACCGACGACCGCTGCCGCCAGCTCGGCTTGAAGCAGATGGTCTCCGACAACCAGACGCCGCACGGCACCGCATTCACCATTTCGATCGAGGCCGCCGAGGGCGTGACCACCGGGATCTCCGCCGCCGACCGCGCGGTCACCATCCAGGCGGCAGTGAAACGCGACGCCAAGGCCACCGACATCATCCAGCCCGGCCACATCTTCCCGCTGCGCGCGCAGCCCGGCGGCGTGCTGGTGCGCGCCGGCCACACCGAAGCCGGCTGCGACCTGGCGGGGCTGGCGGGACTGGTGCCCGCTTCCGTCATCTGCGAAATCCTCAAGGACGACGGCACCATGGCGCGCCTGCCCGACCTGGTGCCGTTCGCGCAGGAACACGGCCTGAAAATCGGCGCCATCGCCGACCTCATCCACTACCGCAACCAGACCGAAAGCCTGGTCGAACGCGCTGCCGACCGCCTGATCCAGACCGTGTACGGCGCGTTCCGCCTGATCGCCTACCGCGACAAGTGCGCCGGCGAAACCCATCTGGCGCTGGTCAAGGGCGAAATCCATGCCGACCACGAAACCCTGGTGCGCGTGCACGAGCCGCTTTCGGTGATGGACTTTCTCGACGTCACCGGCGGCGGCCATTCGTGGCCGATCATGGGCGCGATGGAGCGCATCGCCGAATCGCAGTCCGGTGTCATCGTACTGCTGCATCGCCCCGAGACCGCCGCCGCGCTGCTCGAACGCATCAACCCGGCGCCCGTCGCCAGCCGCAAGTACGACCTGCGCGACTACGGCATCGGCGCGCAAATCCTGCGCGACCTCGGCGTCGGCAAAATGAAGCTGCTGGCCAGTCCGCGCAAGATGCCCGCCATGGACGGTTTCGGGCTGGAAGTCACCGGCTATTCTGAAAAAGCCTAACTCTAGAAAAGGGACGCACCATGGGAACCACCGACAACATCTCCGAACTTGATCCCGTCTATCAGGGCGCTGACCTCAAAATCGGCATCGTCATGAGCCGTTTCAACAAGGACATCTGCGAAGGCCTGCTGTCGGCCTGCGAGATTGAGCTGGCCCGGCTCGGCGTCGTCAAGGACGACATCCTGCTGGTGGATGTGCCCGGCGCGCTGGAACATCCGCTGGTGCTGCAGAAAATGGCGCAATCCGAAAAATTCGACGCCCTGATCGCCATCGGCGCGGTGGTGCGCGGCGACACCTACCACTTCGAGATCGTGTCGAACGAATCCGCGCGCGGCATCCTCGACGTTCAGCTGGAGACCGGCGTGCCGATCGCCAACGCCATCCTGACCGTCGACACCGAGGAGCAGGCGCACTTCCGCATGGCCGAAAAGGGCCGCGATGCCGCCCGCGTGGCGATCGAAATGGCCAACCTGCTGAAACGACTCTGAGATGGCCGGCTCCCGCAAAATCGCCCGTGAATTCACCCTGCAGGGCGTGTATGCCTGGCTGGTCGGCGGTGCCGATGTCACCCTGATCATCACCAACCTGAAGGACGACGAGCAGTTCAAGCGCGCCGACGAATCCTATTTCCGCACCCTGATCCACGGCGTGATCAAGGAAGAAGACATGCTGGGCGCGCGCGTCGGCCCCCTGCTCGACCGACCGCTTGCCGAACTCTCCCCCATCGAGCGCGGCATCCTGCTCATCGGCGCCTATGAACTGCTGCACTGCCCCGACGTGCCGTGGCGCGTCGCCATCAACGAAGGCGTCGAACTCGCCAAGAAATTCGGCGGCACCGACGGCCACAAGTACATCAACGGCGTGCTCGACAAACTGGCGCAGGACGTGCGCGCGGTGGAAATTGCGGCGGCGAGGGGTAAGGCGTAAGGCGTGAGGAAGGCGTGCTGGCGACCGCAGCATAACCTCACCCCTACCCCCTCACCTCTCACGCCCCATGGAATTCGACCTCATCGCCCGCCATTTCACCCGCGCCACGCCCGGTGCGGTGCTCGGCGTGGGCGACGACTGCGCGCTCTTGGCGCCGACGCCGGGAATGCAGCTGGCGGTGTCGTCCGACATGCTGCTCGAAGGCCGCCATTTCTCGCCGCAGGACAGCCCCGCCGGAATCGGCCACAAGTCGCTGGCGGTGAACCTGTCCGACCTCGCCGCGATGGGGGCGACGCCGCGCTGGGCGACGCTGTCGATCGCGCTGCCGGAAGCGGATGACGCCTGGCTGACCGCCTTCGCGCGCGGCTTTTTCCGCATGGCCGACCAGCACGATATCGAACTGGTCGGCGGCGACACCACACGCGGCGCGCTGACGATCAGCATCACGGTAATTGGCGAGGTGCCGCCGGACCAGGCGCTGCGGCGCGACGGCGCACAGGCCGACGACGACATCTGGGTCTCGGGCGTGATCGGCTCGGCAGCGCTGGCGCTGGCCTACCGCCAGGGCCGTTTGTTCATGGAACAGATCGATGCCGCCCGCGTGCTGCCCGCGCTCTACCTGCCGACGCCTCGGGTGGAACTCGGCATCGCGCTGCGCGGCGTCGCGTCGGGCGCGATCGACATTTCTGATGGTCTGCTGGCCGATCTGGGCCACATTCTGGAGCGTTCGCAGGTCGGCGCCAGGCTCGAATTCGCCGCCCTGCCGACGCTGCCGGCGGCGCAGGCCTATCTGCATGAAAAAGTGGCGCGCGACTGCGTGCTGGCGGGCGGCGACGACTACGAGCTTTGCTTCACCGCGCCCGCCGAGCAACGCGACGCGGTGGCAGCCGCCGCGCAATCCGCGGGCGTCGCGATCACGCGTATCGGCCGCATCACCGCCGAGCCCGGGCTTTCCGTCATCGACGCCGACGGCCAGCAGCTGCAATTCGACAAGGCCGGTTATGACCACTTTGCGCCCTGATTTCAAGTTCCTGCTGGCGCATCCCGCGCACCTGATCGCATTCGGCTTCGGCAGCGGGCTTGCGCCGAAGGCGCCCGGCACCGTCGGCACCCTGCTCGGGCTGCCGCTGTACTGGCTGATCGTCGCCGTCGCGCCCGACCTGCCGAACCGGATCATTCTGCTGATTGCCGCCTTCCTGCTCGGCGTGTGGGCCTGCGGACGCACCGGCCGCGCTCTGGGCGTCGCCGACCACGGCGGCATGGTATGGGATGAAATCGTCGCCTTCGCGCTGGTATTGCTGTTCACCCCTGCCGGCTGGCTGTGGATGGCGTTGGCCTTTGCACTGTTCCGCCTGTTCGATATCCTGAAACCCTGGCCGATCCGGCTCGCCGATACCCGCCTGAAAAACGGCTTCGGCGTGATGTTCGACGACCTGCTGGCGGCAGGTTACGCAATCGCCGCCCTGAAAGGACTGCAATGGCTCGTGTAAGCGACGAAGAACTGCACCAACTCGCGGCCGAACTCGGCGACAAGCTCATCGCGCGCGGCTGGATGCTGGCCACCGCCGAATCCTGCACCGGCGGCTGGGTCGGGCAACTGCTCACCTCGCTGCCCGGCAGTTCGCAGTGGTACGAGCGCGGCTTCATCACCTACGCCAACGCCGCCAAGATCGAGATGCTCGACGTGCCCGCCGAAGTCATCGACGAACACGGTGCCGTCTCCGAGGAAACCGCCTGCGCGATGGCAGCCGGCGCCCTTGCCCACAGCCACGCCCAGGCCACACTCGCCATTTCCGGCATCGCCGGCCCCGGCGGCGGCACCCCGCAAAAGCCCGTCGGCCTGGTCTGCTACGGCTGGGCGCTGGCCGATGGCACGCTCATGTCGTCCATCTGCCGCCTCGACGGCGACCGCGAGGAAATCCGCTCGCGCGCGGTGGCCGCGGCCTTGCGCGGCTTGATTGAGCTGCTTGGTTAAGGGGTCAGGGGTCAGGGGTCAGGGGTCAGGGGTCAGCAAAGTGTAGAGCGCCACCGTCCATTGAAAACGCGGCGAAGCCGCTCAAGGCCCCCTGAATCCTAGCCCCTGAATCCTAGCCCCTGAATCCTGATTCCTAACTAAACGCCCACGCCGCGAACGGCTCGATCTCGTCCCGGTTCAGCAGCATCAGCTGGTAGGCGTTCGGATTCAGCGCATGGTCCGGCGTGGTGTCGACGCTCAGGCGCTGCAGCACATAGCCGAGCAGGGCGCGCCGCACGTTCACCTCGATGTCCTCTCCATGCGCGCCGTAATCCAGCAGCAGGCTCTCACGCCTCGCCGCATCGAGGCCGGCATGGGGCGCAAGACGCACGCTAACCGTTTCTTCCCAGTCATCGTCGTATTGCGCGCCCGATTCCGCCGGAATATTCAGACATTCCGCCTCAACAATCCGCGACAGCACAAAGTCCCTGAAATCGCAGGTGTCCTCGCTATACGCCCGCACATGCCAGCGCAGCCCGGTGTTGACCAGGGTATGGGGCTCCAGCACGCGCGCCGCCCCGCTCTCGCGCAGGGATAAGGAACGGTAGCCGACGCGCAGTTTGCGCCGCCCGTGAATCGCGCGGGTGATCTGCGCCAGGGTGTGCTGGCCGGGCAGGCGGGCCGGCAGCGGCAGCGACGCGGTCGGCAGGCCATAAATCAGATCGTTCCCATACGGGCCGTTCGCCACCGCCAGATTGGCCGCGATGACTGGCAGCACCGCGGCGGGCGCGAGATCGGCAAAGACGGCACTGAAGCCCTCGCCCGGCACGAAGCCGAACACGCTGTGGTTGTAGACGAGGTTGCCCGGCGCCAGATCGCCGTAGAGCTTGAGATCCTTGGTCGCAGCCGGGTCGGACAGGCCAAAGGCACGGGCGACGTCGCTGCGGGTGACCACCCCGGTGTACCAGGCCATGACCTCGATGTATTGCAGCCGCTGGCGTGTCGCCCACTTCACGTCCAGGCGCATTTTTTCTTTTGAAAACATATTCTTCGCTCCGGGCTGGCCGTTGTTGCGAAAATTATAGGGGCGGAGCGGGTCAGATACAAACAATTACGTCATACATTTTATGTAGGTGATATTTTTTATTGACACAAGGAAATATACAGCCTACAGTTCGCTCATCCCAACCCATTCAGGAGACGCACCATGGCCACCCCCAGCACCATGACCGAAGACAAGATGAAGGCGCTCAGTGCCGCGCTGAGCCAGATCGACAAACAGTTCGGCAAGGGCTCGGTGATGCGCCTGGGCGATCACGACGTGTCGCGCGACATCCAGACCGTTTCCACCGGCTCGCTCGGTCTCGACATCGCGCTCGGCGTCGGCGGCCTGCCGCGCGGCCGCGTGGTCGAAATCTACGGTCCGGAATCGTCGGGCAAGACCACGCTGACGCTGCAGGTCATCGCCGAAATGCAGAAAATGGGCGGCACCGCGGCCTTCATCGACGCCGAACACGCGCTTGATCCGAACTACGCCGGCAAGCTCGGCGTCGACGTCGACAACCTGCTGGTGTCGCAGCCCGACACCGGCGAGCAGGCACTGGAAATTGCCGACATGCTGGTGCGTTCCGGCTCGGTCGACGTGGTGGTGATCGACTCAGTCGCCGCGCTCACGCCCAAGGCCGAAATCGAAGGCGAAATGGGCGACTCGCACATGGGCCTGCAGGCCCGCCTGATGAGCCAGGCGCTCAGGAAGCTCACCGCCAACATCAAGCGCACCAACACCCTGGTCATCTTCATCAACCAGATCCGCATGAAAATCGGCGTCATGTTCGGCAGCCCCGAAACCACCACCGGCGGCAACGCGCTCAAGTTCTACGCCTCGGTCCGCCTCGACATCCGCCGCATCGGCGCGATCAAGAAGGGCGACGAAATCGTCGGCAACGAAACCAAGGTCAAGGTCGTCAAGAACAAGGTCGCGCCGCCGTTCAAGGAAGCCTTCTTCGACATCCTCTACGGCCAGGGCATCTCGCACGAGGGAGAAATCATCGAACTCGGCGTCCTCCACAAGTTCATCGACAAATCCGGTGCCTGGTACGCCTACAACGGCGAAAAGATCGGCCAGGGCAAGGACAACGCGCGCGAATACCTGAAGGAACACCCTGAAATCGCGCAGGAAATCGAAGCCAAGGTCCGCGCCGCCGTCGGCGTCCCCAACCCGGCCGCCGAAAGTGAAGCCGTCGCCTGAGCCGGGCGACCTGCGTGAACGCGCCCTGCGCCTGCTGGCGCGGCGCGAACACAGCCGCTTTGAGCTCGCCCGCAAGTTGGAACGCGCGGGCTTTGTGCGGGACGACATCGCCCCGCTGCTCGACGCCTTCGAAGCGAAAAACTGGCTGTCCGACCGCCGCTTCGCCGACAGCTACGTCGCCGACCACCGTGCCCGCGCTGGCAGCGTCAAGCTCGCGTACGACCTGCGTCAGCGCGGCGTCGGCGACAGCATCATCGAATCGGTATTGGGCGACAACCGCGACAGTGAACTCGACCGCGCGCGCGAAGTGTGGCGGAAGAAATTTGCCACAGCACCCACCGATGCCGCCGAAAAATCCAGACAGATGCGCTTTCTGCAAAGCCGGGGTTTCACGCCCGAAGTGATCCGCCGCGCGATTTCCGACGGGAATGACTGACACCAGCGTATAAATAGTGTTTACCTTCAACTAAGATATACTTGTATAGCACCATTGTAAGGAGCCATCATGTTAGCGATTCGCTTGCCGGAAGACATCGAAGCCAGACTGGATAATCTGGCAAAGCGTACCGGACGCAGCAAGACGTTTTATGCCCGCGAAGCCATTCTGGAATACCTGGAAGACATGGAAGATCTCTACCTGGCTGAGCAGGTCGTGCGTCGCCTGGACAGTGGCGAGGAGCGCACCCACCCACTAGAGGAAGTGGAGTCGCGACGTGGCCTGGCGGATTGAGGTTTCCGAAACCGCCGAAAAACAACTCGCCAAACTTGACAAGCCTGTCGCCAAGCGATTGCGCAGCTTCTTGGTCGAGCGCCTGGCCCCCCCTGGACGACCCCAGAAGCATCGGTCAAGCGTTAAGGGGGAGTGAATTGGGCGAGTTCTGGAAATATCGGGTAGGCGACTGGCGCCTCATCTGCCAAATCAAGGACACAAAAATACTGATTACCGTGGTACGCCTCGGCAACCGGCGCGAGGTTTATCGCTGACCCGAAAAACGAAAAAGAGGAATAGAAAATGGGGTCAGACACTCATGGCACTCGGTTAAGCCCATAACGCCTGGAATTGGGGTGGGCTGAACTCTTCTGGTGGTAGGCTTTTGTTGCGAAACGAAAGTCACCATTCATAGGAGGCCAGCCCGAATGAAGAATACCAAAGTTGAGCGCGCCCGGCGGAACGCGGCGATGTTACGACGTCAGTTTTTACACGGCGACGGTGGCCTGTTCGATCAGGTGCTTGATGATCAGACGCTGGCGACGGTGTTCGCGGCACACGGCAAGCCCGGCCGCGATCGGGTCTATCCTCCCCAGGACACCTTGCGTCTGTTCATTGGGCAGGTCTTGTCGGCTGATCGCGCTTGTCAGGATGTCGTGGGGCGTCGTTTGTCCGAGCGGCTCGCACACGGCCAACCGGCCAGCGCACTCAATACCGGCTCCTACTGCGATGCGCGTAGCCGTCTGCCACTCGCCCTGCCGACGACGCTGGGCAGCCTGATCGGTGAACGCTTGGAATCGGCAGTCCCTTTGCAATGGCGCTGGCAGGGCCGTA
Source organism: Thiobacillus sp. (assembly GCA_019459055.1). Taxonomy (GTDB): domain Bacteria; phylum Pseudomonadota; class Gammaproteobacteria; order Burkholderiales; family Thiobacillaceae; genus Thiobacillus. The sequence goes on along the minus strand of JAIBEI010000025.1, from coordinate 71,343 downwards.
TCGTCAAGCTGTTCGATGGCACCACCGTTTCAATGCCGGACACCCCGGACAATCAGCAAGCCTGGCCGCAAAGCCGTGAGCAGAAACCGGGGTTGGGCTTTCCGGTCGCCCGGATTGGCGCGCTGATTGGCCTGGCCAGCGGCGCGGTGCTGTGCTATCAGGTTGCAGCCTGCGAAGGCAAGGGGACGGGAGAGCAAAGCCTGTTGCAGAACTTGCTGGTTCATCTCAATGCGGACGATGTCTTACTGGCCGATGCACTGCTCGCCACCTGGTGGATCGTCGAGGGCGCGCGCCGTCGCGGTGCCGATGTGGTGATGGCGCAGCACGGCAGGCGCATCACCGACTTTACACGCGGCAGCCGCTTGGGCGAAAAAGATCATATCGTGCAGTGGCCGCGTCCGCCCAAACCGAAGACGATGAACGCGGAAGATTACGCGCGCTATCCAGAGTTCATTACGATGCGCGAGTTTGAAGTAAATGGCCGCATTCTGGTGACGACGCTGCTTGATCCTGGATTCGCCGCGCCCCCCGCACTCGATACGCTCTACGGGATGCGCTGGAATATCGAAGTGGATTTCCGCACTATCAAGATCACGCTGCAGATGGATGTGCTGCGCTGCAAATCGCAGGCAATGGTGGAGAAGGAAATCGCGGTCTGTTTGCTGGCCTACAACCTGGTGCGCTGGGCGATGGCGAAAGCAGCGGTGCTCACTGACGTGCTACCTCGTGTGTTGAGTTTTACTGGCGCCAAGCGTCTATTGGTCGCCTTCGCAGATCAACTGCGCCGAACGCAGGAGAACCAGATATGCGCCGTAATTGCGACCGTGCTTGCGAGCATCGCCGCTCTGCAACTGCAGCATCGACCCGACCGGATCGAGCCCCGTGCCAAAAAACGAAGACCAAAAAACCTGCCACTGCTGACCGCGCCGCGAGATGTCGCCCGCGAATTTATTCGCGCTCAACGACTTAACCGAGTGCCATGAGTGTCTGACCCCATTTATTGATTTATTCTTAAACAAAGCCCCCGAAACCGGGGGCTTTGTTTTACGTCTGTGCAGCTTCTGATACGCTGCCCGTGCACTCACGCAAGCGTGTGCACAGGAAGGGCATTATTGGGCAAGCGCACCGTTACAGGAAGTCGGCGCGATTCCTGCGGGCAGGTCGGTCGTGCAAACCCAGGTGCCGGCGGTGTTATCGTAGGTCAGGGTAGCCGTCTTGCTGGCGATTTTCGGGTTCACGCCCGTGGCCGAGAAGGTTGCTACGATCGTGCAGGTCGGGTCGGCCCAGGTGAAAGTGGTTCCGTTGACATACTTACCAGTCACAATGGCGGTAGCCGGTGTAGCACAGCCAGCAGTGCCGCCCTGATCGGCGACCGCTTCGGTAATGGGGGTTTTGAAGCCGTCCAGAATCGCGAAGGCTTCGGAAGCCTGGGCACGCGCCGTGTAGTCGGAATACGCCGGAATCGCGATCGCGGCCAGAATGCCGATAATCGCAATAACGATCATCAGTTCGATCAGGGTAAAACCTTGTTGTACTTTACGCATTTCAAATCTCCTTAAGTTTTGGCAAGTAGAACACGAGCCTCCCGTGTCTGGCACATTAACGTGCAGACGCCGTGCCAACTTTAAATATCGCCGGGAAAATTGTGCCGGCGGGCCGGAACACCCTGATTACGCTGGCGTTTTTCCTGAACGACCGAAAATCGCAGCAGCCCCCGCCCGTCCAGCCGCCCTGCCCCCCTGCGGCATGGACTGACAATTTCCGTCACCCTCTGAAAAAAAATGGGGCCAGACACCATATCCAGCATTCGCCTTAATTCGGACTACAATCAGTCCTGTCGACGCTCGACCCGCCAGGAGCCAAACCATGAAATTTTCAACTCAAGTCAAGCCAATCAGTTATCTCAAGAGCCACGCGGCTGAAATCATCCGGGATATCTCCGAGAGCCGGGAACCCATGCTCATTACCCAGAACGGGGAAGCCAAACTTGTGGTGATGAATGTCCGCTCATACGAGGAACAGGAGGAGACGCTGGCGCTGCTCAAGCTGTTGGCTTTGGGCAACCGTGAGATTGAACGGGGTCAATTCCGCGCCGCCGATGAGATGTTCGCCGACATCGACAGGGAAGCCGTTCAATGAGCGTCCAGGTCGTGTTCCTGAAGTCGGCGGAACTCGACCTGAAGGAATTGAGAGGCTACATGGTCAAGAACGTCGGCAAGGATGCCTGGAAAGCCAGCTACGCAAAGATTAAAGACACCGTGAATACCATCGGGGCATTTCCGCTTGGCGGCAATATTCCCGAAGAACTCGAGCGCCTCAACCTCACGCAATACCGTCAGGTTGTCTCGGGAATGAACAGAATAATCTATGAAGCCCGGCAGGAAATCATCTACATCCACATTGTCTGTGACGCACGGAAAGACATGAAATCGCTACTCACCAGGCGGCTTCTACGCATCGCAACCTGATTTCCCAGCCGATAGGCTCCTAGGCAACGACATGGCAGGGAAAAGCAAAAAGCCACGGTTTCCCGTGGCTTTTTGCTTGATTCTGGTGGGCCGGCCGAGATTCGAACTCGGGACCAACGGATTAAAAGTCCGCTGCTCTACCAGCTGAGCTACCGGCCCGGGGACGGGGTTGAAATCCTGTCCGCGAAAGCGCGAAATTATAGCCGATGCGGTGCGCCGGGGTAAAGGCTTATGACGCTTTTTTGAATGCGCGTCCTGCCCGCCCGGCCATCGTGCCGGGCGAATCAGTCTGTTTACCCCTCGCGCATCATCAGGAAATACTGCACTTTCATGGTGGCCGCGCTGCCGATCACGATGGCGATAAAGGTGAGGATGGAGCCCAGCGCCAGGGTGGAAAAGCCGGTGATGCCCTGGCCGATGGTGCAGCCCATCGCCAGCACGCCGCCGAAGCCCATCAGGATCGCGCCGATCAGGTGATTGACGAAGTCGCCGGCGGAGGCGAACCACTCGATGCGGAAGCTGCGCGAAATCAGCGACCACAGCAGGGAGCCGGCGATGACGCCCGCCAGCGCCATGATGCCGAAGGTAAGCAGGGTGCGGTCGAAGCCGCTCGCCGCATAGCCGAGGGTTTGCCCCATCGGGTTGATGAAGGTGAAGGATTGCGAGGCCAGCGGACCGGCAGCGGCGGGTTTGACTGCGTCGGCCGGCGCGTACATGTCCCATTCCTGAACATAGGTCTGCAGCGACATCATTTCGCCGTCGGCGTTCACTGCGATGTTGCTGGTGACATACCAGGCCGCGAGCACGGCAAGGCCGACCACGAGGCCGCCGAGGATGTTGTCGAAGTTGCCGCGGAAATCGGCCGACTTGAAGACCCATGCCAGCAGCAGGACGCCGACGATGCCCCCCATCACCATCCGACCGGTGGCGACGTTGTCGCTGAAGAACATCGCGCCGAGGTCCTGGGTGGTGCTCAAGGCAACCGCGGTGGGGTTGGTCCACGGATAAAACAGGGTGGAATAGAGGGTCTTGTCGCTGCCCGGGAAGGGGTTGATCATGAAATAGGCGATGAGGGCGATGACCAGCAGCACCATGATCGACTTGAGATTGCCGCCGCCGATACGGATCAGCGTCTTGTTGCCGCAACCGGAGGCGAGCGACATGCCGATGCCGAACAGGCCGCCGCCGAGCACGTATTCCAGCCAGGGCAAGGTGGTCTGGCGGTAGGGCGGGAAGGTGCTGGTGACGTTCACCATGCCGGCCGCTTCGAGGGCCATCACACCCAGCACGCCAACCGCGATGGCCAGCACCCAGGCGCGCAGGCGGCCGGTGTCGCCCATGTTGACCCAGTCGGAGACCGCGCCCATGGTGCAGAAATTGGTCTTGTTGACCACGGCGCCCATGACCAGCGCGACCGCGAAGGTCGACCACAGGAAAAACGATTGAGCGCTTGCGAAATCTTCGTAGATCATGAATCTATCTCTCGTTTGGAAAGGGGAGTACGGCGTGCGCCGCACGTGTCCGGATGCAGAAGGAATTCTAATGGTTCCGCCCCGAATGCAAACTGGATATTAAATACCATAACATCCGTGCCCCCGGATCCGTTTCCGGCCGCCTTGCCTTCAACCCGGATTGTTCATCAGGGCGAGATGCTTTGCGTAGTGTGCACTCCGTGCACCGTTTGACGCCAGAAGGTGCACGGAGTGCACCCTACGCACCATAAATCATCCAATGAACAATCCGGGTTCAATTCCAACTGGCCGCAGGTCGGCGATACCTGGCCGACAATTACGCTTGGTCATGACGGCGGGAAAGTGTTCTCGCCCTACGCTTGAAATGCGCTGGATTGCCGCGCTGCGCTCGCAATGACCCTATCGAATCAACCCGCGTTTCTCAACCATAGCGCGTCGGATCGGCAACGCCGGCCGCGCGGAACCCCTCGCGTCTCAGGCGGCAGGCATCGCAGCGCCCGCAGGCCAGGCCTTCGGCGTCGGCCTGGTAGCAGCTCACGGTTTGCGCATACTCGACGCCGAGTTCGATGCCGCGCCGGATGATTTGCGCCTTGGACAGATGCTGCAGCGGCGCGTGGACGCGCAGCCGGGCACCTTCGACGCCGGCGCGGGTGGCGAGGTTGGCCATCTGCTCGAACGCCGCGATGAATTCGGGCCGGCAATCGGGGTAGCCGGAATAGTCAACGGCATTGACGCCGATGAAGAGGTCGCGCGAACCCAGCACTTCGGCCCAGGCGAGCGCGAGCGCCAGCATGACGGTGTTGCGCGCGGGCACGTATGTGACCGGGATGCCCGTGGTCGGGCTTTCGGGCACGGCGATGGAGGCGTCGGTGAGCGCCGAGCCGCCGATGTCGCCCAGTCCGATCCGGATCACCCGGTGCTCGACGACGCCGAGGCTTTTTGCCACGCGCGCGGCGGCGGCCAGCTCGGCCGTGTGGCGCTGGCCGTAATCGAGGCTCAGCGCGTGGCAGGCGTACCCCGCCTCGCGCGCAATGGCGAGCACGGTGGCGGAGTCGAGGCCGCCGGAGAGCAGGATGACCGCAGGCTTCACTTACCGGGAGTGCTGCCCCACAGGAGCTTGTGCAGCTGCACCTGCAGGCGCACCGGCAGCCGGTCTTCGAGGATCCACTCCGCCAGCTGCGGCGGCGGCAGTTCGCCCTGCACCGGCGAAAACAGGACCGGACAGACTTCTGCGAGGTTTTGCGCCCGGAGGACTTCGCGTGCCCACTCGTAGTCGGCGCGGTCGGCCAGCACGAACTTGATCTCATCGTGCGGGGTGAGATGAGCGATATTTTCCCAACGATTGCGCGAGGCCTCGCCGGACGCCGGCGGCTTGATGTCGACGATGCGCGACACCCGCGGGTCGACCTTGCTGATGTCGAGCGCGCCGCTGGTTTCCAGCGACACCGAATAGCCGGCGTCGCACAGCGCAGCCAGCAGCGGCAGGCAGTTCTTCTGCGCCAGCGGCTCGCCGCCGGTGACGCACACCATCGATACGCCAAACGCCGCCACCCGCGCCAGCAGCGTGGCCAGTGGGACGGTTTCGCCGCCCTGAAAGCTGTAGGGCGTATCGCACCAGCGGCAACGCAACGGGCAGCCGGTCAGGCGGACGAACACCGTCGGCAGGCCGGCGCGGCTGGTTTCGCCCTGCAGGGAAAGGAACACCTCGGTGATGCGGAGCGTTTCTGTTGACGCATACGACTCCATCACGCGTTGCGGGACATCAGCGCGTAGTGGATCGAAGTCTTTTAGGGCTTCAGCGCCTGACGGATCGGAGTGCGTTCGCGGCGAGGACGCCGCTCCTACAGAATCTGCCGCCCCGCTGAGGGGGAGCGTAATGGACGCTGACATGCTGCTTACTTGAGCGTGGTCAGCCGACGCGCGGCAAGCGTGGCGGCGGGGGTTCCGGGATATTGGGCCACCAGGCCTTCAAGTGTCTTGCGGGCGCCGTCGAGGTTGTCCAGCGCAAGCTGGTTGGTGGCGATGTTGAGCAGTGCGTCGGGCACCTTGGCACTGGCCGGATAGGCGGCCACCAGCTTCTGCTGATGCGCCAGCGCGGTTTTGTAGTCCTTCAGGGCGTAATACGAATAGCCGATCCAGTATTGCGCATTGGAGGCCAGCGTGCTGGCGGGGTAGACCTTGAGAAAGCCGGTGAAGCCGGCAATGGCGCCCGCGTAATTGGCTTCGCGAAACTGCTTGAGCGCGGCTTCGTAGCTGCTCGATTCCGCCTGCGAATCGCCCGTCGCGACCGACGCGACCGGCGGCGTTCCATCGACTGCCGGGGCGGGATCGACCACCGGTGCCCCATCGGCCGCCGGGGCGGGGTTGACCGCCGGTGCCGGCTGGCCCGCCTTGGCGAGGTCCGCGATGCGCTGGTCGAGGTCGGCGTACAGATCGTTCTGCCGCTTGCCGAGGGTATCCACCTGATGCATCTGGACTTCGGCCTGACCACGCAGTTTGGCGATTTCGGCCTTGAGCGTTTCGACTTCGCCCAGCAGCCCCAGCAGTTGCTGGTTTTGCTGCATCGCCGTTTCCAGCTTGCCGAGGCGGACATCGAGCGCATCCACCTGCTGCTGCATCGCCTGCATCTGCTTGTTCAGCTCGTCGGTGCCAAACAGCGCCCACGCCGGCTGGACCAGCGCAAACGTGCCAACCAGTATCAAGGCATAACGTCGCATCAGGCTTTACTCGTCGCCATACACCACATCAGTGCGGCGGTTCTCGGCGTATGCCTCTTCGGTGCTGGCCTCGCTGCGCGGCTTTTCCTCGCCGAAGCTGATCGCTTCCATTTGCGAATCGCTCACGCCCAGCACGGCCAGCGCACGGCGCACCGCTTCAGCGCGCTTCTGCCCCAGTGCCAGGTTGTATTCGCGGCTGCCCCGCTCGTCGGCGCTGCCCTGCAGGATGATGCGCGCGTCGCGCTTCGACTGCAGGTAGCCGGCATGCGCTTCGAGCATGGGACTGTATTCGGGTTTCACCACGTAGCTGTCGAAATCGAAAAAGACGCTGCGCTTGGACAAGGGGCTGGCCGGATCCTTGCGCGGATCGCCTGCAGAGGATTCACCTGGCAGCGCGCTGCCCGCCACGCCGCTGCCGTCGAGGCCAGTGCTTCCCGCGCCGGCCGCCGAGCCGGCAGGGGTTGTCGCGGTTGCGCCGGTGCGGTCTTCAATCGTTGCCTGGGTGTCGGGGGTGGTGCCGCAAGCGGACAGGGTCAATGCAAGCAAAACGGGCAAAAAGATCTTGTTCATTTATTTCTCCTTTGGTGATGAATAACAACGAATGAAGCATGTGCCGCGTGAATGGTTCAGCTATGCAAGCCTAACCGCCTTCTCTGTTGGCTCATGGACCCCAGGCCGGCTCGCGGGCGTCCACGCCCGGTTCCGACAGGCGGGTGCGGGTTTTTCCGTCCAGGCTCACGGTGCCGAGAATACCGCGCCCGCCCTGCACGGTGGCATACAGCACGGCCTGGCCATTGGGCGCGAAGCTGGGTGATTCGTCGCGCGCGGTATCGGTCAGCACGCGGGTCTGGCCCGAGGCCAGTTCGTGCAGCGCCACGCTGAAACGGCCGTCTTCCCGGCTGATATAGGTCAGATTCCGGCCATCCGGGCTGATTGCGGGAGAAACGTTGTAGCTGCCGCTGAAGGTCACCCGCCGGGGTTCGCCGCCGCTGGTCGCCACGCGGTAAATCTGCGCGCTGCCACCGCGGTCCGAGGTGAAAAAGAGGGTTTTCCCATCGGGCGAAAATACCGGCTCGGTGTCGAGATTGCCACCCCGGGTGAGCCGGGTGAGCCCGCTGCCATCGGCGTTGATCAGATAAATCTGCGAGGCCTGATCGCGCGTTAACACCACCGCCAGACGGCGACCGTCGGGTGCCCAGGCCGGCGCCGAGTTGGAACCCTTGAATGCCGCGACCTTGCTGCGGCGGCCATCGCGCAGAGACTGCACGTACACCACCGGTTTTTTGTCCTCGAACGACACATACGCCAGGCGCGCGCCATCGGGGGAAAAGCGCGGCGAAATCACCGGCTCGTCGGAACGCACGACGGTGCGCGGGTTTTGCCCGTCGGCATCGGCCACCCGTAATTCGAAACGCTTGCCCTGTTTCTGCACATAGGCAATGCGGCTGCTGAACGCGCCCGGGATGCCGGTCAGCTTTTCGTACACGATGTCGGCGATCTGGTGGGCGGTGGCGCGCCATTGCGCCGCGGAAATGGTGTAGCTGAAGGCGGCAAGCTGGGTCTGCTTGATGACATCCAACAAGTAGAAGCGGACTTCGAAACGCCCGCCGGGCAGCGCGGCCACATGGCCGATGACCACGGCGTCCGCGCCCTTGCCGCGCCAGACGCCGTAGTCGACCTGTGCCGGCGCGACCGGCTGCAGCATGCCGCTGACGTCCACCCGCCTGAACTGGCCGCTGCGATCGAGGTCGTCTCCCGCGATCGCGGTCAGCGTCGGTTCCGGCTGCCCGGGCACCGCCTGAAACGGCACCCATGCCACCGCAATCTTGCTGGCGGCTCCGCCGATCACCTGGATTTCCATCGCGGCGCGCGCGGAAAACGACGTGCTCAGCAAGGTCAGACAAAGCAGGGGGAACAGCAGGAAAGCGCGCAGCATGAAGTTGGGGATCTCGATCGGAAATGCTTGATTGATGAATAAGTTTACCATGGCCGGCAGGGCCGGCTGGCCGCCAGGGCCTCCCGCACAAGCCCTCGTTTTTGTCATGGCGAGAAGCCCGCTTGCCGCGAATTGCCGTAGGTCAATACTTTGCCGGCACTTGCCCGCCTGCCGCCAGGCTCGATCCAGCCCCCCCGACGGCTTGCCGCAGTGCCTTTGGCTCACTCTTTGGGGCGATGAACGAAAGAAAGTTCCGGGACAAATGCGGCGCGCGCGTCGCGCTCGCCCGGCAGGGGCAGCGGCGAGGATTTCCAGATGCCGCGCACCACCGCCTCGTCGTACGCCGCGTTGCCGCTCGATTGCGTCACCCGCACGCTCTGGACTTCGCCGGTGGGGAGCAGTTTCACCAGGCAGCGCACCTGGGGGTTGCCAGCCAGATTGTCGGGCAGGCGGGTGTTGCCGCGCACCTTGGCGCTGATCAGGTCGCGGTACTGCCCGACGACGCTCGCCACCTCGGCCTGGCGCTTGCTGGCCGCCGCAGCCTCGGCCAGTTTGGTCTGCGCTTCAGCCAGTTTTGCCTGGCGTGCCTCGCTTGCTGCGGCCTCGTCCGCCATCCGTCGCGTCAGGTCTTCTTCCTCCATCTGGCGCAGCAATTCGCGTTTTTTCCGTTCGGCCAGCTGCGTTTCCTGCACTTTCCTGGCGGCTTCGGCCCGGGCCTTCTCTTCTGCGGCCTGCATAGCTTGCATTTTTTTCTGGCGTTCGCTCTCGGCCTTCTTTTTTTCCAGCGCAATGTCGGGCGTCTTGGGCGGCGGCGGCTCGTCCACTTCCGGCCGGGGGGCTGGCTTGACTTTGACCGGCTCGGGCGTTTTCACCGGTTCCGGCGCGGGCGGCCTGGCTGGCTTGACCATGGGCGGCGTGGCTGGCTTGGCCACGGGGGGGGGCGGCGGCAACGCTTCCCACAAGTCGACCATCACCGGCGCAGGATGCCGGGTCTGCCACGACACGCCGAACACCAGCAACAGCACGAAGACGACATGCACACCCAGCGCCAGCGCGCCGGCGATGAGGTTGGAGCGGGGACGGGAAACGAAGGGCGCATCTGCCGACATGTTCATCTAAAGAAGCCCTGATTTATTCGGTCATCACGAACAGCGAAGCGACGTGGGAATCCAGCGTCCGTTGATATCGCTGGCAATGATCAAAAAAAGAATGAATCAGCGTCTCCCCAAGGATCAAGGCGCCGGGCGCGCGAGCAGGCCGATGCGGGTGATCTGCGCGTTCTGCAGCACGGTCATGGTGTCCATCACCTCTTCGTAGCGCACATTTTTGTCTGCCGCGATGACCACAGGCTGATCCGGCAAGGCGCGCTGCAGCGCGGAGATTTCGGCCGCCAGCGCCGACTTTTCCACCACCCGTTCGTCGCCGGAAACGGCACGGTTTTTCAGCAGATATTCGCCCGACTCCTTGATGATGACTTCGAGCGGCTGTGCCGGCGTCTGCGAAGTCTTGCCGACGCTGGGCAGTTCGACCTGGGCGGGGTTGATGAAGGGTGCGGTCACCATGAAGATGACGAGGAGCACCAGCATCACGTCGATCATCGGCACGACGTTGATCTGGGCGACCAGTTTGCGGGTCCGCGCCATGAATCAGGACGCCTTGGTCGCCTGCCGCTGCAGGATGTTGGAGAACTCCTCCATGAAGCTTTCCATGCGGTTGGCCAGGCGGTCGATGTCGTGGGTGTAGCGGTTGTAGCCGACCACCGCGGGGATGGCGGCGAACAGGCCCATGGCGGTGGCGATCAGCGCTTCGGCAATGCCGGGCGCGACCTGCGCCAGCGTGGCCTGGGCGACGCTCGACAGCCCCATGAAGGCGATCATGATGCCCCACACAGTGCCAAACAGGCCGACATAGGGCGACACCGACCCGACGGTGGCGAGAAACGACAGGTGCGATTCGAGGCTGTCGAGTTCGCGCTGGTAGGTGGCGCGCATGGCGCGGCGGGTGCCGTCGACGATGACGTTGAGCGAAAGCCCCGTCTGTTGCCGCAGCTTCATGAATTCGCGGAACCCCGCCTCGAAGATGCGCGCCATTTCGCCCGCCTCGCCGCGCCCGGCGGCCACCCGCTTATACATGGCGTTGATGTCGCCGCCGCCCCAGAACTCACGTTCGAAGCGATCGGTTTCGCGCAAGGCACGCTTGAGCGCGAACATCTTGATGAAAATGAACCACCATGACATCAGCGACGCGCCCAGCAGCAGCAGCATGACGAGCTGCACCGGCAACGAGGCGTTGAGGATGAGATGGAGAAGGGAGAGATCCTGGCTGAGTTCGGGGTTCACGTCGTGGGGCTCAGTGTCTGAAGAATCGTTGCGGGCATTTTAACGGGTTTGAAATGGACCGCATCAACGCAGGCCAGCTTGACTTCGGCCCTTGCCAGACAGGTGGACCCCCGCATGAGTTCCTGCTGCACGTCGAGGCTGGCGCGTCCGGTTTCACGCAGGCCGACCGACACCTCGAGCTGATCGTTGAAGCGCGCCGGCGACAGGTAATCGATTTCCACCCGCCGCACCACGAACACCACCCCCGCCTCGTCCCGCAGCACGTCCTGCTCGAAACCGCATGCACGCAGCCATTCCGAACGCGCGCGCTCCATGAACTTGAGGTAGTTGGCGTAATACACGACGCCGCCCGCGTCGGTGTCTTCCCAGTAGACGCGGACCGGCCAGTGAAACGCCATGCTCAAAACAGATCCGCGTTGGGTTCGGCGGGGGCGGCGAGGCCGAGGTGGCGATACGCCAGCGGCGTCGCGATGCGACCGCGCGGGGTGCGCTGCAGGTAGCCCTGCTGGATGAGATAGGGTTCGAGCACGTCCTCGATGGTGTCGCGCTCCTCGCCGATGGCGGCGGCGAGGTTGTCCAGCCCGACCGGGCCGCCCATGAATTTCTCGACCACCGCCGACAGCAGCTTGCGGTCCATCACGTCGAGCCCGGCACGGTCGACGTCGAGCATCACCAGCGCCGCATCCGCCACCGCGCAGGTGGCCTGCCCGCCCGCCTTGACTTCGGCGTAATCGCGCACCCGGCGCAGCAGGCGATTGGCAATGCGCGGGGTGCCGCGGGAACGGCGGGCGATTTCCAGCGCACCGGCCTCTTCCAGGTTCATCTGCAACAGGCCCGCCGAGCGGTGCACGATGAAGCCCAGTTCTTCCGCCGAGTAAAATTCCAGCCTTGCGACGATGCCGAAACGGTCGCGCAGCGGGTTGGTGAGCATGCCGGCCCGCGTGGTCGCGCCGACCAGGGTGAATGGCGGCAGGTCGAGCTTGACTGAGCGCGCCGAGGGGCCTTCGCCGATCATGATGTCGATCTGGAAATCCTCCAGCGCGGGATACAGCACCTCCTCGACCACCGGGGAAAGACGGTGAATTTCGTCGATGAACAGCACGTCGTTCGGTTCCAGGTTGGTGAGCAGCGCGGCCAGGTCGCCCGCGCGTTCGAGCACCGGGCCGGAAGTCTGGCGCAGGTTGACGCCCATCTCGCGCGCGATGATGTGCGCCAGCGTGGTCTTGCCCAGCCCCGGCGGGCCGAACAGCAGCACGTGGTCGAGCGCCTCGCTGCGGTTCCTGGCGGCATGGATGAAGATTTCGAGCTGTTCGCGCGTCTTCGCCTGGCCGACGTATTCGGCCAGCGTGCGCGGCCGCAGCGCGCGCTCGACCTGCTCTTCCTGCGGGCTGACGGCGGCGGGGGCAATAAGACGGTCGGTTTCGATCATGACGCCGGAAGGCTGGGGACAGACAAGCGCGAATTCTACTCCGCAGGGTCGGCGGCGGGCGCGGCGGCCTGCACCAGTTGGCCGCGTCCGCGGGCCTTGGCCTCATAGAGCGCACGGTCGGCACGCACGAGCGCGGCATTCTTGGTATCGCCGGGCTCGCCCCCGAGCCAGGTCTGCCCCGCACTGAGGCTGGTTTGCAGGTCCAGGCCGAACGCATTCAATTCGCTCCTGAAACGGTCAGCGAGGCGCTGATACCACGTGTCCACCCCGGCCGCGTCGAGCCCCGACAGCAGCACGACAAACTCGTCACCCGCCAGGCGTGCCGCGAGGTCGGCGCGCCGGGTCAGCTCCCGCAACGACTGGGCCAGCGCCAGCAAAACCTGATCACCCACCCCATGGCCGTAGCGGTCGTTGACCTCCTTGAAGTGGTCGACATCCAGCAATACCAGCGCGACCGGATGCTGCCTTTCGGCCAGCCCCAGCGCCAAGGGAAAATGGATCTCGAATGCGCGCCGGTTAGGCAGCCCCGTCAGCGGGTCGGTCAGGCTCAGGTGTTCCAGCCGCGCACGCTGCTCCTGCAGATGAAGGGCGATCAGATTGATGTCGGCAGCGGCCGGCTCGAATTCGACGTAGTGCGGCACGATGGCGGGAACCGGCTCGTCCCGCGCCAGCGCAGTCAGGGCGTCACGGGTCGACACGATGTCATGCAGCATGGTGCGGCGCAGCCGCAGCATGGTCGCACCCAGCAGCAGCAACACCGCAGCCAGCGTCAGCAGCCCGGACAGCACCTGCGTTTCGCCGCCGTACGTGAACCGCTGCGCCGATGCCTGGGCGAGCAGCGTCCAGCCTGTCCCGGGAATATCCAGCCGGACTTCCCGCAGCCCCCCATCCACCGCACCCTGGCGCACGATCGCGTCGCCCGCGGCGTCGAGGATCATGAGCGCATGGTCCGGGTGGCGCGAGTCGTCGATCACCCGCTGCAGCTGGGTCAGCCTAACGCTCAAGAAGACGCCCCCCACAATCTCGCCCCCTGTTTCGCGTACCGCCGACACCAGGTCGAAGTGTTCGAGACCGGCCACCTCGCGGTGCAGCAGCGGCCGGGTGCTGGTCAGGGTATCCGCGCGTTGCATCTCCTGCTGGCAGCGCGGCCCGACACGCAGCGTCACGGCCTCGCCCAGCACGCCACCCTGGGGATTGACCAGCGCCAGCCCCAGCAGATCAGGCAGCAGACGTTGCCGGGAAACAGCCCACTGCTGCTGCTCTTCAACCGAACCGACGCGCATCAGGTCGAGCAGCTCGGGGTCGCGCGCCGTGTTCTCGATCAGCGTGTGGTAGTAGTCCAGCAGCCGGACCACGCTGACGCGTGCCTGTGTCGCTTCCTGTTCCAGCAGGCGCTGCTGGGTCTGGCCACTGGCCTGCAGACTGAGCCACAGACTCAGGGCGATGCCGGCCGCGAACAAACCGACCACGCCCAGCAGCAGCCATAAAAAATGACGCTGCAGGGAGGCGGAAGGCCGCGGGCCTGGCGGGGGTGTTGACATCGGGTCTTACGTTTTCGACAGGATCCGCAGCGCCTGCCGTATCGCCTCGCCCACCGTAAGATCGGACGGCAACTGGCGCACGGCGTCGGTGGTCTCGCGCTCGTTGTACCCCAGCGCCAGCAGCGCCTGGCGCACATCGTCCGACACGCCACCGGCTACCGTATCGGCAATCGCACCCGCGAACACCGGCCTGCCCTTCAGTTCGAGCAGCAGGCGCTCGGCGGTTTTCTTGCCGATTCCAGGCACCTTGACGATGCGGCCGATTTCCTGCGCGGCAATCGCGGCCGACAGGTCGTTGACCGACAGGCCGGACAGCACCGACAACGCGGTCTTGGCGCCGATGCCGGAAACTTTCAGCAACTCACGAAACGCCGCGCGCTCGATTTCGCTGCCGAAGCCGTAGAGCAGGTGCGCGTCTTCGCGGATCGCCAGATGGGTCAGCAGGCTTATTTTTTCGCCGAGTGCGGGCAGGTTGTAGAACGTGCTCATCGGCACGTCGATTTCGTAGCCGACGCCGTTGCAGTCGACCAGGACCTGGGGCGGCTGCTTGGCGCTCAGAATTCCGGTGATGCGTCCGATCATAAAATATCTCCAGATAACAGCAGGGTCGCCGCCAGCAGCAGAGGCAGCGCATGCGCGGCAAGCAGGGTGCGCCTGATCGCCGGCGCGAGTTGTTCGGGGGTGACGGCAAAACGCCGCAATTGGCGCCACGCCTGCATGGCGGGAATCCACGCGACGAACGCGCCCGCGGCGGCCCGCGGCAGCACCCCCAGCAGAATCCCACCCAGCAGCGCCAGCGCCGCCAGCAGCAGAATCAGGCCATAGCCCCAGGTGGCGGCGGCGGGCTGCAGCCGCGCCACCCAGTGCAGCTTGCCGCTGGCGCGGTCGGCCGCGCGATCGGGAAACTGGTTGATGTAGAGAATGTTGGCCGCCAGCAGTGCATAGGGTGCACCCGCCAGCCAGGGCAGCGGATCAAACGCACCACGCTGCACCATGTCAGCGCCGGCGACAATGAGGAGCATGCCGATCACCACGAACAACTCGCCGAGGCCCCGGCTGTTCAGCTGCAATGGCGGTGCGGAATAGCCCCAGCCGATGACAAGCCCGGCCAGGCCAATCCAGAGCAATCCTGCGCCCGCCACACTGAGCAGCCACAGTCCGCCGGCGATGGTGACGGCGAACAGCGCCACCGCAAGCCCCAGAACCTGACGCGGCGTCAGCACGCCGTTCTGGATGAAGCGGCTGCCGCCGGTGTAGGGATAAATACGTTGCATGTTGCGCGCATCGGTGCCGTTCAGATGATCGCAATAATCGTTGAGCGCATTGATGCCCGCATGCGCCAGCAAGGCCAGCACCAGCGTGGCCAGCGCGCGTTCCCAGCCGAACGCCGCGCCCCCCGCGACGGCCGTGGCGAAACCGAGCAGGCAGCCGGCCAGGGTGACGGTGAGGAAGGCCGGACGCGTGGCCAGCAGGTAGCGCAGCGCCGGGTTGGCCAGCCGCTCGAGGGAGGGTTCACGCGGCGCTAGCGCAGTTTTCATACCAGCCGCCCGCCCTTGACGCGATAGCCCGCGGTGGAGTGCGCGCCGAGCCGGCTGCCGTGGGCATGGGCGATGGCGCAGGCGAGCGCGTCGGCGGCGTCCGCCGTCGGGGCAACGGGCAAACTCAGCAGGCGCTTGACCATTTCCTGCACCTGTTCCTTGGCAGCCTTGCCATGGCCGACCACCGCCTGCTTGATTTGCAGCGCGGTGTATTCCGCCACCAGCAACTCATTCGACACCGCGGCGCAGATCGCCGCCCCGCGCGCCTGCCCGAGCAGCAACGTCGACTGCGGATTGACGTTGACGAAGACGATTTCCACCGCGCAGGTATCGGGCTGCCAGGTGGCGATCACCTCGTTCAGCCCCGCGAACAGCACGCCCAGCCGCTGCGGCAAGCTGCCCTCCCCGCTCCTGACCACGCCGCTGGCGACATAGGCCAGCTTCTGGCCGGTCTGCTCGATCACACCGAACCCGGTGAGGCGCAGGCCGGGATCAATGCCCAGTATGCGTGAGGGGTGAGGGGTGAGAGGTGAGGGAGCACGGTTGGGGGCTATCATGTTTTTTCTGACTCCCGCTGGGATTTGAGTAGCCCACCCAATAAACTGAACAGACGGTCTATCTGCATTTCCAGTTCGCTCTGCGGTGGACAAAAAACCAAATCCTGGGCAATTCTGAATTGCGTATCCAATTCGCTCAGCGAACCACGCGCCACGATCAGAAACTGTGCAAATTCCCGTTTGGACTGGCGTGCTGCGCCCTCCGCAATATTGCTGGGGATCGACACAGCCGCGCGCCGCATTTGCGCCACCAGTCCGAATCGCTCGTCAGCAGGAAACTCCGCTGTCAATTCGTACACCTGCCTCACCAGAAGCATGGCTTGCTGCCAAGCCACAAGCTCATGGTGAACCCGCTTCACGTCTTACCCCTTACGCCTCACTCAGGGAGCACGGCGTTGGTGTAGACATCCTGCACGTCGTCGAGCGAATCGAGTGCGTCGAGGATCTTCTGCATTTTCACCGCGTCGTCGCCGGTGAGTTCGGTTTCGGATTCGGGGCGCATGGTGATCTCGGCGACCGCCGGCTTGAAGCCGGCTTTTTCCAGCGCCTCCTTCACTGCCTCGAAGGCCCTGGGCTCGGGTGAGGTCAGCACCTCGATCGAGCCGTCCTCGTTGGGGATGATGTCCTCGGCGCCGGCGTCGAGCGCGGCTTCCATCACCGCGTCCTCGCTGGCGCCCGGCTCCAGGATGATCTGGCCGCAGTGCTTGAACTGGAACGCCACGCAGCCGTCGGTGCCCATGTTGCCGCCGTGCTTGACGAAGGCGTGGCGCACGTCGGCGACGGTGCGTACCTTGTTGTCGGTGAGACAGTCGACCATCACCGCGACGCCGCCGATGCCGTAGCCCTCGTAGCGCACTTCCTCGTAGTTGACGCCTTCGAGTTGGCCGGTGCCGCGCTTGACCGCGCTCTCGATGTTGTCCTTCGGCATCGACTCGGCCTTGGCCTTCTCGATCGCCAGGCGCAGGCGCGGGTTCATGCCCGTGTCGCCGCCGCCCATTTTGGCCGCCACGGTGATTTCCTTGATAAGCTTGGTGAAGATCTTGCCGCGCTTGGCATCCTGGCGCCCCTTGCGGTGCTGGATGTTGGCCCACTTCGAATGTCCTGCCATGTCGATTCCAACGCAAATTTGAATAGCCGGAGATTTTACACCGTGGCTCCCACTCTACGTTTCGGCATCGACCTCGGCGGCAGCAAAATCGAACTCATCGCGCTCGACGCCGGCGGCCAGGAAATCCTGCGCCGCCGCGTGCCGACCCCGCAGGACGATTACCTCGCCACGGTGGCCGCGGTCGCCGCGCTGATCCACCAGGCCGAATTCGAGTTGGGACAAACTGCCCGCATCGGCATCGGCACCCCCGGCGCCATCTCGCCCGCGTCCGGCCGGATGAAAAACTGCAACTCGACCTGCCTGAACGGCCAGCTGCTGCAGCAGGACCTCGAACGCGCACTGAATCGAAACATACGACTCGCCAACGACGCCAACTGCCTGACACTGTCGGAAGCCACCGACGGTTCGGCCGCCGGAGCCGAAACCGTGTTCGGCGTGATTCTCGGCACCGGCGTCGGCGGCGGCGTGGTGGTGCGCGGCCATGTGCTGAATGGCGCCAACGCCATCGCCGGCGAATGGGGACACAGCCCCCTGCCCCATTTCCAGTTCGCCCGCGCCCAGGCCGACCGCGCCTCCACCGGGCAGCATCCGGCCACCGGCGAAGCCATCCTGCACCCGTGGCCGAGCCCGCGCGAACTCGACGCCGCGCCCGCCTGCTACTGCGGCAAGAAGGGCTGCATCGAAACCTGGCTCTCCGGCCCTGCGCTGGCGGCCGACCACGTGCGCTACGGCGGCGAAGAGTTGCCCGCACACGAAATCGTGCAGCTGGCGAATGCCGGCTACGGCCCCTGCGGCGCCACGCTTGCGCGCTACGAGGAGCGGCTGGCGCGCGCGCTGGCCGCCGTCATCAACCTGCTCGACCCCGACGTCATCGTACTGGGCGGCGGCCTGTCCAACATCGCCCGCCTGTACGACACGGTGCCCCGGCTGTGGCCGCGCTACGTGTTCTCCGACCGCATCGACACCAGGCTGGTGCCGCCGACATTCGGCGATTCCAGCGGCGTGCGCGGGGCAGCATGGCTGTGGAACGATTAGTCAACCGCAACAAGCCGCCATTCAAACTCGCTAGAATTCCGGCATCACGCCCATGGGAACCGATATGATCGAACCGCTGCTCGTCGCCAGAAACGCCGCCATCGACCTGTACCTGCTGCCGCAGATGGCCAACCGCCACGGCCTCATCACCGGCGCCACCGGCACCGGCAAGACGGTCACCCTGCAGACGCTGGCCGAGCATTTTTCCCGCATCGGCGTGCCGTGCTTCATGTCGGACGTGAAGGGCGACCTGTCGGGCATTTCGCAGCCGGGCGGCGGCAACGCCAAGGTGGCCGAGCGGGTCGAAATGCTGAAGCTCGAAGGCTTTGAGCACCAGGGCTATCCGGTCACTTTATGGGATCCGTTCGGCGAGGCCGGCCATCCGGTGCGCGCCACCGTCTCCGATATGGGGCCGCTGCTGCTGGGGCGCATGCTCGACCTCAACGACACCCAGAGCGGGGTGCTCAATCTGGTGTTCAAGGTGGCCGACGACAACGGCCTGTTGCTGCTCGACCTGAAGGACCTGCGCACCATGCTCGCCTTCGTCGGCGACAACGCCAAGACATTCACCACCGAATACGGCAACGTCTCGACCGCCTCGATTGGTGCCATCCAGCGCGGCCTGCTGGCGCTGGAATCGCAGGGCGGCGAACGGATCTTCGGCGAGCCGATGCTGAACATCGCCGACCTGATCCAGACCGACCGCGGCCGCGGCGTCATCAACATTCTCTCGGCCGACCGGCTGATGCAGTCGCCCAAGCTGTACGCCACGCTGCTGTTGTGGCTCCTGGCCGAGCTGTACGAAAACCTGCCCGAGGCGGGCGACCTCGACAAGCCGAAGCTGGTGTTCTTCTTCGACGAGGCACACCTGCTGTTTACCGACGCGCCCGACGCGCTGGTGGAAAAAATCGAGCAGGTGGTGCGGCTGATCCGCTCCAAGGGCGTCGGCGTATATTTCATCACCCAGAATCCGGCCGACGTGCCGGACAAGGTGCTGTCGCAGCTGGGCAACCGGGTGCAGCACGCGCTGCGCGCGTTCTCGCCGCGCGACCAGAAAGCGGTCAAGGCGGCGGCTGAAACCATGCGCGACAACCCGGCTCTGGACGAAGCCTCGGTCATCACCGAGCTGGGGGTGGGCGAAGCGCTGGTGTCTTTCCTCGACGCGAAAGGCCGCCCCGGCATGGTCGAGCGCGCCTTCATCGTGCCGCCGCAGGGGCAGATCGGTCCAATTACCGACGCCCAGCGCCGGCAGCGGATGCAGACCTCGCTGGTCGCCGGCGTCTACGACAAAACCGTCGACCGCGAGTCCGCCCACGAAATCCTCAGGGCACGCGCCGAGCAGGCAACCCAAGCGGCGGCTGCAGAAGCCGAAGCGAAGCAGCAGGCCAAGGCCGCCGCACAACCCACAGGTGGCGTGCTGGGAGACATCCTGGGCGGGCGTGGCGGACGCCGCGAAGGCGCGGTCGAGGCAATGGCGAAATCCGCCGCGCGTTCCATCGGCAGCCAGGTCGGCCGCGCCATCATCCGCGGCGTGCTGGGGAGCCTCTTTGGCGGCAAGCGCTGACAGGCGCGTCCCACTCTGGGCCGAGAGGGCGGGTCGCATCGACCGTGAATCGCGGCGAGGGTGCTGCTCCCACAGATAAGCGGGCGTACCCGCAATAGACGCGTGTTAGGCGAACAGCCGTGCCAGTTCGGTACCCGGATCGTCGGCGCGCATGAACGCCTCGCCTACCAGGAATGCGTTGACGCCGTGACTGCGCATCTTCGCGACGTCCGCCGGCGCGAGAATGCCGGATTCGGTGATGACGATGCGCTCGTTACCGATTTTCGGCAGCAAGCCCAGCGTGGTGTCGAGGCTCACCTCGAAGCTGCGCAGGTTGCGGTTGTTGATGCCCTGTAGCGGGGTCTTCAATTGCAGTGCGGCGTCAAGTTCCTCGGCGTTGTGCGATTCAACCAGCACCGCCATGCCAAGCTCGTGTGCCAAAGCCTCCAGCGCCTGCATGGCAGGCAGTTCCAGCGCGGCGACGATCAGGAGGATGCAGTCCGCCCCCATCGCGCGCGCTTCATAGACCTGGTAGGGGTCGATGATGAAATCCTTGCGCAGCACCGGCAGCGCGCATGCCGCGCGCGCTTCTTTCAGATACTCGGCGCTGCCCTGAAAATAATCGCGGTCGGTGAGCACCGACAGGCAGGCGGCGCCGCCCGCCTCGTAGCTGGCAGCGATCTCGGCCGGGCGGAAGTCGGGACGGATCACGCCCTTGGACGGACTCGCCTTCTTGATTTCGGCGATCACCGCGGGCTTGGATGCAGCGAGCTTCGCGCGCAGCGCGCCGACGAAGTCGCGCGGCGCGGATGCGGCCACCGCGCGCTGCTGCATCTCGACGAGCGGCACGTCTGCGAGACCGGCGGCGATCTCGGCGCGCTTGGTGGCGAGGATCTTCTCGAGAATGTCGGACATCGCTCAGCCCCCCGGGCCGCGGTTGGAGAACTCGACCAGCTGCGCGAGCTTGTCGCGCGCCGCGCCGCTATCGATGACGGCACGTGCCGTTGCGATGCCCTCGCCGAGCGTGGCGGCGCGGTCTGCCACATAGATCGCGGCACCGGCGTTGAACAGCACGATGTCGCGCGCCGGCCCCGGCAGGCCGTCGAGCACGGCGAGCAGCATGTCCTTCGCCTGCGTCGCATCCCATACCTTGAGCACGTCGCTGTCGCAGGTCTCGAGCCCGAACTCGCGCGGATGGATGCGGTATTCGGTCACCTCGCCGTCCTTCAGCTCGCCGATCAGCGTCTCGCCGGAGAGCGTGATCTCGTCCATGCCGTCGGAACCGTGCACCACCATGACGTGGCGGCTGCCGAGGCGCGCGAGCACGCGCACCAGAATGCCGACGAGGTCGGAATGGAACACGCCGAGCAGCTGGTGCGGCGCGCCGGCCGGGTTGGTCAGCGGACCGAGGATGTTGAAGATCGTGCGCACGCCGAGCTCCTTGCGCACCGGCGCGGCGTGCCTCATCGCACCGTGGAACTTCGGAGCGAACATGAAACCGATGCCGATGGCGTCGATGCTCGCCGCCACCTGTTCCGGGGTGAGGTCGAGTTTGACGCCCAGCGCCTCCAGAACGTCAGCGCTGCCGCTGGTCGACGACACCGATCGCCCGCCGTGCTTGGCGACGCGCGCGCCAGCCGCGGCGGCCACAAAGGCCGCGGTGGTCGAGATGTTGAAGGTGTGCGCGGCGTCGCCGCCGGTGCCGCAAGTGTCGACCAGGTTGGCGCTGTTCTGCGCCGGCACCTTGGTGGCAAACTCGCGCATCACCTGCGCCGCCGCGGCGATCTCGCCGACGGTCTCCTTCTTGACCCTGAGGCCGGTGATGATGCCGGCAATCTGCACCGGCGTGAGCGCACCGCTCATGATCTGGCGCATCAGCGACAGCATCTCGTCGTGGAAGATTTCGCGCTGCTCGACCAGCCGGGCGAGCGCCTGCTGCGGCGTGATCATCGGGTGCCTTTCAGGAAGTTCGCCAGCATGGCGTGGCCGTGCTCGGTGAGGATCGATTCGGGATGGAACTGCACACCTTCGACCGCCAGGGTCTTGTGGCGCACGCCCATGATTTCGTCATCCTCGGTCCACGCGGTGATTTCCAGGCAGTCCGGCAGCGAAGCCCGCTCGATCACCAGCGAATGGTAGCGGGTGGCGCGAAACGGGTTGGGCAGGCCTTCGAAGACCCCCTTGTCCAGGTGATGGATCATCGAGGTCTTGCCGTGCATCAGCTCTTTCGCACGCACGATTTTGCCACCGAAGGCCTGACCGATGCTCTGGTGACCGAGGCAGACGCCGAGGATGGGAATCCTGCCCGCGAATTCCCGGATCAGCGGCACCGACACGCCCGCCTCGTTGGGCGTGCAGGGGCCGGGCGAGACGACGATGTGGTCGGGGTGCATGTCGGCAATGCCGGCGAGGTCGATTTCATCGTTGCGAACGACCCGAACGTCCTCGCCCAGCTCGCCGAAATACTGCACGAGGTTGTAGGTGAAGCTGTCATAGTTGTCGATCATCAAAAGCATGGAGTGTCCTTCGGCGTCCCGCCATCGGGGCGAGGTGCGCGCCTGCGCCAAGAGCGGAGAATTATAGCCGTGCGGCCGGCGCCGCAGGCCAAAAAAAAAGCGCCCGCAGGCGCTTAATGGCTGATGCCACGAGGATCTATTTGAGCTTTTTTACACCCAGCAGACTGAGCACGTATTTTTCATACAGCGGCTCGGTCGAACCCTTTTTCATTTTCCGCATGAAGTATTTCTCGAACCCGACCTTGGCCAGGTGCACCCACTTGCCTTCCTTGAACCAGTTGACGTTGCGCGGCGGAATCTGCGGCAACGCCACAAAGGCCGCGCCGGTGTCACCGAAATCGGCCAGGCAGATGGCGTTCCAGGTGGCCTTCTCGACGGGTTCGCGGCCGTCGAGCGCGGCGCGAATATTGTGCGAGGTGGCGGTGACCATGGATTCGATCATGTAGCCGGTCTTTGGCGTTCCGGTCGGCACCGGGGTGACCTCGACCGGCGGAATGGCGACGCAGACGCCCACTCCATAGACATTGGGGAATTTCGGGTTGCGTTGGAAGGCATCGATGGTGATGAAGCCGCGCGGGTTGGTCAGTCCTTCGATTCCGAACACCGCGTCGATGCCCTTGAATGCCGGCAGCATCATCGAGTAGGCAAACGGCAGTTCGTGCTCCTTGATGACTTCGCCCTTGTCGTTATGCTCGGCGACGAACATTTTGCCGGCTTCGACCTTGGTGACCTTTGCGTTGCAGATCCACTTGATATGGCGTTCGCGCATCGTCGATTCGAGCATGCCCTTGGAGTCGCCGACGCCGCCCAGGCCCAGATGGCCGATATACGGCTCGGCCGTGACGAAAGTCATCGGCACGCGGTCGCGGATTTTGCGCCGCCGCAGATCGGTGTCCATGATCATTGCGAATTCATAGGCCGGACCGTAGCAGGAGGCACCCTGCACCGCGCCCACCACGATGGGTCCCGGATTTTTCACGAAACCGTCCCACGCGCGGCCCGAGTGCTCCGCGTGATCGACCGAGCAGACCGACTGGGTATGGCCTTCCGGCCCCAGCCCCGGCACTTCGTCAAACGCCAGCTTGGGACCGGTCGCGATGACGAGGAAGTCATAGTCCACCACCTGGCCGTCGGTGAGCTCGACCTGGTTGCGCTCGGGGTGCACGCGCGCCGCGCCGACCCCGATGAAATCGATGTTCTTCTTGTTCAGATACGGCGCGGCCGGAATCGTGACGTCGTCGCGCTTGCGCCAGTTCACCCCCACCCAGGGGTTGGACGGGGTGAACTGGAAATACGAATTGTTGGAAATGACGGTGACCTTGTCTTCGGCCCGCGCCTGCTCGCGCATTTCATACGCCATGGTCATGCCGCCTACGCCTGCGCCCAGAATGATGATGTGTGCCATTAATTTTCGCTCCTTGTGCTGTGTTGGGTTGGCGTGGTGATCACCACTGAAAAATACGGCTCATGGCGTCCAGGCCGTCTTCCACGATCTGCCGCAGATCCTCCGGGCAGTCCTCGCGCTCCACGACGAAGGTAGTGTAGGCGGACAGGCTCTTCAGGGCACAGGCGATCTTGGCCACCTCGTCGACCATCTCCGGAGCGATGTTTACGCCGGGTTGCAGCTTCCAGTTCTTTTTTTCAGACATGTTTCTCTCCATCCTGTTGTGTGTTGGGGGAATGCACGGCCACAATACAAAAGCAACAGCCGTGCCAGACAGCCAATCCTTGTAATCACTGGGTTTCAGGGCATCCGAATAAAGAGGTGGCGCTGACATGGCATTTGTGTCATGACTGATTTACCATACGTCATGACAAGTACGGAGATTGCCATGCCCCAGCTTGAATTGCAGGAACTCATCGACGCCAACGACCAGCCTTTTGTGGTGATCGATCGCGAATACCGCATCGTGGCGGCCAACCGGCGCTACTGTGCCACCTACGGGGTCACCACCGACACCATCGTCGGCCAGCGCTGCCATGTGGTGTCGCATCACTCGCCGCGGCCCTGCCACGAAAATGGCGAGCAGTGTCCGCACCAGGCCCTGTTCGAGCACGGTGAAGCGATCGAGGTGCTGCACACGCATTTCCACGCCGACGACCAGCCCGAGCGCACCCGCATCCGCGGCCATGCGTTGCGCGGCATGAATGGCGAGCGCTACCTGGGTGAACAGCTCTATCCGCTGGAAGCCGACGCCGGGACGGAGTGCGACGGCATGCGGATGGTGGGGAAATCCCCGGCGTTTCTGGCCTGCGTGGACAATCTCGCACGCGTGGCCGACTGCGAGGCGCCGATCCTGCTGTTTGGCGAGAGCGGCGTCGGCAAGGAGCTCGCCGCACGTTTCATTCATGCCCGCTCGCCGCGCGCCGGCGGCGCCTTCATCGTGATCAACTGCGCCGCGGTGCCGGAAAACCTGTTTGAAAGCGAGTTGTTCGGCCATGAACGCGGCGCGTTCTCGGGCAGCAGCGGCCTGAAGAAGGGACTGTTCGAACTGGCGGACGGCGGCACGCTATTCCTGGACGAAGTCGCCGAGATTCCCCTGGGCTTGCAGGCCAAGCTGTTGCGCGTGCTGGAAAGCGGCGAATTCAGGCGCGTCGGCGGCACCGAGACGCTGAAGGCCGACGTGCGACTGGTGTCGGCCACCAACCGCCGGCTGCTGGACGAAGTGGATGAAAAACGCTTCCGGCTCGACCTGTATTACCGGCTGGCGGGCATCGACGTCGACCTGCCGCCGCTACGCGAGCGGCGCGACGACCTGCCGACGCTGGCGGCGTTTCTGCTCAAGCGCCTGGCCGGTGCTCGCCGCGCCTGCCGGCTGGATTCCGCTGCGCAGGCGATGCTGCAGGCGTACAGCTTCCCGGGCAATGTGCGCGAACTGCGCAACCTACTGCAGCGTGCGGTGCTGACCTGCCGCGACGGCGTGATCCGCGCCGCCGACCTGCACCTGCCCGTGGTAGCGGCAACGGCGTTGTCGGGTACCCAACCGCTTGCCGAAGTCGAGCGTACCCACATCCGCGCCCTGCTCGACGTGCACGCCGGCCACCGCAGCCGGGTGGCCACTGCGCTCGGCATCACCGAGCGCACGCTGTACCGCAAACTCAAACGCTATGGTCTGAGCTAGCCGCCTGTCGGGTCATTCCGTCAGGATGCCGAATCGCGCCTGCGCCAGTTCGGCCGCGCGGATGACGGCGCGCGCCTTGTTCAGCGTCTCCAGCCATTCGCTGGCGGCCACCGAATCGGCGACGATGCCGGCGCCGGCCTGCGCGTACAGCATGCCGTCCTTGACCACCGCGGTGCGGATGGCGATCGCCAGGTCCATGTCGCCGTTGAAGCCGAGATAGCCCACCGCGCCGGCGTAGATACCGCGCTTGCTGGGCTCGAGCTCGTCGATGATCTCCATCGCGCGCACCTTGGGCGCGCCCGACACGGTGCCGGCCGGGAAGCTGGCGCGCAGCACGTCGAGCGCGGACAGCCCCGGCTTCAGCGTGCCCTCGACGTTGGAAACGATGTGCATCACGTGCGAGTAGCGCTCGATCTGCATGCGCTCGGTGACCTTGACGCTGCCGGTGACGGCAACGCGCCCGGTGTCGTTGCGGCCGAGGTCGAGCAATTGCAGATGCTCGGCGCATTCCTTGGGGTCGGCCAGCAGTTCCTCGGCCAGGCGCTGGTCGTCCTCGCGCGTGAGCCCGCGCGGACGGGTGCCGGCGATGGGCCGCAGGGTGACGGTGTCGCCCTCCAGCCGCACCAGGATCTCGGGCGACGAACCCACCACGTGGAAGCCGCCGAAATCGTAATAGAACATGTAGGGCGACGGATTGAGGCCGCGCAGCGCGCGGTACAACGACAGCGGCGAGGCGTTGAACGGCCGCGACATGCGCTGGGAGAGCACCACCTGCATGACATCGCCGGCCGCGATGTAGTCCTTGCCCTTTTGCACCGCCGCCTTGAACTCGGCTTCGCCGAATTCCGACTGCGGCTCGTCCGCCGCCATCACCGGCTCGGCCGGCAGCTGCACCGGCGCGCGCAGCTGCCCGGCCAGCGCCCACAGGCGCAGGTGGCCCTGCGCGTAGGCATCCTGCTGCATCGGATCGGCGTGGGTGATGAGATAAAGCTTGCCGGCCAGGTTGTCGAACACCGCCAGCTCCTCGGTCAGCATCAGGAGAATGTCCGGCGTGTGCAGCACGTCGTCCTTGCGCGTGTCCGCCAGGCGCTTCTCGATATAGCGGATGGTGTCGTAGCCGAAATAGCCGGCGAGCCCCCCGGTAAAGCGCGGCAGCCCGGCCACCGGCGCGGCCTTGAAGCGCGCCTGGTACTCGGCGATGAAGGCCAGCGGATCGGGCAGGCTGTGCTCTTCCACCACCTCGCCGTCGGTTTCCACCGTCAGCAGATGCGCGCGCACGCGAATGACGGTGCGCGCCGGCAAACCTATGAAGGAATAGCGGCCGAAGCGCTCGCCCCCCACCACCGATTCAAGCAGATAGGTGTAGGGCGCGTTAGCCAGCTTGAGGTACACCGACAACGGCGTTTCCAGGTCGCCGGGCATTTCCCGCACCAGCGGGATGCGGTTGTAGCCCTGGCGGGCGAGGTCGAAGAAATCTTGTTCAATCATGATGGCGTGAGGCGTTAGGGGTGAGGGGTGAGGCGCAACGGCGCCCCGCTGACGGGAGCGACGAATGCCGCCATCGCGCGCCCCCACGCCTGACGCCTGACGCCTGACGCCTGACGCCTAACGCCTCACGCCTCACGTATTTTCGCCACCATCTTCGCCGCCTCGGCCAGCGTCGGCACCACCGCATCCAGATCGAGTTCGGCGACCGGACGCCCGCGGTTGTAGCCGTAGGGCACGCAGAACACGGGGCAGCCGGCGGCGCGCGCGGCCTGGGTGTCGTTGAGCGAATCGCCGATCAGTAGCAGTTCGGCAGGCGCCACCTTGAACACTTCGCAGGCATGCAGCAACGGCAGTGGATCGGGCTTGCGCCTGGGCAGCGTGTCGCCGGACAGGATCAGCTCGAAGTAGTCGAACAGGCCGGTGTCCTTCAAGAGCGGATGGGTGAACTGTTCGGCCTTGTTGGTGATGCAGGCGATATGCACGCCCATCGCCTTGAACGTGTCGAGACCATCGACCACGCCGTCGAACGGGCGCGAATGCAGCGACACGTGTTCGCCGTAATGCTTCTGGTACGCGGCGATGGCCTGTTCGAACAGCGCCGCATCCGGCTCGGCATCCATCTCGCCGGTGAGCACGCGCTTGACCAGCCGCGACACGCCGTTGCCAATGTAGGTGGAAATCGTTTGCAGCGACGGGCAGGGGCGGCCGAGGTCGGCCATCATCAGTTCGGCGGCGTGCGCCAGGTCCGGCGCGGTGTCGAGCAGGGTGCCGTCGAGATCGATGACGACGGCCTTGATGGGGAGGGGAAAGTTCATATTTTTTCGTGAGGAGTCAGGCGTGAGGGGCGAGGGGTGAGGCGGGCCCGGCTGATGCCTTGCGCCTCTCGCCTCACGCCTCACCAAGAAATCAGACCTTCGCCAGCTCCGCGCGCATGGCGGCGATGACGCTGTTGTAGCGCTGCGGGTCGCTGTCCTTGGCGGCGCCGAAAATGGCGGAGCCGGCGACAAAGGTGTCGACGCCTGCGCGCGCGACTTCGGCGATGTTGGCCGGGCCGACGCCGCCGTCGATCTCGATCTTCACGTCAAGGCCGCGGTCGTCGATCATCTTGCGCACGGCGCGCGCCTTGTCGAGCACGTAGGGGATGAACTTCTGGCCGCCGAAGCCGGGGTTGACCGACATCAGGAGAACCATGTCGAGCTTGTCGAGCGTGTATTCCAGCACGTCGAGCGGGGTCGCCGGGTTGAACACCAGGCCGGCCTTGCAGCCGTTTTCCTTGATCAGGCCGATGGTGCGGTCGACGTGCTCGGAGGCTTCCGGGTGAAAGGTGATGTAGGTCGCCCCTGCTTTTGCAAAATCGGGAATGATGCGGTCGACCGGCTTCACCATCAGATGGACGTCGATCGGCGCGGTCACGCCGTGCTTGCGCAGGGCTTCGCACACCAGCGGGCCGATGGTGAGGTTGGGAACGTAGTGGTTGTCCATCACGTCGAAGTGGACGATGTCGGCGCCGGCAGCGAGCACGAAGTCGACTTCCTCGCCCAGCTTGGCAAAGTTGGCGGACAGGATGGACGGGGCGATGCGGTAAGTCATGGGAAGCTCCGGGAAATTTTGGAAACCCAGGCATTTTAGCAGTCCGCCGTGGCATTGCGTTACACTTCAAGCATCCCAACCCGTCGAGCAAAACCGTGGCCGAAGGCAAGAAATATCAGATCAGCATCAATGTCGACACGACCTATCTGGCCGAGCAGAGCGATCCCTCGGCGGACCGTTACGTGTTCACCTACACCATCACCATCACCAACAGCGGCACCGTGGCTGCGCAGCTGATTTCGCGCCACTGGATCATCACCGACGCCGAGGACGTCATCCAGGAAGTCAAGGGCCTCGGCGTGGTCGGCGAACAGCCCCTGCTGCGGCCGGGCGAGCACTTCGAATACACCAGCGGCACCGCGCTGGCCACCCCGGTCGGAACCATGCGCGGCACCTATCAGATGGTGGCGGAAGACGGCAACAAGTTCGATGCCGAGATCCCCCAGTTCACGCTGTCGATGCCCAGAGTTCTGCATTGATCCGGGGCGATGGCGCAGCCCCTCGACCTCTAACCCCTAACCCGTGATGCTGTTACGCGCAAGCCCGTGGCTGTTCGTCCTGTTGTTGTCAGCCTGCGCGGTGCGCCCGCCCGCGGAACCGCCAGCGGCCCTCCCCACCCCGACGCCAACGCCCACCCCAACACCCGCACCAATGCCTGCGCCGCTGCCGCAACCGGCGCCCGAGCCGACCGCCGCGCCGCCGGCGCTCATTCCCACGCCGGCGGTGGCCTATCCCACGCTCAAACCGGTGGACTGGGCGGCAGTGGCCTTCTGGCAGGACGACAGCGTCAGCGAAACCTGGAGCGCTTTCCTGCACAGCTGTTCCACGCTGGCCAGACGCACCGCGTGGCAGGCGGTCTGCAGCGAAGCGGCGGCGATGGGGATGCCCGACGACGCGGCGACGCGCGCCTTTTTCGAGCGGCGCTTCCGGCCCTACCAGGCTACGCAGGACGACGGCAGCACCGAAGGCATGGTGACCGGTTATTACGAGCCCCTGCTGAAAGGCGACCGCGTGCGCACCGAGCGGGCGCGCTTTCCGCTCTACGCCGCCCCAGACGACCTCGTCTCGGTGGAGTTGGCGAGCGTCTACCCCGAGCTGAAAAACCTGCGCCTGCGCGGGCGGCTGGTCGGGAACAAGCTGGTGCCCTACCCCACCCGCAAGGAAATCGGGACAGCGGGCGACGGCTTCAAGGGCAAGCCCATCGCCTGGGCCGAAGACCCGGTCGACCTCTTCTTCCTGCAGATCCAGGGCTCGGGGCGCATCGAGCTGCCGGACGGCTCGCATATGCGGGTCGGCTACGCGGACCAGAACGGCCATCCTTACCAGTCGATCGGCAAGCTGCTGGTCGAGCGCGGCGAGCTGAAACTCGAACAGGCCTCGATGCAGGGGATCAAGAACTGGGGCGCGAAGAACCCCGACAAGCTGCCGGATCTGCTCGCCAGCAACCCCAGCTTCGTCTTCTTCCGCGAGCTGCCCGACAACCTGCCCGGCCCGTTGGGCGCGCTCGGCGTGCCGCTGACCGGGGGCCGCTCGATCGCCGTCGACCCGCGCTTCATTCCGCTCGGCGCGCCCGTCTTCCTCGCCACCACCCAGCCCAATTCGGCGCTGCCGCTGAACCGGCTGGTGATGGCGCAGGACACCGGCAGCGCCATTCGCGGTGGCGTGCGCGCCGATTTCTTCTGGGGCTTTGGCGACAAGGCCGGCGAGCTCGCCGGCCGCATGAAGCAGCGCGGCCGCATGTGGGTGCTGCTGCCGAAAGCCTGGCCCGGCCTCGCGTCCAGCCGTTAGCAGCGGAAATACCAGGTGCGGCGTTTGCTGCGCCCAGTAACACAGCTACGCGGAACTGAAGAGGAACGTCCGCGTGTTCAAAGGGGGACAGAGGCTTACATCTTTTGCTGGACGTCCTTGGCCGTATCCTGGACTTTCTCACCGCCGCGTTCGAGATCCTTGCCTGCGCCCGCCACCGTGTTGCATCCTGCCAGGATGACAAACGCGGAGGACATTAAAAGTGCAAGAAGCGTTTTCATGGTGATCTCCTGAAATAGATAATAGATAGCTGATTGGCAACAATCCCACTGTCATCGGACATCGCCTGCAATCTATCGTAGGATACGAGGCCGACATCCTCTGTAAGCGGACAACGGATTGACCTGTCGGATGATTCCTGCAATAAATCCGTTCCCGCGCCGCTCGCAACGAACCCAATCATGCCGAACCCGCTCCCTGCCCCGAGCCGCGCATCGTCCCAACGGCAAGATGGATTGCGCCCCAGCACCCATCTTTACCTGGCCGTCGGCATGGCGCTCCTGATCGGCATGCTGGTGGCAAGCTACATGCAAGCCTCGGCCGGACTCGATGCCATGAAGCAATTCGGGATTTCGAACCTTCGTGCCGGCCATCTGGATCGTTTGAATCTGCTGTTGCTTGACGCCCAGTCTGCCAGCCGCGGATATGCGCTGACCGAGGACCCGGCGTATCGCGCGTCGTTTCAGGCGAGCACCAAAAAAATCCAGGACACCATCCTGGTGATCAAGCAGAATCACCAGATCGAGCAGCACCCCAATACGATCGAACTCATCAAGAAAGCACAGGCCCTGGTCGCCCACATGGAACTCGGCAACCGCCTGATTGAACGCGGCGTGGCGCTGGACAAAGGCTGGTTTGACGGGGGTTCCATCGCAATGGACGCCTACAAAATGCAGCACACCTCGATGAAGGCCGAACTGCTCACGGGAAACCTGAAGAACGTCAGTCAGTCGGTGAATGGCTTCGAGAACGCCCGCATCAGCACCGTACTGCTGTCCATCGCTTCGCTCATCCTGCTGATGATGGCCATCTCCCAGAAACAGAAGCAGCAGGAGCTGCGCGAAAAAATCACTCACATGCTGGAGGCGGAAAACGAACGGCTCGAGCGTGAAGTTCGCCATCGCACCGAAGAGCTGACCAATCTTGCGACCTACCTGACCGAGGTGCGGGAAACGGAGAAGCTGCATCTGGCACGCGAGATGCACGACGAACTCGGCGCCCTGCTCACCGCCGCCAAGCTCGACGCCGACTGGATCGAACGCAAGCTGCCGCCCGAGTCGCGAACGCTCATTGCGCAACGCTTGGCGCGCCTGCGCCAGAGCCTGACCGGCGGAATCACCCTCAAACGCCGCATCACCAACGACCTGCGACCGGCGCTGCTGTATGACCTGGGACTGATCGATGCGCTAAGGGCGCTGATCGATGAATTCCGGAAAGGCGAGGAGATCGAGGTGAAGGCCGACCTCCCCGAGGCCGAACCGGAACTGTCAGAAGCGGTCTCGCTCAGCCTGTTCCGTATCGTTCAGGAAGCCTTCACCAACATCCGCAAGTATGCCCGGGCCCACCATGTCAGCGTGGCGCTCCACGTCACCTCGACCGGCATCGAACTCTCGATCGAGGACGACGGTGTCGGTTTCGACCTCGACTCGCCCAAGCTGGCGCGTCATGGACTGGCCGGAATCAAGCATCGGGTCTTCACGCACGGGGGGGAACTCGATATCAACACCGCGCCGGACGCAGGCGTCAAGATCCGGGTGGTGCTGCCCGCCGATGCACGAGGGGAAACTCGGAATCAACTCCGCAGCGGACGCAGGCGTCAGGATTCGGGTGGTGCTGCCGGCCTGAATCGCGCCGACGACCGGCCCGGATAAGGATCAGGACAGGGATTTGGTGTGCGCCGCATCAACCACGTAATCGATCAACTGGTTGATGTGCAGGGACTTGTCGAAAAAGGCATCCATCCCGAAGTGTTCGCAGCGCTCGCGCATGGTGGCGTGCGCGTAGTTGGTCAGCACAACCTTGCGAGGATTCCCGTAGCGGTCAGAATCCGTCTGCAGCGCATCCAGCACCCCAATTCCGCTGCCCTGTTTGAGCTGGATATCGATGATCACCAGATCGACGGGGGTTTCCGCCAGCCGGCGCAGCGCCTCGACTTCGCCGTCGGCGCAACCGCAGAAGTCGATCCCCTCGATCTCGCTCAACATGTCACAGAGCAGTTCCTGCAGCAGTTCCGAGTCTTCGATGAGAAAAACTTTCAGCATGGCGGATGGGCTGCAAGTGGTGGCGCAGCGAAATTAGTCATTGATGAGTCCGTGTCGTAAGGCATACGTGGCGAGTTCGGCATTGCTGGAAACATTGAGCTTCTCGGTCACTCGCGAGCGGTATGTGCTGATGGTCTTGACGCTCAGATGCAACTGTCCGGCAATGGCGGAGACCGACTCGCCGCGCGCCAACCGCAGGAACACCTGAAGCTCGCGATCCGACAGGGTCTCGTGCAACACACCGCTGCGTTCGCCGCTCATTTCATCGGCAAGCAGTTCGGCTGTGCGCGGCGATACATAACGGCGTCCGGCAGACACCATGTGGATCGCGCGCAGCAGTTCCTCGCCCTCGCAATCCTTGCACAGATAGCCGTTCGCACCGTTCCTCATCATGGCGAGTGCATAGCTTTCCTCAGGAAACCCGCTCAGGATCAGCACATTGATTTCGGGATAACGCTGACGCACCGCGCGCAACACGTCGACACCGCTCTTGCCGGGCAAGGAAATGTCGAGCAACAGGACCCCGCATTGCGTGGCGCGCAACTTTTCGAGCGCCTCGTCGCCGGTGGCTGCTTCGAACGCGATATTGATCGAGGCGTCCTCGCTCAGCAGTTCGCGAAAGCCGGTTCGGACAATCTGATGATCGTCCACGATGGCAACCTGAATCATGCATGCCTCCAGCTTGAGTTGAATGTGTTCGTGTCGATTTTAGCACCCACCGGTCTAGCGCCCGCGCAGCAAGTTGACCACGAATGCGGCAATCGCAATCACCAGAAACACGACAAAAAGAATCTTGGCGATGCCGGCAGCGCCCGCTGCCAGCCCGGAAAATCCGAACACCGCAGCGATGATGGCAATGACGAAAAATACCAGGGCGTAATACAACATGGAGTTCTCCTTGGTTTCTCCGCAAGCGGGCAAACAATCGTGTTGTGCAGCTTGCGAAGCTGTCCTGTCAGCCTAAACGCGTGACGCGCACGAACTATCAGCGATCGACGAAGTTGCTGTCAGACTACACCTACAGCAATCCCGAAAACATTGTGGGCTACTTGACGGCGTTCAGTGCGATCAAACCCAGCACCAGGAACAGCAGGAACAGGGCGATTGCGATGTAGAACAGGATCTTGGCCACGGCGGCCGCACCCGATGCAATCCCGGTGAACCCGAACACACCGGCCACCAGCGAGATGATGAAAAAAATCAGCGCCCATTTAAGCATGACGTTATCTCCTTGCAGTGAAGTCGCCCAAGCATCATGGCGCAGTCGCTCGGGCATCGCTGTCGGACTGCGCCGCGATTCGCCTCGGCGAACAGTGCCGGAGCATGTAGGCTCTGTCCGATGCTCGCCTCATCCCATCGGATTGTCAGCGGCCGCCTACATCGGGCCAGCGCGTTGACGGACATGCGCACGCGACCTTGTCTCCTACAGCCCGCCCGACGCGCTTCGTAAGCTTGGGTTCGGGTTGGCAGCGCGCTGCTGGCTCAATTTTTCAGACCCAGAGACGGAGAATCCAATGGAAACCTTTCCCAACGCAGAACCCAAAAGTGCCGGAGAAATGGCAGCGAGCGAACGCGCGCACCGTTCGGTCGAGGAGGCGCATTCAGACGTCGAGGAACTCGCGATCCGAGGCAGTGAAGCCGTGCGGAGCAGTGCGGCGCGGGCACGCGAGTCCATCGCCCACACGACCGACCAGGCCGCCCAGTATGTGCAGGCGCAGCCGTTGAAATCCTTGCTGATGGCGGCAGCAACCGGCGCGACGATCGCGCTGCTGGCGGGGCTGCTCAGCAAGCAACACCGCCATCAGTAACCATGCGCCAGAAGAACGCCCGCGCGGACACGGACCTCGTCGAGGGTGTGCACGCGGCTGCCCCGCGAGTGCGACAGTTCGTGCGCCAGCATCCGCTTGCAAGCGTGTCCATTGCAGTACTGGCCGGGGCATGGCTGGTGCGGCGCAGCTGCGCGTGGACGTGCAGCCGTGCTTGCAGCGCCAGACGGTAGGCATTGTCTGACAGCAAGTCGCGACCAAACGCTCTTGAAGCAGGGGGCGAGCGGCCGTCAAATAGCAAGACAACCCGGATGCGGGGTTGTCGACCCTGAAACGTATAAACGCGATATTTTGAAAGGAATGATCATGCCCACAGCAAGACAGAAAGATGCGTGCGATCTGCTCGATGCCGACCACAAGGCAGTCAAGAAAATGTTCACGGAATTCGAGGCGTTGACCGAAGCGCGCGGCAGCGCCCGGGAAAAGAAACGCCAGCTGGCTGAAAAAATCTGTCTGGAATTGACCGTGCATGCCCAGATTGAGGAAGAAATCTTCTACCCGGCGATCCGCAAGCCAATCAAGGATGACCTCATGATGAACGAGGCTGAAGTCGAGCACACGACAGCCAAGGACCTCATTGCCCAGATTCAGGCCATGCAGCCCGGCGATCCGCTGTTCGACGCCAAGGTGCTGGTGCTGGGCGAGTACATCGACCATCACGTCAAGGAAGAACGCAACGAGATGTTTCCGAAGGCGCGCGCCAGCAAGGTCGACCTGGTGAAGATGCGGGACTCGCTTCAATCGCGCAAGGAAGAACTGATGGCAGAATTCGAACAGATTGCCGCCTGAGCGTTCGCGCCCAACACCGCCGCAGGCCACGCGAACGCCGTTGCGTCCCGCTCTCAGCGGCCGCATCGGAGAGGCGTGGAGCCGGCAGCGGCGGCGCCACAGCGCTGAAAATTCTGCGGCCGCGGCAACCCTGGATTGGGATCAGTCGCCCATGAATTCGCCGACCGGCTTGAACGCCTCGACGCGGTCGCAAACCGACTTGATGGCCATCATGATCGGCATGCCGAGCAACAACCCCCACGCGCCCCACAGCCATCCCCAGAACAGAATGCCGGCAAACACCACCACCGCATTCATGCGGCTGGCGCGACCGCTGAGCCAGGGGGTCAGCAGATAGCCTTCGATGCTGTTGATGACCAGCGAAATCGTACCCACCGTCAGCGCCATACCCACGCTGCCGAACTGCAGAAACGCCACCAGCGCCGTGCCGATTGTGATGATGATCGCGCCCAGGTAGGGAATGATGTTGAGGACGCCGGCCGCCACGCCCCACACCGCGGCGTGCTCCATGCCGACCCAGAGGAACGCGAGCCAGGTTGCGATGCCGACAAGCGCGCTGGTAAAAACCTGGACCAGCAGATACCGTTGAATCTGGCTGGTGATTTCATTCAACATCTGCACGGTGATTTTTTTCTTGCTGAGGGTCGGACCGGAGAGCTTGACCAGTTTGCGGCGAAACGCGTCCCCCGACGCCATCAGGAAAAAGGCCAGGGCCAGCACCATCACGGCCAGGCTGATAAAGGACAGCGCCCCGATCGTGCCGCTCCACAGATAGTTGCGGAGGTTGAATTTGGGTTGCTCGATTTGGACCCGCGTCACCCCGCGCGGAACCACGGCTGGCTTTACAGCCGTCTCGCTCGCCGCATGCTCGATCTGATCCACCGCCTTCTGTACGTTTTCAATCGCCCCGGTGGGCCCACTCCGTTGCGTGCTCAGGGTCCGGCGGAACTTCTGGGCCGCATCGGGCAAGGTCTCAATCATGCTGACGGTCTCGTCATGCAGCGAATACGCCATGGAGCCGACCCCGCCCACAATCAGCAGCAACAATGCCGCCGCGCCCACCGTACGCGGGATGTGCCACTTGTGCAGCTGGGTGACCAGCGGCGAAAGCGCATAGCTCACGACCACACCCAACACCAGGGGGATGAATACCGTCTGCGCCCAGTCCAGAATGAAAATGACCGCGAACACGGTCAGCAGAATCAGCGGAACGCTATGGGCTTCAGTCCGGATCCGGGATGCGGATGGATCCGGGTCATTCGTCACGGCCGCATGGCCTGCTGCGCCTTCGTGCACGTCCTTGCTCTGTTCCATCCTATATCCCCGCAGCGATCGATCGCGAGGAAGGTGTATACCCCGCCGCGGCCTAAACCGCCAGACCCGGGCCATCAAGGCGTCCTGGCACCCGGGATTCGGGTGCGGGCGCGATGCGCAGGTTTCGCACTCAGAATGCCGTGCCGAAGCCCTCGTCCGTCTCCAACTGCAGGGCGGGCAGGCCGGCGAGCTCGTGGATCGGCATCAGCACGCCGCGGGTGCCCGGCACGGCGTCAAACAGCATATAGAGATACTTGCTGCCGCCTTTGAACGCGTAGGCCTCTTCCAGGAAGCGCATATGCTCGTGCGCCGCCAGGCAGTCGCGCGTCGCGCAGTCCTGCTTGTAGTGTTCGACCAGGGAATGGATCACGTTCATGTGTTCGTCCGTGAGGTCGAAGTTCATGGCAGCGGCGTTTCGTCTCACCGTTGCGTCGAGCTCGTCCCGGGCCAGGTATTTGACCGCCTCGTAGATCGGGACTTCGCCGTCGTACATCTTGCTGTCTGCGGTGTTGTTCATGTTGATTCCTTGGACATTGTTGAGTGGGTGGAATCTTGCTCAGGCCGAGGCCGCCCCACCCGCCTTGCCACCTTTTTTGGCAGGCGCCTTGTCGACCGCCTTGCTGCGACCCGAGCCGCTTTTCTTGCCACCGCCCGTCAACTTGTTGACGGTAGCCCACGCCCGCGCCTCGGCTTCATCCGCGGGAACGCCGCGGTCGCGATAACCCTCCTCGATATGCTCGGCCTGGCGTTTTTGTTTCTCGGTGTATTTCGACTTGTCCCCTCTTGGCATGGCTGCTGCCCTCGTGACGATTGGAGCCGACACAGGCCTCGGCGGCGAGGAAATGGCAGGCTCATTCCCAATAGGGGCGGACGCCGTAGTGGGAATGCACACTGCTGCCCCACTCGCGGTCGGAGAAATCCGGCCAGTGGTCCTTGTCGAAGCCGGGCGCGGTCTCGAGGGCATCCTTGTCCTTGTCGAAAATGAAGCGATGATTCTCCGTGTCGATTTGCATGGCCGAAAGCGGGACTGCGAACAGCTTGCTTCCCATTCCGAGCAGGCCGCCGAATTCCAGCACCGCATAGGCGACGCGGCCACTGTCGACGTCGATCATCAGATCCTTGATGTCGCCCAGGTCCTCCCCCTGGCGGTTGACGACTTTGTCGCCGGAGATCGTGCTGGAGGAAAGGATGTGGCTTGAGGAAAGGCTGGACATGACATTCTCCTGATTCGATTGGTGAAAGAAAAAAAGGGGGTGCGGATCAACGTCCGGGAAGTTTTTTCGGTTCGGGTGTACGCCCCTGCGGATGTTTGCCCGGAGCCCGCTTGTCCGGCTTCGGACGGCCGGGCGAATCCTTGTCGTCCTGCCCGGCGTTGACCCCGCCCTTGGCGTGCGCGCGCCCCTCGGCCTCGGCCTGGCGCATCGCATTCTCCTCCTGCGCATTGCGCGGAGCGGCGTCCCGGGCGGCCTGGTCGACCTTGCCGGATTCGGCAAATGCCCGGGACTGCTCGTTGAATTTCTTCGCCGAGGCGTAATCACCTTCGCCCTGAACATTGGATTTGGGGGTGCTTGATTTCATCTGGCTCTCCTGTTCTGTCTACGATCTGCGATGGACGCGAGACGGGTGCCTTGCGTAACAGGCGCGGCGCCTGGGGCGGGCGGGGCAGTCGAACCCGCCAAAACGGGGCCTGTAGAAAGCATTGTGGGCAAGCGGAGAAGGCGCCACAGTCGGAAACGGGGGCAGTCCCGCGTAGGAATAATCCGAAAAGCGCAAGCCGGACTTGCCCGCGCCGGCGTCCGGGTTCCCGGTCCGGAAGCGCTTGACCTTGCCAGGATGGCAAGGTTTATGGTGCACTCGACGCATCGTCCAGGACTCCCGATATGAACCATTCTCTTTCTGTAAGCATTCAGGGCATGACCTGCGCCAGCTGCTCGGCGCGGGTGGAAAGAGTGCTGAAGCAACTGCCGGGCGTGACCGATGCCATGGTGAACCTGGCGACCGAGACTGTGACGGTCTCGGGCGAGACCGACGTGGTATCGGTGCAGCGCGCCATCGAGAAAGCCGGCTTCAGCATGCCGACCGAATCCTTCGTCTTCGACATCACCGGCATGACCTGCGCGAGCTGTTCGTCGCGGGTGGAGAAGGCGCTCGCCAAGGTGGCCGGCGTGCTCGAGGCCAGCGTCAACCTGGCGACCGAACAGGCCACGATCAAGGTGGCGCAGGGCATCCCGGCGGCCGTGCTGATCGCGGCGGTGGAACGTGCCGGCTATGGCGCGCAGCTGCCGCAATCCGCCGGCGAAGCCACGGCCGCACCGGCGCGCGCGCTGCCCGACTGGTGGCCGGTGGCGCTGGCCATCGCGCTGTCGCTGCCGCTGGTTGTCCCCATGTTCGGCAGCCTGTTCGACGCGCACTGGATGCTGCCGGGCTGGCTGCAGATGGCACTGGCGACGCCGGTGCAGTTCTGGCTCGGCGCGCGCTTTTATCGCGCCGGCTGGAAGGCGCTGCGGGCCGGCAGCGGCAACATGGACCTGCTGGTGGCGGTGGGCACCAGCGCGGCGTACGGCCTGTCCGTCTACCTGCTGCTCACGCGCGCCGACGCCATGCACCTGTATTTCGAAGCCTCCGCGGTGGTGATCAGCCTGGTGCTGCTCGGCAAGTGGCTGGAAGCGCGTGCCAAGCGCCAGACCACCGAAGCGATCCGCGCGCTGCAGGCCTTGCGCCCGCTCACCGCGCGGGTGCGCCTCGACGGCGTCGACCGCGACCTGCCGATCGACGCGATCCGCGTCGGCGACCTGGTGGTGATCCGCCCCGGCGAGCGGGTGCCGGTGGACGGCGAAGTGATCGAAGGCGAAAGCCAGATCGACGAATCCATGCTCACCGGCGAATCCATGCCGGTCGACAAGCAGGCGGGCGATGCGGTCACCGGCGGCGCGATCAACGCCCACGGCGTTCTGGTCGCGCGCACCACGGCGGTGGGCGCCGAGACCACGCTGGCACGCATCATCCGTCTGGTGGAAAACGCGCAGGCCGCCAAGGCGCCGATCCAGCGGCTGGTGGACAAGGTGAGCGCGGTGTTCGTGCCGGTGGTGATGGGCATCGCGCTGGTGACCTTCATCGCCTGGTGGGCGCTCGGCGGCAATGCCGAGGTCGCCATCCTCAACGCGGTGGCGGTGCTGGTGATCGCGTGTCCGTGCGCGCTCGGGCTTGCCACCCCCACTGCGATCATGGCCGGCACCGGTGTGGCCGCGCGCCACGGCATCCTGATCAAGGACGCCGAAGCGCTCGAACTGGCGCACAAGATCACCACCGTGGTGTTCGACAAGACCGGCACGCTCACCGACGGCACGCCGCATGTGGCGGCCTGCGTGGCGGCGGACGGCGTCGAGCGGAAGGAAATTCTGGCGATCGCGGCCGGCCTGCAGGCGGGCAGCGAGCACCCGCTGGCGCGCGCGGTGCTGGCCGCGGCCGCGGCGGACGCCATCGTGCCGCAACCTGCGCAGGGACAGCAGGCGCTGCCGGGGCGCGGCATTTCCGGCGAGGCCGCAAGTGAGCTTTATTGGCTGGGCAACCGCCGGCTGATGGCCGAGAACGGCGTCGACACCGCTGCCCTCGATGCCGTTGCGTCGGAACAGGAAGCCGCGGGCCGCAGCGTGTCGTGGCTGGCGCGTGCGCGCGACCGCCGCGCGCTCGGCGTGCTGGCGTTCGGCGACGCGGTCAAGGCCACGGCCGCCGCCGGGGTGGCGAACCTCAAGGCGCGCGGCATCGCAACCGTCATGCTCACCGGCGACAACCGCGGTGCGGCGCAGGCCGCGGCCACGGCGCTCGGCATCGACCGCGTGCTGGCCGAGGTGCTGCCGGCGGACAAGGAAGCCCAGGTCAGCCAGCTGAAGACCACGGGCCAGACGGTGGCGATGGTCGGCGATGGCATCAACGACGCACCTGCTTTGGCCGCCGCCGACGTCGGCATCGCCATGAGCAGCGGCAGCGACGTCGCCATGCACACCGCCGGCATCACCCTGATGCGCGGCGACCCGGCGCTGGTGGCCGACGCCATC
Organism: Thiobacillus sp.; assembly: GCA_019459055.1. Taxonomy (GTDB): domain Bacteria; phylum Pseudomonadota; class Gammaproteobacteria; order Burkholderiales; family Thiobacillaceae; genus Thiobacillus. Next base: position 30,893 of record JAIBEI010000025.1, on the reverse strand, counting down.
GACATTTCCAAACGCACCTACGCCAAGATCCGGCAGAACCTGTTCTGGGCGTTTGTCTACAACGTGGTGGGAATTCCGCTGGCGGCGGCAGGCTTCCTGAACCCGGTGATCGCTGGCGCCGCAATGGCGTTCTCCAGCGTCAGCGTGGTGACCAACGCGCTCACCCTCAAACGCTGGCGGCCAGCCCGCCGCGCCGAATGAGCGCCGGCGTGGCGGCTTGTGGTTTGCAAGGCCGCTGAAGCGTCAACAACCACGCTCCGGCGCCCTCACCCCTCACCCCAATTACCGCCGACCTTCCCAGTCGTACAACACCTCGATCACCACCCGCGCACGCACCGGGCGGCCGCCTTTTTGCGCCGGCGCAAAGCGGGCCTCGCGAAATGCCTTGATCGCCGATTCGTCGAATATGCCGGGGGGGCTGGCGCTGACGATTCCGATGTCGCTGACGCGGCCGTCGGCTTCCAGTTTCAGCTGCAGGCGCACCTTGCCCGACAGCCGTCGGCGATCGGCATCGGAGGGATAGTCCGGCACGATTTCGCGCAGCGCGCGCGGCTGCACATCGAGGTCGCGCGCGGTGTAAAAGGTGAGATCGACCGAACTGGTGATCGTCGCGACCGGCGCCGGCGCAGCCGGTGAAGCGGCAACGGGCGCAGACAGGGGGTCCGCTGGGGCGGCGGGCGGCGCTTCGGCGGCAGGCGGCTCAGGCTCAGCGGGCGGCGAAGCAGGCGGCTCGGCCACCGGCAGCGCCTCGGGCGTCTCGCTCGGCGCGAGCAGCGGCACGGCCTTGGGGGGCTTTTCCGGCACCTTCACTTCGGGCGCCGGGGGCGTCTTTGCAGCCGGCGGCGCGACGGGCGCCGGCACCAGCCGCGCCTCGATCGCCGGCTCGCCCAGGCTCAGCGACGCCGGCGGCACCACCTGCACCAGCGCAATCAGCGCCGCATGCAAGCCCAGCGAAATCCACGCAGCCGCCAGCACTCGCCGCATCCGGGGCGGAATCGTCGGTTCCTCAATGGAAGTATTCACCGGCATGGATGCCCTTCAGGGTACTTTTTGACTGCGCAGGAAACCGGGGGTGCCGGCCTAGAATGGGAGCCGGAAAAACAACAGGAGTAGATCATGAGAAGACTCGCCATTGCGGGCGCCATCTTAGCATCGGCGCTTGTCGCGCCTGCGTTGGCCAACGACATCGAACTCGCCAAGGCCACCATCCAGGCCGCCGACGGCTCCGACGTGCCGGTCGAAATCGCCACGCCGGCGGGCAAGGGCCCCTTCCCGCCGGTGCTGTTCATTCACGCCAAGCGCGGCTACGAAGGCGACGAACGCGCGCACGTGCGCGAACTTGCCGCCCAGGGATTTCTCGTCGTCGCCCCCGACTGGCAAAGCGGCCGCTTCATCGAACGCTGGCCCTCGGCACACGATCCCGAAACCGAGCTGGACGTGGAAGCCGGCCTCGATTACCTGAAGTCGCTGCCCAACGCGTGCAAGCAGCCGGTCGGCATCGTCGGCCTCTCGCGCGGTCCCTATTACGCGATTCGGCTGGCCGCCAAGCGCGGCAGCGACATCGCCGCCATCGTCAGCTACTACGGCCACATGCAGAACCCCAACGCGCCCGAGCCGGACCAGCTGTTCCGCATCGCCCCGGAGATCATGCAGATCACCACGCCGATGCTTTATCTGATTGGGGATGCCGATTTCGAACTGCGCCGCATGAATGGCGGACGCGCCTTCTATGCGCTGTGGGAGCGCGGGGTGCCGGTGGAATGGCAGGAATACCCGATGGCGCGGCGTGCGTTCGACTTCCGGCCGGATCAGACGCCGGAGGAGAAGGTTGCGACGCGGCACGCTCGGGAGCGGGCAAAAAACTGGTTGATGAGGTGGATGAAGTTGACGCCGGATATGCGCTGCCGGTGAGGCTTCGTGTTACATCCTGTGCCTGGACTGCCGAAGAGTATCGATGCATGGGGAAGATGGCCACGTGGAAAATTCACTGTCGCGAACTCTATGGCATCCAACATTGACGGACGGCCACCCAAGATGACGCTCACTAAAGCATTGGGCAGGAGAGATCCATGTTGCGGGCTGGTTCTCTGATGTGTGCTACCGTACAGAAAGCGATTTCAAAGGATTGGACAAGTCGATATCCAATTTTTCTGGATTCAAGTATTGCGGCGGCTCAAATCTCGATCGGGAGCAAGCATGATTGAACGCATATCGTACAAACTAGCGTTTATCGCTCTGCTTGTCCTGGCGCTGCATGCTATCGGCGCTCATGCCGATGACGCCGCCGACACGCCTATGTTTTCGTTCAGCGGCTTCGGCACGGTAGGTGTGGTCCATTCCAGCGAAGACCAAGCGGACTTTACCTCCAGTCTCTTCAAGCCCAACGGCACCGGCCATACTCGCGACTGGAGCGCCGACGTCGACAGTCTGATTGCCGCGCAAGTCACCGCCAACTTCACCCCGCAGCTGTCCGCAATCCTGCAAGTCATCTCGGAGCAGAACTACGACAATACCTACCGGCCCCATGTGGAGTGGGTGAATATTCGGTATCAGTTCACGCCGGATTTCAGCGTTCGCGTTGGCCGTACCGTGCTGCCAGCCTTTCTGCTTTCCGACACTCGCAAGGTTGGCTATACGTACCCATGGGTGCGTCCGCCGCTCGAGGTTTATGGCTTGCTGCCCATCTCCAACAGCGATGGTCTGGATCTCAGCTACCGCCTGCATCTCGGGGAGTTGTCGAACACCCTGCAGGTTGAAGTCGGCCAGAAGGATGCCGAATTCGTCAACAACGACGGCACCGTCGAAGCGAGAGGTACATGGGGACTCTCCAATACCACTGAATCGGGACCGCTAACAACGCGCATCACCTACCAGAAAACCTACCTGACCATAGCGTCACTCAATGCGCTCTTCGATGCCTTCAGGCAGTTCGGGCCGCAAGGGGTCGCGATTGCGGACAAATACGATTCTAACGATAAACCGTTTAACTTTCTCGGGATCGGCGTCAGCTACGATCCCGGCACCTGGTTCGTGATGGGCGAATGGGGCCACGTCGACACCCATTCCTCGATTGGCAAGCGCACAGCCTGGTATGTCAGCGGCGGCCACCGGTTCGGGACGTTCACGCCCTACGTCATCTACGCCCGTGCGAACGCGGACAACCTCTCCGATCCCGGTTTGGGCGCGCCGGGCGCTGCCGGCCTCAATGCCGCCCTGAATTCAATCCTGAGCACCAAACCCGTCCAGAACACCCTCTCCATCGGCGGTCGCTGGGACTTCATGAAGAATGCCGACCTCAAACTGCAATTCGACCATACCGATATCGGTGCCGGATCGTCGGGCACATTGAGCAATCTCCAGCCGGGTTTTCAACCAGGCGGCAAGGTCAACGTGTTCGGCGCCACGATCGATTTCGTATTCTGAGGAGACCGCCATGCCTCTTATGAATCGAGTCGGATGTGCCGTCATCGGGCTGCTCCTGGGCCTGAGCGCCGATGGGACAGCGGCCGACGTGGTGGCGGTGGTGTCGGCCAAGAACCCGGTGACCGCGCTGAGCAAAAACCAGGTCGTGGACATCTTTATGGGCAAGGCGAGCCGCTTCCCCGATGGCAGCCGGGCCACGCCGATTGACCAGATCGAAGGTTCTGCTGCGCGCGACGCGTTTTACGCCAGTTTCGCCGGCAAGTCTCCCGCGCAGCTCAAGGCGCATTGGTCGAAGATCATTTTCACCGGCCGGGGCCAGCCGCCGCGGGAAGTCGCGAACAGCATCGCAGTGAAGAAGCTCGTCGTCGAGCACCCGAATAGCATCGGGTATATCGAGAGGAACCTTGTGGATGGCAGCGTAAAAGTGCTGCTCGCGCAATAAGTTTGGACAGACCGACAGAGACCCTATGGTCCTCAGCCGGCGGGATCTGTATCGGTACCCGTACTATCCGATTGCATCCGCAGCAACTCGGCAATTTGATCCGCCGGTGCGGGCTTGTTCAGATAAAAACCCTGGAACTCGTCGCAGGCATTCTGGACCAGATACTCGGCTTGTTCCTTCGTTTCCACGCCCTGGGCGACGACTGTCAAGCTCAGCGTCCTGCCCATCGCGATGATGGCCTCGGTTATATCCTTGTCTTCGGCAACACTGCCAACATCACGGATTAACGAACGATCAATCTTGATGGTATTGAGCGGGAATTGCTTGAGCATGGCTAGCGAAGAATAGCCCATGCCAAAGTCATCGATGGCGATCCGGATTCCCATGTCCTTGAGTCCGGTCAATACCCGCATGGTTTTTTCGACATCACGCATCAACAGGCTTTCAGAGATTTCCAGCTCCAGCAGACGCGCATCCATGCCGGTAGCCATAAGGATCGCCTTCAAATCCGCCATCAGGTTTCCATCGGAAAACTGGCGCGACGTCAGGTTGACGGCCATGCTCAAAGGGGGCAAGCCCTGCTTCTGCCAGGCCATGTTTTGCTGGCAGGCGGTTCTGAGCACCCACTTGCCAATCGGCACGATCAAACCGGTTTCTTCGGCGATGGGGATGAATTGCATCGGAGCCACGGTGCCCAGATCGGGGTGCTGCCAGCGCAGCAGCGCTTCCACTCCGGTGATGCGGCCGCTGTGGATATCCTGCTTGGCCTGATAGTGAAGATGAAATTCGTGGTGCTCCAAGGCGTGTCGCAGGCTCGACTCCAGGGTGAGCCGTTCGAGCGAGAGGGTGTTCAGTTTCTCGGAATAGAACTGGAAATTGTTCTTGCCCTCTTCCTTCGCCTGATACATCGCGATATCGGCGTTCTTTGTCAGGGTTTGCTCGTCCAAACCATCTTGCGGGTAGGTGCTGATCCCGATACTCGCCGTCACGCGGAATTCCTCGCCCATCAGGATGAATGGTCTGGCAACGGCGGATAGTATTTTCTGGGCCACGGTTGATACGTATTTTGGCTCTTCCAGTTCCGACAGCAGGACGACGAATTCGTCGCCGCCCAGCCGGGCGACGGTATCGCTGTCACGCAGACAAGCCTTGAGTCTATTTGCAACTTCTTGCAGCAATTGATCGCCAGCCTCATGTCCGAGGGTATCGTTGATGTGTTTGAAATGGTCGAGGTCGAGAAACAGCACCGCCAGTTGCCGATTGTAACGATGTGCCTGGTGGATGCTCTGGCTCAAAAGTTTGCTGTACAGGCTGCGATTCGGCAGACCGGTGAGGCCGTCGTGATAAGCGAGCTGTTCGACACGCTCGGCATGAGCGATCTGTTTCTCAGCGGCGTGCTGGCGGCTTAGCGCAAGTTGCTGACTCATGCGTCCCAGCACCCCAATAATCAGGATCAGCAGGACACTGCTGGCGGATGCTCGCCACAGGTAAGCGTGCTTGTCTCGACGCGTGGCGGCCAATTGTTCATCCGCGGATAGTCCGACGATCACGACCAGCGGGAGATCATAGAGCTGGCGTGCACTGGTGTAGCGGCGCACGCCATCCCAGGCGTTGGTGGTGAGCCTGACTTCGCTTCCCGTCTCGTCCGCGGCATGAACCGCCACTGCGGTGAAATCGGTCATGTCACCAGCAGACACGGCTTCCCCGCTGCGCCTGACGCGGAACACGCCATCGGTCCCGAGGATGCCTAGCACGCCGTGCTCGCCCAATTTCGAGGCTTCATAGCCGCTGACGAAGTAGGCCGCGTCAACCGAGACCATCACAATGCCCGAAAAACTTCCATCGGGTGCATTGAGCCTGCGGCTGAATTGCAATTTCCATTCTCCGGAAACCGGGCTTTGTCGCGGACGACTGACCGAGAGCGCATCTGCCTGACGCTGATGCCGAAAATAATCCTGGTCAGCAACATTGCCCATGACGGACGGACGTGTGCTGGCTACGACCTCGCCCTTGCTGTCCGTGATGCTGACGACGAACAACAGATCAGGGGGCAATAAACCCTTGGCCTTCAACTCCTGCAGCACGGCCTGCTTGCCCTTGAGTTCAACCGCATATTTGACGAACTTCAGGGTCTGATCGATTTCGCGTATCGCGCGTATGACCTGTGCTTCGTAAGTCTCGGCCAGTTCGTGGCTCGATACCGCCGCAGCGCGCTCGGCGGAGGTGCCTTGCTCTTTGATCAGGCTAAGCGTCGTCCCCCAAAATATGGTCAGAACGAAAACGGCCATCGCCGGATACAGAATGTGGGGTTCGGTTGCACGGTTCAACCAATGCCGCACCGCGGCGGCTGCGGCTCCCATACCTTTGAAGATTCCACGATTGGCGGGCGAGTCCTCGGCGATCAGTCTCTCCTTCATTGTTCGTCAGCCAGCGGAAGACGGCATAGGTATCTTGTTTGAAAGATCCCGCCTGGTATCGATTGGTTGAACGAAGAGTCCTGTATCTCATCATAGTCCCAACAAGAATCTCAATACTCAGTCGATATCACGATATGGTTGGGATGGCCGGTGGGAATACAGCCGCGATTTCAGCCCGAGTATAGGACGTATTCTCGGCCAGGCAGCTGTTCAGCTTCGGATGGAAGGCGGGTCGTCGGGTTACGCGACCCGTGGTCGCCACTCGGAGCCCGCGCCCATTGTCGAAATTTGCCGTGCCTACAATTCCTTGCTTCACGTATACAACGAGCCTCTGTCGCTAAAAGCAGACAAAATAGCGTAATCAATACAAAGGTATACCGGGTATACCGCCTGCTGCTGTCTCCATCAGGCGACAAATTGACCCGCGAGGGTTGGCGGTCCGGGTGCAATCCTTTGAAATCACCCATCTACCTGATTCCATTGTAAAAACACCTGTCGTTAGCAGCAGACAAAATGGGCTTTATTAATATAGGGCCTAAATAAGCCTACCTGCACCCGTCTCCATCAGGCGACAAATTGACCTGCGCGAAGCCGGCCAGCCCGACCGCCCAACCCATGTGAAGCAGCCATCCATCTGATTTCATTATCAAAAACATAGCTGGCACGGTCATCGCTATACGCGCCCTGATTGCCTCAGGCCGTATCCACCTTGTAAGACTTGGCCCGAGTCAGATCAATCGGTTAGGTAGGTAAGTCCAATGGCACAGGCATTAATCCACAATGGAATAAAGTCTATTATTCATTTTCTGTTGCGGGCTGTGCCGCAATGGCAAGCATGGCAGGTTCCCTGCTGTCGTCGTTCATTCTCAAGCGAGCAATCACTAATCACTATGGATATTTCCCTTCTTTTTTCGCGCACCTTGTTGGCCGGCGTTGCGCTTCTTGTCGCTGCTGCGCCGGCCGGCGCCGAACCAGGTCGCCTGCTGGCGTCCCAGTGCGCCCAGTGCCACGGCACCAACGGAGCCGGACCCGGCTTCGACGAACTGGCCGGCAAAAGCTCGTACGACCTCTTTCATGATCTGCTCGAGATGAAATACCGCCGCATCGAAGGCATCATGGATCGTCAGGCTCGCGGCTATACCGATGAGCAGTTGCGGCTGATCTCCGATTACCTGTCCACCCAGCCCGGCACCGGCGACGATTAATTCCGGGAGGAAAATACAATGAATACCCTGAACAGACGGCAGTTCCTCAAACTGGCCAGTGCAATGACAGCCCTGGCCGCAGTCCCCCGTGCAGTCGGCGCGGCAACCACAGCTCCCCGCGTGGTCGTGGTCGGCGGCGGCTTCGGCGGCGCCACCCTGGCCAAGTATGTGCGCATGTGGGGCGGCAACGTCCAGGTCACCCTGGTCGACGCCAATCCCAACCATGTTTCCTGCATCCTCTCCAACCTGGTGGTTACCGGCGCGTTGTCGATGAGCAGTATCACCCTGGGTTTCGATTCCCTGAAGACCAACCATGGCGTGACCGTGATGCAAGGCCGCGCGGTTGCCATCGATGCGCCGGGCAACAGGCTGACGGTCAGCACAAGCAGCGGCAATCAGATCCTGCCCTACGACCATCTGGTGCTGTCGCCGGGCATCGATTTCGTGCCGGCAGCAGGCAACTGGGACCCGAACCTGACGCCCCATGCCTGGCAGGCCGGCCCCCAGACCACCCTGCTCAAGAACCAGCTGGCTGCGATGCGCAACAACGAAACCTTTGTCATGACGGTGCCGAAGGCGCCCTATCGCTGCCCGCCCGGACCCTACGAACGGGCCTGCGTGGTAGCAGATTACCTGAAGCGCAAGGGCCGCACCGGCGCCAAGGTCATCGTGCTGGACGCCAACGCCGGCATCACCGCCGAGCCGGAAGCCTTCGACCATGCCTTCAACGTGACCCATGCCAACGTCATCGAGTACTACCCCAATGCGACGGTGCTGTCGGTGGATTCCAGCACGCGTTCCATCGTGACAAGCGCCAGGACGGTCAATAATGCCAAAGTGCTGAACTACATCCCCAACCAGCGCGCCGGCGCGATCGCTGCGGGATTGCCCCTTAACAGCACTGGGTTCGTACCGGTGAATCCACTGACGTATGGCACCGCAAGCCATCCCAACATCCATGTCATCGGGGATTCCTGCGCCGTTCCAGCCTCCGACGGCAAGGCGGTGCCCAAGTCCGGCCACATGGCCAACTCGGAAGCCAAGATCTGTGCCGATGCGATCATCCGTTCTTTCAACGGAGAGGCGCCGGATGAGATCATCGCAACGAGTTCCGCCTGCTTCAGCCCGATCACCAACAAGACGTCGTCCTGGCTGTCCGCCAATTTCATCTATGGTGACATCTTCGACGCCAACGGCAACGTGAAGGGAAAAGGCATGCACCGGGTGGACATTGGCGAAGCGGCAGCAGACATGGTCGATGGCGACAGCTACGAGGACATGTTCACCTGGGCGGACAGCATGTTCGCCGACAGCTACATTTGACCTTCGGGTTTCTCTCCCCCAAGGCGCGTTGACCGCGAGGTCACCGTCGCCGATTACGGCCGTCCGGACACCCGGTTCGGCCGTTTTTTTGTCCGCAGTCAGGTCAGAGACTGCAAGAACGCGCCCCGTTTTGATTCCATTTCCCCACCCAATGCACCACAACCGTTCAGGACAACCCGACTCGCCGCCGGCGGAAAACAACATAAGCATTTGATAAATAACCATTCTGAAATCTGGCACGCCCCCTGCTACATCGCAACGGAGCATCCAAACCGCAAGGCCAGGTTGCTCGGCAGTCTCCGACCTGGCGGCCTCTCCGGAGGCCGTCTTTTTTATATGTCAGAGAAAACCCGGGAAAAACATGCGTGTATTGATTGTCGAAAATCAGCCCGAGCGGCTGGCGATGCTGGTGCCCGCGCTGGAGGCAGCGGGCTGCGTGGTCGCGGCCACGTTGAACTCCGCACGCAGTCTGGACGCGCAGGTTCAGGCCTTGCGCCCGGACGTGGTGATCATCGCGCAGGACTCGCCTGATCGCGACACGCTGGAACACATCTGCGTGGCAAACCAGGATTGCCCGCGGCCGATCGTGATGTTCACCGGCGACGGCAGCGCGGAGTCGATTCGCGCGGCGACGCAGGCGGGGGTGACGTCCTATGTGGTCGACGGCCTCGACCCGGCACGCATCCGCCCGATCCTCGACGTGGCGGTGTCGCGCTTCGAAGCCTTCCAGGCGCTGCACGACCAGCTCGACCAGACGCGCCTTGAGCTGTCGGAACGCAAGCTGGTCGATCAGGCCAAGGCCTTGCTCATCAAGCTGACCGGCGCATCGGAACCCGAGGCATATCGCGAGATGCGGCGCGCAGCGATGGACCGTGGCCTGAAGCTGGCGGACATCGCGCGGCAGATTCTGCAAAAGCCTCTGGTCTGAGCTGCACGGGGGTGCATGGCACCCCGAATGCGCACCGCGCGAGTGCACCGCACAGGCTTCCAGACTTGCGCACCGCACGACGGATTCCACGCCAAGCCTTGCACTGCAAGGCAAACAAGCATCTGGCACGGCGGTTGCTAATCCTAAACTGAACAGTCGCAACGATGTGGCTTTCAGCGTAACCGTCAACTCTTTCGCAACTGGACAAAGGCGTCCGCCCTCAAGGCGACGCCTTTTTTATTTGGAGAACCACCGTGAGCGACACCCAGGACAAACCCCTCGTGCAGGATCCGAGCAAGCGTGACTTCATAAAAAAAACCACCGGAATTTCCGTTGCCGCCGCCCTGATGGCGCTGGTGCCTCCGGGCGTGCGCCAAGGCGCCTGGGCCGCCGGCTCCGACGCGCCGGAAAAACCCAATCTCAGCATCGGCTTCATTCCGCTGACCGACTGCGCGTCGGTGGTGATGGCCTCGGTGAAGGGCTTCGACAAGAAGTACGGCCTCACCATCACGCCCTCCAAGGAAGCCTCGTGGGCGGCGGTGCGCGACAAGCTGGTCAACGGCGAACTCGACGCGGCGCACGTGCTGTACGGCCTGATCTACGGTGTGCAATTGGGCATCGGCGGGCCGAAGAAGGACATGGCGGTGCTGGCCACGCTCAACAACAACGGCCAGGCGATCACACTGTCGAACCAACTCAAGGACAAGGGCGCGATCAATGGCGCCGGCCTCGCCAAACTGGTCAAGGCCGAACCCCGCGAATACACCTTCGCCCAGACCTTCCCCACCGGCACCCACGCGATGTGGCTGTATTACTGGCTGGCGACCTACGGCATCGACCCCTTCCGCGACGTCAAGAACATCGTGGTGCCGCCGCCGCAGATGGTCGCCAACATGCGGGTGGGCAACATGGACGGCTTCTGCGTGGGCGAGCCGTGGGGCGCACGGGCGATCCGCGACAAGATCGGCTTCACCGCCGTCACCACGCAGGAAATCTGGAAAGACCATCCGGAAAAGGTGCTCGGCACCACCGCCGAATTCGTCGAGAAGTATCCGAACACCGCGCGCGCCATGGTGGCGGCCATTCTCGACGCGTCGAAGTACATCGACGACATGAAAAACCGCGCCGAGGTGGCGAAGGTCATCGCCGCCAAATCCTACGTCAACACCGACTTCGACTCGATCGAGGGGCGCATGCACGGCGAGTACGACAACGGCATCGGCAAGAAATGGAAAGACCCCAACTTCATGAAGTTCTACAACGGCGGCACGGTGGGCTTCCCCTACCTGTCGGACGGCATGTGGTTCCTCACCCAGCACAAGCGCTGGGGCCTGCTGAAGGACCACCCCGACTATCTGGCGGTGGCGAAGAAGGTCAACCGCATCGATGTATACAAGGCCGCCGCCGCAATGACCAAGACGCCGCTGCCGAAGTCCGACATGCGCACGTCGAAGCTGATCGACGGCGTGGTGTGGGACGGCAAGGATCCGGCCAAGTACGCCGACGGTTTCAAGATCAAGGCCTGAACCTGAAATGTCATTGCGGGCGAAGCGTAGCAATCCGGTTTTGAGCCTGCGCCTCGCAATGGCGGAACACACCGCACAAGGAGTACGCACATGAATGCGATCACATTGAATGACCGAAGTCTGTCCGGGGTGCTGGAGGCGCCGGAAACCCAAGCCCTCCCCGCTCCCGCAGCGCCGTCCCGGCGCACGCCCTATTTCGAAACCGATTCGGGCAAGCGCTTCGTCGAAGGCACGCGGACCCTGTTCAGGAATGCCATCCCGCCGCTGCTCGGCATGCTGCTGTTCGTGGCGCTGTGGGCGCTGGTCGCCAACAGCGGCGGGCAGATTCCGGGCCCCGGCGAAACCTGGGATGCCGCGGTGGAACTGTTTTCCGACCCGTTCTATGACAACGGCCCCAACGACCAGGGCATCGGCTGGAACATCCTCAACTCGCTGTATCGGGTCGGCATCGGCTTCGGTTTTGCGGCCGCCGTCGGCATCCCGCTCGGCTTCATGATCGGCCGCTTCGACTTCCTCAACCGCATGCTCTCGCCGATCATCAGCATCCTGCGCCCGGTGTCGCCGCTGGCCTGGCTGCCGATCGGCCTCCTGGTGCTGCAACGAGCCGAACCGGCGTCGATCTGGGTGATCTTCATCTCCAGCATCTGGCCGATGGTGCTCAACACCGCCGCCGGCGTGCAGCGCATCCCGCAGGACTACATGAACGTCGCGCGCGTGCTCAACCTGTCCGAGTTCAAGGTGTTCACCAAGATCCTGTTCCCGGCCGTGCTGCCATATGTGCTCACCGGCGTGCGGCTGGCGATCGGCGTCGCCTGGCTGGTGATCGTCGCCGCTGAAATGCTCACCGGCGGCGTCGGCATCGGCTTCTGGGTGTGGGATGAATGGAACAACCTCAACGTCGCCCACATCATCATCGCCATCTTCGTCGTCGGCATCGTCGGGCTGCTGCTGGAGCAGATGCTGATGCTGATTGCGAAACGGTTCAGTTACGACTGATAGGGGTCAGGGGTCGGGATTCAGGGATCAGGGAATGTCGCTTCGCGCCTTCTCAAATGAGCGCGGCCGAAGGCCGCACCTCCCCTGAATCCTGATCCCTGAATCCTGACCCCTATGCCTCACCCCTAGAAAGGAAAAGACATGCAAAGCTACGTCCAGATCGAAAACGCCTCGATGGTGTTCAGCACCAGGAAAGGTAAGTTCACCGCCCTCACCGGCATCGACCTCCACGTCGACCAGGGCGAGTTCATCGCGCTGATCGGCCACTCCGGCTGCGGCAAGTCGACGCTGCTGAATCTGGTGGCCGGACTGCTCGACGCCACCGACGGCGTTCTGCTGCTCGCCAACAAGGAGATCAAGGGGCCGGGGCCGGAACGCGGGGTGGTGTTCCAGAACCACTCTTTGCTGCCCTGGCTCAGCGCGTTCGAGAACGTTTACCTGGCTGTGGAAAAAGTGTTTGGCCGCACGGAATCCGGAAAACAACTGAAGGCGCGCACCAGCGCCGCGCTGGAACTGGTGGGCCTGACCCACGCCGCGGCCAAGCTGCCGGGCGAAATATCCGGCGGCATGAAACAGCGCGTCGGCATTGCCCGCGCGCTGGCGATGGAGCCGAAGGTGCTGCTGATGGACGAGCCCTTCGGCGCGCTCGACGCGCTGACCCGCGCCCACCTGCAGGACGAACTGTTGAAGATCGTCGCGGCGACGCAAAGCACGGTCATCATGGTCACCCACGACGTCGACGAGGCGGTGCTGCTCTCCGACCGCATCGTGATGATGACCAACGGCCCGGCCGCGACCATTGGCGAAATCCTCACGGTGGGCCTGCCGCGCCCGCGCGACCGCCTGCAGCTGGCGCACGACCCGCACTATCACGGCCTGCGCAGCCAGGTGCTGGAATTCCTCTACAGCCGCCAGATGCGGCCGAAAGAAGCCGCCTGAACGTGGGTGCGGGGGCAGCGCGCCTTGCCCCATGGTGCAGGTGCGGATAGACTCTCGGGGTTGCTTTCGATCGTCTTTTTCGTGAATTTCCATCCCCCTGCCCGCCATGCCGCGCCGACGTGAGCCCCGCCCCGCGCCCGCGCTGGAACTGAAAACCACGCGGCTCGCCGGGATCCAGGTCATCCTCAACAGCGCCGAGCACGCCGCGCTGGCCACCCACATCAGCACGCTGTTTGCCGCGACGCCGGACTTTTTCGGCGGCGAGGCGGCAGTGTTCGAGTGTGGCCGATTGCCGTCCGACGCGGCCTCGCCCGACTGGGCCTGGCTGGCGCAGGAACTGCAAAGTCGCGGACTGAATCCGTTCGCGGTGCAGAACGCATCGCCTGAACTGGCCGCAGCCGCCAGCCGGGCGGGACTGCTGGTGCTGAACGCCGCCGCGCCTGCGCCCGTCGCGGCTGCGCCCGAGCCGGTGCCGGAGCCCCTGCCCGAACCCGCAGCAGCTCTCGTCCCGCAACCCGCAGCACCCGTCCCCACCCGCATCATCGACAAGCCGCTGCGCTCGGGCCAGCGGGTCTATGCGGCGGGCGGCGACATCGTGGTGCTGGCGGCGGTCAACCCAGGCGCGGAAGTGATCGCCGACGGCAGCATCCATGTGTATGCGCCGCTCAAGGGCCGGGCGCTCGCGGGCGCGCGGGGCGATGTCACGGCACGGATTTTCACCACCCATCTCGAAGCCGAACTGGTCTCGATCGCGGGCGTATATCGCACCTTCGACACGGCGCTGGATGCCACCGTGGCGAAGAAGCCGGCGCAAATCCGCCTGGCCGCCGCCAGCCAGATCGTCATCGAACCCCTCTAATCCCACGTAAAAAGGAAGCTCTGTGGCCACCATCATCACCATCACCTCGGGCAAGGGCGGCGTCGGCAAAACCACCACCAGCGCCTCGATCGCCAGCGGTCTCGCCATGCGCGGCTTCAAGACCGCGGTCATCGACTTCGACGTCGGCCTGCGCAACCTCGACCTCATCATGGGCTGCGAGCGCCGCGTGGTGTACGACTTCGTCAACGTCATCCAGGGCGACGCCAACCTGCACCAGGCGCTGATCAAGGACAAGCACGCCGACAACCTGTTCGTGCTGCCCGCCTCGCAGACGCGCGACAAGGACGCGCTCACCGAGGAAGGTGTGGAGAAAGTGCTGAAGGACCTGGAACACCAGGGCTTCGATTACATCGTCTGCGACTCGCCCGCCGGCATCGAGCACGGCGCGGTGATGGCGCTGACCTTCGCCGACGAGGCCATCGTCGTCACCAACCCGGAAGTGTCCTCGGTGCGCGACTCCGACCGCATCCTCGGCATCATCCAGTCGAAAAGCCGCCGCGCCGTCGAAGGCCGCGAGCCGGTGAAGGAACACCTGCTGGTCACCCGCTATTCGCCGAAGCGCGCGCACGAAGGCGAAATGCTGACCTATACCGATATTCAGGAACTGCTGCGGATTCCGCTCCTGGGCGTCATCCCCGAATCCGAAGCCGTGCTGCATGCGTCCAACCAGGGCATCCCGGCGATTCATCAAAAGGACACGCCGGTGGCCGATGCCTATCTGGACGCGATTGGCCGCTTCCTCGGCGAAACGCACCCGCTGCGCTTCGTCGACCACGAAAAACCGGGCCTGCTAAAGCGCCTGTTCGGAGGCAAGTAATATGTCCTGGCTCTCCCTCATATTCGGCGAAAAGAAAGCCACCGCCTCGGTCGCCAAAGAGCGCCTGCAACTCATCATCGCGCGCGAGCGCGTGGGCCTGTCCGGCCCGGATTTCCTGCCCGATCTGCAAAAGGATCTGGTCGCGGTGATTTCGAAATACGTCAAGATCAACCCGGAAGACATCAAGGTCGGGCTGGAAAAGCAGGGGAATTTCGAGGTGATCGAAGTCAACATCGTGCTGCCCGAAATACGCTGACCCCGCATCCCTGAATTGCCGCGCGGACAGTGGCTGCGCCGCGCTCGATGCCTGCTCGGAAGCGCTTCCCTCCGATCGATATACCTATACTGAATTGAATTGCGGGTGTGCCGGTTTCGGCACGCGCCGTGTGAATCAATCAAAACAGGGAAATCGCTCGTGGGCCGCTATCCAGTCGTTTTTCCGCAGCGCCGCTTTGGCCTGCCTACAGTGCTCGCCACCCTGGCATTCACCTTCACGCCGTTCGCCACCGCATCGGCTGCGGCGGAGGGTCCGGAAATCGCCCTGCTGGTCGGTGAAGGCGGCAGCGATTACGAACGGGTGGGGCTCAGCCTGCGCTTCGGCCCGCTGTGGTCCGCCGACTGGGGCAACTGGAAAGCCTCGCTGCGCCCCGAACTGGAACTGAGCCACTTCCGCCACACCGGCCCGGCCGATGGACCGGACAATTTGAACCAGGGCGGCGCGATCGGCCGCCTCCATCTTCATTACGGCAACGGCCGCTGGCGGCCCTTCGCCGAAGCCGGCCTGGGTGTCTCGCTGTTCAATCGCGACCAGCTCGGCAGCAAGGATTTCGGCTCCCGCTTCCAGTTCTCCCAGCATCTGGCGGTGGGAGTCGAGCTGGCCAAACGCGGGTTCGCCGGCCTGCAGTATTCCCACTATTCCAACGCCGACATCGAGAAACCGAACGACGGCATCGACCTGCACCAGATCGTGGTCGGCGCGCATTTTTAACCGCCCCCAAAGGAGACCCCATGAACGCCGACATCGACGCGCTGACCGCAGAATTGAATAGCCTGGTTCCCCCACCCCAGCCCCTCACCCGGCGCGGCTTTTTGGTCACCGCCCTGGGCGCGGGCTTTGCCCTCGCCGTGCAGCCGGTGATGGCCCAGACCGCCATCAGCACCGACAGCACAGGCCTCACGGCCGGCGAAATCCAGGTGTCCACCCCCGACGGCAACATGCCGGCCTACCGGGCCCAGCCCGCTCAGGGCAACAACTTCCCGGTCATCCTGGTGGTGCAGGAAATCTTCGGCGTGCACGAATACATCAAGGACGTCTGCCGCCGCCTGGCCAAGCTGGGCTACCAGGCCATCGCCCCCGAGCTGTATGCGCGCCAGGGCGACCCGCGACAGTACAGCGACATCCCCGAACTCATCGCCAAGGTGGTGTCGAAGGTGCCGGACAGCCAGGTCATGGCCGACCTCGACGCCTGCGTAGCCTGGGCCAAGTCCCACGGCGGCGACACCACGCGGCTGGGCATCACCGGCTTCTGCTGGGGCGGGCGCATCGTCTGGCTGTACGCCGCCCACCATCCCGGCGTGAAAGCCGGCGTGGCCTGGTATGGACGCCTGACCAGCGCGACGAGCGGATTGACGCCCAAGCATCCGCTGGACCTCGCCGGCAAGCTGAACGGGCCGGTTCTCGGTCTCTACGGCGGCCAGGACCCGGGCATTCCGCCGGACACCGTGAAGAAGATGCAGGCGGCCCTGGTGGAATCCGCCAACCCAGCCAGCAAGGCGTCGGCCATCCATGTCTATCACGACGCGCCCCACGCCTTCCACGCCGATTACCGGCCCAGCTACCGCAAGGCGCCTGCCGAGGACGGCTGGAAACGGATGGCCGAGTGGTTCAAGAAGAACGGGGTTTAGGCCGCATCGTTCACAAGTAGAAGTTCATGGAGTTCACCACATGACGTTTCCCAACGAACCGGATTCGCGCATTGCCCCGCTGTCGACCGACGATCTGCGCCCGGAATGGGTGGAGATCCTGGGACGGATCCCCGGCAAGGGCCTCCAGGGGGAAGGCTTCCCGCGCAATGTCCTCGGTCTGCTGATGCAGAACCAGGAAACCCTTGGGCCGTTCCTGGACTACTGGGTGACTTCGAAGTCGAAGATGGGGCTGACGATCCGTGAGCAGGAGCTGGTCATCCTCCGTATGGCGGTCCTTTATCGCAGCGAGTATGTCTGGAAGCACCATCTCAAAGTCGGGCGCGAGTTCGGCATCAACGACACGGAGCTTGACGCCATTCGGCAGGGCTCCTACACCGCCTTCGCGGCGGAAAGGGAGCGCGCTTTTCTCGAACTCACCGACGCCTTCGTGAACGACCGATCGCTACCGCCAGAATTGTGGAATCGGACCCGGGGCGTCCTCAGCTCGCGAGACTTCATCGACTTGATCTCACTTGTCTCCCAGTATGTTCTTTGGGCCCTGACCAATGTCTGTATGCAGGTCCAGCTCGAACCGGGGGTGGCTGATCTGCCGGGGATAGAGGGGTAGTGTGCATACCCGGACGGCTCCAGGCTTGTGGAGCACAGGGCATTTTTCGCGGTGCGATTCTTCTCAGGCTGACGACTGAATCTTCCGCCGCAATTCACTCATGAAGACACGCCTTTTCCTTGACGGACAAAGGGATGCCTGCAGCGCCCGTATAAAACACGACGAGCTTCACCGGAGCGCTTCCGACATTCCGCCCGTTGTGCGATCGGTTTACCACTTCGGAAAGCACATCGCCTGCATTCAACCGTTTCCTGCGCCCGTCATCGAGCACAAGTTCGAGCGTTCCTTCGAGCATGTAGGCAAAGTTTGGGACGAGGTGGCAGTGCCATCCGGTCTGCGCGCCTGGCGCAATCTCGATGCGCAACACGGTCATTTCGGCTGTCCCTGCCGGATAGACGATCGGTTTGCCGTCCCAGCTGGAGGTCTCCTTCGCAAGTGGCGTCACCTTCACGCCCGTTGTGGCGTCGAGGGCCGCGGCATCAAGCCACACCATAAGCAGAAACCACAAAATCCAACCTGGAAATTTCACCTTTAGCCCCACGGTTTACGGTTGTCTCTTTAGCCTCGGCAGCGTCCGGAGCAGATCGCCCAGATCGGCATTGGGCAGGTAGCGCCGGTATATTTTTTCAAAGGTGCCGTCCTTCTTCAGGCTGTCCAGGGTTGTTTGCCATGCCTGCACCACAGCAGCGGGCGTATCGCTTGACAGGGCAATGTAGAAATCCGTCTGGATCACGGTGAAAACGGGCTCCAGGTCTTCCATGCTGTATCCAGCTTCTCTTGCAAGCTCCTGGATCGTGATATCCGTGAAAATTGAAAGCTGCGTCTCGCCATTCATGAGCTGCCTGACGTTTGCACGCGGATCCGGGGAACTCAGCAGGTTCTTGAATCCTTCACGCTTCAGGTGCTGCTCGGTAAACCAATTGGTCGTCGTGGCGATGGCGGAAATCGCCTTGGCCTCTTCCAAGCTATTTATCCTGATTCCGGAGCCCTTCTTTGCGTAAAGAATTGCGCTGTTCCTGCCGACAGGCCCCACCCATTGGAAGAGGCTATCCCTCTCAGGTGTGCGCTCAGCGCTGAAAAGAACCACCTTTGGGTGGACGAGAGCCATGTTGTAGGCATTTTTCCAGGACGTCAGCCGGATGTTGTCTGGAATTTTCTGGCGAGCGGCGATTTCCCTCACCATATCCGTCACGAATCCAGACGGCTTGCCATCCTTCATAAAGGTGACGGGCGGGTATTCTTCGGTCACCAACTGGAAGATGCCGGGCGGAATTTCGGCCGGGAGCCACCTGGCGTAAATCTTCGCAAAGCTGCCGTCCCGTTTCATTTCATCCAATGCATCCTGCCAACGGGCGACCCGCTCCGGCGATGTGGCCTTCGAAAAAGCGATGTAGAACAGATCGGTCGAAAGGGTGAAGACAGATTCCACGTCCTCCATGGACCCGCCCATCTTCTTCAGCGCAGCCGGCATTCCCAGGTTGCTGGAGGCCAGTAATTGCACTTTCCCATCCAGCAGCTCGCGTACGGTGGCCTCCCGGTTCGGATAGCTTTGCGTATTGGTAAAGCCCTCCTTCTCGAGGATTTGTTCCGAGTAATATTTCGCTACGGTCGCAATCTTGCCAAGCTTCCTGGCGTCGTCCAGGTTGGTGATCCTGATCGCCGACCCCTTCAGCGCGTAGAGATTGGTATCCAGGACCGCCAAGGGGCCCACCCACTTGAACAAGGGCTTGCGTTCCGCAGTCATGACCGTGGAAAAGAGCGCGACATCGGGCTGCTCCAGGAGCGCCTGGTAGCCTTCCTGCCACGGGACCAGCCGGATGCTTGCAGCACTCCCGGTCCGTTTGCCGAGTTCCCTCACTACCTCGGTCGCCAGGCCGGTTACTTCACCGCCCTGGATGAAATTCAGCGGGGGACTTTCTTCCGTCAGAACCTTCAAGCCGGCTTTTTCCGCGGCCGTTGCCTGCGCGCCGACCGCGAATCCAAACAGAATCGACAAAATGATCCAGCACAACAAACAAGGTTTTCTCATGATATTCAGTGGGTTCAAACCACCCCGATGTCCTCGTTCCATAGCCCGGGGTTGTTGGCAATGAAGCTGCGCATCAGTTCGATGCAGGCAGCCTCCTGCAGGATCTCCACCTGCACCCCGCGTGATCGCAACAAGGTCTCTTCACCCGTGAAGGTCTGGTTCTCGCCGATCACAACTTTTGGGATGCCGTACAACAAGATAGCGCCGCTGCACATCGCGCATGGTGACAGGGTGGTATAGAGCACCGCCTCGCGGTACACGCTGGCGGGTTGGCGGCCGGCGTTCTCCAGGGCGTCCATCTCGGCGTGCAGGATGGCGCTACCCCGCTGCACGCGACGATTATGCCCCCGACCGATGATGCGGCCCTGGTGCACAATCACCGATCCAATCGGAATGCCTCCCTCAGCCTGACCAATCCTTGCTTCTTCAAGTGCGGCTTCGATGAACGGGTTCATGGCTTGTTGAATTTCACTCAGCCTGGTGAATAAAATCAAAGGGGCCAGGTTCGAAATAGAACTGGCTGCATCCCAAACATTCTAACGCCCGGTGAACAGACTTTCGACGAACATGTCTCCACCGTCTCTTTCTGGCCGAGGATACGACAATCGACTACCTAGCCATAACAGGCGGTTGTCGGCCGTAGCGGCCAACGGGTTCTGGCCAGCTTGGTCCGCCATACGGTTCTTGAGCCGTCACTCATCAGCAATACACGGCAAACGCGCACTCCCGAGCTGAAGCGGTCTAACATATTTTTTGGAAGAAGCAGGAATATCGCGCCCGACCCCATATCCGCAAAGACAGGCCAACGACTGCTTTTCGGATAGATTGCCGACGGCCCATTCCGGTCAAGTGAAAATGGTGACTCTAACTCCACAAAGCCGACGTACACTCAACGTGCCCTATCATTTGCCAAACCGTTAGCGCCTTCTGTCGAAAAATGACCAAGTCCTTGTGGGGCAAGGCAAGCGTAGTTCAATGCATTGTGCTAATGGCTTGCATCATTTGACACTTGCGTAGGTCAGTTCTACGTTCCACCATTGGGCTAAGATAATCGTTCAAATGCTTGGTCAATTCTCTGCTTTCTACGACAGTCTCGATGCCGACCCGGCCAGGCGGGGCAAGCAGTTCGAGCACTTCGTCAAATGGTTCCTCAAAGCCGATCCTCAATGGACTACCCAAGTAGACCAGGTGTGGCTGTGGGATGAGTGGCCGGAACGCTGGGGCGCGGACTGCGGCGTTGACCTTGTGTTTCGCCACAAGAATGGCGAGAACTGGGGAGTGCAAGCCAAGTGCTATTCACCCGACTACGACATCACCAAACACGATGTCGATAAATTCCTCAGCGAATCGAACCGGCCAAGCATCCAGCACCGCCTGCTGATTGCCACCACCGACCGCATCGGCGGCAACGCTAAGCAAGTCTGCGATGCACAAGAAAAACCTGTCATACGTTTTCTGCTCTCCGACTTTGAACGTTCTGCGCTGGACTATCCCGCCAACTTTGCCGCACTCTTGCAAGGCAAGTGCAAAGTCCGCCCCACGCCCCGCGACCACCAGAACGAAGCCATCACTGCCGTTGCACAAGGGCTGCAAACCACCGATCGTGGCCAGATCATCATGGCCTGTGGCACGGGCAAAACTTACGTCACCCTCTGGATCAAGGAACAGCTTGTCGCACAACGCACCCTGGTTCTGGTTCCGTCATTGGGGCTGCTGTCCCAGCTTCTGCGCGAATGGACGTTTGCCGCTGCCACCCCGTTTGAAGTGCTGTGCGTCTGCTCGGATCAAACTGTCGGCACAAGAAGCAACGACGAAGCCATCCACAGCGTGGCCGACCTGGCCTTTCCCGTCACCTCGGATGCCGACGAAGTAAAACGCTTTCTCAGCGGCGCGGGCAATCGCGTGGTTTTCGCAACCTACCAATCCTCCTCTGTCATCGCCGCAGCCCAGGCCGACCCAGCCATCCCCGCGTTTGATCTGGCCGTGGCGGACGAAGCCCACCGTTGCGCGGGCAAGGCCGGCAGCGACTTCACCGCCATTCTCGACAACGCGCAGATACGCAGCACCAAGCGGATATTCGCCACCGCCACCCCGCGCACCTACTCCAGCAACGTCAAGAAAGCTGCCGAAGATCGCGGTGTCGAAGTGTTGGGCATGGATAACGCCGCCCTGTTTGGCGAAGTGCTGTATGCCCTGCCGTTCGGCAAAGCCATCGAAGCCAAACTGCTCACCGATTATCGCGTCGTCATCATCGGCGTGGATGACCCCACCATCGCGCAGTGGATCGCCAACCGCGAATGGGTCACCACCGGCACGGGAATCGAGACCGACAGCCAATCGCTCGCCGCTCAGATCGGCCTGCTCAAAGCCATCAAGGACTACGACCTCAAGCGCATCATCAGCTTCCACAGCCGCGTCAATCGCGCCGAAGCGTTCACCACCGACATCCGGCAAATCATGGCATGGATCAGCGACGAACATCGCCCCAGCGGAACCCTGCGCACCGACTTCGTCTCCGGCAACACGCCTGCCAGCAAACGCAAGGCCAAGCTCGACCAACTCAAATCCCTGAGCGCAGACGAGCGCGGCTTGCTGAGCAATGCGCGCTGTTTGTCTGAAGGCGTGGATGTGCCTTCCCTTGATGGGGTGGCGTTCATTGACCCGCGCAGCAGCCAGGTGGACATCATCCAGGCCGTGGGTCGCGCCATTCGTCTGAGCCCGGACAAGAAGGCCGGAACCATCGTCCTGCCGGTGTTTATCGCAGCCGGTCAAAATGCCGAAGACACGATAGCGGCCAGCCACTTCAAACCTATTTGGGATGTGCTGAATGCGTTGAAAGCGCACGACGACGTGTTAAGCCTTGAACTGGATCAATTTAGAACTGAGCTGGGTAGGAAAGCTGGGGCAGGAGGAAGCGTAGGCAGCTTGGGGAAAATCACGATTGACCTACCGGCTACAGTAGACGCGAATTTCGGCAGCGCACTGCGTACTTATCTGGTTGAGCAAGTCACGGCGTCGTGGAACTTCTGGTTTGGGTTGTTGGAGGCGTTTGCTGAACGGGAGGGGCATGTCAGGGTTTCTGACAATTACAAAACGGCAGATGGATATTTTGTTGGTCGCTGGGTAGGGAACCAACGAACAACAAAAGACAGCATGTCACCGGAGCGCAAAGCACGGCTGGAAACACTACCCGATTGGGTTTGGGATGTAATTGCAGTGCAGTGGGAAGAAGGGTTTTGTTATCTCAAGGAATTTGCGGATCGTAAAGGGCATTGTTTACTTTCTGCGCGATACAAGACAGCAGTTGGATATCGACTCGGCCAGTGGGTAAATGTTCAACGAACAAGAAAAGACAGCGCGCCGCCAGAGCGCAAAGCACGGCTGGAAGCATTACCCGGTTGGAGTTGGGATGCACATGCAGATAATTGGGAAAAGGGATTTCGCTATCTTAAGGACTTCGCAGATCGAGAGGGGCATACCAAGGTCTTTCAAGATTACAAAACGGCAGATGGATACCCCCTTAGTAATTGGGTAAATAACCAACGCGCAGCAAAAGACAGCCGATCATCGGAGCGCAAAGCACGGCTGGAAGCATTACCCGGGTGGAGTTGGGATGCTCGTGCAGAAATGTGGGAGGAAGGGTTTCGCTATCTCAAAGAATTTTCAGATCGAGAGGGACATTCCAAGGTTCCTTACGCTTTCAAAGCGGCAGATGGATATCGAGTCGGTAACTGGGTTTATCAGCAACGAACAACAAAAGACGGCATGTCGCCGGAGCGCAAAGTACGGTTGGAAGCATTACCTGATTGGAGTTGGGATGCTCGTGTAGAGCAGTGGGAAAGAGGGTTTACCTATCTCAAGGAGTTCGCAGATCGAGAGGGACATGCCAAGGTTGCTGACGGTTACAAAACGGCAGAGGGGTACCGGCTAGGTGGTTGGGTTATGACTCAGCGAGCAAGAAATAGCAGCATGCCACCGGAGCGCAAAGCACGGCTGGAAGCATTACCCGGTTGGAGTTGGAACCCTTTTTCAGATAACTGGGAAAAAGGCTTTTGCCATCTCAAGGAATTCGCAGATCGTGAGGGGCATGCCAGAGTTCCTGATGCTTACAAAACGGCAGATGGATATCGAGTCGGCCGTTGGGTAAGCGCCCAACGAAGAAAAAAAGACAACCTATCATCGGAGCGCAAAGCACGGCTCGAAGCATTACCCGGATGGGCTTGGCGAGTTAAGCCCACGTAGAGGGCGCGATCATTATTGCGCTGCATGAAAACATCCGCTCCAATGCGCTTCACTTACAACTTATATGGGCACCTTACATTACGCCTTACGCGAATTGCCCCTTTGACCACTGTGTTAGGGAGCGGTATTTTCGAAATCGGTGATTTCCTTTCGCAATGCCTCATACATTGTTAGTTCCTCTCTGTGCAAATCATCCAGTTCACGACGAAACCACGTATAAAAATCTACGGTCTTCATTTGATACGCCTCGACAACCTCTCGTAGAGGGAACTCCTCCGGGCACTCATTGAGGTATTCCTTGCCTTTCTGAGACCAATTGGTCCACTTTCGGAGTTCTGGTGTTTTTAACAGCACCTTCGAAACTGGGGGCGCGCAAGATTCCACGTTGAGCGAGAGTTGCATTTTTGACGCCGGAACGCCCTTGTGAAGAAAGTAGTTGCGCAGGTCTTGTACGAAACGGCTCATCGCATCATTGGCGAATTGTTCTGTCACCTTCTGGGCGTAGCGTGCGTGAACCGGCTGACCTCCATGCGCATCCTCCATAAATATGCGTGTGTGTTCGACAAGGGAGCGAGCAGCCGAAAGAAAATTGTGAAAATATCGGACAACCTCTCGATGAAAGAATGTCTGATCCTGACGCCTGTCGTCTGCCCACACCTTAGTGATGCTGTTGGGGTCTTCTATGAAGTTCAAGACGCGTATCAAATCCGCGAAATTGCCTCCGAAAATATGAAAGCTCCGCTCATGAAGCATCATCCGGATGCAATACCTATGCCCTGGATTATCATCCAACGCTTTCTTTAGGCGTTTGTAGGTTTCAGATCTGGTTTCCATCGAGCCAATATCTCTCTCACAGTTAACAGGTCAAGGTAGCAGGGTAACTTCGGGCTTCGCAAGTTGGTCTTCGAGGTAAAGGGCGTCAGGGTTGAAATCAATTACTTTTGGCCATGTGACGGTGCCGTGGCTGGCTCGTGCCAGCTTGAAAAACGCAACTTGGCTCTTAGGCCGAAAGCGACGATTCGGCATCTTTGTAAGCGGACATTGATAAGTGTCCGGTTGTGGTGGGTCAGGAGTGACCGCAATGGCCGACGACCGGCCGATCAACACATTGCACGCGAATGACGGAAGCGGGGCCAATACGCACCGTTCCTTGAATGCCCCGGTTCGTCGGGCAGTCAGCTTGCCAGCAGCAAAAACAGCAACAGCAGATTCAGCGTGATCGAAACGGCTGCGACGAGCGGCCAGGCGCCCGCCGGGGAGCGCTCGATCAGGGGGGTGCGGCGACGCAGGAGGGGATTGGCTTCGCCGCGTTCCAGGGCGAGCAGCATTTCTTCGGCGGTCTCGAAACGTTGCGCGGGATCGCGCGCGACGGCTTTCAGGAGGACGTTTTCCAGCCAGGGCGGCAGGTCGGGACGGGTGCGGGCGGGCGGCACCGGTTCGCCAAATTTTGGATGCTGGAACGGCTCGATTTCGCCGTACGGGTATTTGCGCGTGAGCAGGTGATACAGGGTCGCACCGACCGCGTAGAGATCGGTTTGCACGCTGGCTTCCGCTCCGCTGAACAGCTCGGGCGCCATGAAGCTGGGGGTGCCGGGCTGGGCGTGGTCTTCGCGCGCGTCGAGGGTGGGGCAGCGCGCCACGCCCAGGTCCAGGATACGCAGCTTGCCTTCGGCGTCGACGTGCAGGTTGGCGGGCTTGAGGTCGCGATGGACGATGTCGAGCCGGTGCAGCGCAGCGAGTCCCTTCAGCACGCGAATGGCGAGGGTGACCACCTCGACCGGCGAAAAATGCTGGCCGGCGTCGAGCTTGTCCTGCAGCGTCGCGCCTTCGAAATAGCGCACCGCGAAATAGAGAAAATTGCGCCCGGGCAGCGGCAGAACGTCGGGGAAATAATGCGAGTGCACCCGCTTCAGGAACCACTCTTCGGCGAGCAGCCGGCACGCGGCGTCGGCGTCGCCCTGCAATACCGGCTGCAGGGTTTTGAGCGCCCAGCGCTGCCCGGTTTCGGCATGGCGCGCGCGATAAATCAGGGAGTCGCGGCTGCTGTGGAGTTCGGCTTCGACAATGAAGTCGTCGAGGCGCGCACCGGGCTTGAGCTTGCCCGGCAGCGGCAGGTCGTGGGCCTCGGTGAGCGGGGCGTCGGCCTCGCCCACCGCGACGACACGCGCCACCAGGGCGCTGGCGTTGTCCTGCCCGCCACGGGCGTGGGCCGCCGCCACTAGGGCATCGGCGGCACGCTGCGGCGCGTCGTGCAGCTTCAACAGACGATGCAGCTCCAACTGGCCGAGCGGCTCCCACACGCCGTCGCACACCAGCAGAAAAATATCGCCTGGCGCGAGTTCGCCTTCGCCGAAGTCCGGCAACACATGGGTATCGAGTCCGAGCGCGCGTTTCAGCACATGCGACATGCCGGGGGTTTCCCACACGTGGTCGGTGGTCAGTGCGTCGAGCGTTTCGCCGCGCAGGCGATACAGCCGGCTGTCGCCGACGTGGGCATAGTGATAGCGGCGGCCGCGCAGCACCAGCGCGGTGAGCGTGGTCGCCATGCCGCCCGCATCGACGCGCGACGCGGTCTGCCCATGCAGCCAGCGATTGATGGCGCCCAGCACCGTTCCCAGCGCGCGCGGAATTTCCCAGGTGTCGGGCGTGGCGTAGTAATCGGCCAGCAGATTGCGCACCGAGGACTCGGCCGCCTCGCGGCCATGCGACCCGCCGGACACGCCATCGGCGACCACGGCAAGCATCCCCTTGGTCGCCGCCAGCCGCGCATCCGGCTCGGCGAAGCCGCCGTAATCCTCGTTACGCTCGCGCGGCCCGGTGGCGGTGGCGTAGCCGAATTGGAGGGTCAGGGGCATGGGAGGGGTGAGGGGTGAGGGGTGAGGGGTGAGGGGTGAGGGGTGAGGGGTGAGGGGTGAGTATAGTGAGGTGCGGTGCAACCCACCCTCTAACGCCTATCCCCTCACCCCTCACCCTCTCTCCTAGACTCGTGCGCCCGACACCGCCACCGCCCCCCAGGTGGTGCGCCAGCGGGTCTTCACTTTGGACAGTCCGACCAGGGCGACAAAACACAATCCGGCAAAGATCAGCAGGCCCTGCTGATAGTCGCCGGTCTGCCCTTTGAGGTAGCCCAGGCTGGCGGCCAGGTAGAAGCCGCCGACGCCGCCGGCCATGCCGACCAGGCCGGTCATCACGCCGATCTCTTTGCGGAAGCGCTGCGGCACCAGCTGGAACACCGCGCCGTTGCCCACGCCCAGGCTGCCCATCGCCAGCATGAATCCGGCGAGCGCCAGGCCTGCGCTGGGGGTACCGAAGCTGACGATGATGAGGAAGATTCCGGCGAGCATATACATGGCGAGCAGGGTGCGGATGCCGCCGATGCGGTCGGCCAGCATGCCGCCCATGGGCCGCACCAGCGAGCCGGCGAACACGCAGGCGGCGGTGAAGTAGCCCGCCTGCACCGGCGCCATGCCGTACTGGTCGTTGAAGTAGATGGTGAGGCTGGATGCCAGCCCGACGAAGCCGCCGAAGGTGACGAAGTAGAAGAACATGAACCACCACGCATCGCGGTCCTTGAGCACGTTCATGTACTGGCGCAGGGATTTGGGCTGCGGGCAATCGGGGGCATCCTTGGCGAACACCAGATACACCAGGAAAGCCAGGCCCAGCGGAATCAGCGCCAGCCCGAACACATTGCCCCAGCCGTAGGCCACCGCCAACCCGGGCGCGAACAGCGCCGCCAGCACGGTGCCGGAATTGCCGGCGCCGGCGATGCCCAGCGCGGTGCCCTGATGCTGCGGCGGATACCAGCGCGAAGCCAGCGGCAGCGCCACGGCAAAGGCCGCGCCGGCGAAGCCGAGCGCCACCCCGAGCACGAGGATCTCGCGGTAGCTGTGGATACCGAACAGCCAGGCCCAGGCCAGCGCGGCCATGACGATGAGCTGGCCGATCAGGCCGGCGCGTTTCGGCTTCAGATGGTCGACCAGGATGCCCATGACGAGGCGCAGCAGCGCGCCCGCCAGCACCGGGGTGGCGACCATCATGCCCTTCTGCGCGGCGTTGAGGCCGAGCGATTCGGCGATCTGCACCCCCAGCGGGCCGAGCATCACCCACACCATGAAGGCGACGTCGAAATACAGAAATGCGGCGAGAAGCGTCGGCGGATGGCCCGCCTTCCAGAAGTCGCGTGTCATGGTTGTCTCCGTAGGGTTTCAGTCGCGGCAGGAACAGGCAGGGCGCTGCACGCTGCCGGCGAAGTCCAGCGACACGCGGCCGTTCTCGACCCGCACGGGGAATTCGCGCGCGCAGCCCTGGTCGGGCGCCACCGCCTGCCCGGAATCGAGCTCGACGTTCCAGCCGTGCATCGGGCAGGTCACCCTGCGGCCGTGCACGATGCCCTGCGACAGCGGTCCGCCCTTGTGCGGGCAGCGGTCTTCCAGCGCGAAGATTTCGTCGTCGTCGGTGCGGAACACGGCAATGTCGAGGCTGCCGTGGCGCACCACGCGGGCGCCGAGTGGGGGGATGTCGTTCACATCCAGGATGTCGGTCCAGTTATTCATGTTCTGCTCTTTCTTCAGGCGGATATGGTTTCGAATTCATGCTTCTGCTTGCCGTCTTTGGCGCGCTCGACCCACGGGTCGCGCTCGACCGACAGCGCGAACAGCAGGCGCTCGTACAGCGCGCGGCGGCCTTCGGCGTCGTCGAGAATTTTCTTCTTCACGTAGTCGAGGCCGACGCGCGCGACGTAGTGCACGGTGCGGTCGAGGTAGCGCGCCTCCTCGCGGTACAGCTGCAAAAAGGCGCCGGTGTACTCCAGCACTTCGTCCGGGGTTTTGAGCTTGACCAGGAACTGCGCGACTTCGGTCTTGATGCCGCCGTTGCCGGCGACGTAGATTTCCCAGCCGGAATCGACGCCGATGATGCCGACGTCCTTGATCGCGACTTCGGCGCAGTTGCGCGGGCAGCCCGACACCGCAAGCTTGACCTTGTGCGGCGCCCACATCTTGAAGAAGACCTTCTCCAGATCGATCCCCATCTGCGTCGAGTTCTGGGTGCCGAAGCGGCACCATTCCGAGCCGACGCAGGTCTTCACCGTGCGCAGGGCCTTGCCGTAGGCGTGGCCAGATGGCATGTCGAGGTCGGCCCACACCTTCGGCAGGTCCTCCTTCTTCACGCCGAGCAGGTCGATGCGCTGGCCGCCGGTGACGTGGATTGCCGGGATGCTGTATTTCTCGGCGACCTCGGCGATGCGGCGCAGCTCGGACGGCGTCGTGTTGCCGCCCCACATGCGCGGGATCACCGAATAGGTGCCGTCCTTCTGGATGTTGGCGTGGGCGCGTTCGTTGA
Source organism: Thiobacillus sp. (assembly GCA_019459055.1). Taxonomy (GTDB): domain Bacteria; phylum Pseudomonadota; class Gammaproteobacteria; order Burkholderiales; family Thiobacillaceae; genus Thiobacillus. Next base: position 1,850 of record JAIBEI010000025.1, on the reverse strand, counting down.
TGAAGCGCGATTGCGGATCGTCCTCCGCCTCGCCCGGCCAGGCGGCGATCAGATAATAGTTGAGCGCCGGCCGGCAGGACGCGCAGCCGTTTGGGGTGCGCCATTCCATGAAGTTCATCACCTGCGGAATCGTCAACAGCTTGTTCTGCCGGATCGTCGCGCGGACTTCCTCGTGGGTGTGGTCGGTGCAGCCGCACACCGATTTGGTCTTCGGTGCGGCGGAATAATCGCCGCCCGCGGTGACCGCCAGGATCTGCTCGACCAGCCCCGTGCACGAGCCGCACGAAGAGGACGCCTTGGTGTGCTTCCGCACGTCCTCCAGCGTGAACAGGCCCTTCTCGCGGATCGCCTTGACGATGTCGCCCTTGCACGCGCCGTTGCAGCCGCACACCTCCATGTCGTCGGTCATGGTCGCGGCGCGGTTGATGCCCTGGTGGCCGAGGTTGCCGCAGTGGTCCTGGCCGAACATCAGGTGGTCGCGCAATTCGCTGACGTTCTTGCCGTCGCGCAGCAGCGAGAAATACCAGGCGCCGTCGACGGTATCGCCGATCATCACGCCGCCGACCAGTTTGTCGTCCTTGATGACGAGCTTCTTGTAGACGCCGCCCAGGGGGTCGGAATAGAGGATCGCCTCGGTGCCCTTGCCGCCGCTGAAATCGCCGGCGGAGAACAGGTCGATGCCGGTGACCTTGAGCTTGGTCGAGGTGACCGAACCCTGGTAGCGGCCGATGCCGTAGTGCGCCAGATGGTTGGCGCAGACCTTGGCCTGCTCGAACAGCGGCGCGACCAGGCCGTAGGCGATGCCGCGATGCGCGGCGCATTCGCCGATGGAATAGATGCGCGGGTCGAAGGTCTGCAGCGTGTCGTTCACCACGATGCCGCGGTTGCAGTGCAGCCCGGCGGATTCGGCGAGCTCGGTGTTGGGGCGGATGCCCACCGCCATCACCACCAGGTCGGCGGGGGCGGAATCGCCGTCACCTTCGACGTTGCTCAGGTCAGGCTTGAATTTGATCGCGGCTACTCTCCCGCTCTCTCCACGCACCAGCTCGGCCGTCTGCTTCTTCAGCAGGAACTTCATGCCCTTTTCTTCCAGGCTTTTTTGCAGCAGGCGCGCGGCGGGCTCGTCGAGCTGGCGCTCCATCAGCCAGGGGGCGATGTGCACCACGGTCACGTCCATGCCTCGCTTCATCAGGCCGTTGGCCGCTTCCAGGCCGAGGAGGCCGCCGCCGATGACGACGGCGTGGCGATACTGACCGGCGGCGCGAATCATCGCGTCGACATCGGCGATGTCGCGGAAGCTGACAACGCCGTCGAGGTCGGCGCCCGGCACCGGCAGGATGAAGGGCGTGGAACCGGTGGCGAGCAGCAGACGGTCGTAGTCGGCGCGGGTGCCGTCGTCGGCCTCGACCGCACGTGCCAAGCGATCGATCTTCACCACCCTCCTGCCCAGGTGCAGCGCGATGTTGTTTTCGCGGTACCAGTCGAGCGGGTTCAGCACGATGTCGTCGACCGTCTGCTCGCCCGCCAGCACCGGCGACAGCAGGATGCGGTTGTAGTTGGGGTGCGGCTCGGCGCCGAACACCGTGATGTCGTAGAGGTCGGGCGCCAGCTTCAGCAGCTCCTCCAGCGTGCGCACCCCGGCCATGCCGTTGCCGACCATGACCAGCTTCATCCTGGGACCGTGTCCCGTGGGCGTACTCATATCCATCTCATCGCTCCAAACGAAAGACTCAAAAGGGATGACCGAGATACGCCGTTGCATTCGGCCTGCTACAACGTGTTCAACCCAAATTCCAATGGATTTTGTAGGAGCGGGCCGGGAAGAACGCACTAGAAAAGCGCTAAAGAAA
>JAIBEI010000036.1 GCA_019459055.1 Thiobacillus sp. | reverse complement strand
AAAGGCGGAGTTATACGGTTAACCCTTCCCGGGCGTTGAAAATCCCCCCGCCTTGGGGGTCGCGGGCGCGGGCGCCGCCGACTTCGGCGCCACCTTGCAGTACTGGCAGGATGAAAAATCCCTGGAGCAGAACAGCCAGTGGATCGGCGACCTGGAGCACGAGTGGAAGCTCAACTGGAAATTCCTGGATCTCGACCGCAGCGATGACATGCACCCGGGCTACCTGGCGCTGGACAAGGGGGAGAAGCTGTTCAGGTTCTGGGCCAAGCGCGAGCCGTCATTCCTCACCTGTCTCGGCGAGGGCAAGACCGACCTCAAGGGCCTGGCGGCAAACTATCCCAAGTACGACCCCAAGCTCAAGAAAATCATGACCGTCGAGAGCCGGGTGGAGCACTGCGCCCAGACCGCCCTGTGGGAGAATTTCAAGCAGGGTTCGCCGGCCAACAACCAGATCTCCCTTTACTTCAAGTCCCTTTCTGCCTATACGCCGATCAAGGTGGATACGGGATCCGCCGAAATCATGGCGGCCTACCAGCGCGGCGAGAAACTGTTCTACGCCAAGGTCGGCCAGTACAACTTCGCCTGCGCCTCCTGCCACACCTCGACGGGCCTCCTGGGCCAACGCTTCCGCGGCCAGGTGCCGACGTCCCCATTCGCGGATGCGGCCCACTTCCCCACCTACCGCACGGGCCTGGGGGACATCGAGTCGCTGCAGCAGCGCTTCATGCGCTGCAACCTGCAGGCCCGCACCAAGGCGCTGCCGCCCGGCGATCCGGCGTACACGGATCTGGAGGTGTTTTACACCGTGCTTTCCAACGACTACCCGGTTTCCGTGCCCTCGGCGCGGTGACCGCTTTTTGCAACTTCACACGGAGAACGACATGAATGAACTGAACACACTACGCAGGACTTTGCTGAAGGGCGGTTGTGCGGCCGGCGTGGTTGCCTTCGCCGCATCCGCCGGGCTGCTTGTGCCGGGTCGCGCACTTGCCGCGCAGTGGAACAAGGCCGCCTTCGAGGCCAAGGGCGTCGCCGATGCCCTCAAAGGCATGGGAGTGGAGGGGCTTGCCGACAGCAAGGAGATTCTGATCAAGGCGCCCGACATTGCCGAAAACGGCTCCGTGATTCCTGTCGAGGTGACGAGCCAGATCGCCGGCACCCAGTCCATTTCCATCCTGGCGGAGAAGAACCCGCTGCCGCTTCTGGCGCTGTTCGAGTTCGCCGAGGGGGCACAAGGGTATGTCTCCACCCGCATCAAGATGGGCCAGACTTCCAGCGTGCGCGCAGTGGTCAAGGCGGGCGGCAAGTACTACAGCGCGGCCAAGGAAATCAAAGTCACCATCGGCGGCTGCGGCGGCTGAGAACCGAAATTTTAAACAAGGAAAGGAATAGAAAATGGCAGAACCAATGAAAATCCGCGCACAACTCTCCGGTGACCTGCTGAACATCAAGGTCCTGATGGGCCACATCATGGAGACCGGCCAGCGAAAAGACTCGAAAACCGGACAGATCGTGCCCGCCCATTACATCCAGCACGTTAGCGTCGGCCTGAACGACAAGACGGTCATGGCCGCCCAATGGGGCCCGGCCATCTCCAAGGACCCCTTCCTGGGACTGAAGGTGAAGGGCGCCAAATCCGGCGACAAGGTGACGGTGAAGTGGGAAGACAACAAGGGCGAAAAGAATAGTGCAGAGGCCACGGTCGGCTGAGCGCGTCTCCCGGCGGGCCCGCATGCACAAGAACCATGCGGGCGCCATGCAGGGATCGAACCATAATTGATTTTGGAGCAATTCATGAAACTACATTTCAAGGCGGCATCGCTTGGCCTGGCGATCAGCCTGGCCACGGCAGGAGCCGTAGCGGACGTTGGCCAGGACGATCGGGTCAAACTGGTGCTGGAACCGCACGAGCGCCATTTGGTGCTGCTCGAGATGCGCAACTTTCTCCAAGTTGTGCAGACCATAACCGACTCGGCGATTCGAGAGGATATGAAAACGGTGGCGGAGGCGGCACGAAGCATGGGCAGCGGGGCCGCCAATCAAATCCCGCCCGAGACCGTGGCAAAATTGCCGGAGACCTTCACGATGCTGGCCGGCACCGTGCACACCACGTTCGACGTGATTGCCCTGGACGCGGAAAGCCTGGGCGACCCCATGCATACCATGCGGCAGATGGGCACCCTGCTGCAGACATGCAATGCCTGCCACGGCATCTACCAGGTCGCGACCGAGCCCTTCCCGGCCCTGAAGCGGTAAGGTTTCCCTTTCGTAAATGCTATTCTAATCGGGCGCCTCCGCGGAGGCGCCCAAACCCAACCTCCAACGGAATCCATCATGAAATCCATCCTGCTTTCACTGTCCGCCGCCATGCTGGCTTTCCCCCTGCTGGTGCAGGCCGCCGACCCTAGCCACCACGATCATGGCGCCAGTGCCCCGCCCTCAATCGAACTCAATGCCGGCAAGAAATGGGGCACCGACGATGCGTTGCGCCATGGCATGGGCTCGATCCACACCCTCGCTGAAAAGGCGCTGCCGGCCGCCCACGCCGGCAAGCTCACGCCTGCCGGGTACGACGCCCTGGCAAACGATGTCAACGCGCAGATCGCGTTTGTCGTGGAGAATTGCAAGCTCGACCCCAAGGCCGATGCGCAACTCCATATCATCATCAGCGACCTGGCCAACGGTGTCGAAGCGATGCAGGGGAAACAGCCCGGCCAGGATCGCGCCACGGGGGTGGTGGAAATTTCCCGCACCCTCAATACCTACGGCAAGTATTTCAACCACCCGGGCTGGCAGACCATCAAGCTGCCTCATTAAACCTAAAAACCGCAGTTGACCGCTCATCACCCTTGCAAACGCCGCATGAACGCAAGATTGAGTGCCTTCAATGCCGTTCATCTGGTGGGTGAGTCCGCTACACGCCCGATGGCACGCCTGCTCGTGCGCCTGCCTTTGTCGCGCCTCCTTGCGGGCCTCGGCCCGCGGCGTCGTTGCTTCGCGGCAGACACCCGATCAGACGCACCCTCGGGCGCGTTCAACTGCGGTTTCTAGGTTAAACCTTCTCCTGCCGGGTTGCGGCAAAAAGGGCGTTGACGGATTTGCCGCAAGCTGCGCTACCTGGCGAGCCTCGCCCGGATCGGGCCGCCGATCAAAACGGCGCATGCCCTTCGAACGCAAGCCCCTCTCCCGTCACCGGATGCACGAAGCCCAGCGCGCAGGCATGCAGCAGCAGGCGCCCGGCCATGGCGTGCACATCCGGCGGCGCGTAGAGGGCATCGCCCAGGATCGGGTGTCCCAGTTCGCGCAGATGGACGCGCAACTGGTGCGAACGGCCGGTAATGGGTTCGAGTTCCACCCGGGTGCAGGTTTCCTCGTGCCCCAGCACGCGCCAGCGGGTGAGGCTCGGCTTGCCGTGGACGTGATCGACGATCCGCAACGGCCGGTTGGGCCAGTCGACGATGATGGGCAGGTCGATGATGCCCCAGCCTTCCGGCGGTGCTTCCAGCCGGCCGGCCACCACCGCGATGTAGCGCTTCTTCACCGCGCGCGCCTCGAATGCCCTGGAGAGTTCGCGCTGCGCCGCCGCGCCGCGCGCCATCACCATCAGCCCCGAGGTGGCCATGTCGAGCCGGTGCACGATCAGGGCGTCGGGATAGCGGGCCTGTACCCGCGCACTCAGGCAGTCCTGCTTGTCGGCGCCGCGCCCCGGCACCGCCAGCAGCCCGCTGGGCTTATCGAATACCAGAATGGTGTCGTCGGCGTAGAGCGGCTCGATGGCGAGGCTGGCTGGATTCGGCGTCTCCGCCATGGATGAAGTGCCTTACGCCTGCAAGCCGTCGAGCAACGCCATTCCCCACGCCACGCCGAACCCGTTGGCGTCGCTCATCACCGCGCCCAGGCCGCCCTTGCAGCTGTGGCCCGACAGGTCCATGTGCAGCCACGGCGTATCGCCGACGAAGCGCGACAGGAAACGGGTGGCGAGGATGTGGTCGGCCTCGCCTTCCATGCTGCACTGCTTGACGTCGGCCACCGTCGAATCGAGGCTGCTGTCGTAGTCTTCCGGATAGGGGAAGACGACGATGCGTTCGCCGCTGGATATTCCGGCGCGCGAGGCCTGGTGCGCCAGCGCGCTGGAACTGGCGAAGACGCCGGACATGCGGCTGCCGAGCGCGTGGTGCATGGAGCCGGTCAGCGTGGCGAAGTCGGCGATGAGGTCGGGCTTGCCCCTGGCCGCCAGCGTGAGCGTGTCGGCCAGCACCATGCGGCCTTCGGCGTCGGTGTGGACGACTTCGATGGTGGTGCCGTTCAAGGCCGTGATCACTTCGTTCTGGCGGTAGGCCTGCGGGCTGATGTGGTTCTCCGCAAGCGCGACCCAGCCTTCCAGCACGACCGGCAGCTTCAGCTTCGACACCGCGGCGAGGATGCCCAGCACCACCGCCGAGCCGTTCATGTCCTCGTGCATGCCCTGCATGTACTTGGCCGGCTTGAGGTTGTGGCCGCCGGTGTCGAAGCAGATGCCCTTGCCGACGAACGCCACGGTCTTCCCTGACCCCTGACCCCTGACTCCTGCCCCCTTTTTAGGCCCCTTGTAGCTGATACGCACAATCGCCGCATCCTTCGCCGGCGAACCCTGCGCCACCGCACAGAAGGCGCCGGCGCCCATTTTCTTCAGCTTGTCGAAGGCGTATTCCTCGACCGTCCAGCCGTATTGTTTGGCCAGCGCCTTGATGCGCTTGCGATAAACGCCGGGCGTGAGTTCGTCCGGCCCCTGCACGGTGAGGCTGCGGGTGAGCACGTTGCCTTCGGCCAGCGCCTGCGCGCGGGCGAAACCGTCGGCGGACTTGTGGCCAAAGAGCTGCACGGATTTGAGGACCGGATCGGTTTTGGATTTGCGCGACGGCAGCGGCACGGCGTTGACCAGCGCGGTGTAGACGGCAGCCTCCGCCGCGCGCGCCGCGAATTCCGCCTCGCCGAACACGGCCAGTGTCAGCGCCTTTGGGTGTTCGGCCAACAACAAGATGAGCGCGCGGCGCACCTGCTCGTGGGCCTCGAAGGTGCTGGCGTCGGCCTTGAGCATGGCGTAAACGGCGAGCGTACCGCCGGGCAGCTGCACGGCCACCGGCGACTTGGCCAGCGCGTCGATTTTGAGGCCGCGTCGCTTCATCGCGGCCTTGAGTTCAACGCTGCCCGGCACCTCGGGCAAGGACTTTGTCACCGGCAGCAGCAGCAGCGCATGGCCCGCTGTTTCGAGCGATTTTGCGGTGATTTCCTGTTTGTTTTCAGTGAGTTTAGGCAGCATGAAGGGTCCTTGTGGATGGCGTTTTTCTTGATGGTTTGCGGGGTTTGCCGGATAATTGCGCGTTTGAATTTTTCCGGCGCTTTTTCCAAGCCTGTCCACCAAGGGTAACCGAATGAAGATTGAAGACAAGAAACGCGTGCTGCGCGAAATGGTGCTGCACCGCCGTTTCGAAGAGCGCTGCTATCAGGCCTATATCGAACGCAAGATCGGCGGTTTTCTGCACCTCTATCCCGGCCAGGAAGCCTGCTGCAACGGCGTGATGGAAGCCGCGCGCCCCGGCCACGATTACGTGATCACCGGCTACCGCGACCACGTCCACGCGATCAAATGCGGCGCCGACCCGAAAGAAGTGATGGCCGAGCTGTACGGCAAGGAAACCGGATCAAGCAAGGGGCGCGGTGGTTCGATGCACATTTTCGATGCCGCACACCGCTTCATGGGCGGCTACGCGCTGGTCGGCGGTCCCTTCCCGCTGGCGGCCGGCATCGCCAAGGCGATCCAGCTGAAAGGCGGCGACGAGATCGCCATCTGCTTCCTCGGAGACGCCGCCAACAACCAGGGCGTGTTCCACGAAACGCTAAACATGGCGGCGTTGTGGAAACTGCCGGTGCTGTTCGTGTGCGAGAACAACCTGTACGGAATCGGCACCTCGATCGAGCGTTCCACTGCCGTGGTGCACCAGCACAAGCGCGTCGCCGGCTACAACATCCCGGCTGACGAATGCGACGGCCAGGACATCGACATCGTGTACGAGCATGCGCGCAAAGCAGTGGACCATGTGCGCGCGGGCAACGGCCCCTTCTTCCTCGAACTGATGACCTACCGCTATCGCGGCCACTCGATGTCCGACGCGCGCAGCTACCGCTCACGCGAGGAAGAGGAAATCTGGAAGCAGCGCGATCCCATCCTCATGCTGCGTGACCGTCTGATTACGGCGGGCGCGATAACCCTGGCCGACTATGAGGCGATCGAAAAGGAAACCGACGCCTACATCGAAAACGAAATCATCAAGTTCGCCGAGGAATCGCCCGAACCGCGTGTCGAAGACCTCGAAAAATACGTTTTCGCCGATCGCGAAACCCAATTGCCCTGGCTCACGGGCAAGGCCGCTTAAGGAATAAATAGCATGGCAAACATCATGTACTGGGAAGCGATTCAACGCGCCCACGACGAAGAAATGGCGCGCGACCCGCTGGTCATCTGCATGGGCGAAGATATCGGCGTGGCCGGCGGCACCTACAAGGCCACCAAGGGCCTGTACGAAAAATACGGCCCGTTGCGCGTGATGGATACCCCGATCTCCGAAGGCGGCTTCACCGGCCTCGGCATCGGCGCCTCCTTTCTCGGCGTGCGTCCCATCATCGAGATCATGTCGGTCAACTTCGCCTGGCTGGCGATGGACCAGATGTTCAACTCCGCCGCCAAGGTGCGCTACATGTCCGGCGGCCAGCTCACGGCCCCGTGCGTGTTCCGCTCCGCCGGCGGCGCCGCGCACCAGCTCGGCGCGCAGCACTCGGCCCGCATGGAAAAAGTGTTCATGGGCATCGCCGGCCTGCGCGTGGTGACGCCGTCCAACCCCAGGCAGGCCTACGGTCTGCTGAAGTCGGCGATCCGCTGCGACGACCCGGTGTTCATCAACGAACACGAACTCATGTACAACATGAAGGGCGAAGTGCCCGACGGCGAATACTTCCATCCGCTGGAAGGCTCGGACGTCGCGCGCGCCGGCACCGACGTCACCCTGCTCGGCTACAACATCTCGGTGCACTGGTGTTTGAAGGCCGCCGAAATCCTCGACAAGCAGTACGGCATTTCGGCTGAAGTCATCGACCTCTATTCGCTGTCGCCGCTGGATCGCGCAGGCATCCGCAAATCGGTGACCAAAACCCACCGCGCCGTCGTCGCCGAAGAAGACGAAGCGCCCGTCGGCGTCGGCTCCGAAGTCATCGCCATCATCAACGAGGAATGCTTCTTCGAACTGGATGCCGCCCCGGTGCGCGTCCACTCGGCACTCGTGCCGCAGCCCTACAACCACACGCTGGAAAAAGCGGCGATCCCGGATCATGAAGACGTGGTGAAGGCGGTTCTGAAGCTGTTCGGAAAAGCTTGAGGGATCAGGGGTCAGAATTCAGGGGTCAGGGCGTGAATAACTACCGTGATCTGAAAGTCTGGCAGATGGCAATGGAACTGACTGAAAACATCTACCGAACTACTGAATCCTTCCCTTCCAGGGAAACCTATGCGCTGGCCAATCAACTCCAGCGTGCAGCTGTTTCCATCCCTTCCAATATTGCCGAAGGTCACGCAAGAAATTCGACAAAGGATTACTTGCGTTTTTATCGATTTCGCAGGGTTCGCTGGCTGAAGCAGAAACACAGCTCGAACTCGCGCACCGGCTGGGTTACATCCCTCAAGCCGTGTTGCTTTGTCTGCTTGAGCAGACCAACGAGATTGGCCGTATGTTGCACGGTCTGAGAAGCGCTCTAACCGCCAAACTATCGCCAACCCCCTGACCCCTGAATCCTGATCCCTGAATCCTATGAATCATTACGCCATTACGATGCCGCAGCTCTCGGACACCATGACCGAGGGCGTGGTCGTCACCTGGGAAAAGCAGGCCGGCGACCGCGTCGAGCGCGGCGACATCGTCGCCACGGTCGAGACCGACAAGGCCATCATGGACGTCGAAGTGTTCAAGGCCGGCTATCTGGCCGGGCCGCTGGCCGAGGTCGGCGCGACCATCGCCGTCGGCGCGGCGCTCGGCTACATCACTGACACCGCGGGCGACATGGCGATCGCCGCCGGCGAGGTGGTGGAGGAGCAGGCGCAGACCGAAATGATTCCGCACCACGCCGGCACGCCGGTGGTGATGCCGCAGCTGTCGGACACCATGACCGAAGGCATCGTCGTCACCTGGGAAAAGCAGCCGGGCGATGCGATCAAGCGCGGCGACATCGTCGCCACGGTCGAGACCGACAAGGCCATCATGGACGTCGAGGTGTTCCAGGACGGCTTTCTCTCCGGGCCCATCGCCGACGTCGGCAGCGTGGTCGAGGTCGGCCATCCGATGGCCTTCATCGTCGACGACGCAGCGAAATCCAACGACACCGGCGTGACGATTTCCGCCGAGCACAAGGTCAAGGACACGCACAAGGTCGCGCCGCACCCGGCCGACAAACAGCCCACCATCCCCGTGCCCAAGGCCGCGCCCGTACAGATTTCCGCCGAAGGCAACGTGTCGCCGGTGGCGCGCCCGACTGGCCGCCAGGCCAGCCCCTATGCGCGCAAGGTGGCGGCGCAGCTGGGTGTGAACCTCACTGGCCTGGCCGGCACCGGCCCCTCCGGCGTGATCGTCGCCGCCGACGTGGCGCGCGCACGGCCCAGCATGGCGGAAGTCGCGCACTCGCTGCCGCAGGTCGACGTGCCGGGCCAGGGTCGCAAGATGACGTCGATGGAAAAGGCCGTCTCCCACGCGATGACCGCCTCGCTCACCTTGCCGACCTTCAACGTCACGATGAACATCAACACCGCCGCGCTGACCGCCGCTGCCAAGGCGAAGAAGGTCTCGGTGACGGTGGCGATCGCCAAGGCCTGCTCGGTGGCGATGGCGAAATTCCCGCGCATGAACTGGACTTATCAGCCGGTCGACAAGCTGGTCGAACGCGCGAACCACGACTTCGGCATCGCCGTGATGTCGAACGACGGCGGCCTGGTGGTGCCGATTCTGCACGGCATCGAGAAGAAGCCCCTGGAAGCGCTGCAAAGCGACTGGACCGGTCTGGTCGAGCGCGCACGGGTGAGGAAGCTGGCGCCGGCCGAGTATTCCAACCCCACTTTCACCATTTCCAACATGGGCATGCTGGGCGTGTCGCACTTCACCGCGATCCCCACCCCCGGCATTTCCGCGATCCTGGCGATCGCCGCCAGTGGCCCGCAGGGCACGCCGTTCACCATCACCGGCGACCACCGCGTGCTGAACGGCGCGGACGTGGCGCTGTATCTGGCCGCGCTGAAGCAGACCATCGAAGCGCCGGAAGGCTGGATTCAGGGGTCAGGGGTCAGGGGTCAGGGAACGGCGGCTGAGACGGCCGCCACGTCTTCCACCCATGCTGCCCCCGTTTCGCCGATTCCCGAAGGCAACTGGGACTTCCCGGTGGTAGTGGTCGGCGGCGGCCCCGGCGGCGAGGACTGCGCGCGCGATCTGGCCGACCACGGCATCAAGGTCATGATGGTCAACAACGAGCCCTTCCCCGGCGGCGAATGCCTGTGGCGCGGCTGCATTCCATCCAAGGCGTGGCGCGCCGCGGCGGACGTCATCCGCAACCGCGCGCACGACGCCGACATGGGCGTCGACGGCACCAATACGCCCAAGCTCAACTGGGAACAGGTCGAGAAGCACCGCCGCTGGGTGCAGACAAGCCGCGGCGAAATGGCGCTGAAAGCCGACAAAGGCATGAAGATCGACGTGCGCGAAGGCTACGGCGAATTCGTCGATGCTCACACGCTGAAGATCACCCCGGTCGAGGGCGAGCCCTACACCGTTCGCTTCGGCGCCGCGGTCATCGCCACCGGCGCCCCCGCCTTCGTGCCGCCGATTCCCGGCGCGCGCGAAAACCTGGCGACCGGCGGCGTGGTCACCTCCGACACCATCTGGAACCTCGCCAAACCGCCGAAGAAACTCGGCATCGTCGGCGGCGGCGTCATCGGTGTGGAAATGGCGCAGATCTTCCGCGACTTCGGCACCGAGGTGCTGATGCTGGAGCGCCACGACCGTATCCTCGCCGAAATCGAGGAGGAAATCGGCAAAGTCCTGATCGCCTCGCTGGAGAAGGAAATCACCGTCGTCACCAGCGCCGACATCAAGGAAGCGAGCGGCAAGCCGGGCAAGATGAAGCTGCGCTACGCAAATAAGGAAGGCGTCGAGTCCACCTTCGACTGCGACGTCATCCTGATGGCCACCGGCAAGCGCCCGGACACCAGCAGGCTCAACCTCGACAAGGTCGGTGTCGAGCTCGACGGCGCGGCGATCAAGGTCAACGCGCGCTGCCAGACCAGCGCCACGCATATCTACGCGGTCGGCGACGTCATCGGCGGCTACATGCTCGCCCACACGGCCGCCACACAGGGCCGCGTCGCCGCGTCCAACCTGCTCGGCCATGATGATGAGTACGACCAGGACCGCGACTGCGCCGTCACCTTCTCGCGCCCACAGGCCGGCTTCGTCGGCTTGAGCGTCGCGCAGGCCAAGGCCAAAGGCATCGATGCGGTGGAGGCCAAGATGCCGATGAGCATCGACGCCAAGGCGATGATCACCGGCGAGACCGAAGGCATGATCAAACTCGTCGCCGACAAGGCCAGCGGCCGCATCATCGGCGTGCACTTCCTCGCCGACCACACCGACACCCTGATCGGCACCGGCGTAATGATGGTGGCGGGCGAGATGACCCTGACCCAGGTCGCCAGGGCGATCTTCCCGCACCCGACCCAGACCGAGCTGTTCGGCGAACTGGCGCGGCGGTTGTTGAATCGCCTGCGGCGGACGGCGAAGAAGTAATTTCCCGTTGCCACAAATGACTTGGGCCGCGAAAGCGGCCCAAGTCATTTTCAGTTGATCACCGAGGCAGGTGAAACCGTGGGGGCGTTGTGAAATGTCCGCCTTCGACCATTTCGGTCACTCGGATTCGATTTTTCGCGGGAAGCCTTTTAAGCAGCAACGCCCTGATGGATTGCTGGTGTCGCAAGAGCAAAGCCCTAGCTTTGTCTGCGTTATTACAAAGTCTTTGATGCCTGAATCGCTCAGGGCATCCGCCTTGGTAACCCCGAAGCAATAGCAGAGTAATGAATCGCCAGATACCTCTTTCACGCCTACAGTGGTTCGAAGTTGGGACTTCAGGATAACGGAGTCGTCATCCCCAAAATAGACGACTTCGCAGGCCGGGTCGTCACAGAAAAAGTGCCGCTGGGCTGCGCCGTGCCACTGCCATGAATGTTTGATGTGATGGGCAATAGTTCTGGCCGAGACTTCGGTGTATTCAATCCCGTTGACCGGACACAGATGCTTACTCGGGTGTGCAGCCTTGCGGTCGAAAAAAGAACAGCAATCGGCCATATCGCCAAACCTAAACTTTCTGATTACAGAATTAGAAAAGATTATCCCTATTTTCCTCAAAACCTGGATGGCTGCAGTCGCTTGGCCTATCCCAGCGCGGACCGTGGCACGCTCGCGCTGCCGCTGTCGATTTGCTCTGCTTCGATCGGTTCGAGCGGATCGGCGCCGAGGGTGCCGATGAAGTTGCGCCACGCGTCGGGATGCGCCAGGGCGTCGAGTTGCGCCTGGGCGTAGGCGATGCGGGGGGCGAGGTCGAGGCGTTGCGCTTCGTCGGCGTTGTGCGGGTTTTGCTGGAAGCGCAGCAGTTCGTCGAGGTTGCGCCGCCACAGCGCGAGGTCGCGCTCGCGCTTGACCTGCAGGCGCTGGCGGTACCAGCCGGACGCGAGCAGCGCCTCGCGGGTGAACAGGCCGCGGATCTGCGGCGCGTGCACGTCCAGGCCCTGGTAATGCCCATAGGCCATAATGGAAAGCAGGGCCTTCAGCGGCGGGCAGGCTTCCTCGATGCTGCCGTCCTCGAAATAGCGCCGTGCCACCCGCTCCTGCGCTTCGACGATGTTGTGCACGCCGTCGGCGAAGCTCGGCCGGTCCTGGGTTTCCGGCTTGAGGATGGCTTCGGTGAAGACCGCGCGCGGGTTGTCGAAGATCTTGCCCATGAAGTGGGCGACGAAGCGTTCGGTGATGCGATAGCCGAGCCGGCTCGCCAGTACGCGCTTGCCGTCGAAGTCGAAATCGCCGAGCGCTTCCATGTAACCCTGGTCGATGAGCCAGGCTGCCTTGCGCTGCCCGGGATGCAGGCGCGCCCAGATCTCCGGCACCAGGAGGCTGATGTCGTGATCGACCCGCACCTGGGCGCCGACGTGGCCGGCCGAAGTGGAGAAGCCGTCATGCCCGGTGATGATCATCGACACCAGGGCGTTGTTGAGGTCGGCCGTGGGGTGCAGCGCGTTGAACGGCCCCTTGGTGAGCGCGCCTTCAGAGCCCGCGCCGGTGGTCGAAGGCGACTTGCCGGTGAGGGAACAGATGTAGTCCATGAACAGTTCCGGCAGGGCCTGGTAATGGATCGGGTTGTATACCGCTAGGGAGCGCACCCCCACCTCGGGCGGGTTGTTGCGCCGCCCGGACAGCACCGCGTCGACGCTGATGCACACCGGTGCCGCAGCCGCCAGTTTGCGGTGGAAGCGCATGCCCATCTCCGCCGCGTATTTGCGGATCGGGTTGGCGATGTCGGGGCGAACCTGCAGGTAGCGCGGATTCTTCGACGGCTTGCCGTCGACCAGGCGCGGGCGCGAGGACGACACGACGGTCTGACCGGCCTGTGCGGCCGCGGTCAGCAGGTCGCGCATCGGCGGCGTATAGGCGTGCAGCCGCATGACGTTGTCGACTTCCGCAGCCAGCGCGTCGCCGCCCAGGGGCTCGAAGTTGGCGAGGAAGTTGCCGGGCAGGGCCATGTCGGCCTCGGTCTGCTTGTCGTAGCCGGGGATGACCGCGTCGTCCGGGCGCTGGAACAGGCGCAGCTCGCAGTTGTGCGTCAGCTTGACGCTGCCGGCCGGATCCAGCCCCGGCTTGCAGCCGTCGAGCCAGGCCACCGGCGCGACCACCGAGGCGGTGATGTCGTCTTCCATCTGCACCTTTTCGGCGGGGATGAAATCCTGGCGCAGTTTGAAGGTGCGCCACTGCTCGTCGGTATCGAAACCCACGCGCAGGTAGCTGGCGACGATGCGGCGGCCGAACATCTTCAGTTCGTGGCCGGGCGCGCCGTCCACCACATCGACCGCGAGCTGCTCGTCCCAGTGATCGCCCCATTCCGGGCGGTGGAAGCGCTTGATCAGGAACACCAGCGCCAGGATGCGCGGCGGGATGCTGTCGAGCCAGGCGTTGTAGGCGTCGGTATGGCTGGACGAAGGCGTCAGGAGCTTGATCACCGAACCAAGGCTGCGTTCCATGGAGAGCGGCTTGCGCGTTGGGTCGCGGTCCTCGTGCTCGAATCCGGGGCGGAAGCGGTGGGTGTAATCGTGCCCGAGGATGCGCCGCACCCATTCGATGTCGCGGTCGAGGTCGTCGATGAACAGCGGGCCGTAGATGACCGCATCCTCGAGCGACTTGGAAATTTCCGACTTGCCGCCGCCGGAGACCGTGCACGGCTTGTGACAGAACGTGCCTTCGGGCTCGATGCCGACCAGGCGCCACGACGGCGCGCCCGGGTGCTGGCGCATCTCCACCTTGTAGCCGTTGGGCTGCATGTAGATCTTGCCCGGCATAAGGCGGATCTGGCAGGCCCGGCCTTCCTGTTCCCAGGTGATGCTCTGCGCGTTGAGATCGAAACGCACGTCCTGCGGAACGTAGACGATGTCGGGATAGTGGACGTCGAGCGCGTGGCCCTCCGGCATCAGGCGCATGCACTCGCCATAGCGCGCCAGCAGATCCGGGAACGAATAGCCCGGCTCGCGCGTCTGGCTGTCGACGCCGTATTCCTCGCCGTGGTTGCGGCACTGGAACAGCAGGGCGCCACCGGCATGCTCCTCCTCGGCCAGGCCGTAGAGGTTGGCGGCAAAGCTGATCTGGGTCTTGACCTCTTTTTTGCAATAACCGAAGTAGTTGTCGGCGAGGAGGGTGACCATCACGCCGCTGGCATCGCGCGCGGTGAGCTTGAACGCCTGGCCGTCGTTGTAGCGCTCGTCGGGCGTCTTCCAGCACATGCCCTCGCGGCGCTGACGTTCGTTCGCGTCATCCCAGTGCGGCAGGCCCAGTTCACGCTTGGTCAGCGTGACCAGATGCGGTGCGAGCACCACGCAGCCGGTGTGCCCGCTCCAGTGTTCCACGTCGAGTGCGGCGTCGTGTTCCGGCAGATAGGGATTGCCGCCGTTGCCGAAGATGCTCTCGACGAAATCCAGGTTGCTGACCAGGTTGCCGGGCGCGAAAAAGCGGATTTCCATGCTTTTCTCCGGCGCCACGCCGGGAATCGCCGGGCAGATCACCGGGCGCAGCAGCAGCGAGACGAACATGCGCGCGGATTCGGGCTGGTTGACGGCATAGGGCAGCGTCAGCAGTTCAACCGGGGGATTGAAGGCGTGCTTGAGCATGCGCGCGAACACTTCGCGCGGCACCGCCTTCTTGTCGCCGGGGATCGGCAGGCCGCCTTCGCTGATATGAAACAGGCCCTGGGTGGTGCGGCGATCGCTCGCCGGATTGTGCAGCACGCCCTGGCGCACCCGGTAGCTGGAAACGATTTCCGAGCGGAACACGTCCGCATCGGCTGCCAGCGACAGCTCACGCGCCAGCCCCTGATGGTCGAGGATGAAGCTCTGTCCCGGCAGATGCGGCATCTCGTCCACCCCGGCCAGATAGCGTTCGAGGAAGTCCTGGATGCGGTGGTCGGGCGGGCACAGATAGCCCGAAAGAAGCCAGTTCTTGGCGCGATAGGCCATCAGCAGGTCGTGCGCCACGTCCATGAAGCCGTCGCTTTCCTGCCCATGCACGAACGGCTGGCCGGATGAGGCCAGCTTGAGGTTGATGTACAGGCGCAGGTTGTCCTGCTGGCGCTGCGCGTCACTCGCCGGGATAGGGCCCAAAATGTCGGTTCTGTTCATGCGTGTTTCCTAAATACGGGCGCCCACAATCGCGGGCGCAATCTGCAAGCCGACGCCAGGCGCCATCGATTGAACCCGCTATGATAAACGCTCAGGGCAATGCAGGGCCATCGACGATCGCATCGCCAGCCTGGCTGGCGCCAAAGCGCCCAATTTCGGAGAGCACTTGTCGAACTCCCCGAAAAAAACGGCCACTTTCTCGGTGGCCGCCTTTGACAATCCGGTTTACGGCGTTCGTATGCCTCAGCCGAACAAGCCCTTGAAGAACAGGCGGATGCCGTCCCACATGCGGCGGAAGAAACCGCCTTCCTCGACCGCTTCGAGCGCGACCAACGGCGCCTGCATGACGACCTTGCCGTCGCCGTCGACCAGTTCGATGCGTCCCAGCGGCGCGCCGGCGGCGACGGGCGCCACCACCTCGCCCTCGGCCAGCACGATGTGCGTCTGGGCCTCGCCGCTGGTGCGCTTGGGCAGCGCGGCGACGAAATCGGCCGCAACGCCGGCCTTGAGCGTGCGCGCGGCGCCCTTCCAGACGACCACGGACTGCACCGTTTCGCCCTTCTTGAAGAAAGTCTTGCTGTCGAAGAAATTGAAGCCGTAGGCCAGCAGCTTGGCGGTCTCGGTCGCGCGCGCGTTTTCGCTGTCGGTGCCGAAAACAGAGGCGATCAAACGCTGGCCGTCATGCTTGCTGGAAGCCACCAGGCAGTAGCCAGCCTCCTCGGTGTGGCCGGTTTTCAGGCCGTCGACGGTGGGGTCGCGCCACAGGAGCAGGTTGCGGTTCGGCTGCTTGATGCCGTTCCAGACGAACTCCTTTTCGGCATACATCGCGTAGTGTTCGGGATCCTCGATCACGATGGCCCGCGCGAGTCTGGCCATGTCGAGCGCGCTCGAGTAATGGCCCTCGTCCGGCCAGCCGGTGGCATTGACGAAATGGGTGTCGGTCAGCCCCAGCCGTTTCGCTTCCTGGTTCATCAGCGCGGCGAAGGTGTCCTCGCCGCCCGCCAGATGTTCGGCCAGCGCGATGCTGGCGTCGTTGCCCGACTGCACGATGATGCCGCGCAACAGATCGCTCACCGCGACCTGGTTGCCGACGTGGACGAACATTTTCGAGCCGCCCATGCGCCAGGCTTTTTCGCTGATGGTGACGAGGTCGGTCTCCTTGATGCGGCCGCGCTGGAGTTCCAGTGCCGCGACGTGCGAGGTCATCAGCTTGGTCAGGCTGGCGGGGGGCAGGCGCGTATTGCCCTGGTGGTCGACCAGCACGCTACCGCTGGCCGCGTCCATCAGCACCCAGGATTTGGCCGCCAGTTGCGGCGGCGGCGGGACGATGTCGGCGCTCCAGGCGGCGGGCGCCATCAACAGGCTGAAAAGCAATACAAGTCGCTGCGGAAAGTACGGGGTCGTCATGGGTTTATCGCTAAGTGAGGAAACAGGCATTGATTGAAGCTTGCAGACACGCGTGATCGCATGCAGGTTCAGCATAACATCGCCTGCCCGTCGTGCAACAGCCCGGCGTCGTCGCCCTGTTAAACTCACCTCTTGTTGACGCCTGCACCGACCCCCATGGCCGCACCCGAATCCCACCGCCTCACCCGCCAGATCGTCGTTGCGATGCTCGCGGGCATCGCGCTGGGCGTTGCGCTGAACCTGCTGGGCACGGCGCCCTGGATGCAGAATTTTGTGGTCGATGGCCTGCTGCACGTGGTCGGCTCGGTGTTCGTGGCGGCGCTGAAAATGATGGTGGTGCCGCTGGTGTTCGTTTCGCTGGTGGTGGGCGTCACCGCCCTGTCGGACCTGAAGGCGCTGGGCCGAATCGGCGCCAAGGCGCTGGGACTGTATCTGGCGACCACGGCGATCGCGGTGACGATCGCGCTTTCGCTGGCAGGCCTGCTCGGGCCGGGCCGGGGATTCGACGCGGGCGAAACGACGGCCAGCTTTGCCGGCAAGGAAGCGCCGCCGCTCACCCAGGTGCTGATCGACATGGTGCCGACCAACCCGGTGGCGGCGATGGCCGACGGCAACATGCTGCAGATCATCGTGTTCGCGCTGCTCTTCGGCGTGGCGGTGACGATGTCGGGCGCACGCGGCAAGCATGTGCTCAACCTCTTCAACGACCTCGATGCGGTGATCATGCACATGGTCGAATGGATCATGCGGCTTGCGCCCTACGGCGTGTTCGCGCTGATCGCCCGCACCTTCGCCACCCAGGGGCTCGACCTGCTGCTGCCGCTGGCGGCCTATTTCCTCACCCTCACCGCCGCGCTGGCGATCCAGCTGTTCGTCACCTATCCCCTGCTGCTGCGCCTGCTGGCCTCGCTCAACCCGATCACCTTCCTGAAGAAGATGCGTGACCCGGCGGCGTTCGCGTTCTCCACCGCCAGTTCCGGCGCCACCATCCCGGTCACCCTGCACACGGTGGAATACAAGATGGGGGTAAAGAACAGCGTCGCCTCCTTCAGCGTGCCGCTGGGCGCCACCATCAACATGGACGGCACCGCCATGATGCAGGGTGTGGGCACGGTGTTCATCGCCAACGTCTACGGCATCGACCTTTCGCTCACCGACTACCTGATGGTGGTGCTCACCGCCACCCTGGCCTCGGTCGGCACCGCCGCGATTCCGGCGGTCGGCCTGGTGACGCTGACCATGGTGCTCGGCCAGGTCGGCCTGCCGATCGAGGGCATCGCGCTCATCATCGGCGTCGACCGCCTGCTCGACATGATGCGCACCACGGTCAACGTCACCGGCGACTGCGCGGTGAGCTGCATCGTCGCCAAGAGCGAGAACGCGCTCGACCAGGCCGTGTTCGACGACCCGGAAGCGGGCTCGGTCGAAGCCGCCACGCGCCATGCCCTTCCCCCCCACCCGGCTGCCTGAACCATGCTCTATCCGCTGCTCCGCCCCGCCCTCTTCTCGCTCGACCCCGAGGACGCGCACCACTTCACCCTTGCCAGTCTCGAGATCGCGCACCGGATCGGCCTGCTGGGCCTGCTGTCGCGCGCCCCCGGCAAACCGGTGCAGGTGATGGGTATCGACTTCCCCAATCCAGTCGGCCTGGCGGCCGGGCTGGACAAGGATGGTGCGCACATCAACGCGCTGGGTGCGCTCGGCTTCGGCTTCATCGAGATCGGCACGGTGACGCCGCGCCCGCAGCCGGGCAACCCGCAGCCGCGCATGTTCCGCCTGCCGAAAGCGGAAGCGATCATCAACCGCATGGGCTTCAACAACCTCGGCGTCGACAATCTGGTGAAGAACGTCGAGGCCAGCGGCTTCACCGGCGTGCTCGGCATCAACATCGGCAAGAACAAGGACACGCCGAACGAGCACGCGGTCGACGACTACCTGGCCTGCCTCGACAAGGTCTATGCGCACGCCCGCTACGTGACGGTGAACATTTCCTCGCCCAACACGCAGGGTCTGCGCGAACTGCAGAAGGACGAGGCGCTCGATTCGCTGCTGTCGGCGATCAAGCTGCGCCAGTCCGAGCTCGCGCAGCAGCATGGCCGCTACGTGCCGATCGCGCTGAAGATCGCACCCGACCTCGACGACGTGCAGATCGCCGCGATTGCCGCGCTACTGATGATGCACCGCATCGACGCGGTGATCGCCACCAACACCACCCTCTCGCGCGACGCCGTCGCCGGCCTGCCGAATGCCGGGGAAGCCGGCGGGCTGTCCGGCGCGCCGGTGCGCGCGGCATCCACCCACGTGATCCGCTCGCTGGCGCACCACCTCAAAAACGAAGTGCCGATCATCGGCGTCGGCGGAATTCTTTCCGGCACCGACGCGCAGGAAAAAATCGCCGCCGGCGCCTCGCTGGTGCAGCTGTACACCGGGCTGATCTATCGCGGCCCGGCGCTGGTGCGCGAATGCGTGCACTCTCTCGCATGATGGGGG
Organism: Thiobacillus sp.; assembly: GCA_019459055.1. Lineage (GTDB taxonomy): Bacteria > Pseudomonadota > Gammaproteobacteria > Burkholderiales > Thiobacillaceae > Thiobacillus. Next base: position 613 of record JAIBEI010000036.1, on the reverse strand, counting down.
CACGCGTCACGCCGCCCGGTCCGACGCCGGCGCAATAGGTCGCCGCACTTCTGGCGCGCAGCGGCTTTGGTTATGCTGCGGGGTATCCACCCCCCCGCGAGGCTCGCCATGCACATCGGCATTCCCAAGGAAATCAAGAATCACGAATACCGGGTGGCGCTCACCCCCGAGGGCGCGCACGACCTGACCCAAGCCGGCCACACCGTCAGCGTCGAGGCCGGCGCGGGCGCCGCGGCGGGCTTCGGCGACGAGGCCTACCGCGCCGCCGGTGCGGTCATCGTCGCAACGCCAGTCGAAGCCTTTGCCGCCGACCTGGTAGTCAAGGTGAAGGAGCCACAGCCCACCGAGCTGAACCACCTGCGCAACGGGCAATTGCTCTTCTGCTACCTGCATCTGGCCGCCGCGCCGGAACTGGCGCGCGAATTGATGGCCAGGGGCGTGACGGCGATTGCCTACGAAACCGTGACCCAGCCTGCCGGCGGCCTGCCGCTGCTGCAGCCGATGTCCGACATCGCCGGGCGGCTGGCGCCGCAGATGGGCGCGCTGGGACTGCACAAGTCGCACGGCGGCAGCGGCAAGCTGATCAGCGGGATGCCCGGCGTCCCCCCCGCGC
>JAIBEI010000019.1 GCA_019459055.1 Thiobacillus sp. | reverse complement strand
TGAAGGTGCACGGTGTGCACCCTACTCAAAGCATCTCGTCCGAATGAACAATCCGGGTTTAATGAACCGTGCCGGTTTTCACGTCGAGTGGCCGGCCGTTGCGGATTTCCTCCGGCGTGGCATCACGAATATCAACCACGTTCACCAGGCAGGTCACGCTCTGTCCGGCCAGTGAAGGATTTCCGTCCAGGGTGAGCTTGCCGTCCTCGATCGAGGTGACGTAAAAAACATTGGTTTCTCCCGCCTCGTTCTCGAACATGACTTCAGCCCCAACGCGTCGGAATTGCGGTGGCACATTCTCGATATCGTCCACGAATACCAGGCTCTCGTCGCGCAACCCGTACCCTTCTTCCGGCGCCAGCGTGATTTCAACCCGGTCGCCCACCTTGCGGCCGGCGACAGCCGACTCGATTGCCGGCAAAATGCCGCTGTTGGCGCCCTGCACGTAACCAACCGGAATATCGTACTGTTCGACGACCATGCCGCGCGCGTCGAGAATGGAATAGGTAATGTATACGAGCTTGTTCTGAGTCACGGTAATCATGCTGGCCAATCCTGAAGCATCGAAGAAAACGCCGCGGCGGCGCCCGATTGGCACCTCCACAGCGTTCTCATAATACCTTCGATGCCCGCCTCCGCATATCGTCCGCCATGAAACCGCTCAGCGTCCGCCCGCCTGGAAGGCTCTGCAACAGCGCTTGAAGATCATGTGCTGTCCGGCATGCGCGCGGCGACCGACTCAGTACATGACGCGCACGCGGTAGCTCAGCGTCGCACTGCCCTCGGCGGGAACCTTCACCTGCCACTCGGCGGTGCCCGACGCCGCCTTGGTGTGCGGCTGCGATTCGCGCACCACCGTCCAGTCGCCCGGCATCGGCTCGCGCACGGTGACCACCACAGCTTCCGGCTTGGCGTTTTTCAGCACGATTTCATATGCCGACTCGAACACGTAGTTGTAGCGGCTGGTGCCGGCCAGTTTCTGGAAGGCGGTCTGCTTCCTGTCTGCGGTCAGGTCGAATGCATCGCCGAGCTTCAAACGCACGCTTTCGTTCTTCGGCGTGTGGTCGATACGATCCTCGCCGACGAACTGCGCGTTGCCCTGGCTATCCTGCTTGTACATGCGGATCACGCCGCGGGGCAAGGGAATGCCGAGGCCCTCGCCCTTGTTGTCGAACTCGACGAACACGCCGACTTTCATTTTCTGCCCCAGTTCGCCGTACTGCCCGGAGTAGTAGTAATTCGCGCCTTCAAGCAGGAATTCCTTCTTCACCGGTATTCGAGTGGCCGACATCAGCGCCACCTGCTTGGTCTGATTTTCCGCCAGCGTGGTGGGGCGTTGCAGCGTATATAAATGGTATTCAAACAACGACTCCTGCTGCATCTCGGGCGCGTCGGCCTCCTTCGCCGCCATCGCCATCGCTGCGCGTGGCAACGGCTGCGCATCGCGCACCCGGTTGAGGTCCCCCGCCACCAGTTGCAGTTTGGCGTCGGGATAGGCCGCGCCGCTTTGGTTGGTCAGTGTCACCCAGCCATTCAAATCCAGCCGGTCGTCATTGGCATTCAACTCCGCCACATAATCGGCGCGCCACGAAAGCCCGCCGGTCAGATAGGACAGCTCCAGGTTCTGCATGCCCGCCGACGGGTTGGCCAGCGAAACCACCAGGGTGGGCTTGTCACGCAGGGTGTCGGGCACGCCGGGAAACGCCAGCCGCCCCGGCACCCCGGTCTCGATGCGGTCGGAAAACTTCAGCACCACGCCGTCATTGGTCGCCAGCACGGTGGCGGTTTCGCGGCTTTCCGCGCCGGTGGTGGGATGGGTGCGGATTACGCTGACCTCGCGCCCCGCGTGTTTCTCGAGCAGCTTTTGCGGCGTCAGCGGATCGAAATCGAAATTCTGTTCCAGCAGCCGAAACCCGGCGGGGCTCGACAGATTGCGCAGTTGCGCGGTCTCCGGCCGCATCTGTGCCGACACTTCGCGCCACGCCAGCCGGTTGATGTCGCGCGCCAGCCTGATCCGCCGCGCGTCTTTCACCAGCGCCAGATTGTCGTTGTAAATGGTGACCGCCACGCTATGCTGGTCCATGGCCGTACTCACGATTTCATCGCCCGGCGCGGCCCAGCCGACGTGGGATGCGGCCATCAGCCCGGCGACCATCGTATTCAGCAGTTTCTTCTTCATATCGGGTCTCCTGACGCCTTGCGGCAAACTCCCATGATGACCGAACCGCACGAAAAATGGTTCACGGCGCTAGAATGCCCGGATACACTCAGCAGTGAATGACATGACCTCAGACGACCCCCATCCATCACGCATCGTTGGCGGTGGCATCAACACCCGCGAGTCCGAACAGCCCGTCGTGGTGACGCAGATGCTCGGCATCGACGACAGCGACCCGATTCGCGAAGAAGCGCTGCGCGCGCGCTTTTTGTCGTTTGATCCGCTGTTCGACGCTGCCTCCAACCTCGTTGCCCATCAGCTGGTCCTGCGCGGTCGCGCCGCGGCCGCCGATGCGCCGGCCGAACTTCGGCAAATGGAAGAGGACATGCTGCTGACCGGCCTCTATTCCTTGACGCAGGGCGGCCTGGCCGACAAGCTGCCCTTGCTGGTGCGGATCAGCCCGGGGGTGCTGTTCAGCGAGATCCCGCAGCAACTCAATCACCACCAGCTGATCTGGTGCGTGGCCATCGACAATGAACAACATCTGGCACGCGCCCTGGCGCTGCAGGATGCCGGCCTGACGTTCTGCCCCACGCTCAACCGCAACGACGCAATGGTGCTGGACAGTGCCTCTGCCTGGCGCTACCTGTCCTGCAACGCCGACGATATACCGCCTGCGGTTCCTGCGCGCCTGGTCGTGGAGGGCGTACGACACGCCCACACCCAGGCGCGCTGGCCCGGAAACGCCTGGTTCAGGGGCAGCTTCTTTTCCGGCGACACCCAACCCGTCGATACCAGCCGGGAACAGGCGGTTCAACTGGACTTGCTAGCCATCGCACTGCGCCAGTCAGCCGACACGCTGATCCAGTTTTTCAAGCTGAATCCGGACCTGGCGCCGCGTCTGCTCGCCATTTCCAACTCCCGGATCGGCGGCTTGAGCCGGCCCGCCGAGTCGGCAGCCCATGCGCTGGTCATGCTGGGGCCACAGCGTGCCCGCCGGGTCGCAGCACTGCTGGCACTGACCGGCGCCCACCCCAGCCCGGCGACACGCCAATATGTCGTGACCGCCCTTACACGGGCACTGTTCATGGGCAAAATCACCCGTTTGGGCGCACCCGCCGAAAGTGCCGCCACCGCCTTCGAGATCGGCCTGCTGTCGGCAGCGCCCCACGCGCTGTCGCTACCGGTGGAAACGCTCATTCGCAAGCTGGGGTTGTCGGCGACGAGCGCGCGCGCGCTGAGTTCGCATCCCTCGCCCGAAGGCACCCTGCTGCAGCTGACGCATGCCTGCGAAAACAACGACGTCGACACCCTTGCCGCACACGCGCAAAAGCTGGAAATTCCGCTGCACCAGATCTCCGTGGCCTACCTGGATGCCCTGATTGCCGCCTCGGCGCTCGACGAAGCCCTGCGCTGACAGCGTAAAATGGCGGTTTTGTCCGCATACACCCCCATGCATCCCACCCTGGTTTTCGATATTGAAACCGTACCCGACCTCGCCGGGTACGCCGCGGTCAACGGCATAGCCGAAACGGCGCTGCCGCAAGCCGAGCTCGCCGAAATGGCGCTGCTGCACCGTCGCCAGAAAACCGGCAGCGACTTCATGCCGCACCACCTGCACCGCATCGTCGCCATTTCCTGCGTGCTGCGCAGCGCTGACCAGTTGAAGGTATGGTCGCTGGGCGAGTCCGACAGCAGCGAGGCCGAGCTGATCCAGCGCTTCTACGACGGCATCGAGCGCTACACCCCGCAGCTGGTGTCCTGGAACGGCGGCGGCTTCGACCTGCCGGTGCTGCACTACCGCAGCCTGGTTCACGGCATTGCGGCGGCGCGATACTGGGACTGGGGCGACGACGACAAGGATTTCAAGTGGAATAACTACCTGTCGCGCTACCACACCCGGCATCTGGATTTGATGGACGTGCTGGCGATGTTCCAGCCGCGTGCCAACGCCCCGCTCGACCAGATGGCCAAGCTGTGCGGCTTTCCCGGCAAGCTGGGGATGGACGGCTCGAAAGTGATGGACGCCTTCCAGCAAGGAGAGATCGACGCCATCCGCAACTACTGCGAAACCGACGTGATGAACACCTGGCTGGTATACCTGCGCTTCCAGAAAATGCGCGGCACGCTCTCCGAATCGGCTTACGCCGCCGAAATCGAGCTTGCGCGCAGCACCGTGCAAACCCATCCCGCCCCGCACTGGCAGGAATTCCTGGCGGCCTGGGGGTAAACCTTTTTCACCACAGAGACACTGTCTCCGCGCCTCTGTGGTTAATGCATTGAATCCATGAACACCATTGTCGACATTCTTTCCCTCGACCACGAGGGCCACGGGATCGCACGCATCGACGGCAAGGTCACCTTCGTCGACGGCGCGCTGGCGGGCGAGCGCGCCGAAATCGCCGTATACCGCGAACACGCCAAATACAACTCGGCCAACGCCATCGCCATCCTCAAGGCCAGCTCGCAGCGCGACGAGCCGCGCTGCCGCTACTTCGGGCGCTGCGGCGGCTGCTCGATGCAGCATCTGGAAATCAGCGCCCAGGTGGCCGCCAAGCAGCGCGTGCTGGAAGACAATCTTGCCCGCATCGGCAAGGTCGAACCCGGGGTGATGCTGTCTGCCCTGCACGGCCCGGCGTGGCGCTATCGCACCCGCGCACGGCTGTCGGCGCGCTGGGTCGACAAAAAAGGCGGCGGGCTGGTCGGCTTCCGCGAAAAACGCTCCAGCTTCATCGTCGACATGACAAGCTGCGAAGTGCTCACGTCCGACGTCTCGGCGCTGCTCCAGCCGTTGCGCGAACTGATCAACGAACTGTCGAACGCCGACCGCATTCCGCAGATCGAGGTTGCTGTCGGCGAACATGTCACCGTGCTGGTGTTCCGCCTGCTCTCCCCCTGGACCGACGACGACGCCGCCAGGGTGCGGGCGTTTGCCGACCATCATCGCGTGCAGATCTGGGAACAGGAAAAAGGCCCCGACACCGTGCGCCCCTTCTGGCCCCACAATGCTCCCGAGCTTAGCTACAGCCTGCCCGAATTCGGTCTGGTGATGCCGTTCAAGCCGACCGACTTCACCCAGGTCAACGTCGCCATGAACCGCGCGCTGGTCAGCCGCGCGCTGCGTCTGCTGCAGCCGCGGGCGGGCGAACGCATCGCCGACCTGTTCTGCGGGCTGGGCAACTTTACCCTGCCCATCGCCCGCAGCGGCGCCGAGGTGCTGGGCATCGAGGGCAGCGCAGAACTGGTCGCCCGCGCACGCGACAACGCGCTGTACAACGGTCTGACCAACGCCCGCTTCGCGGTCGACAACCTGTTCAAGATGACGCCGGAAAAATTCGCCGCCCTCGGCCGCTTTGACAAACTGCTGATCGACCCGCCGCGTTCCGGCGCCATCGAGGTGATCAAAGCCCTGCCGGAATCCAAATCGCCGCGACGCATCGTCTACGTCTCGTGCGACCCCGCCACGCTGGCGCGCGACGCCGGGATACTGGTACACGACAAGGGCTACCGGCTCGAAGCGGCCGGTGTCGCCAACATGTTCCCGCATACGGCGCATGTCGAGTCGATCGCCCTGTTTACGCGCTAATCCATTAAAATTCCGTCCTTCACCCAGTTTCCTGCCCTGGCCCCCACCCCTAACTTCTAACGAACGCCCAGCCCCTAACATGGCACTCATCGTACAAAAATACGGCGGCACCTCGGTCGCCAACGTCGAACGCATCCGCGCGGTAGCCGAACGCGTCGCCAAATTCAAAATGCTCGGCCATCAGGTGGTGGTGGTGCTCTCGGCCATGTCGGGCGAGACCAACCGCCTGATCGGCCTGGCCAAACAGATTCAGGCCAGCCCCGACCCGCGCGAACTGGACATGATGGTGTCGACCGGCGAGCAGGTCACCATCGCGCTGCTGGCGATGGCATTGAAAGACCTGGGCCTGAAAGCGAAGAGCTACACCGGCCCGCAGGTGCGCATCCTCACCGACAACGCCTTCACCAAGGCGCGCATTCTGTCGATCGACGAAGACAGAATGCGCGCCGATCTGGAAGCCGGCCACGTGCTGGTGGTCGCCGGCTTCCAGGGCGTCGACGAACAGGGCAACATCACTACCCTGGGGCGCGGCGGTTCCGACACCACCGGCGTGGCGCTGGCAGCCGCATTGAAAGCGGACGAGTGCCAGATCTACACCGACGTCGACGGCGTCTACACCACCGACCCGCGCATCGTGCCCGAGGCGCGCCGCCTGAAGACCATCACCTTCGAGGAAATGCTCGAAATGGCGAGCCTCGGCTCCAAAGTGCTGCAGATCCGCTCGGTCGAATTCGCCGGCAAATACAAAGTCAAACTCCGCGTGCTGTCCAGCTTTCAGGACGAAGGCGACGGCACGCTCATCACCTTCGAGGAAAACAACGCCATGGAACAGGCCGTCATCTCCGGCATCGCCTTCAACCGCGACGAAGCCAAAATCACCGTGGTCGGCGTGCCCGACCACCCCGGCATCGCCTACCAGATTCTCGGCCCGGTCGCCGACGCCAACATCGACGTCGACATGATCGTGCAGAACGTCGGCCACGAAAACACCACCGACTTCACCTTCACCGTGCACCGCAACGATTTCGCCAGGGCAATGGACATCGTCAAGTCCCATGCCACAGCCATCGGCGCACGCGAAGTCACCGGCGATGACAAGATCGCCAAGGTCTCCATCGTCGGCGTCGGCATGCGCTCGCACGTCGGCATCGCACGCAAGATGTTCGAGACCCTGTCGAAGGAAAATATCAACCTGCAAATGATCTCCACGTCGGAAATCAAGATCTCGGTCGTGGTCGAAGACAAATACATGGAACTTGCAGTGCGCGCACTGCACCAGGCCTTCGAACTCGACAAGGCCACCGCGTAAGGTGGCTTTCCGCCGCGCATTCCGCTACAATTCGCGGCGGTTCGGAGACGTGGCCGAGAGGTTGAAGGTACTCCCCTGCTAAGGGAGCATGCGGGCTTAAACCTGCATCGAGGGTTCGAATCCCTCCGTCTCCGCCAAACAAGCAAGTGATGAGTCATTGCATCTGCCATTGATGCAATAAAGGTGTAAAAACTGCGTATAATGCGCAAGCTTCAAAAGCGCCGGTAGCTCAGCTGGATAGAGTACTTGGCTACGAACCAAGGGGTCAGGGGTTCGAATCCCTTCCGGCGCACCAAAATACAAGGGGTTAGCTTAGGCTAGCCCCTTTTCATTTGTACCGGGCTAACACCGGGCTAACATTTGAAAGCGTGTAGTTAGCCCAACAAAAAGCCCGGCGCAAAGGCCGGGCTGTATGGTTCAGGCTAGTTAAGCTAGCGCTTCACAGATCGGAGTTCAGCCCGTAACTCTTTCAAGCGCGCCCGCTGCTCTTTGTTGTACTTGCTGAACTCCTTAGTCAACACCTTGGATTCGGCTGTGCTGATCTTCTTTTCGCTCAAGGCGACAAGGGCTTCCATCATCACCTGTGTGACGTCGCCAGCTGTTGAAGCCTCACGCAGCTGCCGCCGTAGATCGATCATCTTGGGGCTTTCCGTCGCGGTTGTCACAATGCGACCTCCGCAGCTGTTTCCGCATTGGCCATGTCGTAAGCAGCCGATGAAAGATCATCGAGACGTTTCTGCAGATCGTTCAGCACGTCCGCCAGAAAAAATAACTGCCCCTGTGCCCGCCCGGCTGATTCCTTGTCACCGTATTGGAACTGAAGAGCCCCACACATCAACTCAAGGCCCGCCTTCAATTTGCCGGCTTCCACTTCAATTGCGGTGGCAATATCGAAGGGGCTTGCGGGGGGGGGTAAAATGGACTCAGCCATGATCGTTTCCTTTGTAAACGGTTTTGGTTAGGAGCTGCCAGGTGTTGACGCACTTGGCAGCCCCGCTATCCAACACAGGGTGCCGGATGCGCTCATCCTACGCCACGCCAGCCAAAAAGAAAACACCCCCGCCAGAATTGCCGTGGTGAGGTTTTCTCGACTTGGTTGATACCTTCCCCTATCCAATCAATTCCAACAGCGTGTCGCCGTCGATCTCGCCCCGGCCAAACATTTTCGCCAGCCGGTGCGCCCTGGGCGAATCATTGAGCAGCATGGTAAGAAACCTGACCATGCTTTTCCGCTGGGTCGCTGGCAATCCGCCATAAATTTTGCGCCTTGCAAACGCAAGGGCGGGTTGAATCTCTGACGCGGTTTCCGGCACGCTCGCGCTCACCTACGACCTCCGTATTGCAGCGCGGCTTTGCGTAGGGCTTCGGCGGTGGTGTCGGTGCCGGACGGTGCGGACACATTGGCGCTGATAGGGCCGGCCTGCTTGATGAAGTCGATCAGGTTCTTGATCTCGCGCAGCTTGCCCAGGGCGGCGTCGGTCTGCTCTGTCGGCACGATATCGAGCGACACCGGCTTGCCGATAGCCTCTGCAGCCCCCTTGGCCTCTGCAAGCCGCCCCTCGTTGGCCCTCATCTGCTCAGCCAAACCCTCAGCGCGTTCACGCGCTGACGCCGCAGCTGTTTCGGCCGCTTTTGCTTCTGCAAGCGTGGCCTGCTGCACCAGCCACGAAGCGTAAGACTGATCTTCCAGGCGTGACGCCAACTCGCGGACGGCGTCAGCCTGATCCCGGATATCGTCAGGGTCACCGTTCCATTTCAGGCGCTCCAGCTTCATGGCGGCCATCGTGGCGTCGAACCGAGTCGATTCTTCAGTTTGATCACCAGCCGGGATGCTGCTGGCCTTCGTGCGCAATTTATTGGCTTCTTTCGTGTACCGCTCTTCCTCGCCAAGAGCCTGGGAAAAGGCGCTTTGCAGGGCGCCCTGAAGCCGCTGCGCATCGCTGATCCGTTCATCGATCGATTCCTTGAACGTTTTGGCCTCGGACTTATTGTTTTCCGCCAGTTCCTTGCTGGTGTCCTTACTGTTTTTGCGGCGCTTTTCCTCCATATCTTTCTCAGCATCCGCCAGCAGCTGCAGCTTTGGAATCCATTGATTCAACTGCACGACTCGATTATGGTCGTCTTTGAATCCGTCTTTACGCAAAGCGTTAAGCTGTTTCTGGGCCTCGGCTAGCTTATAAGTGCCGCTCAGGTCGGTATTCGACAGAAAATCCGTGGCGCCAAGTTTCAGCGCGGAAAATATAGCAGCGGTGACACCACCCTGCTTGGCAGCCTCGGCCATCACCCTGGCAACCTCATTCAAGCCGGGGAGCATGTCGTTGGCGATAGAGATTCCCAGCCCCGCGCCAGCGGTTTTGAGCTTATCAATGCTGTCGTTGAACTGATCGGCAGCGGCGCCCGCCTCATCACCGATCACAGCACCGAATCTTTCGGCCTCGTCGGTCATCCGATTGATCCCGGCACTTCCCTCATTCAGCAGCGGAATTAGATCGGCGCCAGACTTGCCAAACAGTGCCATCGCTATGGATGCCTTGTTGACGCCGTTTGGCATCTCGGCAAAGCGATCTGCGATCACCAACAGCGCGTCTGCGGGGTCGGTGAATTTCTTGGGGTCGATACCCATCCTCTCGAAAGCGTCGGCGGCAGGTCCGCTGCCCTCCTTGGCCAAATCGATTCCACGCGCCAGCTTCAACAGGCTTTTTTCCAACTCCTCGACTGGCACATTCGATTGCTGGGCCGCATAGGTGAGCGCGCTGAAATTCTCCGTGCTGGTGCCGATTTTCTGCGCCGCGGCATAGGCTTCATCCATTTTGTCGATGGCATTTTTCAGCGCACCGACGAAGCCGACCACCGACAGCCCGGCGAAAAGGTTGCCGAGCATTCCGGTGAGCGCGCTGGCGCTGCTGCCGATCGAAGCTAGGCCGCCCTGGACCGACGTGAATGCGGCCTTGGTACGGTCGACTGCCGTCAGGATTATTTTGGTAATGGGGTTGGCCATGGATGGTTTCTCAGGTTACGGTTACGGTTTCGCCATTGACGGTGACAGCGCCGGACGGAGAGCCGCCGCCGCCGATGACTGCCGCCAATTGCGCCAGGGTGATGCGATAGGTGATGCCGCCATGCCGAAGCACCAGGTAGTCGGTAAGCTCCGCCGTTCCTTCGAACAGCGGCAGCGCAGCCGGATCGAAGTTTTCTCCGTCTGCCGAAAATCCCGCCGCGCCCGCTGGGCCGCGCAGTTCCTTGTAGTCTCCCCAGCCGCCGCCTGGTTTTTCGAAGCGCAGCTGGCTGCCCTTCCATTCATGCGCTGGAATGTCGCCTTTTTCGCCCTTGTCGCCTTTTGGACCACGCGGGCCTTGCTCGCCTTGCGGACCGGGTTCGCCTTGCGGTCCTTGCTCGCCCTGCATTCCTTGCGGGCCTTTGGCCTTGCTGGTGGCTTCCGCCATGCGCCGGATTTTCTCCAGTTGATCCAACAAAGCGACGGTTATGACAACATCATCATCAGACTGCATGATTCGTTCCTTATCCGGTGGTTGAGGGGTTTCTTGATTGGCGCACCCATGCGTCAGGGTTGGTCCAGGTGCCCGTCCGTAGCTCGGCGGCGATGGCCTCAACCTCGGGCCAGCGGCACGTGAGCAAGTGGCGGGCCATGCGCTGCGCCCAGGTCATCGCCAGGCGCATTTCGGCGGCGGCCAGGATCGCCCGCCCCCACTGGTGATCGGGGTCATGGATGCGCAGCTCGCCAGGTAGCCGAATGCCGGCTGCGACCAACTCAGCTTGGCGGCCTGCCAGGAGCATGGTGACGCTGCGTAGCGCGGCATCGGGTGGCGGCAGATCCGGCCAAACAAGCGGCGCGGCCTGCCGGTAAATGTCAGCAACGTCTTCCGGCGGCCGCAGCGTGGCGGGTGTGGCGACAGTCTCGCCCACGGCGGACAGCACACCAGCCTGGCCTGCTGCGCCACCGGGGGCGATGCGCGCGCCGTACACGGGCATCCCCAAGGCCAGCCCGACAACAACATGCCCGGCCTCGTGCACGGCTATATCGCCGGCGTCCATCAGGGGCCATTGGTGGGTGCCGAAGATCCTGCGCTTGATGGCCTCGGACGGTCTTGGTTCGATGATGATGGTGGTGGTCACTTGTCTACTCCATGTTTGGCGCCGTGCACCCGGTTTTCATGCGGGGAGGATGCGGGTCCAGGCGATTTCAGCCGTCGCCTGCCTGCCGTGCCCATAATCTGGGAGGTCTTGCCGCTTGGGCTATGGGTTGGCTCTCTCGCCCAGGCGGCATCATGCACGGCGCAAGCGCCGTAGATTCGGTCAGGTTTTCCGGCTGGCCGGCATCTTCCAGCCGGGGAGCTGATCGAAGATTTCCACTTCGGAACGATCGAGCGCGGGCGAATCTGGGAACTCAAGCGGCACGTCCGAGACCTTCGGCGTGAAGGCCGGACGTGGTGCGGAATACATATGCTCGATCAAGCTGCGCGCGGGGCGGGACGTGAGGCCGCCTGCCAGCCGCCATAACGCATCCACCTCGCTGATATGCGGCCCCACGGCCTCGATCAGCCGGCGCTCGGCGGCTTGCGCCTGCCCTCTCCAATAAGCTTTGTGGGCCTGAAAGGCTGTCTCGGCTGCCGCTTCGGCTTCGCGTGTGGCGGCCTGTGCGCGGATCCGCGCCGGGGTGGTGCGCTCGGGGTCTGCCGCCTCGCGGGCGGCGGCCAGCCGGTCGAGCGCGCCATTCAACGCGTCCTCGGCTTTGGCCAGCGCCTTGGCGGCTTTCAGGTAATCGGCGGCGCTCATACGCCACCCCGCACGCAACCAACACGGCCAACAATGGCGACTCCGACATCGTGGCGGACGCCCAGCAACACGCCGTCAATGTCGACGTCGTCTTTGCGCTTGGCCGGCCCGATGGACAGCCCGCTGGAACCCTCGAGGTGCAACAGCGCGATCACGGGCGATTGCACGGGGTCGGAGAACAACAGCCAACGGCCAGCCGGCAGACCGGCGGCGGCGATCACGGTGATTTCGCTCAGGCCGGCGGTGTACAGCAACTTGCGCGCAAGCCCTTCAAGCCCGGAGGCGCAAACAAGAAATTTTGAGTCCAGATCGGCTTTGACGTTGGCGGCGGTGGGCTGGTCGCGCAGCGCGGCCATGGCCGCGAACAAATTGGTTTCGTCGAGTGCGGCGGCGACAACATTACCGTGGTCTGCATGGAACAGCAGCTCGCCATCGCCAAGGGTGGGATTGCTTTCCAAGAGGTCGTAACACAGCCCCGCCTCGAGTCGACCGGCATTGGCCCCGGCATTCGCTGCGACCGCAACCAGCAGCCCGACGTCGTCGCTGACGATGGCCGCACGGGAAATGGCGACGTTGCGGGCGTAGGTGCGAATCCGCGCCGAAACCCCGGCGCCGTCGACAATCGCTGCCTGCGATGCCTCGTCGTTCTCGGCAAGCTCCAGCAAAGCCATGTCCATATCGGCGCGGGGGAAGTCATGCGCAGCAAAGCTTTTGAGCGGGCGCACATCGCAGAAGGCGCGGTGCCGTGCCTGATTGTTCAACTTGCCGAGGGTGGCGCTGCGAAGGATGCTGGACAGCGCATTTTTGAAATCGTTGGAACCCATCCCCCGGCCAAACACGCCGGCAGGATTGATGGCGCTGCGCACCTCGTCGGGGACGCAGGCCAGGGCAAGCTGCTGCAACAGGTTGGAGTCGCTGGCAGCGAGAACATGCGCGTCGGGGTGCGCGGCCTTGGGGGTGATGACTCCGGCGCGCAGGGCGGCGGCATCGCGGATTGATTCGATCAGGTCTTGATGGTTCTTCATGGTGGCTTTCTCGTTTCGGTGATTGAAGGCTTCATTTTCTTCAGGTCGCACTTTCATCGCTCGGGCAGCTTGCAAGTACGTCGAAAATGCGCTGCCGGCTTGTGAGCGGCGGGGCGCCCGTAGCGAAGGCGTCGCGCAGCTCGGAATCCAGCGGCGACAGCTCGCCAGCATCGCCGCGCTGGATACGCGGCAGGATGACGGTCTCGAAGCGATTGACGGCCAGCCGCACCAGCTCGGCCAGGTGCCAGGCCGATTGCCCCCCTGCCGCGTCGATAATTCGAGCCGCTCGGATCAGTGCGTCATTGCGGGCTGCCTTCCGGTTGCCCATGGTCACCCTGAAGCACACCTCCAAAGGCCCATGGCCGGCCAGGAACAGCCGCCAAGCCTCGGCGTGCCACGCCAACGTGGCGGCGTCCGGTGGCACACCGGCGGCGGTGCGCTCGGCCATCAGAATCGGCGCGGGCGCGGTCATTTCCCGCGCCCCGCGTCTGTGGCGAGCTGTGCGTCGAGGGCGGCCAGTTCAGCGGCGAGTGCGGGATCAATCTCCAGGTCGGCCAAGCCGATGCCCAGGACAGCGACGGTCTCAGGCTGCGCGTCGGCGGCATCGTCCGCGTCCAGTTCGAGACGGGTCAGGATTGCCGGCCAGTCGGCGGTCGGAGCGGCGCGCAGTTCGTCGGCGGCGTCGACAAGCAGGGTCTTCCAGATTGCTGCAGCGCGCTCGGCGGAAGCGATCCATTCGTCCCTGCCCGCGACGCTTGCCAGCGCATCACGCAACGCGGCCTCGGCGGTGGTGGCGCGATCCTCAGCATTGGCCAGGTTGTCGCGCAGGTCTTGAACCTCGCCAACGGCCTGCCGCAACCAGCGAGCGCGCAGGCGGCCAGGGTCGCAGCGGCGCAACAACTGGCCGATGGCGACGGCGGGGTCGAGGCGGCCATCGGCGCCCAGGGTTATCCAACCGTCGCGCACCCAACGGCTCACCGATTGTTTGCTCACGTTCAACGCCCGCGCAAACTGCGCTGGCTGAATCCGCACCCGCAGCAATTCGGGCGCATCGGGCAGGCCGCATAGTGACTGCTGCGCGTTTTCGGGCGCCTGCTCGCCGGGATTCATGGGGGCGGTCACGGCGTCACCCCCATTGTTTCCTTTGCAAGCGGTTCACACCCTAGCGCAACAACGGGGTCCGAATTACCCTCAAAAGGGCAATTTCTAGGAGTACCTTTTGGCATCTCATCGACGGCGCCTATCGTCCAGCCTCGATTTGGTCCGGCATTGAGGTTGCGGTTACAAAGCAGGCCTTTTGAATAGGTGCAACGAAGGGTCAACGAAGGATCAATGAAGGTTCTACGGGTCAACGAAGGGTCAGGGTCAAGGGTCACCCCTTTAGGGGTGACCCTTGACCCTTCCCGATACCTCGCGAGTGCCATCAGACCACCTCGCTAACGTAAACGGGAATATAGAAACCACGGCCAACCCCTGGCTGAATTGCACCAACATCAAGCAAACGGGAAACCGCCCGCTTCATCTGTGTGACGATGGCATCATCCGTTCTACCTGCCACGAAGCCACGCTTCACGCATTCCCCTCGCCATTCAGCAAGTGATGGCGTGGCCACCTGGCATAGTTCGCGTAGCGCATCAAGGATGCGGCGATCCGTCAAGGTGATTCCGTTGGTGGATGGCTTCTCGCTAAGCGCCAGATCGGTCTGCGCCAACAGGCCGCCACGCCCACGCTCAAGCCAGACCTGGGCGAATGCGTCGTGCGGCAGCTTGTTCCCCTTGGTGCACACAAGCTGGACGTATCGCTTTCGTTCGGCCAGATCCGTGATGCCATAAAGCACAGCTTCCTTGGCGGTCATCGTGCGCAGCACGAATTCGGCACGCACGGCGTCGGTAATGCCGCCACCGCCGCGAGATTGATGGCTCGTCAGCTCTTCGGCGTTCGCGCTGGCTTTCGTGGCGTGGGTCACCAGCATCACGGCCGCGCCTGTCGAAATGGCCAATTTGTCGGCATACTGACCGAGGTATCGCTGGTGCGATTGGCTCATCTCGTCGCCTTCGGACACGGCCAGCGCGGGATCAATGCCAACAAACACAAGGTCAGACTCCTGCTTGCACCGCTCGATCAGACCCAAGCCCCGGCTGTTTTCGAAAAGCGTCCCATGGTCGACAGACAACAGGCGTACATCCTCGCCAGCCATCGGGAATATCTTCAGCTTCCGGCGCAGCAGCTCACAATCTGACTCACTCAGCCCCTCAGATAGGGCCGCCAGAGAGTGGTGCACATCATCGGCGGTGTCTTCGGTCAGAAAGAGCATCGCCGTCCCTGTCGTGTCCACCGTCCAATCCCAAGGAAGCCGCCCCAGCACGCCAGCAAGCGCCAGGTGATATAGCAGCGTCGTTTTCGACGCGCCGCCGATGCCCGTTAAGACCGCGGCCCGCCCCAATAACAGGCGGTTATGTGCCAGCCATTTGCGAGGCTCAGGCGGCGTAGCCAGAAACGTCGAAACGTCCCCATCGATCTTTGGCCACGGCTCGATAGACGGCACGACAACAGCCTGCGTAGGCGCGTTTTTTTCTGCGAGGATAGGGGAAGGCTTGGGCACGGGTCTTTTAACGCACTGGCGGGCTTTCGAGAAAGCCTTGTGCTCTGGCATGGCGGCCGGGGTCGATTCGATTTCATCAATCATTGCCGGCCCTCTGCACATACATGGCGACAAGGCCATGGTCGAGTCCGGTGGCCGCCTGGTCGGTGTCGATCACGGCGATGCTGACCGGGCCGGCGTCCATCACGGCGAGAATCACCTTCTGCAGCCAGGTATCGGACGGCAGACCCGCCTCACCCAGGCGGCAGAAAATAGCGACGCTCAGCCCGGCGACGAAACAGAAGTCGAGCTCGGCCGGGTCGATTGAAGGCGGCGCAATAACGTAGGCGCCCGCCACGGTCAACCCCCAATCGGGGAGAACCGACACATGCCCGAACGGCCCCGGCACGGGAATGCGACCGCTTCGACGAAGGTCGAACAGCGCGCGGGCTTTAGGCGGCAGGCGCATGTTCGCTTGCCTCAAGGTAGGCTGCGAACGCCTGCTCGGCCGCGTCCCGTGCAGCAGCATCGGTGCCGGTCAAGGCCGCTTCGCACTGGTCGCAGACATACCACTTTGTCCAGACCAGACGCGGCGAAACGGCGATCATGTCGAAGCCGTAGCGCTGGTGAGTGACTTCGCCGCCGCAACACGGGCAGGCCATCGCAATACGGGTTTTTTGGGTATCATCGTGGTGTGCTGTTTTTGCCGCCGTGTCATCCTGACCGGCGGCTTTGTTTTGTGCGCTCATGGCGACCCCTTACGCGGTCGCGCCGGATGAACGGGTGCGGCTTTCAATCCAGGCATTCAGCGCCGTGCGTGAGTAGCGGACTTTTCGGCCAATTTTGATAAACGGGATGTTGTAGCGCCCGGTCGAGCGCCAGACTTGCAGCGTGCCGGGCACTACGTCGAGAATCTCGGCGGCTTCGGTTTCGTCTACAAGGTCAGTGTTTCGCGGCCGGAGAATTCCGGCGATGGTGGATGTTGCGGTTTGGTTGGGCATCGTATGCACTCCATGAAACCCCGACAGGCTGCGTCGGTATGGGTGCAAGGTAGATTTTTCGCGGTTGCAGGTTTAGGGGCGGATGCGACTATTTTTTAGCGCCCTGAAATCAAACGAAAAAAAGCCCGCACTAAGCGGGCTGCCGGCGTGGCTGGCGGGCTATGCGCCTTTTATCTGCTTCACCTGCGCGGTTTTCCTGACGCCTGCTGCCTGCAGCATGGCGGTGGTTGCCGCGTTCACGGATGCGCGGACCGGATCCATAGACAGCCGCGCATAGATCAACGTCGCGTCGGCTGACTTGTGCCCTAAGCTCTTGCCGATAATCGCCAGCGATGCCCCGCTGATAGCCTGCCATGAGCCAAGGCTGCGCCGCAGATCGTGAATCCTGAAGTCGGCCATGCCTGCCCGCTTGAGTAGCGCCTGCCAGCGTTTGGCGGGTGGTGACAGATATCCGGTTTTCGAATCAGCGGGGAACACGAAGCCGGTTTTCTTCTCGCCGTCCGGGTCGCGGGCCTTGAGTATTTCGACAGCCTCAGGTACCAGCGCAACGACAACAGGGTCGCCGTTCTTGCTGTCCGGTATCCGCCAGACTGCCGACGCCAAGTTGATTTCCTGCCATTGTGCCGACAGCACGTTGACGCGCCGCGCGCCGGTCAACAAACACAATAAAACGAAGTGCTTGAAGTCTTCCGACGTGTCATCGGCCAGCGCCTTGAAAAACGCAGGCAGTTCATCGGCCTGAATGAATCGGTCGCGCTTCACTTCCTTGAATGGGCGAATATCCTTCGCAGGGTTGATGCCCGTATATCCCCACTCTGAAGCGCGAGCGTAGATAGTGCCGATGATTTCGACAACACGGTTCGCCAGTACAGGGGTGGTCGTCCCGATTTCGGCGTGCAGGGTGCGCACCTCGGCGCCGCTGATTTCGTCAATCTTGCGATTCGACCAGTCCACGCCTGCCGGGTGCTTCTCGCGTTTGCGTCCGTGCTTCTTCGCGGGTTCGTCTGGCAGGGTGCCGATGCAGCGTTCCCATATCATCCGGGTATCGTCGGCTGTCTTGATGCCGCGAGGCACGGCATACAGGGTTTGGTAGTTGTCGAACGCTTGGCCGAGCGTTAAACGCTGTTTCTCGATGCGCTTGGCCTTCACCGGGCTAGCGCCTTTGGCAAAGTCGCCCAGGTGCTTCTGCGCTTCCTTGCGTGCGATTTCAACCGTCATGTCAGGGAACGTGCCCAGCTTGAGCCAGGCCACAGAATCGCCATCTCGGGTGATGACGTAGAACGTTTTTGTTCCCGCCGATGTAACCCGCACGGCCAATTTCTGAACCTGGTCGTCGTAGTACGTTGAACGTCCTTTTTCAGGCGCGGGCAATGCCTCCAAAACTTCCTTTTTGAACCTGATTCTGTTCGCCATTTTTCGACCCCTTGGTTTGGTGGGCTAACACCGGGCTAACTTTGACCGTTAAATCCCGTTAAATTTCATGTTAGCCCGTTAGCCTTTATGGGTCAATAACATACTGTTTTATATGGATTGATATGGTTCATTAAGATTGATAAAGTGTCCCACCGGGGAGCTACGAACCAAGGGGTCAGGGGTTCGAATCCCTTCCGGCGCACCAAAATACAAGGGGTTAGCTTAGGCTAGCCCCTTTTCATTTCAGACACCTACGTCAAAACGTAGCCCCCTCTTCCCCTCAGAACCAACCTCTGCTGCGGCGTCGGCTTGGCCCTTGCAACTGGAAATCAAGAAGGCCTGAAAGCTTCCAGGAAGCGCGTCATCTCGTCGGTCGGTAGTGGTCGGCTGATCAGGTAGCCCTGAATCACGTCACACTGCAGCGCGCGCAAATGGGCCGCCTGCTCTTCTTCTTCGACCCCCTCGGCGATAATTTCGAGTCCGAGGCTGTGGCCCAGCGCAATAACCGCTTTGACAATGGAGGCGTTGCCGCTGTTGGTCAACATGTCGCGCACGAAAGACATATCCACTTTGAGCTTGTGCACTTCGAGTTGCTGCAAATAGGCCAGCGATGAATAGCCGGTGCCAAAATCATCGATCGACAGGCGCACGCCAAGCGCCTTGATCTCCGCCAGTGACTTGAAAGACTGTTCGCGATCGGCCATGACAAAACTCTCGGTGATTTCGAGCTCCAGTTGCTCGGGGACGATGCCGCTTAGTTCCAGCGCGTGCCTGACCGATTCGACCAGATTTCCCCGGCTGAGCTGGACGGCGGAGACATTCACCGCCATCTGACGCGGCGCCAGTCCGGCGGTCGACCACAACTTGATCTGGCGACAGGCCTCGTGCAGCACCCAGTCGCCCAGCCGGATGACCAGCCCGCTTTCCTCCGCGAGCGGAATGAATTCGTCGGGCGGGACCATCCCCCGCTCCGGGTGCCGCCACCGCACCAGCGCTTCAAGGCCCACGATCCGGCCGCTGATCAGGTCGACCTGCGGCTGGTAGTGGAGACTCAGTTCCTGCCGGTCCAGCGCACGCCGCAGGTCGGCTTCGAGCGTCAAACGCGCCTTGGATCGGCGGGTCATTTCCGGCGAAAAGAAACGCAGGGTGCCCCGCCCCTGCGCCTTGGCCTGGTGGAGCGCCGCCGCTGCGCTGCTTTGCAAGGTTCCTACATCCAGGCCGTCCGTCGGATAAAGTGCGATGCCGACACTGGCGCCGATATAGATGCTGTTGCCGTCGAGCAGAAAAGGCTCGGCCAGCGTCCCGATCATTCGCTGGGCGATCAGGTCGCTACCGGGCAAGCTCGCGCCGCACTCGATGATCATGTTGAATTCATCGCCCCCGATGCGCGCAATGGTGCTGCCGTCTTCCAGCACTTCCTGGAGCCGTTTGCCCACTTCGATCAACAGGTGGTCGCCCAGCCGGTGGCCAAGGCTTTCGTTGATGACCTTGAAATTGTCGAGGTCGAGTAACAGCAGGGCGAACTGGGTCTGATTGCGGTCAGCATGCAGAATCGCCTGCCCCAGCAACTGCACGAATAGCGCGCGATTGGGCAAGCCGGTCAACGGATCGCGGTGCGCGCAGAAATCGAGCTTTTGTTCGACACGCTGACGGTCGGTGATATCGCGATGGGAACCGCGCAGCCCCAGCGGCTTGCCTGACGCATCGAACACCTGCCTGTACACATGCTCAATCCAGCGTTCACTGTCATCCTTGGCGCGGATACGGAAGGTCAGCAGTTCGGGGTTGGCGCTGGGCGCACCCGGCCCGTGCAGTGCCCAGATCTCCCTGTCGTCCGGGTGGATGATTTTTTCCATCAGGCCGGCATCGGCAAAGAAGTCGGCCGGCCCGTAGCCCGATACGTCCCGGCAGGCGGGCGACACATACAGATACGTGCCGTCGGGTGCCAGCCAGTATTCCCAGTTGGGCGAGTAGTCGGCGAGGATGCGGTATTTTTCTTCGCTCTGCTCCAGCAATGCCGTGCGCTGCGCGACCTGGTCTTCGAGGAAATTCCGCAGGCGCGCGAGTTCCAGGTGGGTACGAACGCGGGCGCGCACCTCGTCGATATCGAAAGGCTTGATGATGTAGTCGGCCGCGCCGATGTTGAAACCCCGGACCTTGTCCTGCGTCGCGTCCACCACGGTGACGAAGATGACCGGGATACGGTTGCCCACCGGCGAAGCCTTGATGCGGCGGCAGACTTCGTAGCCGTCCATCTCCGGCATCACGATATCGAGCAGCACCAGATCGGGGGGCGTCGGCCCCTCGATCAATTCGAGGGCCTTGGCGCCGGAGCGGGCAACCATGATGCGATAGTCGTCCTTCAGCGCTTCCAGCAGTTCATGAATGTTGTCCGGGATGTCATCGACCACCAGCAGCGAGGCCGGTTGACCGGGATTGCCGTGACGGCTATCGAGCATCATCGGATTCCTTCGGTAACGCCGTAATTCGAGCTGGGTGCGCACGCGCAGACGCAGCAGTTCGGGATTGATCGGCTTGGTGATGTAGTCGGCCACGCCGGGCATGAGTCCGCGCGACGCGTCGGCAGATTCGGCCAGCGCGGTGACGAAAATGACCGGGATATCGGCCGTGGCCGGGTTGGAATTCAGCTGGGCCAGAACCGCATAGCCATCCATGCCGGGCATCTGGATGTCCAGCAGGATGAGGTCGGGCTGAGGCGAATGTTGCGCGATCGCAAGTGCCTTTTCGCCGCTGGTTGCGGCGAGAATCGCATAGTCGTCGCGCAGGATGTTCATCAGCGCATGCAGGTTTTCATGCACGTCATCGACAATGAGAATGCGGGGACGATCATTGGCGGTTGCTGTCATATCGGATCGCTCAGGTTGCAGGCTTCAGGCGTTCTTGCAGGATACGTAATTGTGCCCGGGCTTCATCGATGGCGAACACATCGACCTGGGCTGCGATCGATGCGATTTCCGGCTCCAGGGGGGAACCGGCCACCCCCGCACACAGTTCCAGAAGCAAGGATTCCGCGGCCCCCAGATCATTATCCAGCGCCCGGCCCAGACGCGCCAGACACTCGAAAAGCAGGACCGGGTCGAGCGGAACGGCCGCAGGAAGGGGCGCGGCCGTTGCGGCGAGGCTGTCGATATCCCACATCACCGCCTGCAGCAAGGTGCGCATGTCCTCCAGCGCGGCCGGATCCGGCAATATCCCCTGCTTGAGCTGCGCATCGATTTGAGCCACTTTTTCATACAGCGCCGTGGCGCCGATATTGCCGGTGACGCCTTTCAGCGCATGGCAATACGCCTCTGCCTGCTGGACGCTTGATTCCGCCACCAGCCGCTGCAGTTCTCCAACGGCATCGGCATAGCGCTCGCGAAAGCGGCGTAGCTGCTTGCAATAGGCCCCCACCTTGCCGCCGATGCGGCGGACGCCTTCGCGGGCATCCAGGCTGAAGAGCGCCCGCAACTCGGTGGGGAATTCCTCTGCCTGCAGGGCAGGCGAAATCGCCACCGTGCTGCGGCCATGCTTCACGGGCAGCCGCAGCCATTTCGCCAGCACCGCCATCAAGCGCTCGGGCGCGACAGGCTTGATGATATGGTCGTTCATGCCGGCGGCCTGGCTCCTTTCGGCGTCCTGAGCCATCGCCAGGGCGGTCATGGCAATGATCGGCAAGGTGGCGAAATGCTCGCCGCCGGGCGTCTGCGCCAGCGCACGGATCTTCCGGGCCGCTGCCAGACCGTCCATAACCGGCATCTGGATGTCCATCAGCACTGCGTCGTAATCGTGCTTCTGCACCATTTCGACGGCCTCCTGGCCATTCATCGCCTCGTCGACCTCGATGCCCTCGCCGCGCAGGAGTTCGCTGGCGAATTCCCGGTTGATGTCGTTGTCCTCGACCAGCAGCAGGCGCGCACCGGCCAGCTGACCGCTGACGGCCCGATCGGGCTTGCTGCCGCAACGGGGGTCGTCCGCACCCAGAACGCGGCCACGGCCCAGCACCGAGAGAATGGTGTCGAGCAGTGTCGAGGGCGAAACCGGCTTGATGATATAACCGTCCACGCCGGCCTGCTTGGCCAGCCGGATCACATCCTCACGCCCACCCGCCGTCACCATCACCACCCTGGGCTGGCGCTGGATGGCTGGATCGCGATGGATGCGTTGCGCCGTCTGGTCGCCATTCATCCCGGGCATGCGCCAGTCCATCAGCACCAGGTCGAAGGGTTTGTCCGCCGCGGATTCGAGCACGGTCAACGCGGCAGGACCGTTCGCCGAAGTCGTCACGTCGAGCTGAAAGTAGCGCAACATTTCGGCCAGAATCTCGCGCGATACGTCGTTGTCATCCACGACCAGCACGCGGATCCCCTTGAGCAATGGGCCAGCCTGCTCCGCCATTTCGCGCCGCCGCGCCTCGGCCTGCTGGGCGATCTTGAATGGCACCGTGAAGCAGAGCGTCGTCCCCTTGCCGGGCTGTGAATCCTCAACCCAGATATGCCCCCCCATCAGTTCGACCAGATTCTTGCTGATGGCCAAACCCAGCCCCGTGCCACCGAAGCGGCGCGTGGTCGACTGGTCGGCCTGGGTGAATTTCTCGAACAGTTTTCCCTGCATTTCCGGCGTCATGCCGATGCCGGAATCGCGCACGCAGATCTGCAAGGTGAGGTCTGTCGCGGTCACATCGAGGCAGCGGAGGGCAAGCTCGATCTCGCCCCGCTCGGTGAATTTCACCGCATTGCCGCACAGATTGAGCAACACCTGGCCCAGGCGCAGCGGATCACCGAGCAACCGCGACGGGATCGCCACATCGTAACGGATGAGAAATTCGATGCCCTTGTTCTCGGCCTGATAGCCGACAGCGTCGGTCAGCTGCTCCAGCACGGCATCCAGACTGAACTCGACGCTTTCGATCTCCAGCTTGCCCGCCTCGATCTTGGAAATATCGAGAATGTCGTTGATGATGCCGAGAAGCGAACGCGCCGCACCCTGCGCCTTGCTGAGGAGGTTCCGCAAAGCCGGCGGCAATTCCCCCTTCGAAGCCAGATACAACATCCCGAGGACCGCATTCATCGGCGTACGGATCTCGTGGCTCATGTTGGCGAGAAAGTCGCTTTTCACCCGTGATAGGCGTTCGGCCTCTTCCTTGGCTGCGAACAACTCTGCCGTGCGCTCGGCAACCAGATGTTCCAGATTAGCGCGTTCAGCCCTCAGTTCCTGCGCGGTAGTCACCAATGCGCGGGTACGTCGCTCCACTTTCCGCTGCAACAGCAGATTGATCGTCAACAGCAGAAGCAGCCCCGTTCCCAGTATCGCCAGCGACCACCGTATCCAGTGCGGCACCAGTACTGCAGGAACGTCGGCCATGCTGCGGCGCATGACATCGAAATAGATTGAGTTCGCGTCGCTCCGCCACTCGCTCAAATGGGCGTCGATACGCGCCAGCAGGTCGGCATTCTGCCCTTTTGCCGCGGCGAAATAGAGCGTGGATGGCAAAAAGACGATGGGCGTCTCCCAGAGCCGGTAGCTGAGGCCGTTGCGGGCGGCGAAAAAACTGTTGGTGACCACCGCGTCTGCCTGCCCATCAAGCACCGCCTGATAGCCTTGGCCAAGGGTATTGACGAGTACCGGCCGGAAGGAAATGTTGCTGTCCGCCATCAGTTGGGTCAGGAAGGGCTGCTGAATGCCTCCCTGCAGAAGCGCGACGCGCATGCCAGCCAGGTCTTCGAGCGTCTGGACATTCAGGTCGGGCTGGGCATACACCTGCGACCAGCTGTTCGCCACCGACACCTTGTGAAAATCGAAACGCCGGGCGCGTTCGGTAGAAAAGGCCACATCGGGCATCAGGTCGAGTTGCCCCTGCTCCAGCCGTTCGAGGCAATCTGCCCATTCGCACGGGACATAACGCAGCTGCCAGCCTTCGGCGCGCGCAATCTCGTCCAGTAACTCGACGAAGAGTCCGGCCGGGCGGCCGTTTTCGCCGGTATAGACCTTGGGGGCGTTTTCATAAAGCCCAACCGTGACGACCCGCCGCGCGTTCTGCCCATCGATGCCGCCGCGCTCTTGCCACGCGGCGATCGCCAGCACGACAAGCGTAGCCAAAACCGCAACGGGCAGCAGGAGACGGGAACGTTTCAAGGCTGAGGATGATTATTATTTGAGCCCAGCCAATATAACCGCATTTGTAACGCAGCTGGATCGCGGCCCGGTAATTCAGCAAAACGTGATATTCGGTCCCGGCCGAGGCAGGTCAGCCCGCGCGCAGTCGGCGCGCCCTGACGCCGGCCGGCCGCAGCACCCATCACTCGCCACGCGCCGGGTTTGTGCTGCTTGTGGCCACGTCATCCACAGAGATGAAAATTCCAGACAAATAACCGCGTAAGCCTGCGCGCACGCTTCGGGTTTCCCCTAAGATGTCAGACGCAATGGCACAGGCAAGCAACCAGTTTAAAGAAGCCAGGCTGAAACCCGTTAACTACCTATCAAATTGATCATTCCAGGACGGCAAGCCAAGCTTGCCGTAGATTCCTCTTGAATATAAATCCAGCGCTTCAGGACAATACGGACGTCATCACGCCCGACGGGGACCGTCCTGAGCGTGTTTCATCCGCTGCCGGAACGCCTGACACCCTGCTCGAATGCCTGCTCGTGGTGGTACACGCACACGGCGGCACGCTGAGCCGCCAGGCCGCCATCGATGGCCTGCCGCTGGTCGACAACCGCCTCACCCCTTCCCTGTTCCAGCGCGCCGCCAAGCGCGCCGGCTTCACCAGCAAGGTGGTGAAGAAACCGCTCGAAGGACTCAACCCGGCCCTGTTTCCGGCGGTGCTGCTGCTCGACGGCGAAGAAGCCTGCGTGCTGCTGGGCTGGCAGGACGACGGCCGGACCGCCCGCCTGATCTTCCCCGAACTGGGTGAAGCCGAGGCCCTGCTGCCCCGCGACGAACTCGCGGCCCGCTATTCCGGCCACACGATCCTGGCGCGCCCCGAATTCCGTTTCGACGCACGCACCCCCGAAGTGGGACGGGTCAAGCAACGCCACTGGTTCTGGGGCACCCTGGCCGACAACGCGCCGCTGTACCGGGATGTGCTGCTGGCGGCATTCATGATCAACCTGTTCGCTATCGCCCTGCCGCTGTTCACCATGAATGTGTA
This sequence comes from Thiobacillus sp., assembly GCA_019459055.1. GTDB lineage: Bacteria > Pseudomonadota > Gammaproteobacteria > Burkholderiales > Thiobacillaceae > Thiobacillus. Next base: position 4,949 of record JAIBEI010000019.1, on the reverse strand, counting down.
CGACCGCGTGGTGCCCAACCGTGCGATCGAAACCCTGTGGGTGCTGGCGGGCGGCCTAGTGGTCGTGCTGGTGGCGGACCTGGTGCTGCGCACCATGCGCGGCTATTTCCTCGACTTGGCCAGCAGCCGGGTAGATGTGCGGCTGTCGGCCTACATCATGGAGCGCGTACTGGGTCTGCGCCTGGAAAACCGGCCGCTGTCCGCAGGCTCGTTCGCCGCCAACCTGCGGTCCTTCGAGACCATCCGCGATTTCATCACCTCGGCCACGGTGACCGCCTTCATCGACCTGCCGTTTGCGCTGATCTTTCTGGTCGTGATCGGCTGGATTGCCTGGCCGCTGATCCTGCCCATCGTGTTCGGCATCCTGCTGGTGGTGGCCTATGCCCTGACCGTGCACAGCAAGATGCACGAACTGTCTGAAACCACCTATCGCGCTGGCGCGATGCGCAACGCGACGCTGGTCGAAAGCCTGGTCGGTCTGGAAGCGATCAAGGCGCTCGGCGCAGAAAGCGTGATGCAGCGCAAATGGGAATCGAGCGCGGCCTTCCTGTCGCGCGTCGGTGCGCAGCTGCGGCTGCTGTCGTCGTCCACCATCAACGGCGCGATGTGGGCCCAGCAGCTGGTGAACGTGATGGTCGTGGTGGTCGGCGTATACCTGATTTCAGACGGCCTCCTGACGCTCGGCGGGCTGATTGCCAGCACCATGCTGGCGTCGAGGACGATGGCGCCGATCGGCCATATTGCCGGTCTGCTCACCCAGTACCACAGTGCGGCGACCGCGCTGAAGTCGCTGGACGACATCCTGCAGCAGCCGGTCGAGCGGCCGGCCGATTCGAATTTCGTGACCCGCCAGCATTTCACCGGCGACATCGAGTTCAAAGACGTCGACTTCAATTACCCCGGCCAGGACCATGCCGCGCTGCGCAACGTCTCGCTGAAGATCCACGCCGGCGAGCACGTGGCGATTCTCGGCCGCGTGGGGTCCGGCAAGACCACGCTCGAAAAGCTCATTCTGGGACTCTACCGGCCCACGTCGGGCGCGGTGCTGGTGGATGGCGCCGATTTGCGCCAGCTGGATCCGGCTGAATTGCGCCGCAACATCGGCTACGTGCCGCAGGATGTGATGCTGTTCTACGGCAGCCTGCGCGACAACCTGACCATCTCGGCTCCTGCCGCCGACGATGCCGCGGTGCTGCGCGCCGCCCAGGTGGGCGGCCTCCTCGAATTCGTCAACAGCCACCCACGCGGCTTCGACATGTCGGTGGGCGAGCGCGGCGAATCGCTCTCCGGCGGGCAGCGCCAGGCGGTTGCCATCGCGCGTGCCACCATCAACGACCCGCCGATCCTGCTGATGGATGAGCCGACCGGCTCGATGGACCATTCCAGCGAAGAAGAAATCAAGCAGCAACTGCGCACGTTTGCCGCTGGCAAGACCCTGCTCGTGGTGACACATCGCACCTCGCTGCTGGACCTGGTCGACCGCATCATCGTGATCGACTCCGGCAAGGTCGTGGCGGATGGCCCCAAGGCGCAGGTGGTCGAGGCCCTGCGTCAGGGCCGCATCGGGAAAGCCGCATGAAAGAGAGCCTGTTCGCCTCCATCGCCCGCTTTGCGGACAGCTCGACGGGCTGGTCAAAGCATGCGCGGCCGCTGCTGGACCGCCTCTTTGCCCGCTGGATTCCGCCACGTCCGGATGAGTCGCTCGGCTGGACGGCCGATGCCGACTGGGCGCGACTGGACCAGGAACCCTTGCGCGCGCGCTACCTGCTGCGCTTTATCGGCGCCATTCTGCTGGTGTTTGTGCTGTGGGCGGCCTTCGCCACGGTGGACGAAGTCACGCGCGGAACGGGCAAGGTGATCCCCACCCGCCAGGTGCAGGTGGTGCAGGCGGTCGATGGCGGCGTGATCGCCGACATCCTGGTGCGTGAAGGCCAGGCGGTCGAAGCGGGACAGTTGCTGTTCCGTATCGACAAAACGCGCTTCGTCTCCTCGCTGCGCGAAAACCGCGTGCAGTATCTGGCGCTCCTGGCCAAGGCGGCACGCCTGCGCGCGCTGGCCGAAAACACGCCGTTCCAGCTGCCGCCCGAGATCATGCAGGAAGACCCCAATCTGGTCGAGGAAGAGCGCAGCATGTACGACGCGCGACGTCGGGAACTGGAAGCCCAGATCGGCATTGCGCGCCAGCAGCTGGCCCAGCGCCAACAGGAACTGGTCGAGATACGCTCACGCCGTGAACAGGCTGCGCAGGCCTACGACCTCACCGCCCGCGAGCTGGCGATGACCCGGCCGCTTGCCGCCTCCGGCGCAGTCTCGGACGTGGAGCTGCTGCGGCTTGAGCGCGACGTCAGCCGCTACCGTGGCGAGCGCGATCAGGCCTCAGCCCAGATCGTGCGTCTGCAGTCCGCCATCTCGGAAGCGTCGCGCAAGGTGCAAGAGCAGGAGATCACCTTCCGCAACGAGATGCGCAACGAGCTGGGCGAGACCGTGGCCAAGCTGAACAGCCTCTCCGAAGGCAGCACGGCGCTGTCTGACCGCGTCGAGCAGGCCAGCGTCAAGTCGCCGGTCAAGGGCACCGTCAAGCGCCTGCTGGTCACGACCGTGGGCGGCGTGCTGCAGCCGGGCAAGGAAATCGTGGAGATTGTGCCGACCGACGATGCCCTGCTGCTGGAGACGCGGATCCTGCCCAAGGACATCGCCTTCCTGTGGCCGGGACAAAAGGCGACGGTGCGCTTCACCGCCTATGACTTCGCGATCTACGGCGGGCTGGAAGCGGTGATCGACCAGATCGCAGCGGACACCGTCACCGACGAGGAAGGCAATGCCTTCTACCTGGTGCGCGTGCGCACCCTGAAATCGTCGCTCGGCAAGGACAAGCCGATCATCCCGGGAATGGTCGCGGAAGTGGACATCATGACCGGCCGCAAGAGCGTGCTGGCCTATCTGCTGAAGCCGGTGATCCGCGCCAAGACCCACGCCTTCACGGAGCGCTAGCGGGATGACGCGCCACGTATTCGTCACCGCACGGCCGGCGCCGATTCCCCGCTGGCTGGAGGCGTTTCCCGATGCGCAGCTGCTGCAGGAGCAGGGGCCGGACGAGACCGACTTTTCGCGACTGGCCGATGCATCCCTGGTGTGGCTGCATGTCACCGGGGACGCCTCCGCAGTAGCGGCCTGGGTGGGCACGGTGCACGCTGCCGCGCCGCATGTGCCGATTGTGGTGCTGTCCAACGTGCCGGAAGACGATCAGGGAATGGCAGCGCTGGCGGCGGGTGCATCCGGCTATTGCAGCGCGCTGACGCTGCCGACCGTGCTGCGCCAGGTCGCCGGCGTCGTCGGGCATGGCGGCCTGTGGGTCGGCCCTCAACTGATGCGGCGGCTGATGCAGGGCCTGGCAGCACGCAACAGCGATACCCCGGAGCCGGATCTCGACAGACTGAGCCAGCGTGAGCGCCAGGTTGCCGTTGAGGTTGCACGCGGTGCGACCAACAAGGAAATCGCACGTGCGCTGAACATCACCGAGCGCACGGTGAAAGCGCATCTGACGGCCGCTTTCGAGAAACTTGGTGTGCGCGACCGCATGCAGCTCTCCCTTGTCGTCAATGGTGTCGAAGACTCAACACAGATCTTCCAAAAAATCCCTGCCTGACTGTCCTTCAGTCCAATACGGAAATCGCTTGTCTGGCCGTAAAGTCTGTCAGAAGCCCCGAAAGGGGCGCCCAAGCCATATTTCGAGAAGGTCAGCACGATGGACGCAAGCGTTTCCACCCCTCAGGCAGTCGCCACCATCATCGCGGTAGAAGGTCAGGCCTTTGCCCGCGACCCGGCAGGCCAGATGCGGCCGCTCAAGCCCGGTGACGTCCTGCTGGAAGGCGACACCATCGTCACGATGCCCGGCGGACAGGTCCAGCTGGCCTTCCTCGATGGGCAGATGCTGACCCTGCTGCCCAACGAAAGCTTTCTGTTCAGCGCCGAAACCTCTCCGACCTCGCGTCCCGAAGTCGCCGAGGCCGCCCTGCCGGCGGGCGAAGCCGAGCGCATCATCCAGGCCCTGGAGCGCGGCGAGAATATCGATGACCTGCTCGACCCGACCGCTACGGGCCTGGAAGGCGGCGGCGGTGACGCTGGGAATGGTTTCGTGCGTCTGCTGCGGATCGTCGAGGGAACCAGCTCCGCTTCGTTTGACTTTGAATCCGCAGAACCCACCTCCAGCGTAGCCATCGGTGAAACCGAAGGCCTGACGGCAGGTGTCGCCAATGTACCCCCTCCTCTGGTCGGCGCGGCCAACACGCCGCCGGTCGCGAACCCCGATACGCTTAGCGTGAACGAAGACTCGCCGACGACGATCGACGTGCTGGCAAATGACACGGATGCAGACGGCAACGTTCTGACCGTCGATTCCGCGTCGGCGTCCAACGGCACCGTCGTAGTGAATCCCGATGGGACGATTACCTACATTCCGAATCCGGACTACAACGGCCCAGACAGCATTAACTACACGATCAGCGATGGGCAGGGGGGAACGGCCACGGCGACGGTGGACGTCACGGTCAATCCGGTCGCCGATCTGACCGCCGCTGACGACACCGCCTCGGGCGACGAGAACACCACGATCTCGGGTTCGGTCGCCGCCAACGATGCCACCACCTCGGGCGGCGCGCTGAGTTATGCGGTGACTTCGGGCGTGGCCAGCGGGACGCTGGTTTTCAACAGCAACGGCAGCTACGACTACACCCCGGCCGCCAACTTCAATGGCACCGACAGCTTCTCCTACACAGTCACCGACGCCGCCTCCGGCGAGTCGGCCACCCAGACCGTCTCGATCACGGTCAATGCGGTCAACGATCCGCCGGTCGCCATCGACGACACCGCCTCGACCAACGAGGACACGGCGCTGACCATCGCGCCGGACACCCTGCTCGCCAATGACTCCGATGCCGACGGCAATCCGC
>JAIBEI010000010.1 GCA_019459055.1 Thiobacillus sp. | reverse complement strand
CCCATCCCGAACAGGACGGTGAAACGCTCCCGCGCCAATGATAGTAGGCATCTCGCCTGTGAAAGTAGGTCATCGTCAGACTCCTTATCCGTGCCTCGCAGCACACTAAAACCCCCTCCCAAAAAGAGGGGGTTTTTTTATGCAAATCCAATACGTCAAGACAGGTAAAATCCGGGTGTGCCATCCCGAACCCATAAAACCCTGTTTCCGCTCCTGCGCCGCATGTCCAATGGCCGATTCCATTCAGGCCAGGCGCTGGCGCATGAATTCAATCTTTCCCGGTCCAGTATCTTCAACGCACTCGCCCAGGCTGAATCCATGGGCCTGACGATTCACGCAGTGCGCGGACGCGGCTACCGCATGCCTGAACCCGTAGAGTGGCTGGATGGCGTCACGGTGGCGGATCATCTTGGGACGGTAGCAGAGGCCTACACGATCCACGTCCTCGACAGCGTGGATTCGACCAACGCGGCCTTGATGGCAGCGGCCTTGAATGGGGCAGCGGACGGCACGCTGATCTGCACCGAACACCAGCAATCCGGCAAAGGTCGGCGAGGCCGCCAGTGGCATTCGGTTCTGGGGGGGAGTCTGACGTTTTCAGTGCTGTGGCGTTTCGAAAATGGTCTGCAGTCGCTATCCGGCCTGAGCCTCGCGGTGGGGCTGGCGATCGCACGCGCGGTCAATCGCCATAGCCGCCATCCGGTGAGGTTGAAATGGCCCAACGACGTGCTGGTGGATTACCGCAAGCTTGCGGGGATTCTGGTCGAGGTACAGGGCGACATGCATGGGGCGGCCTTCGCGGTGGTGGGTGTCGGGCTGAACGTCCAGATGAGCGGAGCGCAACGCGATGCGGTCGATCAGGCTGTGGTCGACCTGGCCGAGATGGGGGTGGCGGTGGGCCGCAACCGCTTGCTGGCAGATTGCCTGCTGGAATTGCACACGGTGTTGAGCCTGTTCCGCCAGCACGGATTCGCGTCCCTGCGCGAGGAGTGGATGATGCTGGATGCCTACGCGGGCAGGGCTGTGGCGCTGGCCTTGCCGGATGCGCGCAGCGTTCGGGGGATGGCGTCGGGTGTCGATGAAACGGGTGCATTCCTGCTGCGCGACGCTCAGGCGACTTTGCGACCCTATAGCGGCGGTGAAATCAGCTTGCGTCTGGATGCCGCATGACGGCCCGCCGGCTGTTGATCGATGCCGGCAACTCGCGCCTGAAATGGGCAGCGGTTGAAGATGGGCAATGGTGCGCGCAAGGCTGCTGCGATTACGGGGATTTGGCAGTCTTGAAGGCGCAACTGACGGCCGGCACCGTTTGTTTCATCGCCAGCGTGACAAGCGTCGCACACGAACAACGGCTAGCCGCATTGCTGGAGGCGGCGGATATCGGCGTGCTGTGGCTGGTGGCTGAGGCGGACTTTGGCGGGGTGAAAAATAGTTACCAGAACCCGCTGCAACTGGGTGTGGATCGCTGGATGGGCCTGATCGCCGCACGCCGGCGCACTCGCGGACCGGTGCTGGTGGCGTCGGCCGGGACGGCGATGACGGTGGACGCACTGTCGGCAGCTGGCGTGTTTCTGGGGGGCGTGATCCTGCCGGGCGCCTCATTGATGCGGCGAGCGCTGCAGCAGGGCACGGCGCACGTTTCAGAGGGTACAGGCCATTGGCAGGCATTTCCGCGCAGCACGGCCGACGCGGTGGAAAGCGGGATTGTGGCGGCGCTGTGCGGAACGATAGAACAGCAGCTTGCTCGCCTGGCCGAGGCTGCGGGAGACGTTCCGCTGTGCTTGCTGACGGGCGGGGACGCCGGGATGCTGTTGCCGCGCCTGACTGCGCCTGCCGAGCATGTGTCTGCCCTGGTGCTGGAAGGTATCGACTGCGTTGCCCGGGAGAGGGAATCGAGATGAAATGGATCGCATGGGCATTGCTGATGCTGAATCTGACTGTGGCGGGGTTTTTTATCGGCCGCAGCCACTGGCCGCAGGCCCAATTGGACCAGAATGCGCCGATGAACGTAGACCGCCTCAGCCTGCGTACCCAGTCGGCGTCCGCGCCAGAGCAGGCGCCGGCGCCTCGCGTGGTGGCGCCCGAGGCCATGTGTGTGGAATGGCGTGGCTTGAACCCGGACGAGTTCGCGCAGGTGCGCGAACAGCTCAAGACCATGGCTGGCGAGCGGGCGATGTCGTTCACTGAGGTGCCGCTGAACACCCGGCACTGGGTGATTTTCCCACCCTTGCCCAGCGCGCAGTCGGCGGCGGACAAGCTGGGCGAACTGGCAGCGGCGGGCGTGGGGGATGCCTTTGTGGTGAAGGATGGCGCTTGGAGCAATGCCATTTCGCTCGGCCTGTATACCGACAACGAGGCGGCGCGTCGGCGCGTGCGCGAAGTCGAGGACAAGGGCGTGCTCGGCACGCGCGTCGAGCTGCTGCCGCGCCAGGGCACGGATTTTTACTTTGTGATTCGCAGCGAGGACACGGACACGCTTAAAAGTCTGGGCGGGATCATTCAGGCCTATCCGAATAGCCAGCAGTCGCGCGTGGCCTGCCGGTCATAAGCTGCGCAGCAGATAGTGCAGCGCAATGCCGCTGAACACCGCGGCGCCGAACCAGGTGTTGTGCAGGAAGGCGCGAAAGCATTGCTGCGGGTCGCGTTGGCGGATCAGTTTCATGTGGTAGAGCGCGATCGCCGCCGCCACCGCCAGCCCGCCATAGTACGCCACGCCCATTTCCCGCTGCAATCCGACCCAGCCGAGCAGTCCCAGAGTCGCCACATAGCAAACTGCAATCGCGGCCAGGTCAAAACGCCCAAAGGTGATCGCCGAGGTCTTGATGCCGATCTTGAGATCGTCTTCGCGGTCGACCATCGCGTATTGGGTATCGTAGGCGATCGCCCAGAAAACGTTGGCCGCCAGCAAAACCCAGGCTTCCAGCGGGACTTCGCCTCGCAGCGCGGCATAGCTCATCGGAATGCCGAAGCCGAAGGCGATGCCGAGGTAGGCCTGCGGGATCGCGAAGAAGCGCTTGGTAAACGGGTAGCTTGCGGCCAGAAACAGCGCAATGACTGAAAGTTTCAGCACCAGCGCGTTGAGCGGCAGGATCAGCAGGAATGCCAGCAGGGACAGGCCCGCCGCCAGCAGCAGCGCCTCCTTCGGCGACACCTTGCCGGCGGCCAGCGGGCGCTCGCGGGTGCGCGCCACGTGCGGGTCGATCTCGCGGTCGGCGTAGTCGTTGATGACGCAGCCGGCCGAGCGCATCAGCACCACGCCCATGACGAAAATCCACAGGATCAGCCAGTCCGGCCGGCCGTTGCCGGCAAGCCACTGCGCCCACAGCGTGGGCCACAGCAGCAGCAGAATGCCGATGGGCTTGTCGAGCCGCATCAGTTTCTCGTAATGAGACAGGCGTTCGGTCAGGGTCATGGGGCCTCGATGGCGGGTAGAAAAACTTCGGTCACCAGAAGCGGGCGGCCATTGAGGCAGAACACCGAGCGGCGTGCCCACAGATGATGCGCGGTAAGCCCGGTGTGGCGCCTGGCCGCGCGATAGAGCGGATGGCGCGCGTCAAGCCGACACATCGTCAGGCCGAGCCGTCGGATACGCGGATCGGTAAACAGCGTTTCCCCCAGAGGCTTCGTCCCCAGTCGGGTGATTCCGCGCCAGCCGCCGCGCAGGCTGGCGCGGGGCAGCACGCTGTGGGCGAATACCCGCATGTGGCCGCCGCCGATGAGCAGGACGTCGCGCACGTAGGCCAGCGCTTTGGGACTCAAGCGCAATGCCTGTGCTTCGTCGAGAAAAGGCGGCGCGAATCCGCGTGCGACCGGACGGACCTTGAAATCGGCATGGCGCGCTTTCAGGCGGCGGGTGAGCGAACCGCGGTCCGACAGCCAGCTCCGCAACGCTCGCGGTGCGCGAAAAGGATGCGCAAGCCAGCCGCGTTGTGGCTCAATGTGAGAGAGTGTGTCGTGCCGTGAAGCGGTCACTGTGGGGCCCAGGACAAAACGCGCATTATGCCAAAGCGGCGGAGACATTCGGACGGCGCTAGCAGCCTGTCGGCTGCGCGCGAATTGGCCGTCCCGATTCAAATTTTGCACACTGCGTAATCACTTTTCGTTCATCAATCCAACATTTCATAAGCACTCCTCGCCTTTTCGCCCGGTTTTACGTGCGCTGACGGACCTCCCCCCCGTGGGGATCGATCCCAGCCAGTCAGCATTTCCGGCAGCCGGTGTTCGCGGTGTTCCGAGCGCGGCGCTGCCCTTTCTGGCGCTGCGGATGGCGTGGCTTGCGGACCTGCTTCCCGCCTAGAGTTTGTGGCATCAATCAGGTCTGTGACAGCCCGGCACGGTTGCCCAGCCAGCGTTCGACGTGGCGCGCGGCGATCGCGGGGTGTGCCTCGAGGCAGCGCTGGGCGTAGTCGCGCGCCCGTTCCAGCAGCGCCAGGTCGCGCTCCAGATCGGCAAAGCGCAGCATCGGCAGGCCGCTCTGGCGACTGCCGAGGAATTCGCCGGGGCCGCGTAGCAGCAAATCCTGGCGCGCGATCTCGAAGCCGTCGGTGAGTTCGAAAATCACCTTGAGGCGCGCGCGGGCGAGTTCCGATACCGGCGTCTGGTACAGCAGCACGCATACCGATTCGCGGCTGCCGCGCCCGACCCGCCCGCGAAGCTGATGCAGTTGCGCGAGCCCCATGCGCTCGGCGTGCTCGATCACCATTAGCGCGGCGTTGGGCACGTCGACGCCGACCTCGATCACCGTGGTGGCGACCAGCAGGTCGATTTCATGCGCCTGGAACGCAGCCATCACCGCCTGTTTTTCGTCCGGCTTCAGTCGTCCGTGAACCAGGCCAATGCGCAGTTCCGGCAGCTGCTCGGCCAAAGCCGTGTAGGTGTCTTGCGCGGTCTGCAGCTGCAGCTTCTCCGATTCCTCGATCAACGGGCATACCCAGTAGGCCTGGCCGCCTCCGAGGCAGGCGGCCGTCACCCGTGCCAGAACGTCGTCGCGGCGCGCGGCGCTGACCAGCTTGGTGACGACGGGGGTGCGTCCCGGCGGCAGTTCGTCGATCACCGAAACGTCGAGGTCGGCAAAGAAGCTCATCGCCAGGGTGCGCGGAATCGGCGTCGCGCTCATCATCAACTGGTGCGGTTCCGTGCCTTTCTGCATCAGCGCCAGTCGCTGGCCGACGCCGAAGCGGTGCTGCTCGTCGACCACCGCCAGCCCCAGGCGCGCGAAGCTGCCGGCCTCCTGGAACAGTGCATGGGTGCCGAATGCCAGATCAATGTCGCCCGCAGCAATCGCCTGCCAGGCCGCCGTGCGCTCGGACTTGCGCTGGCTGCCCGACACCCAGGCGCAGCGCACGCCGAGCGCCGACAAGACGGGGGCGAGCTTGCGGTAATGCTGCTCGGCGAGGATTTCGGTCGGCGCCATAAAGGCGGCCTGAAAGCCATTTTCGATCGCCTGCAGACAGGCCAGCGCAGCCACCACGGTCTTGCCGCTGCCGACGTCGCCCTGCAGCAGGCGACGCATCGGGTGCGGCTGCGCCAGGTCGGCGCTGATTTCCTGCCAGGTGCGCGCCTGCGCGGCGGTCAGGGCGAACGGCAGCGTGTGGATGAAGGCGGCGGTCAGCTGCTGCTGCGCGGGCAGCGGCGCGGTACACAGGCGCTGCCGCTGTCGGCGCGCGGTGGCCAGCGACAGCTGTTGCGCCAGCAGCTCGTCGAAGGCCAGCCGCTGCCACGCAGGGTGCTGGCGCGATTCAAGCTCGGCCAGCACGCAATCCGGCGGCGGCTGGTGCAGCACGCGGATGCTGGCTTCCAGTTCCGGCAAACCCAGTTCGGCCAGCCAGTTGGCGGGCAGGGTGTCGGTGATCGGGGCCGCCAGCGCGCGCGCGACCAGCTTGCGCAGCGTGGCCTGCCCCAGTCCGGCCGTGGTGGGATACACCGGGGTGAGCTGGGTTGGCAGCGGCGTGGCATCGTCGGCTTTCACAAAGCGCGGATGCACCATTTCCAGTCCGAGGAAGCCGCCGCGCACCTCGCCGCTGAAACGGAAACTTTCGCCGGGCTGGAACAGCTTGAGGTGGTTGGGGTAAAAATTCAGGAAGCGGATGCCGAGCACGCCGCCGGCGTCCGCCACCGCCACCGTCAGCATGCGGCGCGGGCGGTAGGCGACGCTGGCCTCGCGAACCACCGCCTGCACCTGCGCGCTCTGTCCAGGCAGCAGGTCGCGGATCGGCGTGAGGCGGGTTTCGTCTTCCCAGCGCAGCGGCAGGTGCAGTATTAGATCAGTGTCGCGGGCCAGCCCCAGCTTGACGAGTTTGGCGGCGAGCGCCGGACTGACGGGAAAGGAAAACGGCGACGCCGCTTTCAAGGCGGCGATTTAAGCAGCCACCATCACGGCGTCGGCCTCAACCAGCGCGCCGCGCGGCAGTGCGGCCACGCCGACTGCGGCGCGCGCCGGATAGGGCTGGCTGAAGTAGCCCGCCATGATTTCGTTGACCTTGGGAAAGTGGCCGAGATCGGTCAGGAACACGTTCAGCTTCACCACGTCGGCCAGCGAGCCGCCCGCGGCGGCCGCCACTGCGGCCAGGTTCTTGAATACCTGATGGATCTGCGCGTCGACGCCGTCGACCAGCTGCATGGAGGCGGGGTCGAGGCCGATCTGGCCTGACAGGTAGACGGTGTGGTCGACCCGCACCGCCTGCGAGTAGGTGCCGATCGCGGCAGGGGCTTCACTGGTCTGGATGATGCTTTTGTTCATGCTGAGTCCTGATGCGGTTGAATTATTGGGGTTGCGCGGCGCGGCCGTCCTTCCTGCCCTTGATGCGGAAAATCCGCACCACGTCGGGCAGCACGCGCAGGCCGCGCATCACGCGCGCGAGATGCATCCGGTTTTCCACCTGCACGGTAAAGAACAGCACGGTGTAGGGGCTGCCGTCCTCTTCTTCCATCGCGATGTTGCCGATGTTGGAGCCGTGTTCGGCGATGGCGGATGCGACCTTGGCCAGCACACCGCGCTGGTTGCCGACGATGACCTTGATCGAGACGTCGAACATGTGGCCCGGCTCGGCTTCCCATTCGACGTCCAGCCACTTGTCGGGGTCGGTGCGGAAGGCGCGGATTGAGGTGCAGTCGTGGGTGTGGATGATGAGGCCGCGATCCTTGTGGATGAAGCCGAGAATCGGGTCGCCGGGGATCGGGTGGCAGCACTGCGCCAGCTCGACCGCGATCCCTTCGGTGCCGCGGATGCTGATGGCATGGGGATGGGCCGGAATCCCGGTTTTTTCACCCTGCACATGCAGCAGTTGGTGCGCCACCACCAGCGGCAGTTTGCGTCCCAGTCCGATGCCGGCGAACAGTTCCTCCCGCGTCTGCAGGCCGTAGTCCTTGACCACGCGGTCCCATACGGCCGGGTCGGGCTCGATCGCTTCGGGATGAAGCGCGGCGATGGCGTTGGTGAGCAGGCGCTCGCCCAGTGCCGCCGCTTCTTCCACCCGCGTGTTGCGCAGGTAATTGCGAATATGCGAACGCGCCTTGCCGGTGACGACGAAATTCAGCCAGGCGGCGTTGGGGCTGGCATTGGCGGCGGTGAGGATCTCGACGTGGTCGCCATTTCGAAGCTGGGTGCGCAATGGCATCAGCTCATAATTGATCTTCGCCGCAATGCAGTGGAAGCCGACGTCGGTGTGCACCGCGAACGCAAAATCCACCGCCGTGGCGCCGCGCGGCAGCGCCATGATCTTGCCCTTGGGGGTGAAGACATAGACCTCGTCGGGAAACAAATCGATCTTGATGTGTTCGAGGAATTCAGGCGAATCTCCGTGGTCGGCGTGGATGTCGAGCAGCGACTGCAGCCAGCGATGGGTGCGCGTCTGCACATCGTTGAGCGCGGCGTCGGCTGACTTGTACATCCAGTGCGAAGCCACGCCCGACTCCGCCAGGCGGTTCATGTCGGCGGTGCGGATCTGCACTTCGATCGGGGTGCCGTTGGGGCCGAACAGGATCGAATGCAGCGACTGGTAACCGTTGGCCTTCGGAATCGCGATGTAGTCCTTGAATTTGCCGGGGATCGGCTTGTACAGCGAGTGCAGCGCGCCCAGCGTCAGATAGCAGCTTGGCTGGTCGCGCACCACCACGCGAAAGCCGTAGATGTCGAACACCTCGGAGAACGCCAGGTTCTTTTCCTGCATCTTGCGGTAGATGCTGTAGAGGTGTTTTTCGCGGCCGGTGATGGTGGCTTCGATCTTGCAGTACTCGAGTTTTTCCTGCAGCGCGATCTTGATCTTGTCGACCAGTTCGCGGCGATTGCCGCGCGCCGCCTTCACCGCCTTGGCCAGCACCTGGTAGCGGTTGGGGTGGCTGTAGCGGAAGCCGAGGTCTTCCAGTTCCTGGTAGACCGAATGCAGCCCAAGCCGGTTGGCGATGGGGGCATAGATTTCCAGGGTTTCCTTGGCGATCCGCTTGCGCTTTTCGGCCGGCATCGAGCCCATGGTGTGCATGTTGTGCAGGCGGTCGGCCAGCTTGATCAGGATGACCCGCACGTCCTGCGCCATTGCCAGCAGCATCTTGCGGAAGTTCTCCGCCTGCGCGTGCTGCTCGGATTCAAACGCCAGCTTGTCGAGCTTGGACACGCCCTCGACCAGCAGCGCGACCGGCTTGCCATAGCACGCCTCGATTTCGCCCACCGTGGCCGGGGTATCCTCGACCACGTCGTGCAGCAGCGCGGCGATCAGGGTCTGCGCATCGAGATGCCAGCCGGCGAGAATGCCGGCAACGGCAAGCGGGTGGGAGATATAGGGTTCGCCGCTCTTGCGGAACTGCCCTTCGTGGGCACTGCGGCTGAATTCGTAGGCCTGCTCGATCTGGCTTATTTCGTCAGGCGAAAGATAGGCCAGGGCTGGACGCAGCGATTCGAATTCGTGCGTCATCGCCGGCGCGCGATGGGTGTGCGCCGGTTGACGTTTGGGTGGCTGCTCAGGCACGGCCCCGGTTGAGGATTTCACGCCCGACCTTGCCTGCGGCAATTTCCCGCAGCGCGGTAACGATGGATTTGTCCCTGGACTCGACCATGGACTGCGAACCCTGTGCCAGCTGGCGTGCGCGGTAGGCCACGGCAAGGGTCAGTTCGAAGCGGTTGGGAAACATTTCAATACATTCATCAACGGTAATGCGGGCCATACGGACTCCTGCTTCAGGCGATGCGTCGGAATTCCTCGAACAGCGCGGCATGCCTCTCCAGTTGGCGTGCCGCTTCGAGGCGGATGCTGCGGGTAATGGCGACCAGGTCCAGCAGGGCATGGTCGAAATCATCATTGACAATTATATAGTCGAATGCATCGGCGTGAGCGACGTCGTGGGCGGCAGCGGCCAGCCGGCGCTCGATCACTTCGTTGCTGTCCTGCCCGCGCCCGGCCAGGCGGGTGCGCAGCGCATTGAACGACGGCGGCAGAATGAAAATCGACGCGGATTGCGTGAAATGCTGCTTTACCTGTTCCGCGCCCTGCCAGTCGATCTCCAGCAGGATGTCGCGGCCGGCGTTGAGATCGCGTGCAATGCTGCCTTTCGAGGTGCCGTAAGAATTGCCGTACACCTCGGCGTGTTCGAGAAACTCGCGCTCGGCCAGCATGATTTCGAAACGTTCGCGGCTGACGAAGTGGTAGTCGCGGCCGTCGGTTTCGCCGGGGCGGGGCGCGCGCGTGGTGTAGGAGACCGACAGGCGAATTGCCGGGTCGGCTTTCAATAGCGCCTTGACCAGGCTGGTCTTGCCGGCACCGGAAGGGGCGCTGACGATGTAAAGCACGCCTTGGCTGGGATTCGGGGTCATGATCGTTCCTGATGTCCTGTTATTTCAAAAGTCTGTCCGCGAAGGAAAAGCCTTGATGATGACTTTCTTCACTTCGCGGATAAAAAATCATTCGATATTCTGCACCTGTTCGCGCATCTGCTCGATCAGCACCTTGAGTTCGAGCGAGACACGCGAGGTTTCCGCTGCAACCGATTTCGAGCCCAAAGTGTTGGCCTCGCGATGCAGTTCCTGCATCAGGAAATCGAGCCGCTTGCCGGCTGCGCCGGGTTGATTCAGCACGCGCCGCACCTCGGCAAAGTGGGTGGCGAGGCGGGAGAGTTCTTCGTCGATATCGGATTTCTGCGCGGCTAGTACGATTTCCTGCGCCAGCCGCTCGTGCCCTGCTTCGCCCAGCGCGTCGTGCAGTCGCTGCGTCAGTTTTTCGCGCTGGGCGGCAGCCAGCGCGGGCAGCAGCGGTTCCAGGCTGGCTACCTGCGCTTCGGCCGCGGCGAGCCGGTCGAGGATGTGCTGTTTCAGTTTGGCGCCTTCGCGCCGGCGGCTTTCCACCAGTTCATCCAGCGTGGCGCGCACGCCCGCCAGCGCCGCCTCGTCCAGCACATCCTGCGACACGGCGGTGCCCTGCATCGCGCCGGGCCAGCGCAGGATCTCGTTGACGGAGAGCGGCACGCTGTCGGGCAGGCGCTGCCGCACGTCGCCCTGCCATTGCGCCAGACGCTCAAGAATGGCCGGGTTCAATCCGTTATCAAGCGAGGCGACGGGCAATACGTTCAGGCTGATTCGGCACTCCACCTTGCCGCGCACGAGACGCTGATTGATCAACTCGCGCAGCTGCGGCTCGAGTGCCCGGAATTCGTCGCCCAAGCGGAAATGCAGTTCCAGGAAGCGCTGATTGACGCTGCGCAGGTCGATGTTGACGCCGGCATGGTCGAGGTTGAGGCTGTGGGCGGCGAACCCGGTCATGCTGGCTGTCATGGGTGTTTGAAATATGGATTATGGAAATGATTGCCGGCGCGGAGCCGGGGATTTTTCGGTATGGCCGATTAACAGACAAAGATAATAGACGTTCGACTATGGCGACTCAACCCAACCAAGCGCTGCCCAACGGTTATCGGCTGAACGAATACACCATTGTGCGCAAGATTGGTGGTGGCGGCTTCAGCATGGTGTACCTGGCGCGCGACGACAATAATCAGTCGGTGGCGATCAAGGAATACCTGCCGGGTGCGCTGGTGCTGCGTACCGAAGGCTCGGTCATCGTGCAGGCCAATTCGACCGAAAACAACAACATCTTTCGTCACGGCATGAAGTGCTTTTTCGAGGAGGGGCGGGCGCTGGCGTGCATCGACCATCCCAACGTCATTCGTGTGACCAATTTCTTTCGCGCCAACGACACCGTCTACATGGTGATGCGCTTCGAGCGCGGCAAAACGCTGCAACAGCATATCCAGGCCAATCGCGGCACCATCCGCGAGGGCTTCATCCGGCGGGTGTTTGTGCAACTGCTGAATGGTTTGCGCGAAGTGCATACGCACAAGCTGCTGCATCTGGATATCAAGCCGTCGAATTTATACATTCGTCTGGATGGCTCGCCCGTCCTGATCGATTTCGGCGCGGCGCGGCAGACGCTCAGCCAGGAGGAGACCAAGCTGCAGCCCATGTACACCCCCGGTTTTGCCGCGCCCGAGCAGTATCACAACCGCGAGCGGCTGGGGCCGTGGACCGACATCTACAGTGTCGGTGCCAGCCTCTACGCCAGCCTGGCGGGCTACCCGCCGCAGGCGGCCGATGCGCGCCTGCTCAACGACAAGCTGGTGCCGGCATCGGTGAACTGGCGCGGCGCCTATTCCGACCAACTGCTGGAAACCATCGACCAGTGCCTCAAGCTCAACTACATGGAACGCCCGCAAAGCGTGTTCAGCCTGCAGAAGGTGCTGATGGACCGCAGCGCGATGACGTCGCCGCGTTCCTCGCTGTTGAGCAGCATAAAACGCTCGCTGAACCGCGAATTGTTTTAAAGTGTCGCCATGAAATTCACCATCTACCAGGCGTCACGTCAGGGCGGGCGCAAAAACAACCAGGATCGGGTGGCCTATTCCTATAGTCGCGAAGCGCTGCTGATGGTGGTGGCGGACGGCATGGGCGGCCACATGCATGGCGAAATCGCCGCCCAGATCGCAGTGCAGACGCTGACCGACGAGTTCCAGAAAATGGCCAAGCCGCGCCTGGCCGATCCCATGGCCTTCCTGGCCGACGCGACCACGCGCGCGCATTACGCGATCAACGATTACGCGGTCGAGCAGGATCTGCTGGAAATCCCCCACACCACCAGCGTTGCCGCAGTCATTCAGGACAACACGGCGTACTGGGCGCACGTGGGCGATTCGCGGCTGTACCTGTTCAGCGACGGCAGCTTGCTCGCACGCACCGAGGACCACACCGCGGTGGCCCAACTGGTGCGCAACGGCATCATCAGCGAAGAAGAGGCGGGTACCCATCCGGAGCGCAACAAAGTCTCCAACTGCCTGGGGGGCTACGTCCCGCCGCAGGTGGAATGCAACGCGCCGATTCCGCTGCACGACGGCGACACCATGCTGCTGTGCACCGACGGCATCTGGGGCATGGTCAGCATTCCGGAAGTGGCGGCCCTGCTGCATGCCTACACGTTGGAAGATGCGGTGCGTCACCTGATGGATCACGCCGAATTCCGCGGCGGCGAACACGGCGACAACCTCAGTCTGATCGCCATGACCTGGGGTGAGGCGCGGATGCCTAGCAAGGATTCGATTTCCACCCTGGCGCTGCCGGATGGCGGCGTCACCACCCAGATCAACGCAATGAGCCCTCTATCCGGCTCGGCGGCGGTGTCGGACGACGAAATCGAGCGTGCGATCGCCGAAATCCAGCAGGCCATCCAGAAAATTTCTGCCAAATAGCCTGGATGCGGGCTTTGTGGGTGAGGCGCGCGTGACGCGGTAAAATCGCGCTTTCTGTTTTGAACCGCCCGCCATGTCCGCTCCAATTGCCCGTCCCAGCGGCCGCGCTCCCGATGCGCTGCGCCAGCTGACCTTCACCCGCAAGTTCACCCGGCATGCCGAAGGTTCGGTGCTCGTCACCATGGGCGACACCCGCGTGCTGTGCACCGCCAGCGTGCTCGACAAGCTGCCGCCGCACAAAAAGGGCAGCGGCGAGGGCTGGCTGACCGCCGAATACGGCATGCTGCCGCGCTCCACCCACACCCGCAGCGACCGCGAAGCCGCACGCGGCAAGCAGTCCGGGCGCACCCAGGAAATCCAGCGCCTGATCGGACGCAGCCTGCGCGCCGTGGTCGACCTGAAGAAACTCGGCGAGCGCACCCTGCACATCGACTGCGACGTGCTGCAGGCCGACGGCGGCACCCGCTGCGCCAGCATCTGCGGCGCCTATGTCGCAGTGGCCGACGCCATTTCCGGCTTGCTGCACGAGGGCAAACTCACCGAAACCCCGCTTGTCGACAGCATCGCCGCCGTCTCGGTCGGCGTCTATCAGGGCCAGCCGGTGCTCGATCTCGACTACGTGGAAGACTCCGGCTGCGACACCGACATGAACGTGGTGATGACCGGCAGCGGCGGCATCGTCGAAGTGCAGGGCACCGCCGAAGGCGCACCGTTCTCCCGCGCCACCCTCGAAGCGCTGCTCGACCTGGCGACCGCCGGCATCGCGCAAATCACGGCGGCGCAGCAGAAGGCGTTACAAGCGGATTGATCCGCGAATACCCGAAGGGCATAAAGAAACACGAAGAAAATTTTGGGGTTTACTTCGCGTTTCTTCGCGTCCTTTACGCCCTTCGGGTATTCGCGGATAAAAATCAAAAGGAAAACCATGGAAAAACTCGTTATCGCATCTGGCAATGCCGGCAAACTGCGCGAAATCGCGCGCATCCTCGAACCGCTCGGGATCAAAGCCGCGCCGCAGTCCGACTTCGGCGTTCCCGAATGCCCCGAGCCGCATGTTACCTTCGTCGAGAATTGCCTCGCCAAGGCGCGCCATGCCAGCGCGCACACCGGCCTGCCGGCGTTGGCCGACGACTCCGGTATCTGCGTCGAGGCGCTGAACGGCGCGCCCGGCGTGTATTCCGCGCGCTATGCGGGCGAGCCGAAATCCGACCAACGCAACAACGAGAAGCTCATTGAAGCGCTTGCGGGCCAAGCCAACCGCCGCGCGCACTACTATTGCGTGATGGTGCTGGTGCGCTATGCCGATGACCCCGAGCCGCTGATCGCCGAAGGCCGCTGGTTCGGTGAAATCATCGACACCCCGCGTGGCGAGGGCGGCTTCGGCTACGACCCGTATTTTCTCGTCCCCGAATTCGGCAAGACCGGCGCGGAGCTCGGCGAGGATCAGAAAAACGCCATCTCGCACCGCGGCCAGGCTCTGCGCGAACTGGCCGACAAGCTGAAGCGGCTTGGCTAACTCCGTTATCCGTGTGTTCAACGGCGGCCTGAAAGTTTCCCCTCCGCTGTCGCTCTACATCCACCTGCCGTGGTGCGTGAAGAAGTGCCCGTATTGCGACTTCAATTCGCATGCCGCGCAGAGCCTCCCCGAAGCCGCCTACATCGACGCGCTGCTGCTCGATCTGGAACGTGCGCTGCCCGATATCTGGGGACGCAGGATCCATACGGTGTTTTTCGGCGGCGGCACCCCCAGCCTGTTTTCAGCAGAGGGGATCGACCGCATCCTGACCGGCGTGCGCACCCTGACGCAGTTGCTGTCGGGCGCGGAAATCACGCTCGAGGCCAACCCCGGAACGGTAGAGGCGGGCAAGTTCTCTGGTTTCCGCGAGGCCGGCGTGACGCGCGTCTCGCTCGGCATCCAGAGTTTCAACCCGCGGCATCTGCGGGCGCTCGGGCGCATCCACGACGACACCGAAGCGTGTCGCGCCGCTGAACTTGCCGCTACCCATTTCGATACCTTCAATCTTGACCTGATGTTCGCCCTGCCTGGGCAGACGCTGGCCGAGGCGATGGCCGACGTCGACACCGCGCTGACGTTCCAGCCGCCGCACCTGTCGGCCTACCACCTCACGCTCGAACCCAACACGCCGTTCGGCCATGCCGCGCCGCCGAATTTGCCCGACGACGATCTCGCCGCCGACATGCAGCAGTCGATCGAAGCACGGCTGGGCGAGGCCGGCATGCAGCACTACGAGACTTCAGCCTATGCGCGGTCGAATCACACCAGCCGCCACAACCTCAACTACTGGCAGTTCGGCGACTATCTGGGCATCGGCGCCGGCGCGCATTCAAAACTAAGCTTCCACGATTGCATCCTGCGGCAGATGCGGACCAAGCATCCGCAGCAATACATGGATGCCGTGGCGCAGGGCACGCACATCGCCGACACCCGAGCGCTCACGCGCGACGACCTGCCATTCGAGTTCATGATGAACGCGCTACGGCTCAATGAAGGGGTTCCTGCCGCGCTGTTCGAGGAACGCACCGGTCTGCCGCTGAACGTTTGTACTGCGGCACTCGAACGGGCGCGAAGCCGGGGCTTGCTGGAACGCGACGCAACCCGGCTCAAGCCGACGCTGCAGGGGCAGCGATTTTTGAACGACCTGCTGGAATTGTTTCTGCCGGGATAGCGGGGTGCTTGAAGCGGATTCTGGCTTCCGCTGCAGGATGCGGCCAGAAGCGTTTGTTTTAGTGATGGCTGCCGCTGGGTTTGCCTTTCAAGCGATAGAGCGTGCCGCAATAGGGGCACAGCGCATCGCCACGCGATTCGATGGGCAGGTAGACGCGCGGATGCGAATTCCAGACGGCGTGCTGCGGCATCGGGCAGTGCAGGGGCAGGTCGCCTTCGGCGACTTCGATGATGCGCTGGGTATTGTCCTGCTGCTCGCTCATGCCGACCTCGCTTATTTGACCGGGGTTAGCCAGTCGGTGTGGGCGGCGGCACGGCCGTGCACGCAGTCGAAATACATCTTCTGCAGCCTGGTGGTGATGGGGCCGCGGGTGCCCTCGCCAATCATCCGGTTGTCGAGTTCGCGGATCGGCGTGACCTCCGCGGCGGTGCCGGTGAAGAAAGCCTCGTCGGCGATGTAGACCTCGTCGCGGGTGATGCGTTTTTCGATCACCTGCAGGCCGCACTCCTCCGCCAGCTGGATGATGGTGTCGCGGGTGAGGCCGACCAGGGCGGAACTCGGGTCGGGGGTGTAGAGCTTGCCGTCGCGGACGATGAAGATGTTCTCCCCCGAGCCTTCGGAAACATAGCCGTCGACGTCGAGCAGCAGCGCCTCGTCGTAGCCGTCCGTCTCGGCTTCCTTGTGCGCCAGGATGGAGTTCATGTAGTTGCCGTTGGCCTTGGCCTTGCACATGGTGACGTTGGCGTGATGGCGCGAGAACGAGCTGGTCTTGACGCGGATGCCGCGCTCCAGCGCTTCCTGGCCGAGATAGGTGCCCCACGGCCAGGCGGCGACGATGACGTGCACCGACAGGTTCTTGGCGGAGATGCCCATGGCCTCGGAACCGAGAAACGCCATCGGCCGCAGGTAGCCGGATTCGAGCCCGTTCTCGCGCACTACGGTGCGCTGCGCTTCGGAAATCGTGGCCTTGTCGAACGGCATTTTAATGCCGAGGATGTGGGCGGAATTGAACAACCGCTTGGTGTGTTCCTCGAGACGGAAGATCGCCGTGCCTTGTTCGGCCTTGTAGGCTCGCACGCCCTCGAAGACGCCCATGCCGTAGTGCAGGGTGTGGGTGAGGACGTGGGTGGTGGCGTCGCGCCAGGGAACGAGTTTGCCGTCGTACCAGATGACGCCGTCGCGGTCGGCCATGGACATGGTGAAAAATCTCTTAACGAATGGAAAACGTCGATTTTACCGGAATCCGGGCACGGCGAGGCGGCTGCATTGCGGCACGATGCGCCCACATCGGGGCAAAACATGCGACGGAAAGGAAGGTTTTTCGCGCTGCCGCTGGCGCGCCTCGCCAGCAGTGCCGTGCCTGCGAATTTCGATGATTGCCTGCTGGTGCTGAGCGTGACGCGCCTGGACATGGGCGCATTTGTGATCCGGACGTGTCGAGGCGCACGAATCAGCCCCATCGTTGCATCGCCGGAAGACTCACATGTAGGACTTGGCTTCCTCGCCCGGATTGGGCAGTCCGGCGATCCGCCACGCCTCGCGCGGGCTGGGGAACAGGTGCTGCATGCAATCGGCGCTCTGTCCGGTGAGATGGCAGACGTGGCTTAGCGCGGTCACGCTGCCGTGCTTGGTGTATTCGCGCCGCAGGGCGAGCACCAGGCCGATCTGCAATTCGCTGAGTTCGCCCAGTCCGTCGTTCCGGGCAATGCGGCTGGCCAAGCCCTCGCTCCACATGGCCGGGTCGAGCAGGAAACCGTCGGGGTCAAAGGTGGCGGGTGTGTTCATGGCAACTCCTGTGACAGGCAGCTCATAAGATATATATAGCACCCCGTCCAAATTCAGCCAGACACGGTGCGGCCCCTGTGCTCAGGTGCGTTCGAGTTGGGTTACCAGTCTGCGTACTGGCGCGGGCAGCGCAGCACCGAGCGCATCGGCCGGGGACAGCCAAATCTGGCCGGGCCGCGTGAACGGACGCGGTGCAAGCTGCACCTGGACGGGCTGGATATGCAGTTTGAAGTGGGTGAAGCAGTGGCTGAATCGTGGCAGTGCCTGCTGCGCGAGCGTGGTAAAGCCGAAGTGGTCATGGCAGTGGGCGGCGGCGTCGGCGCCCGGGACGAGTTCGGGCAGGCTCCACAAGCCGCCCCACACGCCGCGCGCCGGGCGTTTTTCCAGCATCAGTTCGCCCCGGTCAAGCAGCAGCAGCATCAATACCTGTCTTTCGGGGAGTTTTTTTCGGGGGCGCGAAGTGGGCAATTCGGTGATCCGATGCTGTGTGAAGGCAACGCAATCGGTATTGACCGGGCACGCCGGGCAGGCGGGCCGGCTGCGCGTGCAGACGAGCGCGCCGAGATCCATCATGCCCTGGGTGTAGGCTTCGATGGCGTCGCGCGGAAGATGCGATTCGGCCAGCTGCCATAGCGCCGTTTCAACGTTTCTGTCGCCGGTCCAGCCGGCAACCCCGTCGTGGCGCGCCAGCACGCGTTTGACGTTGCCATCGAGAATGGCGCAGTGCTGGCCGAACGCCAGCGCTGCAATGGCGGCGGCAGTGGAGCGCCCGACGCCGGGCAGCTGCGCGATGGCGTCAATGCCTTCCGGAAATTTCCCGCCATGATTCGCAACGATGGCACGTGCAGCGGCATGCAGGTTGCGTGCGCGGCTGTAGTAGCCGAGCCCGCTCCACAGCGCGAGCACCTCATCCTCATGCGCGGCGGCGAGGGCGGGCAGATCGGGAAAGCGCGCGACAAAGCGCTCGAAATAGGGGATGACCGTGGCGACCCGGGTCTGCTGCAGCATGACTTCCGACAGCCAGATGCGGTACGGGTCGCGGGCAACCTGCCCACAAGGGGCAGGCCGCGGTTCTGGAGACGCTGAAGCGCCAACAACCGTGCCCTGCCAGGGCAGGGCATGGCGGCCGTGCTGCAGGTGCCAGCGGATGATGCGGGAGGCGAATGATTTCACCCCGGCAGGGTAGCCGGGGCGGATGGTTGAATCAATGGGAGTGCTGAAAGCAAGGGGCAGGCTGTGATTGCTCCCGCGAAGTGGGTGGTTCTAAAGCAGATGCATCGGCAGCGTAGCGCGCTCAGGCGTGGCCAAGTTTCTGGCGGAACAGGCTCATCAGCTTGCCGAATGCCGACTCGGTGATGGACTTGCGCTCGACCAGCACCGCTTCGCCGCGGCGAAGCTTGTCGGCCAAGCGATTCTGGCTGATGGAGAAGCTGTTCATGCCGTCCTGGTCCGAGAACAGATAGGTGCTCTTGATGCTGCTGGACCAGCCCAGCCGTGCCCAGCGGAAGGTGCCGTCATCGTAGTGGAATTCCACCCAGTCGCCTTTTTTCAGGGCGCGGGTGCGCAGGGTAAATTCATCTTCCACTTCGGGTACGACGGGAGCGGCGTCGGATGCGGACTCTGTCGGGGCGGCCTCGGCGGCGGGCGCCAGTTCCTTGATTTCTTCGGGGGTGATGTTGGGCAGCGGTACCGGCTGGGCGTTGGGACGCACCGCGTTGGCGTGCAGAATGACCAGGGTGGCAAAGAAATGGTCATTGCGCTTTTGCGGCAAGTCGATTTCTGCCACGCCCTCGCGCAGCCGTTTCAGCAATCCGGGCAGTATGCGTACCAGCATCAGCCGCGCGTCCATGTCCGCCTTGGATTGCACGCTCCATACCAGTTCGCGCATGGTTTCTACGTGGCTGTTGAAATGCGCGCCCTGCTCGCCTTCGTTGATGTAATCGGCGGTCAGCAACTGCGCCCAGTCGCGCCGCAGGAATTCACGCAGGGCGTCCACCACCGGCTGGTCCTTGAGCGCACGGTTGATGAAATCGCGCACGATCACCGGCGCGAGCTCTGCGCGCTCGGACTGCTTGATCTGGGCAATATCCTGCTGCAGGCCGGCGTCGACGATTTCTTCCAGCGTGTTTTCCAGCAGGCTGCCCATGGCTTCCAGTTCCGTGGCGGCGGAATCGAATACGCCGATATCCTGCTCGAAACATTCGAGCACCCGGCTGACCACTTGCGAAATGGCTTCCAGCCGCGCATGGCCTGCCTCGTTGTCGGGCAGGTGGACGGCCAGCGTGGCGATCGCATCCAGCATGCGGCGGACCGGATGGTTCGATTGCGAGAAGAAGTTGCGGTCCAGCATCGCCGCCTTCAGCACAGGAATCTGCAGGCGCGCGATTTGCGCCTTGAGATGATCCGGGATGGCTGCGTCATCGAACACCACATCGAACAGCATCGCCACCGCGTCGACCAGCACCGCATCGAGCGGGCTTGCTGCCTGCATCACCGGGCTTTGTTGCAGGCTGCGCAGCACGTTCTGGATGGTGGCGGCTTCCAGCAGGGGCAACTCGAAGCGGCCGCCGCCGGGCAGCATCATGGCGCCGGATTGCAGTTGCCCGAGCGAATCGAGCAGACTGAATCCGGCCAGACGCGCTGCCACGCCGGCCGCTCCCCCCCCTGTTGCGCTGCTGCTGCCCTGCGCCAGTTGTTCGAACAGCCTGAACATGTCGCCGCCCGTCTGCCCCTGCATAGCAGGGCCGGCCGCCGCGGGGCTGTTTGGGGCTGTGCTCTGCGCCCGGCTTTTCGCGCCGATCTTGATGTCGGGCAGGATGCCGTGGTCGATCAGGTAACGGTTGATGGACTGGTAGATGTTCGCGAGCTCGGTGGTCAGCACCAGATCGAACTGGTTTAACAGCACGATCCGTATGTCCTGTTCAAGCTGCATGCGGGTGATGCCGTCCAGCAGCGCCTCGCACAGCGCGCGTGGGCCGAGCGGACTTTCGTTTTCAGACAGGTCTGAGCGGCCCAGCAGATGGGCGATGCGGGCATCCAGGGCAATCAGCTCTTCGGCGCAGTTGTAGCGCAGTCGTGAAGTGGCCTTGTCGACCGCCAGCGTGATTTCGTAATCCTGGTCGTCCACCAGGGACAGCTCGAGCAGTTCGGCGCCGGCAGATTTTTCGCGGTGATGGGCAAAATTGTTGAACGCCTGGCAGTACGCATCCTTGCAGGCGCTCAGCAATTCATTGGTTCGCGTGTTGAGGATGCCCTGGGCGCTGTAATACGAATTGCGCGTATCCAGCAACGGCGAACGATCGGCCATCGCCAGCAGGGTGTTTTCCATCGCCTCGGACTGCCGGGTCAGCACACGGGTCGCGCCTTCGATCAGCAAGTCGCGGCAGCCATACAGAGCGGACAGGGTCTCGGCGGAGACCTGTGTGCGGCGTGTACGCTCGAACTGATTGAGGTTAACTACGACTGAGTTTTCTGGCATCTCGCGCTCCATGGAGTCACCTCGCGGTATCGGCGGTTGGCTGACCTGGGAACGGGGTGACGCGCGCGTGACAGGAATGCTGCCGGCGGCTCCGCTGTCTCAGCCGCCTGCTGCGGGAACTGAGACCGGTAACTTTGCGTCTCCGCCTCGCGGCGGGTTTGCCCTGTTCGGTGGTCGGCGATCATGCCTGAATATCGACACACAACCAGACAATTGATCTATCGGCGGGGGGCGCGGGAAACTTTAGGGCACGGATTGAAAATGTCAGCCTGGGCTGGACGACAGGTTTTTCTTTAGACGCAGCATGGCCTTGCCGGTGAGTGCCCGCTCCGGAATGGGTGCGTGGCCCGCACGAATCTCAGCGCGGCAGGAGCAAGGGGGATTGGATATTCATGGCCTGTTGCAATACGGCCATGGAGAACAATGTATTGAACCGAGGCTGGCCAGATGGAATGTCTGTAAGCAGCTGGAGCGGGCGAAGGGAATCGAACCCTCCTCATGAGCTTGGGAAGCTCAGGTAATGCCACTATACGACGCCCGCGCGGTACTCGTGCCCTTCTAGGGTGCTTGTGCCCTTCAGGGTAGAATTCGGCATGATACTGAAACTCATGCCCCACGGATAGAAAAGAAGTGATTGAACTGGTCATCAATGGCGAAACCCGCAGCTTTCCTGCGCCGCTTACCCTGGCTCAACTGATCGAGTTGCAGAACCTGGCGGGAAAGCGCATCGCCATCGAAAAAAACGGCGAGATCGTCCCGCGCAGCCAGCACGCCACCACCTCGCTGGTCAGCGGCGACCGCCTGGAAATCGTCGTCGCTGTCGGCGGCGGCTGAAGTGGGTGAGGCGTGAGGGGCAGGGGGTGAGGTGCGACGCATCAGCCTGAGTCCTTCGCTTCGCTTCTTACCCTCGTCTTCACCCTTCACCCCTTAGCCTCACCGAACTTATGAACCCACTCGTCATCGCCGGAAAATCCTATGCTTCCCGCCTGCTGGTCGGTACCGGCAAGTACCAGGATTTCGAACAGACCCGCCTCGCGGTCGAAGCCTCAGGCGCGGAAATCGTCACCGTTGCCATCCGCCGCACCAACATCGGCCAGGACGCCGGCCAGCCGAGCCTGCTCGACGCGCTGCCGCCGTCGAAATACACCTACCTGCCCAACACCGCCGGCTGCTACACGGCGGACGACGCGATCCGCACCCTGCGTCTGGCGCGCGAACTGCTCGACGGTCATGCTCTGGTCAAGCTGGAGGTGCTGGGCGACGCCGAATCGCTCTATCCCAACGTGGCCGAAACGATCAAGGCCGCCGAGGTGCTGGTGAAGGAGGGCTTCCAGGTCATGGTCTACACGTCGGACGACCCGATCGCCGCCAAGCAGCTGGAGGACATCGGCTGCGTCGCGGTGATGCCGCTGGCGAGCCTGATCGGCTCCGGCATGGGCATCCTCAATCCGTGGAACCTGCAGATCATCATCGACCGTCTTTCGGTGCCGGTGATCGTGGACGCCGGCGTCGGCACCGCCAGCGACGCCACCATCGCGATGGAGCTTGGCTGCGACGCGGTGCTGATGAATACCGCGATCGCCGGCGCCGGCAATCCGGTGCTGATGGCTTCGGCCATGAAAAAAGCGGTAGAAGCTGGGCGCGAAGCCTTCCTGGCCGGCCGCATGCCGAAGAAGATCTATAAAGCCAGCCCGAGTTCGCCCACCGGCGGCCTCATTACAGGCAGCAAATAAAGCATGACGACCGACACCGGCGCGCACCCGCGCATCCGATCCTATGTGCTGCGCGCCGGCCGCGTCGGCTCCGGCCAGGCGCGCGCGCTGGCCGAAATCGGGCCGCAGTTCATGCTGCCGTACCAGTCCGGGTTGCTCGATCTCGATGCCGATTTCGGCCGCAGCGCACCGCGCATCCTGGAAATCGGCTTCGGCATGGGCGAGGGGCTGGCCGAGATTGCCGCTGCCCATCCCGAAAATGACTACCTCGGCGTCGAGGTGCATACGCCCGGCGTCGGTGCGCTGCTGAAGCAGCTGGGCCAGCGTGATTTGACCAACGTGCGCGTCGTCCAGCACGACGCGGTCGAGGTGCTGACCCACATGCTGGCGCCGGCCAGCCTTGCGGGCATCCATATCTTCTTCCCCGACCCCTGGCACAAGAAGCGCCACCACAAGCGCCGCCTGATCCAGTCGCCGTTGGTGGGCCTGCTGGCCAGCCGCTTGCAGCCGGGCGGCTATATCCATCTGGCGACCGACTGGCAGGACTACGCCGAGCAGATGCTGGCGGTGCTCTCCGCCGAGTCGCAGTTGCAAAACACCGCGGCGGAGTACGCGCCGCGCCCCGACACCCGCCCGCTCACCAAATTCGAGCAGCGCGGCATCCGTCTGGGGCATGGGGTGTGGGATCTGGTATTTCGTCGGGCTTAACCCGCTGCGCCACGCGGCTATGATGTGTTCATGGACATTTTCGAACTCGTCAAAGCGGCGTTAGCGCTGTTCGCTATCGTCGACCCGGTCGGCGTCATTCCGATTTTTCTCATGGCCACCCATGGCTACACGCTTGCGCAGAGCAATGCGGCGGCACGGATTGCGGCGCTGACAGTGCTCGGCGTGCTGACGCTCTTTACCTTCGTCGGCGAACCCCTGCTCATGTTTTTCGGCATTCGCCTCGCCGCCTTTTCGGTGGCGGGCGGCCTGCTGCTGCTGTTGCTGGCGCTGTCGATGGTGCAGGCGCACGTCAGCCCACAGCGGCAGACGCAGGACGAGGCAATGGAGGCGGAAGAGAAGGACTCCATTGGCGTGGTTCCGCTAGGGGTGCCGCTTCTGGCCGGGCCGGGCGCGATCACCCACATGATTGTGGCGGCGGGTGCGGTGCAGGGCGATGTGCTGCACCAAGGTCTGTTGCTGATCCCGGTGGCGTTGGTGGCCCTCTCGGTATGGCTGGCGTTTCGGGCCGCACCGGCGATTGCTCGGCGCCTTGGAAAAACCGGGATTCATGTCGTCACGCGCCTGATGGGGCTGATCATCGCGGCGATTTCGGTCGAGATGATCGCGAGCGGCCTGGGCAAGCTGTTTCCGGGTTTGCTGGCCTGATCGGGTGCGTCGTGTACCGCCCGGGGGCACGCCTTGCGCAATGCGCCCGTCATCCTCGCGTTCTATGATGTGTTCACAGCGGGCACGATTGCTGCGCCATGCAAACAAATATTCATCCCAAAGGAGTCAAGTATGGAATTCGGTATCGTCGGACTGGGTCGCATGGGCGGCAACATGGCACGGCGACTGGCGCGCGAGGGCGCGCAGATTGGGCTGTTCAACCGTAGCTTTGACGTGACGCAAAGCCTGGCTGAAGAAACAGGCCATCTCGCCTGTGACAGCTTGCAGGCCCTGGTCGACGCACTCGCTACGCCACGCATCGTGTGGTTGATGTTGCCTGCGGGCGACGTGACGGAAGCCACGCTGCAAGCCTTGCGGCCGATGCTGGCGCCGGGCGACCTGGTCGTGGATGGGGGCAACTCCTTCTACAAGGATGTGCAGCGCCGCACTGCTTGGCTCGCCGAGCGCCAGATCGAGTTTTCCGATGTCGGGGTGTCCGGCGGCGTGTGGGGGCTGGAGAACGGCTATTGCCTGATGTTCGGTGCGAGCGACGCGGCAGCGGCACGGCTCAAGCCCTACATGGAAAAGCTCGCGCCCGCCGCGGACCGCGGTTGGCTGCATTGCGGTTCGGTCGGCTCCGGGCATTTCGTCAAGATGGTTCATAACGGCATCGAGTACGGCATGATGCAGGCACTGGCCGAAGGCTTCGCGCTGATGAAAAGCAAGCCGGGTTTCGAGTTGAGTCTCGGCGAAATTGCCGAGTTGTGGCGCCACGGCAGCGTGGTGCAATCGTGGCTGCTTGATCTGTCGGCGGATTTTCTGGCACAGGACCCGACGCTCGAGAACGTTCAGCCTTATGTCGGCGACTCCGGCGAAGGCCGCTGGACCGCGCTTGAAGCGATCGAACTGGGCGTTCCCGCACCCGTGATGACGCTGTCCCTGATGATGCGTTTTGCCAGCCAGGGCAAGGGCGATTACGCCAACAAGATGCTGGCAAAAATGCGCCAGGGCTTCGGCGGCCACGCCGTGAAGGAGGGTTGAGATGAAACTGGCCCAAGATCCTGATAATCTGCCGTGCACGTTCGTGATTTTCGGTGCGACCGGAAACCTTGCGTCCAACAAGCTTTTGCCGGCACTCTACCACCTGGAGGCTGCCGGGCGGCTGGCGGAGTCCCTCTCGATCATTGCGTTTTCGCGGCGTGACTGGACGACGGAAAACTGGCGCGAGCATATGCGCAAGATGCTCGATGGCAAGATCAAGGGCTCGCTCGATACGCCGGTGTTCACACGCTTCATTGCGCGCTTCAGCTATTTCAAGGGCGACCTCAACGACGCGGCCTCCTACCGCGCGCTGGCCGAGCGGCTGCCGCCCGAATCGGCGTGTTCGAGCGCGGTCTACTATCTCGCGATCAAGCCAGCCGAATTCGGTGCGGTGATCCAGAACCTCGAGGCCGCGGGGCTCAACAAGCCGCGCGGCCTGAACCGGGTGGTGATTGAAAAGCCTTTTGGCGAAGACCTCGAATCGGCACAGATGCTCAATCGCCTGCTGCACCAGCATTTCGACGAGGAGCAGGTGTACCGCATCGATCACTTTCTCGGCAAGGAGACCGTGCAGAACCTGCTGGTGTTCCGCTTCGCCAACACGCTGATCGAGCCCCTGTGGAACCGCAACTTCATCGACCATGTGCAGATCACCGTGGCCGAGTCGATCGGCATCGAGAATCGTGCCGACTACTACGATCGCGCCGGCGCGCTGCGCGACATGCTGCAAAACCATTTGATGCAGTTGCTGACCGTGGTCGCGATGGAGCCCCCCGCTGCGCTCGAACCCGATGCGCTGCAGGACGAAAAGGTGAAGGTGCTGCGCTCGATCCGTCCGATCGCCAAGCGTGCGGTGCACGCGCATGCGCTGCGGGCGCAATACACCCGCGGCACGATCGACGGCAAGCCCGTAGTGGGCTACCAGCAGGAAGAAAACGTCGAGTCGAATTCCATCACGGAAACCTTCGTCGCCGCCAAGTTCTACATCGATAACTGGCGCTGGCGCGGGGTGCCGTTTTACTTGCGCACCGGCAAGCGCATGCCGCACCAGACCTCGATGATCGCGATCCGCTTCCGCCATCCGCCGCAGCAGCTGTTCCGCGAAACCCCGCTCGAGTCGATCGATCCCAACTGGATCCTGCTGTCGATCCAGCCCGATGAATCGATGCGCATGGAAATCCACGTCAAGCAGCCCGGACTCGACATGGACACCCGGCTGATGCAGATGAATGCGAGTTTCCTCAAGACCGACGAGCAGACGCTAGACGCATACGAAACCCTGCTGCTCGACGTCATCGAGGGCGACCGTTCGCTGTTCCTGCGCTTCGACGAAATCGAATGGGCGTGGCGGGTGGTCGATCCCATCCTCAATCACTGGGCAATCGAGCGCGAATACATCCCGACCTATCCCGCCGGCAGTTGGGGGCCGGCCGATGCCAACCGCCTGTTCGACAGCGACGACCAGATCTGGCGCAACGAATTGTGATGCAGCCCGAATGGCGGGTGTTTGCCGATGCCGACACGCTCGTGGCGGCGCTGGCCGATGCGCTGTGCGCCGAAGCCGGAGCCGCCCTCGCCGCGCGCGGCGTGTTTCATCTGGTGCTGGCGGGCGGCAGCACCCCGCGTGCACTCTATCGGGCGCTGGCTAACCGACGCGCGGGCGATGCGCGCTGGCAGGTCTGGTACGGCGACGAGCGCCGCCTGCCGGCCGACCATCCCGAGCGCAACAGCGTCATGGCCGAAGCCGCCTGGCTTGCCGCGTCAAGCATTCCGCCCGAAAACCGTCGCCCGATCCCGGCCGAGCTTGGCGCGGCCGAGGCCGCCACGCGCTATGCCGGCTGGCTGAAGGACGTGGCGGATTTCGATGTCGTGCTGCTCGGCATGGGCGAGGATGGGCACACCGCGAGTCTGTTTCCCGATCACAACTGGGGCGGCGCGCCGGGCAGTTCGGACGTTCTGGCGATTTATGCTGCGCCGAAGCCGCCGCCCGAGCGGGTGAGCCTGTCGGCGGTGCGGCTGAATCGCAGCCGGCGCGTGTGGTTTGTGATCACCGGTTCGGGCAAGCGCGAAACGCTGCTGCGCTGGAAAAACGGCGAGACGCTGCCGGTATCAACTGTGCGGGGCAAGTTGGAAACCGTGGCCTGGCTGGACGCCGCAGCCTGGCCGGCAGAGGAATAATCAGTCGGCGGCGTCGGGTTTCGGCGCGGCCGTTTTTTTGGGCTTGATTGCCGCTGCCGCAAGCATCGCCTGGCGCGACGCAGGGGTTTCCAGGCTGATGCGGCCGAGGGTTCCGCTGCGGTAGTCGGTGAGCAGGATCATCGCCGCCTTCTCCAGATCGAGTTCGCCGCCGCGGCCCTTCAGGATGCAGCCGCGTTTCTTCGCCACCGCCTCCAGCACCCCGGGCGGATCCAGCCCCTCCAGCGAAAAGCCGTAACGCGCCTTCAGCAAGGACGGGTAGCGTTCGAGCAGGATGGCCGCCAGAAACACCGCCACTTCCTCGTCGATCACCGCGTTACGGCCGATCGCATGGCTTGCCGCCAGCATGAAGCCGTCGGCATCGTGCTCGATCTTCGGCCAGGTCATCCCCGGCGTGTCGACCAGGATCAGGCGCGGCGACAGGTTGATGCGCTGCTGCGACTTGGTCACCGCCGGCTCGTCGCCCACCGCTGCGACGCGGCGCTTGACCCAGGTGTTCATCAGCGTGGATTTGCCGACGTTGGGGATGCCCATGATCATCAGCCGCAGCGGCTTGAAGGTGTCGTCGCGGTGCGGCGCCAGCTTTTGCGCCAGCGCTGGCAGCTTCGCCACGTCGGATGCTTTCTTGGCGGAAATCGCCACCGCCAGCACGCCGGGCTGCTTGTTGAAATAGTCCAGCCAGGCACGGGTGGCGGCCGGGTCGGCGAGGTCTGCTTTGTTCAAAAGCTTTAGGCACGAGCGCTGGCGATGGGTGCGCAGCTCGTGGATCATCGGGTTGCTGCCGGCTTCCGGCAGGCGGGCGTCGAGCACCTCGACCACCACGTCGATCTGCGCCATCGTCTCCGCGGCTTTCTTGCGCGCGGTGGTCATGTGACCGGGGAACCACTGGATCGCCATGGGGTAGGGGTTCGGGGGGAAAGGGCGGGATTATCCCATTAGTCCGGGCTTAGCCGGCGCCGCCACCGCTGCCCACGCCGTGCGCGGCGGCGAGCACCAGCGCGTCGAAGTCCGCCGCGCTCATCAGCCCGCGCTCGGCGACGATGTCGCGCACCGGGCGGCCGGATTTTTCCGATTCCTTGGCGACTTCGGCGGCCTGGTTGTAGCCGACCCGGGTGTTGAGCAGGGTGGCGAGCGCGACGCTCTGGTGGATGAAGAAGGCGCAGCGCTCGCGGTTGACGACGATGCCCTTGAGGTTCTTCTCGGTGGCGGCGTTCATCGCGTTGGTCAGCCACTCCATGGCATCGAACAGGGCACTGCCCAAAGCCGGCATCATCACGTTGAGCTCCATCTGCCCGGCCTGCACCATGTAGGAGACGGCGGCGTCCTGCCCCAGCACCTGGTAGCACACCTGGTTCAGCATTTCGAACATCACCGGGTTGACCTTGCCGGGCATGATGGATGACCCCGGCTGCACCGGCGGCAGCTGGATTTCGCCGAGGCCGGTGCGTGGACCACTGGCCAGCAGGCGCAGGTCGTTGGAGATGCGGGTGAGTTCCAGCGCCAGGTTGCGGATTTCGCCCGACAGCCGCGCCAGATCGTTCATCGACTGCATCTGCGCGACCAGCTGGCCGACGCGGATCGGCTCGCCGGTGAGCATGGCCAGTTCGGCGGCCGCGCGCGCCGCGTAGTCGGGCGAGGTGTTGAGCCCGGTGCCGGCGGCGGAACCGCCCAGGCCGATTTCGCACAGCGCCGGGCGCACCGCGTCAAGGCTTGCGGCACAGCGGGAAAGCGTCCACGCGTAGCCGGCGAATTCCTGCCCCAGCGTGGTCGGCACCGCATCCTGCAGATGGGTGCGGCCGGACTTCACCGTGTCCTTCTCGCGCTCGGCCAGGCGGCTGAATTCAGCGGCCATGCCGTGCACCGCCGCGGTCAGGCGCGGCAGCTTGGCCAGCACGGCGAGCCGGATCGCGGTGGGGATGGTGTCGTTGGTCGACTGCCCCATGTTGACGTCGTCGTTGGGATTGACCGGCTGGTACGCGCCTTTTTCGCCGCCCAGCGCCACGCTGGCGAGGTTGGCGATGACCTCGTTGCTGTTCATGTTGTGGCTGGTGCCGGCGCCCGCCTGGAAGCGGTCGACCACGAACTGGTCGGCATGCTCGCCAGCGATGATCTTCTCGCAGGCAGCGGCGATGGCATCGCGCTTTTCTTCGGACAGCCAGCCGGGCTGGCAGTTGGCGCGCGCGGCGGCAAGCTTGATCCGCACATGCGCTAGTACGAAATCATTATCCGGGCGGCGCCCGGAAATGGGAAAATTGGCGACGGCGCGTGCGGTCTGTGCGCCATACCAGGCATCCCCGGGAACCTTGACCTCGCCGAGCGAGTCTTTTTCGATACGAAATTCGTTCATGATGGAAAAATAATGCAGACGTTACAAAGCGTTCGATTTTATCCGATGTGGCTGGCCGGATTGCTGTTGGCGCTTGCGTCGTCATGGGTGCAGGCAGCGGATTTCAAGGTGACCGATACCAACGGCAAGACCCACACGCTGTCCGGCTACAAGGGGAAATGGGTGTTGGTGAATTACTGGGCAACCTGGTGCCCGCCTTGCCTGGAGGAAATTCCCGACCTGATTGCGCTGCACGGGGACAAAAAGAACAACCTCGTCGTCATCGGCGTGGCCATGGATTACCGGAATGCAAAACAGGTGACCGATTTCGCCGACGGCCTGTTGGTCGACTACCCCATCGTGCTGGGCACCCCCCAGATCGTGCGCCAGATCGGTCCGGTGCAGGGCTTGCCGACCACCTACCTGTATAACCCGGAGGGTAAGATGGTCGCGCAGCAAGTGGGCTTGATCACCCGGGCGGCGGTGGAAAGCTACATTGCCAGCAAGCCGGGCCGCCCGAAAAAATAATACTGTCTGCAAAACCGAGGAGACATCCATGCGCCAACTGCTTATCGTGTTTTTCATGCTTTTTTCTGCGTCCGCCTGGGCGGAAACGCGCGATCCGGCCAACCATTTCTTCCAGCCTAAATTCGGCGACTTGCAGGCCGATCTGCAGGAAGCCAAAAAGCAGGGCAAGCAAGGCATCTTCCTATTTTTCGAAATGGACGACTGCCCGTTTTGCGAGCGCATGAAGACCACCATCCTCAACCAGGCCGAGGTACAGGATGCCTTCCGCGCAAAGTTTCTGGTG
Source organism: Thiobacillus sp. (assembly GCA_019459055.1). Taxonomy (GTDB): domain Bacteria; phylum Pseudomonadota; class Gammaproteobacteria; order Burkholderiales; family Thiobacillaceae; genus Thiobacillus. The sequence goes on along the minus strand of JAIBEI010000010.1, from coordinate 70,531 downwards.
TATTCGATCGACGTCAACGGCGACACCGAAATGACTGATTTCCAGGGCAAGGACACCAGCGAAAAGGCCTTTTCCTTTGGCCACCGCGTGCGTGCCACGCCGACGCTCCTGTTCTTCGACCTCGACGGCAAGATGGTTGCGCGCCACACCGGCCCCACCAAGGACAAGGCCGAGTTCCTGCTGCTCGGCCGGTATGTCGCGGAGGGCGCCTACGCGACTCAGCCCTTCGCCAAGTACAAGCAAGGCAAATGAGGCGCGCCGCATGGAGCGCGCTGCTGGCGTGCGCGTTGTCCGCCGCGGCGGCGGCGGAACGGCTGACGCTGGACGAGGCGCTGGCGGCGGTGAGCGCCGCCCATCCCGACCGCCGCGTGGCGGAGAGCGAACTGGCGCTGTCGCGCGCCGACCGTGAACAGGCGGCGAGCCGGCAGGATTTCAGCCTGTTCGTGGACGGCAGCCTGCGTACCGGACGGCGCCCGGATGGCGAGTGGAAACCCGACAACATCGGCCGCATCGTGGCGCGCAAGCCCTTGCTCGATTTCGGCCGCAGCAGCCAGGCGGTCGCTGCGGCGGACCAGGAGATCGCAGCTCGCCAGACAGCGCTCTTCAATGTCGAGCACCTGCGCCGCATCGACATCATGGCGCGCTACTTCGACGTGCTGCTGGCCGACCAGCAGTACGTCGTCGATAACGAGTTCATGACGGTGGCCTATCTCGACTGGGACAAGGCCAGAGAACGTTTCGAGCTGGGAATCGGCAGCCGTCCCGATCTGTTGCGGCTGGAAGCGTTCTACCAGGACTGGCGTGAACGCCGCAGCGCCAGCCTGCAGCGCATGCGCAGCACGCGGCAGAAGCTGGCCCATACCATTTATCGCCCCGGCAAGCTGCCCACGGAACTGGTCGAGCCCGAACTCAAGGACAACGCCCGGCCGCTGCCGGAATACGAATCTCTGCTGCCCTGGGTGATCGCCAGGAATCCGCGGGTACTGACGCTGCAGGCGCAAGCCGGGGCGGCAGATGCGCGGCTTGCCGCCGTGCGTGCGGAGCACAATCCGACCCTGGACGCTGAAGTGATCGGCGGCGGCTATAGCCGTGAATCGACCACCCGCGACGAACTCAGCGCGGGGCTGGTGTTCAACATTCCCCTTTACCAGGGCAGGCGCGTGGATGCCCGGATGGAACGCGAACGGGCACAAAAGGAGCGCAGCGTCGCCGAACTGGAAAAACTCAAGCTCGAACTGGCGGATACCCTGCTTGCTACGCTGCAGGAGATCGAATGGCTGCGTGACAGCGGCCGTCCCGCCGCCGGCAAACAGATGGAATACCGCGACTGGGCGCTGGAGCGCGCACGTGCCGAATACGAACTCGAACTGAAAACCAATCTGGGAAGCAGCATGGCCGAAACCCAGGCGGCGCAGCTGCGCCACAAGCAGGTCGAATACCGCCTGGCGCTCGCGTTCGCCCGGCTGGAAGCATTGTCCGGCGGCAGCCTGCCGCCTGTTGAGGGAGCACGGTAATGAAACAACGCATTATGGCGATCGCACTAGCCGGGTTTTGCCTGGGGGGGGGCGGCCCGCTATGGGCGGCAGAGCAGGTCGAACTCACCACCCCCGTGTCCGGCGTGGTCGAGGAAGTCCTGGTGAAGCCCGGCCAGCGCGTGAAGAAAGGCGCGGTGCTGCTGCGTCTCGACAAGACCGTGCTGCAGGCCCGACTCGACGAGGCGACGGCGGAGCAGACGCGAGCGGATGCCGACGAGGAGGATGCCGGGCGCGAACTGGAGCGGGCGGAGGAACTGTTCAACCGCACCGTGTCGTCGACCAGCGAGCTCGAAGCGGCGACGCTGCGCCACACGCGCGCGAAAGCCGCCCTGTCGGCCGCCAGTGCGCGCCGCGTGATTGCGCAGAAGAACCTCGCCGACGCCGAACTCAAGGCGCCGTTCAACGGTGTCGTCCGCTCGGTGCCGGGCGGTGCGGGCACCGTGGTGACGGCGGACTGCCAGCCGAAGCCGCTGGTTGTCCTGGATCCGGATCGGCCCTGATCGGCCCGGTTGACTGAATGACGGGGTGCGTCAAGCGTTTCGGCACGACCCCGCGCCGAGGCGTCAGCCCGCCAGGCGTTTGACTGCTCCGGCTTCCATCTCCGCCGCCTGATGCGGGGATGCCACCGCGGCGATTATCCTGCGGCACACCGGCAGGACGGCATGGAAGCCGGCCAAATCCTGCACTTCGCTCATCTGCCGATAGGCCGGGGACTTGGTTCCCACCAGCGCGGCCATGAATTCCAGCACATAGCTGCGCGCCGCCTCCAGGTTGGTTACGGATTGCGCCGGCGCGACGGCAGTGACGGCAGCGACGGCAGCGACGGCAGCGACGGTGTGCCCGGTTGCCATGTCGCGCAACGACTGGATGAATCCGCTTTGCAGCAGGTCGTTCACCATCGCTTCCAGGTCAACGCAGTTGGGCAGTTTGCCGCGCAGTTCGCGGAACGAAATACCGTCTCCGATACTGAACAGGATTTGCCGATGCCTGGGCCGCAAGGTGTGGCCCAGGTTGAAGATTTCTTCCTGTCCCTTAACCGTGCGGGACAGTTGCATTGTCATGTCCATGGTTGTCTCCGTTGTTATCAATCAAACAGGCGAGTGCCTGCACCACATATCCTGCATGGCCTGTGCCAGCTCGCTCGCCGGGGCATAAGGCCTTGAACGACGCGCCCTGCGGTTGGGGGGAGGCGCCCTGGGGCGGGGGAAATGTCTACGGGAATGACGAGTGGGCGACGGATGGTCGAAATTTCGTCATGCACACGGCTCGGAGGGGGCTTTGTCGTTGATCTCGGCGGGAATGCCGACACGCCACCCTGCGGCCACCCAGTCAGGGTGGGGAAAAGATTCAGCTGCGCGATGCGGCGGACGTGTCGGCCGATTGGGTGCGGGGCACGTAATCCCAGTGGCGCTTCCAGGCGCCGACGACGAGATTGGGGTATTCCGGGCGCCCCAGGCTGCCGTTGTAGCGGCCCAGCGCGCGGAATAAATCGCCGCGTTCGATGTCGATGTAGTGGCGCAGGATCAGCGCGCCGTAGCGCAGATTGGTGCGCAGCTGAAACAGGTTGTGGTCGGGGCTGCCGATGGCCTTGGCCCAGAACGGCATCACCTGCGTGTAGCCGCGCGCGCCCACCGGAGATACCGCATATTTGCGGAAGCCGCTTTCGACCTGGATCAGGCCGAGCATCAGTTGCGGATCGACTCCGGCACGCGAGGCCTCCCAGTGCAGGGTGGTGAGGAATTCCAGCCGTTCGGCTTCGTCCGGCATGCGCTTGGAGAGCCGGCGCGACATTTCCTTCAGCCAGGCCGCTTCATCCGTAACCTGGCTAAACGCAGTGCGGGTGACTGCGGTGTCGGCCAGTCCGCGCTGCAGGGACGAGCGCACATTGGCCGACATCGCCTCTTCGCGCTGTCCGCCCGCTTGCGCGGGCAGGGCAAGCAGCAGGGCGGCGATCAGCAGTCCGGTGTGCGTCGTCTTGTTCATGTCAGCCTCCCAACAATTCCTTCAAAAACACCGTTGCATCGGCCAGCGCGATTTTTTGCGCTTCGCCGCTTTGACCTGTCGCGGCGCGCCGCGGCTGGTACTCGATCACGCCGTCCGCGAGGCCGCGCTCGCCCACCGTGACGCGGTGCGGAATGCCGACCAGTTCGGCGTCGGCAAACATCACGCCGGGGCGCTCGTCGCGGTCGTCCAGCAGCACGTCAAAGCCGACCGCAGTCAGTTCAGCATACAACGTATCGGCGGCGTGTCTAACCGCCTCGCTCTTGCCGTAGCCGATGACCACAATCACGAGCAAGAAAGGTGCCATGGTTTCCGGCCAGATGATGCCGCGGTCGTCGTGGTTCTGCTCGATGGCCGAAGCCACGATGCGCGACACGCCGATGCCGTAGCAGCCCATTTCCATTGCCAGCGATTGGCCGGCTTCATCCAGATACGTGGCGTTCATCGCCTGTGAATACTTGCTGCCGAGCTGGAATACGTGGCCGACCTCGATGCCGCGGCACAGCTGCAGCGTGCCCTGGCCGTCGGGACTGGGGTCGCCGGAGGTCACATTCCTTATATCGGCTACAAAGTCGGGTTCCGGTAGGTCACGCGCGAAATTGACCCCGGCCAGGTGATATTTCGGCTTGTTGGCGCCGCAGACGAAATCGTTCATCGCGGCAACCGTGCGGTCGGCGATGACCTTGATTTTGGCGCGGTCGATCCCGATCGGGCCCAAGAAACCGGGCGGGCAGTCGAAGGCCGCGCGGATTTCGGCTTCGTTCGCCAGCCGGAAATCCGCCATGCCGGGGAGCTTGCCGAGCTTGACTTCATTCAGCATGTGGTCGCCGCGCAGCAGCAGGACGACCATCCGCTCGCCCGCGCTGTCGTTAACCATCCCGGCAATGAGCTTGACGGTGCGGGCGAGCGGGATGTCGAGCAGGGCGGCGACGTCCTCGCAGGTGGTCTGTTTCGGCGTAGCCACCTCGCGCAGCGTTTCCTGCGGCGCGGCGCGCGGCGTCGCGGGGGCAAGCGCCTCGGCCAGTTCGACGTTGGCCGCGTAGTCGGAATCCGGGCAGTAGGCGATCAGGTCCTCGCCGGAGTCGGCCAGCACGTGGAATTCGTGCGAGGCGGAGCCGCCGATGGCGCCGGTGTCGGCGGCCACGGCGCGGAACGTCAGCCCCAACCGGCTGAAAATTCGCCCATAGGCGTCGTACATGGTCTGGTAGGTGGCGGCGAGGCTGTCCTTACCGGCGTGGAAGGAATAGGCGTCCTTCATCAGAAACTCGCGCGCGCGCATGACGCCGAAGCGCGGCCGGATCTCGTCGCGGAACTTCATCTGGATCTGGTAGAAGTTGACCGGCAATTGCCGATAGCTCTTGATCTCGCGGCGCGCCACGTCGGTGATAACTTCCTCGTGGGTGGGGCCGAAGCAGAAGTCGCGCTGGTGGCGGTCCTTGATCTTCAGCATCTGCGGGCCGAACACCGCCCAGCGCCCGGTTTCCTCCCACAGTTCGGCCGGCTGCACCGCCGGCATCAGGAGCTCGATCGCGCCGGCGCGGTTCATTTCCTCGCGCACGATGGCTTCCACCCGGCGCAGCACGCGCAGCCCCAGTGGCATCCAGGTGTACAGCCCCGAGCCCAGACGCTTGATGAGGCCGGCGCGCAGCATCAGTTTGTGGCTGACGAGTTCGGCTTCGGAGGGGGCTTCCTTGGTGGTGGAAATGAAAAACCGGGTGGCGCGCATGGTGGTGGAGTCGGGACGAAAAGCGGCATTTTAGCGTGCGGAGGTGTAATCTCTCGCGCTCGATTTTGGAGTGAAACGGCAATGCGCCTGAAATTTGGTAAACGCCGGGCAACGGATGACGGGCTGGAAGTGACCGAGGAGCGCGGCCTGCGCACGCTGCATCTGGGCAGCCGCGCGATCCAGAGCGCGATGCGGGTGAGCCGGCCGTGGGATCTGGAGCTTGCCTACACGCGCGCGATGATGGGTTTTCTGATGTTCAATCCGATGCCGCAGGAGGTCCTGATGATCGGTCTCGGCGGCGGCTCGCTCGCCAAATTCATCCGCAGGCAGCGGCCGCAGACGCGCGTCACCGCGGTGGAGATAGATTCGCGGGTGATTGCGGCTGCGCGCACGCATTTCGAACTGCCGCCCGACGACGAGACGCTCAGCGTGATCGAGGCCGACGGCGCGCTGTATGCGCGCCAGCATCCCGGCAGCGCCGACGTCATCCTGCTCGACGGCTTTGATGCAGGAAATCAAGTGGAGGCGCTGGCGACCCAGACGTTTTATGCGGCCTGCCGGCGTGCGCTCAAGCCCGGTGGCGTGCTGGCGGTCAATTTATGGGGACGCGACAGCGAATTCGCCGAGTATTTCGCGCGACTGACGCGGGCATTCGATGGCGAAGTCGGCTGGATCTCGGTGCAGGACAAAACCAACGTGATCGTGTTCGGCTTCACCGAGCCGGGCGCGGCGGCAAGGCTCGATGCGGCCTGGCCGCGGCTGGACGACCTGTCCAAACGCTACGGTCTCGACTTGCGCGGCTTCGCGCGCGACTTTCAGTGGCCCACGAACGTCGCGCCCCTGCTGGAATAGCGCCGCCGCCATTGCCGCGTGGGCGTCCGCCAGAAATATCAATTAAAACAATGAATAACGATTGCTTTCCGGACGAGCCGGGTTTGCATTTTTCGGTGGGTGTGAAAGAATGCGGGTAATCGAATATTTCTAGATGGTGGCGGCCATGATCGACCGAGAGGGGTACCGCCCGAACGTAGGCATTATCGTGTGCAATGCGCAGAACCAGGTTTTCTGGGGCAAGCGCGTCAACCAGCACGCCTGGCAGTTTCCCCAGGGCGGCATCAATGCAGGGGAAACGCCGGAACAGGCCATGTTCCGGGAACTGGAAGAAGAAGTGGGCTTGCAGGCCGCGCATGTGCGTATCCTCGGGCGTACGCGCGAATGGCTGCGTTATGACGTGCCAGCCCACTGGACGCGGCGCGACAATCGCGGCCTCTATCGTGGCCAGAAGCAGATCTGGTTTTTGCTGCGGCTGACCGGGCGCGATTGCGACGTCTCGCTGCGGGCCAGCAGTCATCCCGAATTCGACGCCTGGCGCTGGAACGAGTACTGGGTGCCGATGGATGTAGTGGTCGACTTCAAACGCGAGGTCTATCGCCGCGCGCTCGAGGAGCTCGAGCGTTATCTGCACAAGGACGTCCGTTATTTACGGCAACGCGTGCGGCCTCCATGCGACCGGCGCGGCGCGGCGCAGGATCTGCAGTTGAAGCCCTGAACACCGGGCAGCGGAGGCGCGATGAAGGTACGGATCTATGCCTCAACCATGCCGACGACTGCCATCGAGCCCATGCCGGGTTTGCCACTGTGGCAGATCGCCCCCACGCGCGACAGCGCCGGACAGCGGCTGACCGATTTCATGATGCTGATTCCTCGCCTGCGCAGCCGGCCGCTTGCCGAGATCGAGCGCACTTCGCGCGAGATCCAGGCAGTTCTTACGCTGCATCCTGACGTGGTGTTTGCCGACCTCAACCTGAAACTGAACCTGCTGTGGGTGTCGTTGCGTCCGCGGCAGGGAGCGATCAGCGAGTTGGTCGCGGCGATCCGGCTGCGGGTGCCCGAGGCGTTGTTGGTGGCGCATTACGCTGAACCCCATTAGCGCGTTCCCGATGTCGGTCGGGGACGTCGTCGATTCGCCATCCGATGCCTCCAAAGCGCCTTGGATAGCCCTTCGGGTGGCAAGGGAACCCACGTCCTTTCTGCGTTTTCGTTCACCCAAAGCGGTGGAATTCGTTAAAATGAGCGATTGCTAATTAACCCGCTGGAGCAAACATGGCCGTTTCTGAACTTCAGGTGCAGACAGCACTGAAAGAGTTGACTGATCCCAACACCCACAAGGATTATGTCTCGACCAAATCCGCCCGCAACATCAAGATCGACGGCGGAGCTGTTTCGGTCGACATCTTGCTGAGCTACCCGGCGCAGAGTCAGTTGGCCCTCATCAAAAAGCAGATCGAAGACAGGCTTGGCGTCATCGATGGCGTGACCAGCGCCACTGCGAATGTGAGCTTCAAGATCGTTTCGCACGGCGTGCAGCGCGGCGTCAAACTGATCCCCAACGTGAAAAACATCATCGCCGTGGCGTCCGGCAAGGGCGGCGTCGGCAAGTCCACCACCGCCGTCAATCTGGCGCTGGCACTGGCCGTCGAGGGCGCGCGCGTCGGCATGCTCGACGCCGACATCTACGGGCCGTCGCAACCGACTATGCTCGGGATTACCGACAAGCCCGAATCGACCGACGGCAAGAACCTCGAACCGCTGATCGGCCATGGCATCCAGGCGATGTCGATCGGCTTCCTGATCGACGTCGAAACCCCCATGGTGTGGCGCGGTCCGATGGTGACCCAGGCGCTGGAACAGCTGCTGAACAACACCAACTGGAGCGAGCTCGACTATCTGGTGGTCGACCTGCCTCCCGGCACCGGCGATATCCAGTTGACGCTGGCGCAGCGCGTGCCGGTAACCGGCGCGGTCATCGTCACCACCCCGCAGGACATCGCGCTGATCGACGCGCGCAAGGGACTGAAGATGTTCGAGAAGGTCGGCATCCCCATCCTCGGCGTGGTCGAAAACATGAGCCTGCATATCTGTTCGAACTGCGGCCACGAAGAGCGTATCTTCGGAGAAGGCGGCGGCGAGCGCATGTGCAAGGACTACAACGTGGAATTTCTGGGTGCGTTGCCGCTGGATGGAGCGATCCGTGCCGATACCGACGCAGGCAAGCCGTCGGTGGTGTCTGACCCGGATGGTCGTGTGACCGAAATCTACAAGCAGATCGCGCGCCGCGTGGCGGTGAAGATTGGCGAAACTGCAGTGGATCACTCTGCCAAATTCCCCAACATCGTCATTTCCAACACCTGATGGAGGATTCAGGGGCCAGGGGTCAGGGGTCAGGGAACGAGCGGCCGTTGGCCGCGCATCCTGTCGCCTGCCATCCCCTGCCGCCTGGCCGGGCCTAAACATGTCTATCAAATCCGACAAGTGGATCCGTCGCATGGCGGCGGAGCATGGCATGATCGAACCGTTCGAACCGGGGCAGGTCAAGCAGGTTGATGGCCGCCCCATCGTGTCGTACGGCACGTCAAGCTACGGCTACGACGTGCGCTGCGCCAGCGAGTTCAAGCTGTTCACCAACATCAATACGACGATTGTCGATCCCAAGGCGTTCGATCCGAACTCCTTCGTTGAGGTCAGGGGCGATTCCTGCATCATTCCGCCCAACTCGTTTGCACTCGCGCGTACGGTGGAATATTTCCGCATTCCGCGCAGTGTGCTGACGATTTGCCTGGGCAAAAGCACGTATGCGCGCTGCGGCATCATCGTCAACGTGACGCCGCTGGAGCCCGAGTGGGAAGGCCACGTAACGCTGGAGTTTTCCAACACGACCCCGCTACCCGCACGCATTTACGCCAACGAAGGCGTGGCGCAAATGCTCTTCCTCGAATCCGACGAGGTGTGCGAGGTGTCGTACCGCGATCGCGGCGGCAAATACCAGGGCCAGGTCGGCGTGACGTTGCCGAAAACTTAATCCCGCGGGACACGCGGGATTCGTATAATCCGCTTCTTTTAATCCGTCCGCCTCTAGCCCGGATGTCTCATCAATTCGCGTGATGATTGCCGAGGATTTTGTTCCTTTTGGAACAAAATACCGGTTAAGTGCATGCAAATTGATGACATCCGGGTCAAGGCTTCCCTCTGGAGCAGGCCATGCGCTTCCGCTTTCCCGTTGTCATTATTGACGAAGATTTCCGCTCCGAAAACGCCTCGGGACTCGGCATCCGCACACTTGCAGACGCCATCGAGAAGGAAGGCATAGAAGTGCTCGGCGTCACCAATTATGGTGACCTGACCTCGTTCGCCCAGCAGCAGGCGCGCGCTTCGGCGTTCGTGCTGTCGATCGACGACGAGGAACTCGCCGGCAGCGACGAGGATACGAGCAAGGCGCTGCAGAAGCTGCGCAGCTTCGTCGAGGAAGTACGCTTCCGCAACGCCGAAATCCCGATTTTTCTGCATGGCGAAACCCGTACCGCGCGCCATATCCCGAACGACATCCTGCGCGAACTCAACGGCTTCATCCATATGCTGGAAGACACGCCGGAATTTCTCGCCCGTTATATCGGCCGCGAAGCGCGGGCCTACCTCGAATCGCTGGTGCCGCCGTTTTTCCGTGCACTCACCCACTACGCGGCGGACGGCTCCTACTCCTGGCACTGCCCCGGCCACTCCGGCGGGGTGGCCTTCCTGAAGTCGCCGATCGGCCAGATGTTCCACCAGTTTTTCGGCGAGAACCTGCTGCGCGCCGACGTCTGCAATGCGGTGGACGAACTCGGGCAGCTGCTTGACCACACCGGCCCGGTGGGGGCGTCGGAGCGCAACGCGGCGCGCATTTTCAACTGCGACCACCTGTTCTTCGTCACCAACGGCACCTCGTCGTCCAACAAGATGGTGTGGCACGCCACCGTCGCGCCGGGCGACATCGTGGTGGTCGACCGCAATTGCCACAAGTCCATCCTGCACGCGATCATCATGTGCGGTGCGATCCCGATCTTCCTGACGCCGACGCGCAACCATTACGGCATCATCGGGCCGATTCCGCTGGACGAGTTCCGTCCCGAGAACATCCAGAAGAAAATCGCCGCGCATCCGTTCGCCAAGGATGTGAAGCGCAAGCCGCGCATCCTCACCATCACCCAGTCGACCTACGATGGCATCCTCTACAACGTCGACATGATCAAGGAGTTGCTCGGCGACTACATCGACACCCTGCATTTCGACGAGGCCTGGCTGCCGCATGCAACCTTCCACGACTTCTATCGTGGCATGCACGCCATCGGCAAGGATCGCCCACGGGCGAAGGATGCGCTGGTGTTCGCCACCCAGTCGACGCACAAGCTGCTGGCAGGCCTCTCGCAGGCCTCGCAGATCCTGGTGCAGGACTCGGAGACGCGCAAGCTCGACTTCACCCGCTTCAACGAAGCCTACCTGATGCACACCTCGACCTCGCCGCAGTACGCCATCATCGCCTCGTGCGACGTGGCGGCGGCGATGATGGAGCCGCCCGGCGGCCCCGCGCTGGTCGAGGAGTCGATCAAGGAAGCGCTCGATTTCCGCCGTGCCATGCGCAAGGTCGACGCGGAATTCGGCGATTCCTGGTGGTTCAAGGTGTGGGGGCCGCAGAAGTTGGCCGACGAAGGCGTGGGCGACCGCGAGGACTGGATGTTGAAGGCCGGCGAGCGCTGGCACGAATTCGGCAATATCGCGCCCGGCTTCAACCTGCTCGACCCGATCAAGGCGACTGTCATCACGCCCGGCCTGGACATGGACGGCGCGTTTGCCGACTGGGGCATCCCGGCGGCGATCGTCACCAAATACCTGGCCGAGCACGGCGTCATCGTCGAAAAAACCGGGCTGTATTCCTTCTTCATCATGTTCACCATCGGCATCACCAAGGGCCGCTGGAACACGCTGGTGACCGCACTGCAGCAGTTCAAGGCCGACTACGACGAGAACCAGCCGCTGTGGCGCGTGCTGCCCGAATTCATCGAAAAGCACTCGCGCTACGAGAAAACCGGGCTGAAGGACCTGTGCGACCAGATCCACACCATCTACAAGGCCAACGACGTGGCGCGCCTGACCACCGAGATGTACCTGTCGGAAATGGCGCCGGCGATGAAGCCGGCCGATGCCTTTGCCAAAATGGCGCACCGCGAGATCGAGCGGGTCGAGATCGACCAGCTCGAAGGCCGCATCACCGCCATGCTGGTGACGCCTTATCCGCCGGGTATTCCCTTGCTGATCCCGGGCGAGCGTTTTAACAGCACCATCGTGCGCTACCTGCAGTTCACCCGCGATTTCAACGTGAAATTCCCCGGATTCGAGACCGACGTGCATGGACTGGTCGAGGATATGGTCGAGGGAAAGGCCACGTATTACGTCGATTGCGTGATGTGAACGGCCGCCGGCCGCGGCGACAGGCTTGATTCGTCAGGAATAAAGCGTATTATTCGCAGTCCCCGGTTTGCCGGGGATTGTTTTTTGACCTTGGCTGTTTATTGCCCAAGGCTACTTAACCTTGCCCCACCGCACCGCAGCGGGGGGCTGAACCGAAAGGAAACTCGATGCGGCATTACGAAATCGTATTTATCGTCCATCCCGATCAGAGCGAGCAGGTGCCCGCCATGATCGAACGCTATCGCAGCAACATCACCACGCGCGGCGGCAGCGTCCACCGCCTGGAAGACTGGGGCCGCCGCCAGATGGCCTACCCGATCCAGAAAGTCCACAAGGCCCACTACGTTCTGATGAACATCGAGTGCGATCAGGAAACGCTGGACGAACTCGAACATGGCTTCAAGTTCAACGATGCCGTGCTGCGCCATCTGACCATCAAGCACGCGGCCGCCGTGACCACGGCTTCGCCGATGATGAAGGAAGAAAAGTCGCGCGACATCCTGGACAGCGCCAAGGCAGAAACCGCCAAGGCAGAAACTGCCAAGACAGAAGAAGTGGCAGCCGAACAGCCAGCCGCTGCCTGAGTGCGTGGTCTGAATGAGTGAATAGGCTGGTCATCAGCGGAGCGCTCATCCAGGTCGACCCTTTGCGTTACAGTCCGGCGGGTGTGCCGATTGCCGAAGCGGTGATTTTGCACCGCAGCAGTCAGACAGTGGCCACGCAAGTCCGGCAGGTGGAATGCGAGTTGACGGTACAGGCGAGCGGAGCGCTTGCCAGTCAGTTGGCGCAACTGAATACTGGAACGCAGGTGAAACTGGAAGGCGCGTTGAACCGGCGCAGCGTGAAAAGCCGTCAGCTGATCCTGATATTGAATCGAATCGAAAAGGAATGAATCATGGCACGTCCCATGGGTGGTAAAACCGGCGGCAAGTTCGCCAAAAAAGGTGGCCGCGACAGCGGCAATCGTGGTCTCTTCAAGCGTCGCAAGTTCTGCCGTTTCACCGCTGAAAAAGTGGTTGAGATCGATTACAAGGACATTGACGTTCTGAAGGAATTCATAGCCGAAAATGGCCGCATCATCCCGGCGCGCATCACGGGCACCAAGGCGCACTACCAGCGTCAGCTGGGCACCGCGATCAAGCGTGCGCGCTTCCTGGCGCTGATGCCTTACACCGACCTGCATTGAGGAGATGACCATGCAAGTGATTCTGATCGACAAAGTCGGCAAACTGGGCGACCTGGGTGATGTGGTCAAAGTAAAAGACGGCTACGCTCGCAACTATCTGATTCCGACCGGCCGTGCGCGTCGCGCCACGCAAGCCAATATGGAAGCATTCGCCGTGCAGAAGGCCGAATTGGAGCGCGTTGCCGCCGAGAAACTGGCCGACGCCCAGCGCCGTGCCGAAAAGCTCGAAGGCACGAGCGTGACCATCAGCCAGAAAGCCGGCGTCGATGGCCGCCTGTTCGGCTCCATCACCAACGCCGATATTTCCGATGCGCTGAAAGCGCAAGGCCATGAAGTGGCCAAGTCGGAGATCCGTTTGCCCGAAGGCCCGTTCAAGACCCTCGGCGAATACCCGGTGGTGCTGGCGCTGCACGCCGACATTACCGCCAACATCACGGTGGTGGTGACCGGCCAGCAGTAACGCTGCCGGGCAGGTCGAAAAAGGGGGGCTTCGGCTCCCTTTTTTTACGTGTGCCTTCAGGATATTCCCGGCTGTACCTGCTTTATCCACAGCCTTATCCCTTTGTGTGGGGGGGGGGGAAGACTAGAATCCGGCCATGGCCGCTATCCACTCGTTTACTCCGAATTCCGACCCCCAGCTGGCGCAAATGCGCCTGCCGCCGCATTCCCTGGAAGCCGAGCAGGCAGTGTTGGGCGGCTTGCTGCTCGACAACGGCGCATGGGATCGTATTGGCGATGTGGTGTCGGAAAGCGATTTCTACCGCCAGGATCATCGCCAGATCCTGCGCGCGATCGTGCGGCAGATTGCGGAAAATCGCCCGGCGGACGCGGTGACGGTAACCGAGGCGCTGCAATCGCTGGGTCAGCTCGAGAGCGTCGGCGGGCTTGCCTACATTGTCGCGCTGGCGAGTAACACACCGTCGGCCGCCAACATCCGCCGCTATGCCGAAATTGTGCGCGAGCGTTCGGTGATGCGCCGTCTGGCCGAGGTGGCGACCGGGATTGCCGACACCGCTTATGCTCCGGCCGGGCGCAGCGCTTCGCAGTTGCTCGACGAGGCCGAGGCCAAGGTGTTCGAGATTGCCGAGTCGGGCAGCCGTGGCCAGGCGGGCTTCACTGAAATCAAGCCGCTTTTGAAAGAAGTGGTCGAGCGCATCGACGAGCTGTATCACCGCGACAACGATTCCGGCATCACCGGCGTGCCCACCGGATTTCACGATCTCGACCAGAAGACCTCGGGTTTCCAGCCGGGCGATCTGATCATCGTCGCCGGGCGCCCGTCGATGGGCAAGACCGCATTCTCGATCAACATCGGCGAGAACGTCGCGCTCGATACCGGCTTGCCGGTGGCGGTCTTTTCCATGGAAATGGGCGGCCAGCAGCTGGTGATGCGGATGATCGGCTCGGTCGGCAAGCTCGACCAGCATCGCCTGCGTACCGGCAAGCTGGGCGAGGACGACTGGCAGCGCCTCACCTACGCCCTCGGCAAGCTCAACGACGCCCCCATCTTCATCGACGAAACACCGGGGCTCAATGTGCTGGAACTGCGCGCCCGCGCCCGGCGCCTGCAGCGCCAGTGCGGCAAGCTCGGCCTGATCATCATCGACTACATCCAGCTGATGTCTGCCAGCAGCTCGGGCGAAAACCGCGCCACCGAAATCTCGGAAATCTCGCGCGCCCTCAAGGGCCTGGCGAAAGAACTGCACGTGCCGGTGGTCGCGCTGTCGCAGCTGAACCGCAGCCTCGAGCAGCGCCCCAACAAGCGGCCGGTGATGTCCGACCTGCGCGAATCGGGCGCCATCGAACAGGATGCCGACGTCATCCTGTTCATCTATCGCGACGAGGTCTACAACCCCGACACTCAGGACAAGGGCACCGCAGAAATCATTATCAGCAAGCAGCGTAATGGCCCCATCGGCACCGTGCGGCTGGCTTTCGTCGGCGAATACACGCGCTTCGAAACACTGGCGCAGCCAGGCTCCTACTAATCCAGATGCGCCCAATCAAAGCGCGCATTTCCATTGATGCGATGGCGCACAACCTGCGCGTGGCGCGCCGTCACGCGGGGACGGCGTGCGTGTTTGCGGTAGTCAAGGCCAACGCCTATGGTCACGGACTGTCGCGCGCGCTGCGCGCTTTGGCGGCAGCGGACGGCTTCGCTGTGCTGACGCTGGAAGAGGCCGCAAACCTGCGCCTGATGGGGGTCGAGAAGCCGATCCTGCTGCTGGAAGGAGTTTTCAGTGCGGACGAGATCGCTACCTGCGCCGAACTGGATCTGTGGCCGGTGCTGCATCATCCCGTGCATATCGACTGGCTGCAGCAGCGGCCGCCTGCACGCCCCATTCAGGTCTTCCTCAAGTTCGACAGCGGCATGCACCGGCTGGGGCTTCCGCTCGCCGACCACGCCGCCATCGTCGCGCGAACGCAAAGCCTGCCCGGAGTGGCCGGCATCACGCTGATGACCCACTTCGCCCAGGCAGACGAGGCCGCGGGGGTGGATTGGCAGTTGCAGCCGTTTCTGCGCGAGATCGCCGGTTATGGCCTGCCGTGGAGCAGCGCCAACTCGGCGGCGCTGCTGCGTTATCCGGAAACCCTGGGGGCCTGGGCGCGCCCCGGCATCATGCTGTACGGCGCCTCGCCTTTTGCCGATGTGCCGGCCGAGCAATTTGGGTTGCGGCCGGCGATGACGCTGCAATCGGAAATCATCAGCGTGCAGACCCTGCAGGCAGGCGAGGGGGTGGGTTACGGCCAGTTGTATCGCGCCGAACGCACGATGCGGGTGGGCGTGGTGGCCTGCGGCTATGCGGACGGTTATCCGCGCCACGCGCTGACGGGCACCCCGGTGCTGGTCAACGGCCGCGCCAGTCGAACCTTGGGACGGGTCTCGATGGACATGCTGTGCGTGGACCTGAGCGAATGCGCCGATGCCGGCATCGGCAGTCCGGTGGTGCTGTGGGGGGAGGGGCTGTCGGTGGATGTGGTGGCCGCAGCCGCGGGCACCAGCAGTTATGAACTGCTGTGTGCCCTGGCTGCGCGCGTTCCGGTCGAGGAGATCGCCTGAAAGCGAAGCGAGCCGAGCCGCTTTAACGGGCGCGTAATCAGCCCAGGAAAAAACATTCCAGATGGCGTTCGTCCTGGGTGAATGCCGCGCAGCCGATCATCTGGACAGCGGAGTTCAAGGCAGCGACAAATGCCGCAAAGTCGGCAATGTCCTCATAAATCTCCATCCATGTCGTCGCATCGTCACAGCGGCTCAGCCGCCGCGGCAACTGGCTGCAATGCGGGGACATCGTTTCCAGCAGCGTATTGATCCGGACAGCAGCCAGGCCAGCCTGCACCGGATCGATGCGGTAATAGACATAGGCGTGCTTCACCTACTCGGGCAGCGCATAGGGCAGGGGCTTCAGGGTCAAGGCCGCGCCGTCGGCGGCTTTCAGATGCAGGATCTGCGTATTCGCACTTTCGACCTGGGCGACGGCCAGCACATCGAAGCCGCCGGCCGGCGCCGGCGCTGCGTTGACCACGGTTCCGGTGGCCTGGCCGCCCATGTCGGCACTGTATAAAGGGTCGCCCGGCGCGGCTTCGGCGTCCACATGCGCCAAAAACATGCGGCGCTTGAGCTTGCCCAGATACTGGCTGCGCGCAACGATTTCCTGGCCCGGGTAGCAGCCCTTCTGGAAGCTGACCCCGCCGATGACTTCGAGGTTGACCATCTGCGGCACGAACAGCTCCTGGGTGGCGGCGACGATCATCGGAATGCCGGCGTTGAGCCGCAGCCAGTCCCATACGGGCACCCCGACCGGGGTGGCCGACTGGCGCAGCGCCTGCCACACGGCGGCGGCACGTTCGGGCGCGATCGACAGCACGAATTTGTCGTCGCCCAGGCGGATCACCTGGCCGGCCTCGCCGGCGACCGAGCGCATCGCAGCTTCCGGCACGGCGCCCATCGCGGCGGTCACCGCCGCCAGCGCCTGCCTGCCGGCGACGACCAGCCGCACGTTTTCGTCGCTGGCATCGCGCGCCTGCACCTTGGCGCGCAGGATGAACATGGACAGGCGCTTCAGCACGCCGGCAAGAATGTCGCCCGAAAGCTGCAGGCAATAATCCTCGCCCTGCCGCCACGCCAGGAAATTGCCGAGCAGGCGCCCCTTGGGGTTGCAATAACCGCTCCACTGCGCGCTGTCGGCGTGCAGCGCGCGCACGTCGTTGCTGAGTTGGCCCTGCAGGAAAGCGGGAGTGTCCTCGCCGCGCAGCGCGATGACGCCGAGTTGCGACAGATCCGCCACAATGGTGCCGTCCGTGGCGGCCGCGCGTTCGGCGGCGGGGTCGCCATAATGCAGCACGCTGTCGGCTTCGATTGCTGCGCCTTGGGATTGCAGAAAGGTTTTCCAGGAATCGATCACGATGCGTTCCAGTTAAGGGGAATGAAATGAAGGCCAAAAGTGTACACGCTGATGCGCGAGATTGAGCTCAAGCCCTCACAGCGACTGGGGCTGTTGCTGGCGGGCATGCTGCTGCTGGCGCTGGTCGCCCTCTATCTCGCGGCGCTGCCGGGCACCCTGCAGCTGCTGCTGGGCATGACGGTAACGGGCCT
The DNA here is from genome assembly GCA_019459055.1 of Thiobacillus sp. Classification (GTDB taxonomy): domain Bacteria; phylum Pseudomonadota; class Gammaproteobacteria; order Burkholderiales; family Thiobacillaceae; genus Thiobacillus. The sequence continues at coordinate 53,207 of JAIBEI010000010.1, read as the reverse complement.
GGTCGTGTGGGGTTGGCAGCGCGCGCGCCCGCCGGCCAGCCTGCGTGTTGCGGCGGACGGCCGCTTGCAATGCCTGGATGACGCGGCTGAATGGCGCGAAGCCGAAATATTGGGCGACAGTTTTGTTTCGACCGCCTTGATCGTGCTGCGCTACCGGCTGGCAGGCGAACCGGTGCGGACCCTGACGCTGCTGTCCGACAGCGCGGCTGCCGACGACCTGCGCCGCCTCAGGGTGTCGCTTCGCTGGACACGCCGCATACGCTCGGACACAGCGTCCCGGGGCGCGGGTTGAGCACCGTGTTGCCGGCGATCGGCAGCGTCTCCGGGTAGTCGCGGCTGTAGTGCAGGCCGCGGCTTTCCTGCCGCAACTGGGCCGAGCGGATGATGAGGTCGGCGCTTTGCACCAGGTTGCGCAGCTCGATCAGGTCGTTGCTGACGCGGAAGTTGCGGTAGAACTCGTCGATTTCGTCGCGCAGCAGGCGGATGCGGTGCGACGCGCGCGTCAGCCGTTTGTTGGTGCGCACGATGCCGACGTAGTCCCACATGAAGCGGCGCAGCTCGTCCCAGTTGTGCGAGATCACCACTTCCTCGTCGGGATCGGTGACGCGCGAGGCGTCCCACGGCGGCAGATCGAGCGCTGGGGCGGGCGGGGTGGCAAGGATGTCGCGCGCGGCGGCATGGCCGAACACCAGGCATTCGAGCAGCGAGTTCGACGCCAGCCGGTTGGCGCCGTGCAGGCCGGTGAACGTGACTTCGCCTACCGCATGCAGGTTGCACAGGTCGGTGCGCGCGTCCATGTCGGTGACCACGCCGCCGCAGGTATAGTGCGCGGCCGGCACCACCGGGATCGGCTGGCGCGTGATGTCGATGCCGAGTTCCAGGCAGCGGCGGTGGATGGTCGGAAAATGCTCGCGCACGAAGTCGGCCGGCATGTGGCTGATGTCGAGATAGACGCAGTCGATGCCGCGTTTTTTCATCTCGAAGTCGATCGCGCGCGCCACCACGTCGCGCGGGGCGAGTTCGGCGCGTTCGTCGTGAAACTGCATGAAGCGGCTGCCGTCGGGCAGCAGCAGCCGTCCGCCCTCGCCGCGCACCGCCTCGCTGATGAGGAAGGACTTGGCGTGCGGGTGATACAGGCAGGTCGGGTGGAACTGCACGAATTCCAGGTTGGCGACCCGGCAGCCGGCGCGCCACGCCATGGCAATGCCGTCGCCGGTCGCCGTGTCGGGATTGGACGTATAGAGATAGACCTTGCCGGCACCGCCGGTGGCCAGCACGGTGTGGCCTGCGGCGAAGGTCTCGACCTCGCCGCTGTCCTTGTTCAGCGCATAGGCGCCGTGGATCTGTCGCTCCTCGCCGCCGGCGCGCTTGCCGGTGATGAGGTCGATGGCGACGTGCTGCTCGAAGGTCTCGATATTGGGGTGGGCGCGCACGCGGTCGAGCAGGCTGGTCTGCACAGCGTGGCCGGTGGCATCGGCCGCATGCACCACGCGGCGCCTGGAATGGCCGCCCTCGCGCGCCAGATGCAGGCCGCCGGGCGCCTGCGGATCGGGCGTGAAGGCGACGCCGTTGGCGGTCAGCCAGCTGATCATCTCGCGCGCCTGGCTGGCCACCATGCGCGTGACCGCTTCGTCGCACAGGCCGGCGCCGGCGACCTGGGTGTCGCGCACATGCGACTCCACCGAGTCGCCGCTGTCGATTGCCGCCGCAATCCCGCCTTGCGCCCAGTCGCTGGCGCCGTCGATCATCTGCCGCTTGGTGACAATGGCGACGCGGCGCCGGTCGGCAAGCCTGAGCGCGGTGGTCAGCGCGGCGAGGCCGCTGCCGAGGATGAGGACGTCGTGTCTATGCATGAATCGGGCGATGATAGCAGGCTTGGGCCTGGTCAGAATCACCCTGCTGCATCGAAGCTGATGGGGTGAACTTTTTGGCCCGAGCATCCTCTCATCTTTTGGAAGCTGCGGTCACGTATACTTTCAGCATAAACATAAAGCAGCAGGGAGATATGTCAGACCGCGAACTGGATCAGGTGTTGGTTGAACGTGCTCAGCAGGGCGACAAGCGCGCATTCGAGTTGTTGGTGATCAAGTATCACCGCAAGGTCGGGCGTCTGTTGTCGCGCATGGTGCGAGACGCGGCGGAGGTGGAAGATATTACGCAGGAAGCTTTTATCAAGGCCTATCGCGCATTGCCGGGATTTCGCGGCGAAAGCGCGTTTTACACCTGGCTGTACCGCATCGCCGTCAATACCGCCAAGAATTACCTGGTGGCGTACAAACGCCAGCCGGTATCGAGCGATGTGCAGGCGGAAGATGCCGAGAATTATGAGGAAGGTGACCTGTTGCGCGACATCGCGACGCCGGAAGCGGAACTTCATACCAAGCAGATCGCCCAAGCAGTGAATGAGGCCGTCGATGCGTTGCCCGAGGAATTGCGGACGGCCATCACGCTGCGTGAAATCGAAGGCATGAGCTACGAGGACATTGCGCAGATGATGGAATGTCCGATTGGCACCGTGCGTTCACGAATATTCCGTGCGCGTGAGGCGATTGCCGAAAAGATACGCCCGATGCTGGGCACCAGTCAGGATAAAAGGTGGTAACCATGTCAGCACTTCGCAAACCCGATACCCTTCCCCAGGCAGAGCAGGCCGACGACCGGTTGTTGATCCTGTCCGCCGCGCTCGACGGTGAAACGGCACGCGCCGAAACCGAGGCCTGCATCACGGCGATGAAACATGATGAAGTCTTGCGGCACAAGTGGTCTGAATACCACATGGTCGGCGACCTGATGCGTGGCATGGCACCGGCACAGGGCGATTTCATGGCACGCTTTTCGGAGCAGTTGGCAGCCGAACCTACCGTGCTGGCGCCGCGCCGTAGTGTGTGGCCGCAGCGGCTGGCGGTGGCATCGTTCGCTTCGGTTGCGGTATGGGGCGTGATTGCGCTGACCGGGCTGCTGTCGGATGCCCCTGCCACGGCACCGATGGCGGTGGCGCCGGGCTTCCAGCAGGCCGGACTGGCTTCGGATCCGCGTGATGACGACCGTTTCGCTTCCTATCTGGTGGCGCATCAGGAATTTTCCCCGATGGCGGTGGCTTCGCCCTACCAGCGCGTGATGGCGGTTGCGGTGGAGCCGCGTTGATGCGGGCGGGCGTTGTGTGGCGGCAAGACTGGCTGGCGGTGGGGTTTGCCGCACTGATGCTGTTGTCCGGCACGGCGCGCGCCGACGCCGCGCTCGATTGGCTCACCCGCGCCGCTGCCGCCGCCAAGCAGCAGAACTACAGCGGTGTTTATGTGTATCACCACGGCGAACACGTCGAAGTGCTGCGTGTGCTGCATCGCACCGATGCGACCGGCGAACTGGAAAAGGTCGAGGTGCTGGACGGCACGCCGCGCAAGTTCCTGCGCGTCAACAACGATGTCTATTGCCATTTGCCGGATGGCAAGAGTGTGCGGCTTGAGCGCAATGCTCTGCGCCGGTTCTTCCCCGCCTTGCTGCCAGCCCAGCCGGCCGGCCTGCTCGACTATTACGAGGCGAAGCTCGGCGGCGTCGAGCGGGTGGCGGGCCGGCCCTGTCAGGTGGTGATGCTGGAGCCGCGCGACGGCTATCGTTACAGCTACAATTTGTGGCTGGATAAACAAACCGGACTGCCGCTCAAGTCGCGCGTCGTCAACGACAGTGGCGTGGTGGTGTCGATGTTCGTATTCTCCGAAATCCAGATTGGCAAGGCGCCCGATGTCGGGTCGTTTCACAACGATCTGGCGGGCAAACGCGTCCAGCAAGCCAGTCTCGACAAACCGGCCGAGGTGGCCTGGGACGTAACCCCGCCGCCGGGATTCAAGCGGGTGCAGGAGGCTGTGCGCGCACTGCCGGGCAAGTCGGAGCCTGTCACCCATCTGGTTTTTTCAGACGGACTCTCCGTGCTCTCGATGTTCGTGGAACGCGTCGATCCCCGGGGGCAAAGCCTGCGCGGCCTGTCGGCTGAAGGCGTGATCGGCATCTATGCGCGTGAGGTCGACGGCCACACCGTGACTACCCTGGGCGAAGTGCCGAACATGGCATTGATCGAAACAGGCAACTCGGTAAAGCGGAAGTAGTAAGCAGCGCCATGCTGGAGCAAACCGCCGAAGTCGTCAAAACCGCAGCGGATGGCATCTGGGTGCAGGCGGTCGAGCCGTCCGGTTGCGGTACTTGCGGCGGGCAGGGCTGTGCGTCGCGCCGCATCACCGAGATGTTCCAGCGCAAACCCCGACATTTTCTGGTCGACTGCGATTTGTCGCTTTCCCCTGGCGACCGCGTTGTCGTCGGCATCGCCCGTGGTAGCGTGCTCAGGAGTGCATTGCGCGCCTACGGGCTGCCGTTGGGGCTGATGCTGGCGGGCGCGTTGCTGGCACAGGCGGTGCAGCCCGGCGATGGCCCCGCAGTGGTTGGCATGCTGCTCGGGGGCGTGGCGGGCTGGCTGGCCGCGCGCGGCGGTCGGGCGGCGCGCCCGGTCGTGCTCAGGCGTGAAGACGTCAAGCTGTTTCATATGAGGAAAGGAGAACCGCGATGAGAGTGGCATTGGCCGCGACAGCACTGGTGTTTACCTTGTCTGCACCGGCGTTGGCAAAAGAAGCGATGGATGTGGCCGAACTGGTCGAAGCACACGGCCCGGCTGTGGTCAACATCAGCACCACCAGGCTGGTGAAGCGTGGCGCCGAGGGCTTCCCTTTCGCGGTGCCTGACGAGGAAGCCATGCAGGAGTTCTTCCGCCGCTTCTTCCCGCCTGGCGTCCCCGGACACGGGCCGATGCAGGAAATCCCCGCACGCGGCGCCGGCTCCGGCTTCATCGTCAGCAACGACGGCTACATCCTGACCAACGCCCATGTGGTGCGCGGCGCCGACGAAGTCGAGGTCAAACTCATCGACAAGCGCACGTTCAGTGCGAAAGTCATCGGCGCCGATAGCCGCACCGATGTTGCCGTCATCAAGATCACCGCCAACAACCTGCCGGCGGTCAAGCTGGGTGACCCCGCCAGGCTGCGGGTGGGCGAGGCCGTTGCGGCCATCGGTTCGCCGTTCGGCTTCGAGAATTCGGTCACCGCCGGCATCGTTTCTGCCAAGGGACGCTCGCTGCCCTCGGAAAGTTACGTGCCCTACATCCAGACGGACGTGCCGATCAATCCGGGCAACTCGGGCGGGCCGCTGTTCAACATGAAGGGCGAAGTGGTCGGCATCAACTCGCAGATATACAGCCGCAGTGGCGGCTATCAGGGGGTGTCGTTCGCGATTCCGATCGATGTGGCGATGGAGGTTGCCGAGCAGCTGAAAAACAGCGGCAAGGTCTCGCGCGGCTGGCTTGGGGTGGTGGTGCAGGAAGTGACCGCCGATCTCGCCGAGTCCTTCGGCATGGATCGCCCGCGCGGCGCGCTGATCGCACAGGTGCAGGCGGATAGCCCTGCGGCCCGGGCCGGCTTGCAGGCGGCCGATGTGATCCTCATGTTTGGCGGCAGGCCGGTGGAGAACTCGGGCGATCTGCCGCGCATGGTCGGCATGGCCAAGCCAGGAACGAAAATTCCGCTGCAGGTGTGGCGCCGCGGCAAGGCGCAGGAACTGGCGGTGACGCTGGGCGAATTGCCGGGCGAAGAGGTGCCCGCCGGCAAGAACGGAAAGACCTATTCGCGGGGCGGGTTGGCCCTGTCCGAACTGACGGCCGACCAGCGGCGCGAGCTCGGGATCGACCATGGCCTGCTGGTGGAGGAAGTGACCGGCGACGCCGCGCGCGCGGGCATCCGCGTCGGCGACGTGATCCTCGCGGTCAACAACGGCAAGGTGCCCACGGTCGAAGCCTTCCGCAAGGCGATCGCCGTCGTTCCCAAAGGCAAGAGCGCGGCGCTCCTGGTGCGGCGCGGCGAAGGCTCGCTCTACGTTCCACTGAAGATATCGGGTGAGTAAGACGCTCACTTTGCACCCGCAAAGGGCAGGCCGTGACGGTCCCTGCATGGGGCAGGCCGAGGCTGTCCCCGCAAGGAGGAGGCCGTGGTTGTAAAGCCGATCAATCGGCAACAACCACGCACTAAAGCCGATGAATCGGCAACAACCTCGCGCTAAAGACGCTAAAGCGTCAACACTCACGCTCTACACGAGGGCGGGCTGTCCGCTGTGCGAGGAGATGGCGGCACAAGTCGGCGCGCTGATCGCGGGAACCGGCCACCGCCTGACGCCCGTGGATGTGGATGTCGATCCCTTGCTCAAAACGCGCTACGGTTGGGATGTGCCGCTGCTGTTCGACGGCGCCACCGAGATTTGCCGTCATGAGCTTAATCTGCATGCGCTTCAGGAATGGCTGCGCCGACGGCCCTGAAATCCGTTAAAATTCTGGGTGTTATCGCATCCCTAGCCGGGCACGGAAACGTGCCCGTTTTGCTGTGTCCCAGAGTCTGATCCGCAATTTCTCCATCATCGCCCACATCGACCACGGCAAGTCCACGCTGGCCGACCGCCTCATCCAGTTTTGCGGCGGACTGTCCGATCGCGAAATGGAGGCCCAGGTGCTCGATTCCATGGACCTGGAAAAGGAGCGCGGCATCACCATCAAGGCGCAGACCGCTGCGCTGAGCTACAAGGCGCAGGACGGCAAGGTCTACCGCCTGAATCTGATCGACACCCCCGGCCACGTCGATTTTTCCTATGAAGTGTCGCGTTCCCTGTCTGCGTGCGAGGGCGCGCTGCTGGTGGTCGATGCCTCGCAGGGGGTGGAAGCGCAGACGGTGGCCAACTGCTACACCGCGATCGACCTCGGTGTCGAGGTGATCCCGGTGCTGAACAAGATCGACCTGCCTGCCGCCGACTCGGACCGGGTGGCGGAAGAGATCGAGGACATCGTCGGGCTGGACGCGAGCGAGGCGGTGCGCGCATCGGCCAAGACCGGGATCGGCATTGCCGAAATCCTCGAAGTGGTGGTGAAGCAGGTGCCGCCGCCGCGCGGCAATGTGGACGCGCCGCTGAAGGCGCTGATCATCGACTCGTGGTTCGACAACTACGTCGGCGTGGTGATGCTGGTGCGGGTGGTCGACGGCGTCTTGTGTCCCAAGGACAAGATCCGTTTCATGGCGTCCGGCGCGCAGCACCTGACCGAGCACGTCGGCGTGTTCACGCCGAAATCGGTCGACCGGCCCAGCCTGTCGGCAGGCGAGGTCGGCTTTGTGATTGCGGGTATCAAGGAACTCAAATCGGCCCAGGTGGGCGACACCATCACCCTGCTCGACCGGCCCGCGGCCGAGGCGCTGCCCGGCTTCAAGAAGGTGCAGTCGCAGGTCTTTGCCGGCCTCTATCCGATCGAGTCGCACGATTTCGAGGCGCTGCGCGACGCGTTGACCAAGCTGCAGCTGAATGACGCGGCGCTGCAGTTCGAGCCCGAAGTCTCGCAGGCGCTAGGTTTCGGCTTCCGCTGCGGCTTCCTCGGCCTTTTGCACATGGACATCGTGCAGGAGCGGCTCGAGCGCGAATACAACATGGACCTCATCACCACCGCGCCGACGGTGGTGTACGAAGTGGTGCTCAAAGACGGCTCCCTGGTCAAGGTCGAGAATCCGTCCAAGCTGCCCGAGTTGTCGAAGATCGAGGAAATCCGCGAGCCCATCATCACCGCGACCATCTTCGTGCCGGAAGAGTTCGTCGGCAACGTCATCACCCTGTGCAACCAGAAGCGCGGCATGCAGCTCGACATGCAGTACCACGGCCGGCAGGTGATGCTGCGCTATGACCTGCCGATGAACGAAGTGGTGATGGATTTCTTCGACAAGCTGAAGTCGACCAGCCGCGGCTACGCCTCGCTCGACTATGAGTTCAAGGAATACCGGCCGGGCGATCTGGTCAAGCTCGACATCCTGGTCAACAACGAAAAGGTCGATGCGCTGTCCCTGATCGTGCACCGCGCCACCAGCGTGTATCGCGGGCGCGAACTCGCTTCCAAGATGCGTGAACTGATTCCGCGCCAGATGTTCGACGTCGCGGTGCAGGCGGCGATCGGCGCCAACATCATCGCGCGCGAGAACGTCAAGGCGCTGCGCAAGAACGTGCTCGCCAAGTGCTACGGCGGCGACATCTCGCGCAAGAAGAAGCTGCTGGAAAAGCAGAAGGCCGGCAAACGCCGCATGAAGCAGGTCGGCAACGTCGAAATCCCGCAGGAAGCCTTTCTTGCGATCCTCCAGGTCTCGGACAAGTAAACATGAACTTCGCCCTCATCCTTTTCATCGCGCTGGCCGTCACCGGCGGCATCTGGCTGCTCGACGCGCTGCTGCTCAAGCGCGGCCGCGACCGGGGCGCCCGCGAACCGCTGCTGGTCGAATACGCCAAGAGCTTTTTCCCGGTGATCCTGGTGGTGTTTGCGCTGCGCTCCTTCCTGGTCGAGCCTTTCAAGATTCCGTCCGGCTCGATGATGCCGACGCTGCTGATCGGCGACTTCATCCTGGTCAACAAATACACCTACGGCATCCGCCTGCCGGTGCTCAACAAGAAAGTGGTGCAACTCAACAATCCCGAGCGCGGCGACGTCATGGTGTTCCGTTATCCGGCCGACCCCGGCCTCGATTACATCAAGCGCGTGATCGGTGTGCCGGGCGACGTGGTCGAATACCGCGACAAGCGGCTCAGTATCAACGGCCAGTCGGTGCGTACGGCCAACACCGGTACCTACAGCTATGTCGGAAACGGCCTCAATTACATCACCGCCATGGTGTATCAGGAGCATCTCAACGGCGTTGGCCACACCATGATGACCGAGCCGGGCAAGCCCGCGGTCTATCCGCCGCAGGTGGTGGACTTCCCCTATCGCGAAAACTGCTCCTACAATGCCGAGGGCGAAGGCTTCGTTTGCAAGGTCCCGGAAGGGCAGTATTTCATGATGGGCGACAACCGCGACGCCAGCAATGACAGCCGCTACTGGGGCTTCGTCCCGGACAGGCATATCGTCGGCAAGGCCTTTTTCATCTGGATGAATTTCGACGACTTTGGCCGCATCGGCACTACCATTAAATAATAGGAGACACCATGACCCGCACACATCCCCTGCAATCCCGGCAACGCGGTCTGAGCATGATCGGATTCCTGTTCGTTGCCGCCGTTCTGGTGATGATTGCCATGCTGGCAATGAAGCTGGTGCCGGCCTACATCGAGTTTTTCTCGGTGAAGAAGATTCTCGCCACGATGGGGCAGGAATCCGGTTTCAGGTCGAAAAGCAATGCCGAGCTCCGCAATGATTTCGCAAATCGTGCCAACGTCGGCTATGTCACGGTGGTCAAGCCGGAAAATCTCACGATCGACCGCAGCGGCGGCGTGCCAGTCGTGTCTGCCGATTACGAATTCCGCACCACGCTTTTCGGCAATGCCAGCCTGGTGGTCGACTTCAGCGCCAGCACCAACCCCAACGCCGCGCCCGCCCAGATTGAATAATGCCTTGCTGAACCAGCGCCTGCAGCAGGCGCTGGGTTATACCTTTATCCGCGCCGACCTGCTGACCCAGGCGCTGACGCACCGCAGCTACGGGGCGGTCAACAACGAGCGGCTCGAATTCCTAGGCGACTCGGTTCTGAACTGCTCGGTCGCCCGCGCGCTCTACGATACATTCCCCGATTTGCCCGAGGGCAGTCTTTCGCGGTTGCGTGCCAATCTGGTGCGGCAGGAAACCCTGGCCGAGATTGCCGCGACCCTGAGGCTGGGCGAGAGCCTGCGGCTGGGCGAGGGCGAACTCAAGAGCGGCGGATTCCGCCGCCCCTCGATTCTGGCCGATGCGCTCGAATCGCTCTTTGGCGCGATCTTTCTCGAAGCGGGGTTTGACGAGGCGCAGCGCGTGGTGAACGGCCTGTTCGCACCGCTGGTGGCGCAGATCGACCCCACAGCCTCGGGCAAGGATCCCAAGACGGAGTTGCAGGAAATGCTGCAGTCACGCCGTCTGCCGCTGCCGGATTACCGGCTGGTCGACACCGAGGGCGAGGCGCACGACCAGAGCTTCATCGTCGACTGCGTGTTGACCAGGCCCGCAATCAGCACGCGCGGCGTCGGCAAAAGCCGCCGTGCCGCCGAACAGGAGGCCGCACGCCAGGCGTGCGACGCGTTACGAAATGAACAGGCAGCAAAGAAGAGCGAAGTGCGAAAATGAGTGAATTCAAGTGTGGTCTCATCGCCATCGTCGGGCGCCCCAACGTCGGCAAGTCGACCCTGCTCAACCGGATTGTCGGGCAGAAAGTCAGCATCACCTCGCGCAAGGCACAGACCACGCGCCACCGGGTGATGGGCATTCACACCACCGACGAGGCGCAGTTCGTGTTCGTCGATACGCCCGGCTTCCAGACGCGCTATACCGGCACCATGAACCGCGCGATGAACAAGCGGGTGCGCGAAACGCTGTCGGATACCGACGTGGTGATGATGCTGGTGGAAGCCGGGCGGCTGAAGAACGAGGATCGTCAGGTGATGGAGTTGCTGCCCAAGGATCGCCCGCTGATCCTGGTGGTGAACAAGATCGACCAGGTCAAGGATCGCGCCGAGCTGATGGCCTATCTGCAGGAAGTCACAGCAGCCCATGCGTTTACCGAGATCGTCCCGGTATCGGCCAAGCAGGGCAACAACCTCGAAGAACTGCTGAAAACCCTGCAAACCCACTTGCCGGAAAATGCGCCGCTGTACGACGCGGACGACGTCACCGACCAGACCGAACGTCAGCTGGCCGCCGAACTCATTCGCGAAAAAGTCTTCCGTCTGTGCGGCGAGGAAATCCCCTATGCGGTTGCGGTGAGCATCGACAAGTTCGAGGAAGAAGGCAACCTGCGCCGCATCTTCGCCACCATCCTGGTCGACCGCGACAGCCACAAGCCCATCCTCATCGGCAAGGGCGGCGAAAAGCTCAAGACCATTTCCACCCAGGCGCGCCTCGACATGGAGCGCGCGTTCGACAGCAAGGTCTATCTGGAAGTCTGGGTCAAGGTCAAGGGCGGCTGGGCCGACGATGTGCGCATGCTGAAATCGCTGGGGCTGGATTGAAAATCTTCATCCGCGAAGGACAAAAAGAAGCATGTCGTCTGACGCCCGCATCAACAACGAGCCCGGCTTCATCCTCCACACCTATCCCTTCAAGGAAACCAGCGTGGTGGCGGAGGTATTCACCCGCAGCCACGGGCGCACGGCGCTGATCGCACGCGGCGCGCGCCGACCGACCTCGGCCCTGCGCGGGCTGATGCAGCCGTTCACCCCGCTGCTGCTGTCGTGGTTCGGCAAATCCGAGCTGAAAACCCTGCACGCCGCCGAATGGCAGGGCGGCCTGACGGCGCCGCAGGGGCGCGCGCTGATGTGCGGGTTTTATCTGAACGAACTGCTGCTGCGTCTGCTGGCGCGCGGCGATGCGCACGAGTTGCTGTATGACCGCTATGCCGACACGCTCGACCAGCTGGCGGGCGAGGCTCGCGGCACCGAATACGAGCGCATCCTGCGGCATTTTGAAAAAAATCTGTTAAGCGAAATCGGCTATGGCGCCACCTTCGATGTCGATGCCGACAGCGGGATGCCGATCGAAGCCGGTGTCCGCTACGTGTTCCAGCCCGAACGCGGCGCGCTGCGTGCGAGCGGGCAGCCGGGTTGTCCGGTTTCGGGCCAGACGCTGATCGATCTGGCAGCCGGCCGCTTCGAACAGCCGGCGACGCTGGTCGAGGCCAAGATCTTGATGCGGACCCTGATCAACCACACCCTGGGCGCAAAGCCGCTTTATACTCGCCAGCTGTTACGCGAACTCACAGAATTGAACCCACCCGGCTGAATCATGAGCATCTATCTCGGCGTCAACATCGACCATATCGCCACCCTGCGCCAGGCGCGCAAGACCCGCTATCCCTGTCCGGTCGAGGCAGCGCTCGCCGCGGAAACCGCCGGCGCCGATTCGATCACCCTGCACCTCAGGGAAGACCGCCGCCACATCCAGGATGCCGACGTGGCGATCCTGCGCCAGGTCCTGAAAACCAAAATGAACCTGGAAATGGCGGTGACCGATGAAATGCTCGCCATCGCCTGCGCCACGCGGCCGCAGGACGTCTGCCTGGTGCCGGAAAAGCGCGAGGAACTCACCACCGAGGGCGGGCTCGATGTGGCCGCCCAGCTGCCAAAAATGCAGGCAGCCTGCACGCGGCTGGCGGATGCCGGGATCCGGGTCTCGCTCTTCATCGACGCCGATTTTGCGCAGCTCGATGCGGCGCATGCGGCCGGCGCGCCGGTGGTCGAAATTCATACCGGGGCGTATGCCGACGCACTAAGCGACACGGCGCGTGTTGCTGAATTCGAGCGCATTCGCAAAGCGGTGGCCTATGGCCGCAGCCTCGGCCTCACGGTGAATGCCGGGCATGGCCTGACCTACCACAATATACAGCCGATTGCGGCGCTGCCGGGTATCCATGAACTCAACATCGGCCACGCCATTGTTGCGCAAGCCTTGTTCGTGGGCTGGAAAGAGGCGGTGGCGGAGATGAAGCGGACGATGGTGGAAGCAGCATCTGGATAAACCGACTGGCCGGACGTCTCGCGCGTTACGCGCCCGGTCCGTGGGTTTGACCTGATCGGGACTCAGTAAAGCTCGACGGCCACTGTCATGATTTCGTCTCTGCTGCATTCTGCGGCGGCGCGAGGTTGGCGATCAGCATCTTGTCCACCCGGTTTCGGTCCATGTCCACCACTTCGAAACGCCAGTTCTCCCATTCGAAATGATCGGCCACGGCAGGGATATGTCCCAGCATGTGCATGACGAATCCGCCCAGGGTGTTGAACGCATTCTCTTCCTCGCCCGGCAGGTCATCGTCGAACTCCAGGGCTGACTTGAGTCGTTCGATGGTCACGCTGCCATCCACCAACCAGGAACCATCTTCGCGTTCGACCACGTCCTGCTCGTCGGACGAATCGTAGGAAGGCAGTTCACCCACGATGGAGGTCAGCACGTCGGTCAGCGTCACCAGGCCCTCCAGGTCGCCGTATTCATCGACGATCAGCGCGAACTGCATGCGCGCCTTGCGGAAACTTTCGAGCAACCGGGTCGTCGTAACGCTGTCCGGCACATACAGGGGGGCTCGCAAGACCGCTTCGATATTCAGCGGGCCGCCGGTCAGCGCAGGTTTGAGCAGGTCGGATGTGCGCAGGATCCCGGTAACATGGTCGAGTCCGTCGCGACAGACCACGATGCGCTCATACGGGCTTTCTGCGATCAGGCGGCGAATCTCGTCTTCGGGATCGTCGAGATCGATCAGATAAATATCGCTGCGATGGGTCATGATCGCGCCGATGCGCTGCTCGTCCAGGCGCAGCACATTGGAGACGATCTCCTGTTCGCTTTGATGGAATACCCCAGCCTCGGTACCCTGACCCATCAGCACGTTGATTTCATCGTCGGTCACCGGCGGTTCTTCCTTGCGGCGCGCACCCATCATTCGCAACAGCAAACTGGAGGACGCAGACAGGAGCCACACCACAGGCCGCGTGAGGCGCGACAACATGTTCATGGGCCGTGCGATCAGGGAGGCGGTGCCTTCCGGCGCCAGTAGGCCCAACCGTTTGGGAACCAATTCGCCGACCACAACGGAAAAATAGGTCAGGCCGAGTACCACTATCGTGAGCGCGATACCCCTGGCATAGGATTCGATCAGAGCGAACTGCGCTAGCCAGACAGCCAGAGGGTCGGCCAGCGCGGCTTCGCCGATGGCGCCGCTGAGAATGCCGATTGACGTGATACCTACTTGAATGGTGGAGAGGAAGGTCGAAGGTTCGGCGTGGAGGGCAAGCGCCGAGTGTGCGCCGGGGCTGCCGTCGTCGGCCAGCCGCTGCAGGCGGGACTTGCGCGAGGACACTACGGCGATCTCCGACATGGCGAAAACGCCGTTGAGCAGGATGAGGAACAGGAGTAACGCTATATCCATATGCAAGTCGCCCTTGCCCGTGGGCACGCGACTCGGGTGTAGTGAAGGCGGCATTTTGCCTGAAAACCTCTTTGAGCACCGCCTTTACGCTGCAGCAAGTTCAAATACGGCCTCGCCATGGTGCTCACCTTCATCGGCACCAAGATGCTCATCGCACACTGGGTCCACCTGCCGGTGGTGGCCTCGCTGGTGGTGATCGCAATGCTGATTGGCGCCAGCGTCATCGCAAGCCTGATCGCCACGCGCAAGTAGTGATGGGCAGGCCGCGCACGTGGTATTTCCATGAGCGCAGGATGGTTACCCGGATGCCGGCGCCGAGGCTGGTGTAAAAGCAGATGACGGGAAGATTCATGCGCGAGAGGCCGGCCGGCAGCGCGATGTATTGCATCACGGCGGGAATCAGCCGCCCGGTTGGACCGTGGCGAGGATCCAGGTAGTGAAGTTGTGGAGCATTTGTTAGGGGTCAGGAGAGGTGCGGCTTTGCCGCGCAGGGAAATCAGAAAAGGCCCTGATCCCTCACACGACCGCCTCTCCCTCGACCGCCTTGATTTTCGCATTTGACACCGAACGATTTCACCAATCCGTTGCATCCACCGGTTGAATCCGCATAAGCAAAGCGGACGTTTAGAAGATCACCGTACCCCACTACATTGCGGAATACACGGGCCCGCTGCCACCTTCCGGTGGTTTCCACACAATGTTCTGCAGGGCATCCTTGATGTCGCAGGTTTTGCAGTGAATGCAATTTTGTGCATTGATTTGCAGATGGCGCTTTTCATCCGTGACCACGATTTCATAAACCCCGGCAGGGCAGTAATGTTGTTCCGGCGCGTCGAATTTTTCTATGCTGATGGAAACGGATTCCGCTTTATCGAGCAGGTGCAAGTGGCAGGGCTGATCGCGATCATGCGTGATATTGCTGAGCGCGACGGAGTTAAGCTTGTCGAAGCTGATTTTCCCATCCGGATTGGGGTAGTCGATTGTCGGCATTTCCGATGCAGGACGTGTGCACTCGTGATCAGCCTGGTGATGGCGCAGTGTCCAGGGCAATCGCACCCCGGCAGCGGCCAGCCACATTTCAACCCCGCCAAACAGCGTGCCGAGGATGGTGCCGAAACGGGATAGCATAGGCTTGACGTTGCGCACGGCATGCAAGTCACGCCAGACCCTTGAGTTACGCAGTGTAGTCGGGTATTCACCGAGACAATCATGGCTGCGATTTGCTGCCAGGGCAGACATCACGGCTTCGGCTGCAAGCATCCCGGATTTCATCGCATTGTGAATGCCCTTGATGCGCGGCACATTGACCATCCCGGCACTACATCCGATCAGCGCACCGCCAGGAAATACCAGTTCGGGCCAGGATTGCAAACCACCTTCGGTGATGGCGCGTGCGCCATACGACAAACGCTTGCCGCCTTCAAGCAGCGGACGAATGGCCGGATGTTGTTTGAATCGCTGAAACTCGTCGAAGGGTGACAGGTGCGGGTTGGCGTAATCGAGGTGAACCACAAAGCCGACCGAGACCAGGCCATCACCATAATGGTAAATAAACGAGCCGCCCCCGGTATCCGAGGCAAGCGGCCAACCAAGGCTGTGTTGCACCAGTCCGGGGCGATGCTTCTCCGCCGCGACCCGCCAGACCTCTTTGATCCCGAGGCCGAACTTTTGTGGCGACGAATTTTTACGAAGTTGAAACCGCTGCTCCAGGTCGCGGGTAAGCGAGCCGCGAACGCCTTCAGCGATGAGCGTATAACGGGCGTGAATTTCAATGCCCGGCGCAAACTGCGGGCCTTCCTCGCCCTTTGCGGTGCGCCCCATGTCGCCGGTTATGATTCCAGCAACCTCGCCCTGCTCGCCATACAGGATTTCCTGCGCTGCGTAACCCGCATAAATTTCCACTCCTGCCGCTTCTGCCTGACTCCCCAGCCATTGGCAAAACTCGCCCAGGCTGATGATGTACGCCCCATGATTGGCCATCAATGGCGGCAATAAAGCGACCGGGATACGCCAGCTACCCCGTTCACCCAGCACAACAAATTCGTCTTTACTTACAGGCGTAATCAGCGGTGCTCCCAGCACATCCCAGTCAGGCAGCAATTCATTCAATGAAACGGGATCAAGCACCGCACCGGAAAGGATATGCGCCCCAAGCTGCGCACCTTTCTCCAACACGCAAACACTTATTTCCCGTCCGGTTTTCTGCGCCATCTGTTTCAGGCGCAGCGCCGCCGCAAGCCCGGCTGGACCCGCACCGACAACCAACACGTCATACGACATGACATCCCGCGACATATCAGGTGCACCGTTACATTAACAATTCAGGACATTATAATATGCCCTCGATTTGAGCCAGGTGGGGAAGATGAAGCTATTGGTGGCTGTAAAAAGAGTGGTCGATCACAACATCAAGGTACATATCAAACCTGATGGCTCCAATGTGGAATTGGCCGGCGCCCGCATGAGCATCAATCCGTTTGATGAAAACGCCATGGAAGCTGCCATGCGTCTCAAAGAGAGCGGCGTGGCAACCGAGGTTGTTGCGGTAACAGTAGGCACGACAGCGGCGCAGGATGTATTGAGACATGCGCTGGCCATGGGTGCGGACCGAGCCATCCTGCTGGAAAGTAGCGAGGCAGTTCAGCCTTTGGGGGTAGCCCGCTTGCTCAAGGTGTTGGTTGAACGCGAACAACCCGGCCTGGTACTTCTCGGCAAGCAGTCGATCGATGACGATAGCTGCCAGACAGGCCAGATGTTGGCCGCGCTACTGGACTATGGGCAAGGCACATTTATTTCCGCGCTGAACATAGAAAATGGCGAAGCTGTAGTCACGCGCGAAATAGAAGGTGGCACCGAAAAGATTGCGGTGACATTGCCCGCCGTATTGACTGCCGACCTGCGGCTCAATGAACCGCGCTACGTAAAACTTCCCAATTTGATGATGGCCAAGAAAAAACCGATCCAGACCATCAGCGCGTCAGAATTCGGAATTGATGTCTCACCGAGACTGGCCTTGGTCAAAGTTGCAGACCCCCCTGCTCGCAAAGCATGTGTCATGGTCAACAACGTGCAGGAGCTGGTTGAAAAATTACGCTCTGAGGCGAGGGTATTGCCATGAGTGTTTTGATTCTGGCAGAACACGAAAATCAGAAGCTGAAGCCTTCTGTTGCCCAACTAGTCAGCGCGGCGCAATGCTGGAAACAGACTGTGCATGTGTTACTGGTCGGCAACGACCTCGCTGCCGCAGCCCAGGGTGCTGCGGACATCACCGGCGTTGCCAGCGTGATGTGTGTCGAGGCACAGCATCTGCAACACCCGCTCGCCGAAGACGTCGCCAACATTATTGCAGGCATGGGCCGCGAATATTCAGTGATTCTGGCCGCGCATAGCGCCTTTGGCCGAAATGCATTACCGCGCGTTGCGGCGCTTCTGGATGTGGAAATGGTTGGCAATGTTGTGGAGATACAAGCGCCTTCAACCTATGTGCGGCCAATCTATGTCGGCAATGTCTTTGCGACCGTGCGCAGCAATGACCCGATTCAAGTGGTCACGCTGCGTGCCAGCCGGTTTGATATGGCCGGTACAGGCAATAACGCTGAAATAGTCAAGCTCGCGCCACCGCCTGCCTCAGCTAAAACACGCTGGTTGAGCGAAATACGAAACCAGTCTGATCGACCTGAGCTGGGTTCAGCGAGCGTTGTGGTTTCAGGTGGACGTTCGTTGGGCAGTGCAGAAAATTTTGAATCTGTGCTGGCACCACTGGCGGACAAACTCCATGGCGCACTGGGGGCCACCCGTTCCGCAGTGGATGCCGGATTTGCGCCCAACGATATCCAGATAGGACAAACGGGCACTGTGGTTGCCCCCGAGCTTTATATCGCGGTTGGCATATCCGGCGCCGTGCAACACACAGCGGGCATGCAAGACAGCAAGATCGTCGTTGCCATCAATCACGATACCGACGCCACAATTTTCCAGATGGCGGATTATGGTCTGGTAGCAGACCTGTTTGAAGCCGTTCCCGCCCTGACTGCGACCCTTCCCTGAACACAAAAAATCACCGAATCTGCCATGTCTGCTGAAAAACCCTCAAGCAACACCACGACCACACGCGTCTTGAGCGTGCATCACTGGAACGACACGTTATTCAGTTTCACAACCACACGCGACCCCGGTTTACGCTTTGAAAATGGCCAGTTTGTCATGATCGGCTTACTGGTTGACGGGAAACCGCTGATGCGCGCATACAGTATTGCCAGTCCCAATTACGAAGAGCACCTGGAGTTTTTCAGCATCAAAGTGCAAGACGGCCCGCTGACCTCGCGCTTGCAACACTTGAAGGTGGGTGACGAGGTGCTGATTTCGCGCAAACCCACTGGCACACTGGTTGTACGGGATTTGCTGCCGGGACGTAACCTTTACCTGCTTTCCAGCGGCACAGGCATGGCGCCATTCATAAGCCTGATTCAGGATCCGGAAGTTTACGAACTTTTTGAAAAGGTTGTACTGGTCCATGGCGTTCGCCAGGTTAGCGAACTGGCCTACGCCGATTTCATCACCAAAGAACTGCCACAAAACGAATTTTTCGGTGATCAGGTACGCGAAAAGTTGATTTATTACCCCACCGTCACGCGTGAGCCCTTCCGTAATCAGGGCCGCCTGACCGATTTGATCGGTAATGGGAAGATATTCAGTGACATTGGCTTGCCCCCATTAGATCCCGAGAAAGATCGTGCCATGGTTTGCGGTAGCCCCCAAATGCTGAAAGACACCATGCTTATGCTCGATCAGTGTGGTTTAAAAATTTCGCCGCGCAGCGGTGAACCGGGTGCCTACGTAATTGAACGCGCTTTCGTGGAAAAGTAGGAAACCCCAAGCAAATCCAAGGACCCAAGTTTGGGATACGTTTGACGGGGATTAGCCCGACTTTTAAAGTTTGAAGCCGTATCATCCGCGACGTGTTTCACAAATGTCGGTTGGAACTATTTCCGCGTTTCTGCATCCCCTGCAAACTTGACGAACGTTGTGGCCAGAAAAAAATAATGAACCAGCCCCATCAGGAAAATAGCACCACTCGCGCCCTCGCCCTTGGGGCACTCGGCGTCGTCTTCGGCGACATCGGCACCAGCCCCCTTTACACCATGAAGGAGGTGTTTGGCGGCCATCACCTGGCACTTAATCAGGACAACGTGCTGGGCATCCTCTCCCTGATTTTTTGGTCACTGATGCTAGTGGTGTCCCTGAAGTACGTCAGCGTCATGATGCGAGCCGACAACAAGGGGGAGGGCGGCATTCTGGCTTTGCTCTCCCTTCTTCAAGGTCACGCCCCGCTGGGGTCGCGGACCCGTTGGTTGCTGATGTCGCTGGGCTTCCTCGGAGCGTCTTTGTTTTTCGGCGACACCCTGATTACCCCGGCCATCTCCGTGCTTTCTGCCGTTGAGGGGCTGGAAATGGGCGCTCCGGCCTTGCACCCCTTCATCGTGCCGCTTGCACTCGGCATTCTGGTGGGGCTGTTCATTATTCAGCGACACGGCACCGCCTCCATTGGCAAGCTGTTCGGTCCGGTCATGCTGATCTGGTTCGGCGTGCTTGGACTTCTCGGAACGCTCAGCATCTTCCAGCATCCCCAGGTTCTCGCTGCACTCCTGCCTATCCATGCCTTGCATTTCTTTGCGGCGCACGGCACGGCCAGTTTCCTCATCCTCGGCGCGGTCGTGTTGGCGATTACCGGTGCGGAGGCCCTGTATGCCGATATGGGGCATTTCGGCCGCCAGCCCATCCAGTTGATCTGGTTCGCCTTTGTACTGCCGGCGTTAGTGCTCAACTACTTCGGGCAGGGGGCATTGCTGCTCACCAACCCGGAGGCCGTGCGCAACCCGTTTTATATGCTCGCACCCGGATGGGCGCTCTACCCCATGATCGGTTTGGCCACAGCGGCGACCGTGATTGCCTCGCAGGCCGTCATCTCGGGCGCGTTCTCGGTGACCCGTCAGGCTATCCAGATGGGGTATGCCCCGCGTCTGATCATTCGCCACACGTCTGCTTCCGAGGTGGGGCAGATCTATATCCCTTTCGTAAACTGGACCCTGGCAATCGGCGTCGCCCTGCTGGTGCTGGGTTTCCAGAGTTCGAGCAATCTGGCTGCCGCCTACGGTATTGCCGTGACCGCCACCTTCGCCATCGATACCCTGTTGGTGGGCCTCGTCATGCGTGTGATCTGGGGTTTTGGCCGCGGTGTGACCTTGACCGCCATGCTGGCTTTCCTCACTGTCGACCTTGCCTTTTTCGGCGCGAATGTGGTCAAGATCCCGGACGGCGGCTGGTTCCCCTTGGTGGCAGCGCTGACGATTTTCACTCTGCTGGTGACCTGGAAGCGCGGCCGGGAGATTGTTAGGCTGCGTCTGGGCGAAAAGGTATTGCCCCTTCGCCCCTTCGTGAAGAGTCTGCTGGAGGACCCACCGATTCGCGTTTCAGGAACCGCCGTGTTCATGACCGCGGAATCGAAGACTGTTCCCTCAGCGCTCCTGCACAACATCAAGCACAACAAAGTGCTGCACGAACGCGTGGTCATCCTGAACGTGCGCTATGCCGAAGTTCCCTATGTTCCTGCCGACTTACGGCTTGAATTGGAAAAACTGGCCGAAGGCTTCTACCACGTCGTCGTCCGCTACGGATTCATGGACGACATCGACATCCCAAAGGCCCTGTCGGAGTGTCCCTGTGGCATGCAGTTCGACATGATGGACACCACTTTCTTTTTCAGTCGGGAAAACCTGATCCCCACCCGCGGCGAAGGCATGTCGCTCTGGCGCGAGCACATTTTCGCCGCCATGGCACGCAACGCCGCCAGCCCCATGATTTTTTTCCAAATCCCCGCCAACCGGGTGGTCGAACTCGGTGCGCAGCTTGAGATTTGAGGCTTTTCTCTGAGGGGGATGGCGCATGGTGAAAGCACACATCCCTGAACAACCATTTTCAATCTTGGTGAAAGGTGCGTTCCGCACCGAAGACCAGCCCGTCAGCTAGACACCTTATTGAGGTGTCCGAAACGGGTTGGCCCCGGACTTTCGTGGAATCTCAGCGCCGCTTCTGCCACCACACATACCCACCAATAATCAGCGCAACAAACACAATCACGCCGATGGTGATGTGATGCTGGTATTGCGTGATGAGCGCTTCATTGCCGCCGAGGAAGTAGCCGAACAGGGTGAGGATGAGCGACCACAGCCCGGCACCGAGGCAGGTGTAGAAGGCGAACGCGCCGGGGTTCATGCGGGTGAGTCCGGCCGGGATGGAGATAAGGTGGCGGATACCTGGGATGAGTCGGCCGGTGAAGGTGGAGACTGCTCCGTGCTTAAGGAAGAACGCATCGGTCTTGTGCAGCAGTTCGGGACGCGCGAAGAAATAGCGTCCCCAGCGTTCGAGGAACGGGCGTCCCAGCCACATCGACACCACGTAGTTGAACGATGCACCGACCAGGCTGCCGGCGGTGGAGGCGAGCACGATCAGCCAGAAATTCATCTCCCCCTGGTGCGCCAGGTAGCCTGCCGGAATCAGCACCAGTTCGCTCGGCACTGGCAGCACCGTGGATTCCAGCGCCATCAGAATAAAAATTCCGCTGTAGCCCCAGTCGTGGACCGTGGCGAGGATCCAGGTAATGAAGTCGTGGAGCATGGTTAGGGGTCAGGGATCAGGTATTTAGGGTTTGTGGCTTTAGCCGCATTACCCCTGAGCCCTCAAACGACTGCTTCTTCCTTCTTCTCCACCGGTTTGATGAAGTGCTCGCGCTTGACGCCGAACATCAGCAGCAGGGGGCTGGCGACCAGCACCGAGGAGTAGATGCCGAACATGATTCCGATGGTGAGCGCGAGGGCGAAGTTGTGCAGCGCCTCGCCGCCGAAGAGCAGCATCGACAGCACCATGATCTGGGTCGCGCCGTGGGTAATGATGGTGCGGCTCATGGTGCGGGTGATGGCGTCGTCGATGATGTGCGGGATGGTTGCGCCGCGCATTTTGCGGATGTTCTCGCGGATCCGGTCGAACACCACCACCGATTCGTTGACCGAATAGCCCAGGACCGCCAGCACGCCGGCCAGCACGGTGAGGGTGAACTCCCACTGGAAGAAGGCGAACACGCCGAGGATGATGATGATGTCGTGCATGTTGGCGAGCATGCCCGCCACTGCGAAGCGCCATTCGAAGCGCAGCGCCAGGTAGGCCATGATGCCGAAGGAGACCACCAGCAGCGCCAGCGCGCCACTGTCGTAAAGCTCCTTGCCGACCTGCGGGCCGACGAAATCGACGCGCTTTAACTCGACTGTTGGGTCGACGGTTTGCAATGCAGACATCACGATGTTGCTGGTTTCTGCAGCATTGGCGTCCTGCTTCACCGGCAGGCGGATCAGCACGTCGTGGCTGGTGCCAAAATTCTGTACCGACACCTCGGGCAGGCCGGTTTTTTCCAGCGCAGTCCGGATTGTGTGCAGGTCGGCCGGCTGGCTTGTGCGTACTTCCATCAGCGTGCCACCGGTGAAATCGACACCTAGATTCAGGCCCTGGTGCCACAGCGACCAGACCGCAAAGATAAAGGTGAGCAGCGAAATCGCGGTGGTCACCTTCCCCCAACTCATGAAGGGGATGGTTTTCTTAAACGGGAAAAATTCCAGCATGGCGTGATCCTTAGATCGAGACATTGGTCAGCCGCGCTTGGCGGCCATAGGTGAGGTTGACCATGGCACGCGACACGGTGACGGCGCTGAACATGGAGGTGAGGATGCCCAGGCACAACACCACCGCAAAGCCGCGCACCGGGCCGGAGCCTAGCCAGAACAGGGCGATGCCGGCGATCAGCGTGGTGAGGTTGGAGTCGAGAATGGTGCCCCAGGCGCGGTCGTAGCCGGCGTGGATGGCGGCCTGCGGCGTGGCGCCAGCGCGGATTTCTTCACGGATGCGCTCGTTGATCAGCACGTTGGCGTCGATCGCCATGCCGAGGGTGAGCGCGATTGCCGCCATGCCGGGCAGGGTGAGCGTGGCCTGCATCATCGACAACAAGGCAATCAGGAAGAAGCCGTTGATGGCGAGGGCGACCGATGAGAACAGCCCGAATACGCGGTAGTAGATGACCATGAACAGGGTGACGGCCAGAAAACCCCAGAGGTTGGAGTGGAAGCCTTTTTCGATGTTCTCGGCGCCCATGCTGGGGCCGACGGTGCGTTCCTCGACGATCTGCATCGGCGCGGCGAGCGCGCCGGCGCGCAGCAGCAGGGCCACGTCGGACGCCTCCTGCGCGGATTCCATGCCGGTGATCTGCACCCGGCCGCCGCCGATTTCCTCGCGGATCACCGGCGAGGTGATGGCTTCGGCGCGGCCTTTTTCGATCAGCAGGATGGCCATGCGCTTGTTGACGTTTTCGCGCGTCACGTCCTTGAAGATGCGCGCGCCCTTGCCGTCCAGGTTGATGTGCACCGCGGCCTGGCCGCTGGTGTTGTCGAAGCCCGGCGTGGCGTTGGTGATCGAGTCGCCGGTCAGCACCACATCCTTCTTGACCGCGATCGGCGCGCCTTCGCGGGTGGGAACGATTTCCGTGCCGAACGGCGCCTGGCCCTGCGCCAGCGCCAGTGGGTCGGCAAGTTCGTCGACCATGCGGATTTCCAGGGTGGCGGTGCGGCCGAGAATGTCCTTGGCCTTGGCGGTGTCCTGCACGCCGGGCAGTTGCACCACGACGCGGTTGGCGCCCTGCTGCTGGATCACCGGTTCGGCCACGCCGAGCTCGTTGACGCGGTTGCGCAGGGTGGTGATGTTCTGCTGCAGGGCAAATTCCTGTACCTGTTTTTCGGCTTCCGGCTTAAGCCGCGCGGTTAGGGTGAAGGCTTCTGCCTGGTCTTCGGTGGTGTAGACCAGATCGGTGAACGCCGTCCCCAGTTTGTTGACGGCAGCGTCGCGCTGGTCGCGGGTGGAAAAATGTACGGTGACGGCATCGCCTTCGCGGCTGATGCGTCCATAGCGGATCTTGTCGCTGCGCAGCTCGGTACGGAAATCGTTCTGATAGCGGATGGCGGCTTTTTCCAGCGCGGTCTTCATGTCGACTTCGAGCAGGAAGTGCACGCCACCGCGCAGGTCGAGGCCGAGGTTCATCGGCAGCGCGCCGATCGTGGACAGCCATGCAGGCGAGGCCGGCAGCAGATTCAGCGCAACCGTGTAGCGCTCGCCCAGGCCGTTTTCCAGCACGTCCTTGGCCTTGATCTGCAGATCGGTGCTGGCAAAGCGCGCCTTGATGCTGTTCTCCGTCAGTTCCATTCCGCTGGTGGCCAGGCTGGATGCTTTGAGCAGCGACTCCATCTGCGCCAGCAGCGCGGTATCGACCTTTTCGGTGGTGCGTACCGGCGACACCTGTACCGCAGGAACCTGGCCAAAAAAGTTGGGCAGGGCATAGAGAAAGGCGGCCACCAGCGTGAAGCCGATGAGCACATATTTCCAGAGCGGGAAGCGATTCATTTTTTAAGGGTTAGGCGTTAGGGAAGAGGGGTGAGATGGGAGCGATGGTGGGCGCGGATGCCTAACACCTCACTCCTTTCACCTCACAGGCCTTTGATCGTGCCCTTGGGCAGCAGGGTCTGGATCGACTGTTTCTGTACGTGGGTGATCACGCCGTCGGCGATTTCCAGCGAAATGAACTGTTCGCCGATCTTGACGATCTTGCCGACCTGGCCGCTGGCGGTGATGACTTCGTCACCTTTGGTCAGTTCCGACAGCATTTTCTTCTGTTCCTTGGCGCGCTTCATCTGCGGGCGGATGAGCATGAACCAGAACAGGATGAAGATGATGATGAGCGGCAGGAACTGTGTAAAGCCGGGGGCGGCAGGCGCGGCGGCTTGTGCGTGGGCGAGAGAAATCATGGTTGGCGCTCCGAATGCGGATTAATAAAACCGGGAGATTCTACCACCCGCGTGTTTGCATCTCGTGAAACCGCAGCGTGAAATCGGCAAAGCAATGGGTCTCGATGGCGCCACGCATGCCGGCCATCAGGCGGTGGTAATAGTGCAGGTTGTGGATCGTGGCGAGCCGCGCGCCGAGGATTTCGCCGGCGCGGATCAGATGGTGCACGTAGGCGCGGCTGAAATAGGTGCAAGTGTGGCAGGTGCATTCATCGTCGATCGGCGCGGTGTCGGTCTTCCAGCGCGCGTTGCGGATGCGCATGTCGCCATGCCGGGTGTACAGGATGCCGTGGCGCGCGTTGCGCGTCGGCAGCACGCAGTCGAACTGATCGATCCCCTGGGCCACCGCCGCGACCAGATCGGACGGCGTGCCGACGCCCATCAGGTAGCGTGGTTTGGCGGCCGGCAGCTGCGGCGCGGTGTGGGCGAGGATGCGTGCCATGTCGTCCTTCGGTTCGCCCACCGAGAGGCCGCCGATGGCGTAACCGTCGAAGTCCATGCCGATCAGTTCGCGCGCCGATTCGTCGCGTAGCGCCTCGTACATGCCGCCCTGCACGATGCCATAGAGGGCGTTGGGGTTGCCGGCGTGCGCGGTTTTGGAGCGCTCGGCCCAACGCAGGCTCATCCGCATCGAATCGGCGGCCTCGCGCTCGGTGGCGGGGTAGGGCGTGCATTCGTCGAAAATCATCACGATGTCGGAGTTCAGCGTGCGCTGGATCTGCATCGAGATCTCGGGTGTCAGAAACAGCTTGTCGCCGTTGATCGGCGAGGCGAACTTCACCCCTTCTTCGGTGATTTTGCGCAGCTTGCCCAGGCTGAATACCTGGAAACCGCCCGAATCGGTGAGGATGGGCTTGTCCCAGCCCATGAATCGGTGCAGCCCGCCGAAGCGTTCGATCACCTCCAGCCCCGGGCGCAGCCACAGGTGGAAGGTGTTGGACAGCACCATCTCGAAGCCGATTTCGGTGAGTTCAAAGGGCGACATCGCCTTCACCGTGCCGTAGGTGCCGACCGGCATGAACGCCGGCGTCTGTACGGTACCGTGCGCGAGATGGAGCTGGCCGCGGCGCGCGCCGCCGTCGGTGGCGAGGAGGTCGAATTTCATTCGGTTGGGCGTTTTTCCAGAAACATCGCGTCGCCATAGCTGAAGAAGCGGTAGCGTTCGGCGATGGCGTGGGCGTAGGCCGCGCGGATGGCGTCCACGCCGGCAAACGCGGAGACCAGCATCAACAGCGTGGACCTGGGCAGATGAAAGTTGGTGATGAGCGCGTCGACCACCTGGAAGCGATACCCCGGCGTGATGAAGATGTCGGTTTCGCCGGCGCCCGCGTGCAGGTCACCCGACTGTGCCGCAGCCTCCAGCGCGCGCAGGCTGGTGGTGCCCACCGCCACGATCCGGCCACCGCGGGCGCGGGTTTCAAGGATCGCGTCGACGGTCGCCTGCGGGATCGTGTAGCGCTCGCTGTGCATCCGGTGGTCGACGATGCGGTCCACCCGCACCGGCTGGAAGGTGCCCGCACCCACGTGCAGCGTTACCCGGGCCGTACGGATGCCCTGCTTGCGCAGGGCTCCCAGCATCGCGTCGTCGAAATGCAGGCCGGCGGTCGGCGCTGCCACCGCGCCGGGTTCGTTGGCGTACACCGTCTGGTAGCGCGCCTCGTCGTCGGCCGTTGGCGTGTGTTCGATGTAGGGCGGCAGCGGCAGTTGGCCGAGCCGCTCCAGCACCTCCAGCACCGGGCGCGGGAAGCGCAGCAGCGTCAGGTCGTCCTGCCGCGCCAGTACGTCGATGGTGATGTCTTCGGAAAGATGAATGCGCGAACCAGGCTTGGGCGCATGGCTCGCACGGATGAAGGCGAGTGCGTCGGATTCATTCAGCACCCGTTCCACCAGAAGCTCGACCTTGCCGCCGGAGTCCTTGCCGCCGAACAGCCGTGCCTTGATCACGCGGGTGTCGTTCATCACCAGCAGGTCGCCCGGGTGCAGCAGGGTCGGCAGCTCGCAAAACCTGCGGTCGGCGAGCGCGCCGGACGCCCCGACGTGCAGCAGCCGGCTGCCGCCGCGCACCGCAGGCGGCAGCTGCGCGATCAACTCGTCGGGCAAATCGAAATCAAAATCGGCAACCTGCATGGGGCGCGATTATAGCCGCCGCCTTGCCGCAGCACGCCCGATTCGGCGATAATACGCGGCTTCTGTCGCCGGACGCGCTCGCGTCCGGCCCCTTTGCCGGGATGGCGGAATCGGTAGACGCAGCGGATTCAAAATCCGCCGCTGGTAACAGTGTGGGGGTTCGAGTCCCCCTCCCGGCACCAGTTAAATTTTTTTAAGATGCTCATTCCGGGGCTATGGGCACCCCCCTGTTTTGCGGCACTATTGGGGTGCATTGTGTGCATTTCTGCCCTACGCTTAAAAGATAAATTTGTATTGTCAGGTGTACTTCACGGCCTTGTCATCAAGGGCTCACCGGCTTTATATAGGGTTTGTGATGGCAGGCACGGTGCCGGATGCGTGGCACAGGCGTTGCTTGATGACAGAGGGGCGACGGTCAAGGCTGTTGTTGAACGGGAGTAAAGGGAATGCCTTTATCTGAAGAGACGCTTCGAGGTGAAATGGGCAAAACAGGCGCGTTGCCTTGGGCGGCCTGCCGCCTGCTGCAGGCGCACCGGTCGCGGATGGCGACGTCGCATATGCGCGACCTGTTCGCCGCCGATCCGGCGCGCACCGAGCGGTTTTCGCTGCAGGTGGGCGATGTGCTGCTGGACTATTCGAAGAACCGCGTCACCAGCGAGACCATGGCGCTGTTGGTGCGGCTGGCCGAAGAGGCGGATGTGGCGGGTTGGCGCGAACGCATGTTCAGCGGTGAGGCGATCAACAACACCGAAGGCCGTGCGGTGCTGCACGTGGCGCTGCGCAACCGCGGCAATCGCCCGATCATGGTCGACGGCGAGGACGTGATGCCGAAGGTGAACGCGGTGATCGGAAAGATGGCCGCGTTCGCCGAACAGGTGCGCAGCGGCGCGCGGCGCGGCTACAGCGGCGAGCGCATCACCGATGTGGTGAACATCGGAATCGGCGGTTCGGACCTGGGGCCGCAGATGGTGGTTCAGGCGCTGGCGCCTTACCGTCACCCGCAGCTGAAGGTGCATTTCATTTCCAATGTCGACGGCGCCCACGTGAAGGAGGCGCTGGAATCGCTGAACCCCGCAACGACGCTGTTCATCGTGGCGTCGAAAACCTTCACCACGCAGGAAACGATGACCAACGCGCACCATGCGCGCACCTGGTTTCTGGCGCAGGCGCGGGATGACCGCCACATTGCCGGGCATTTTGTCGCGGTGTCGACCAATCGCGAGGCGGTGACGGCATTCGGCATCGACCCCGACAATATGTTCGAATTCTGGGACTGGGTGGGGGGGCGTTATTCGCTGTGGTCGGCGATCGGGCTGTCGATCATGCTGGCGGTGGGGGCGGAGCGCTTCGACGAACTTCTGGACGGCGCGCATGCGATGGATGCGCACTTCCGCGATGCGCCGCTCGACCGGAACATGCCGGTGATCCTGGCGCTGCTGGGCGTCTGGTACAACAACTTCTTCGGTGCGGAAGCGCAGGCCATCCTGCCCTACGACCATGCCCTGCGCAGCCTGCCCGCCTATCTGCAGCAGGCCGACATGGAAAGCAACGGCAAGTCGGTAGACCGCGACGGCAAGGCGGTGGACTACGATACCGGCCCCATCATCTGGGGGGCGACCGGCATCAATGGCCAGCATGCCTTCTATCAGCTGCTGCACCAGGGCACCCGGCTGGTCCCGGCCGATTTCATCGTCTCGGTCGAGCCGCATGACGATCTGCAGGACCACCACGACCTTCTGCTCGCCAATTTCCTGGCGCAGACCGAGGCGCTGATGCGCGGGCGCACGCGCGAAGAGACGCAGTCGCAGACCAGTCAATTCGTGCAGCACAAGGTATTCGAAGGCAACCACCCCAGCAATGCCATCCTGCTGCAGAAGCTGACGCCGCACGCGCTGGGCATGCTGATCGCGCTCTACGAACACAAGATCTTCGTGCAGGGCGTGATCTGGAAGCTGAATTCCTACGACCAGTGGGGGGTGGAACTCGGCAAGCAGCTCGCTCGCTGCATCCTGCCCGAATTGCACGCCGATGCGCCGGTGGACAGCCACGATGCCTCGACCAATGCACTCATCAATCGTTGCCGGCACATGAGTCGGCATATCGCTGGCCAATAATCATGGAGTTGATTGCGGGCGACATTGGCGGAACCAAGTGCTGGCTGGCCTGGGTGACGGGCGAGACGGACGGGGTGCCGCTGCTGCGTTTCGAGCAGACGTATGCGAGCGCGGCGTTCGCGACGGCGGACGATCTGATTCGCCAGTTCATTGCCGATTCGACGCTGACAACGGCGCCTGATTGCCTGCTGCTGGCGCTGCCGGGACCCTTGCACGCCCAGCACACCACGCTCACCAACCTGGACTGGACGCTCGATGCCGCGGACATGGCGGCATCGCTTGGCATTGCCCGCGTGCGCTTCATCAACGACTTCCAGGCCGC
Organism: Thiobacillus sp.; assembly: GCA_019459055.1. Lineage (GTDB taxonomy): Bacteria > Pseudomonadota > Gammaproteobacteria > Burkholderiales > Thiobacillaceae > Thiobacillus. The sequence continues at coordinate 23,782 of JAIBEI010000010.1, read as the reverse complement.
CGCCGCCGGCGTGGCGACGCTGACTGCCGCCGACGTGGTCGCGCTCAATCTGCAGCCGGCCCAGACGGGTGGGCTACGTGTCATCACCGGCGCCGGCACCGGGTTGGGGCTGGCCTTCATGCTGGCCGATGCCGGCGGCTGCTATCGACATTACGCCAGCGAAGGCGGGCATATCGACTTCGCGCCGGCCAATGCGCTGCAGTTGCGTCTGCTGGAACGCCTGCGCGCCGCCTATGGCCACGTGTCGTGGGAGCGTGCGGTGTCGGGGCTGGCGATGAACGACCTGTATCGTTTCTGCTGCGCCGAGCAAAACGCCGCGCCGCCCGACGAGCCGGTCGACTGCGCCACGGTGGTCGCGCGCGCCGCAGCCGGCGATGCGGTGGCCGAGGCGGCGCTCGACCTGTTCATCGATCTGTATGGATCATGGGTCGGCAATGTGGCGCTGCTGTTCCAGCCGCGTGGCGGGCTGTATGTCGCGGGTGGCATTGCCGGCCATCTTCAGGCACGCATGCAGTCGCCACGTTTCATGGCCGCAGCCGGCGACAAGGGCCGCATGCGCGGTGTGGTCGAGCGCACCCCGATTCTTCTGGTCACCAACAACCGGCTGGGCGTCCAGGGCGCGATCGCGACCGGGTTTGCCATGTTTTGATCAATCGTATCCAATCGCATTTCATTCCAAACCAGCGCAACCAGGAGCGGGCATGACCATTTCCAAGGACGAACAGACACGGCTTTATCGCTATTACACCGAGCCCAAGGTCGCGACCGACCTCACGCGCCGGACGCTGGCGCTGGTGCTGGCAGGCGGCGAAGGGTCGCGGCTGATGGACCTGACGGCCTGGCGCGCCAAGCCTGCTGTGCCGATCGGTGGCAAGTACCGCATCATCGACTTCACGCTGTCGAACTGCGTCAACTCGGGCATCCGCCGTATCGGCGTGCTCACCCAGTACAAGTCACATTCACTGATCCGCCACCTGCAGCGCGCCTGGGGCTTCATGCGCGCCGAGATCGGCGAGTTCGTCGAGATCCTGCCGGCGCAGCAGCGCACCAACAAGAAAGAGTGGTACCAGGGCACCGCCGATGCGCTGTTCCAGAACATCGACATCATGCAGCGCCACCACCCGGAGTATGTGCTGGTGCTGGGCGGCGACCACGTCTACACCATGGATTATTCGGAGATGCTGCTGTATCACGTGCAGTCCGGCGCGGACTTCACCGTCGGCAGCATCGAGGTGCCGGTGTCCGAGGCGAGCGGATTCGGCGTGATGTCGGTCGATGAGGACATGCGCATCACCCGCTTCACCGAAAAGCCGGCAAACCCCGACAGCATTCCAGGCAAGCCCGGCACCACGCTGGTGTCGATGGGGATTTATATTTTCTCCAAGGACTTTCTCTACAAGACGCTGATCGCCGATGCCGGCGACCCCCATTCCGCGCATGATTTCGGCAAGAACATCATTCCCGACAGCATCGCCGAGGCCCGTGCGATGGCCTTCCCCTTCCGCAACAAGGAAGGCCTGCCGGCCTATTGGCGTGACGTCGGGACGCTGTATTCCTACTGGCAGACCAATATGGAACTGTGCTCGGTCGAACCCGAGCTCAACCTGTACAACCGCGACTGGCCGATCTGGACCTACCAGCCGCAATATCCGCCCGCCAAATTCATCCTCGACGACGAAGGCCGGCGCGGCGAGGCGATCGATTCGCTGATCGCCGGCGGCTGCATCCTGTCGGGGGCGCGGGTCAAGCGCTCGGTGGTGTTCTTCGCCACCACGGTGGAAAACTACAGCCTGATCAAGGACAGCGTGATCCTGCCCAAGGTCAGCATCGGCAGCCATTGCCGCATCAGCCGCGCCATCATCGACAAGGGGTGCGTGATCGAAGACGGCACGGTGATCGGAGAAGATCCGGTCGAGGACGCCAAGCGCTTCCACGTGACCAAGGAAGGCATCACCCTGGTGACCCCGGCGATGCTCGGGCAGAACCTGTACGCGAGACTGCAGAACGACTATGACGGCTAAGTTGAACGTGGTGCTGTGCTGGCACATGCACCAGCCGTATTACCGCGAAGGTCTCAAGGGCGCCTACCACCTGCCCTGGGTGTACCTCCACGGCATCAAGGACTACAGCGACATGGCCGCGCATCTGGAGCGCTACCCCTTGATGCGCGCGGTGGTGAATTTCGCACCGGTGCTTTTGGAGCAGCTGGACGACTACGCGCAGCAGCTCGATGCGCTGCTGAAGCAGGGCAAGCCCACCCAGGACCACATGCTGAACCTGTTGTCCGGCGTCGAGCGCATTCCGTCGGATGTCGCCAGCCGCCTGCGCATCGCGCAGGATTGCCAGCGCTGCCATGCGCCGCGCATGATCCATCCGTATCCCGCGTTTCATCGTCTGCTGCGCATGATAGGGACCAACGATGCCGCCACCGAAGACGGCGCCGATCTGCATGCGCACCTGGGCTACCTGTCCGAGCAGTATTTTCTTGATCTCTTGACCTGGTATCACCTCGCCTGGCTGGGAAACTCGCTGCGCCAGCTGCCGCTGGTGCAGCGGCTGATGGCCCAGGAAAAGGGCTTTTCCGCCGCCGACCGCCACGAGCTGCTGCATCTGATGCAGAGCTCCATGGCCGGGTTGATTCCGCGTTACCGCGCGCTCGCCGAGCGCGGCCAGGTCGAGCTGTCGATGACGCCCTACGGCCACCCCATCGTGCCGCTCTTGAACGACTTCGGCAACCTGCGCGATGCGCTGCCCGACGTCCCCGTTCCCGATGCACCCGCCTACCCGGGGGGCGCGGAGCGCTCACGCTGGCATCTGCAGCATGGCGTCGAGGTGTTTGAGCGCTACTTCGGCATCAAGCCGGCGGGCGTTTGGCTGTCCGAAGGCGGGGTGAGCGAGGATGCGCTGGCCCAACTCGACGAAATGGAGTTTTCCTGGACCGCCTCGGGTGAGGGCGTATGGCGCAACAGCTGCGCCAAGTCGGGCTGTCCGGTGGAAGAGGTGCAAAGCAGGCAGGCGCTGTTCTCGCCGGCACGCGTCGACGGCTTCAAGGCGCGGGTGTTTTTCCGTGACGACGGCCTGTCCGACCTGATCGGCTTCAAGTACAGCGACTGGCACGCCGACGACGCGGTGGCCGACTTCGTCCGGCACCTGGAAAACATCTCCACGTTCTTCGGCAAGGAGGCCGGCCATCATGTGGTATCGGTCATTCTCGACGGCGAAAACGCCTGGGAGTATTACCCCGACAACGGCCACCATTTCCTGGACGCGCTCTATGCGACGCTGTCCAGCCATCCCGCCTTCCAGGTCAGCACCTTCGCCGAGCAGGCCGCGCATGCGCCCGCCAAGCCCATGAAGCGGCTGGCGGCCGGCAGCTGGGTCTACGGCAGCTTTTCGACCTGGATCGGATCGGCCGACAAGAACCGCGGCTGGGATTACCTGGTCGCCGCCAAGCAGGCTTACGACAGCGTGGCGGCCGCCGGCAAGCTGAACGCCGACCAGCTCGCGCTGGCCACCCGTCAGCTCGCCGTGTGCGAAGGCTCGGACTGGTTCTGGTGGTTCGGCGATTACAACCCGGCGGGCAGCGTCAGCGACTTCGAGCAGCTGTATCGCACCCAGCTGCGCGAACTGTACCGTCTTCTCGGCGTGGCGCCGCCGGCGTTGCTCGACGTGCCGCTGTCCGCCGGCGGCGGCTGGGCGGAAAACGCCGGCACCATGCGCAGGAATGCCTGATGAACGGAGTAAAAACCTTTATCCGCGAAGGACGCGAAGGCGCGCGAAGTAAACCCATACCAGGGCATGTGTTTTCGTACCGGCTGCTGCGCAGGCACAAACAAACACAAGCTTTTGCTTTTCTTCGCGCTTCTTCGCGGATCGCCGCTGGATTCCCCGAATGAACTTTGACACTCATTGCGCCGGCCTGCTGCTGCATCCGACCTCGCTGCCTTCCGGCACCCTGGCCGATGCCGAGCGCTGGCTGGATTTCCTGCAGGCGGCGGGCTTCGGCGTGTGGCAGATGCTGCCACTGGGGATTCCGCTCACCGGCTTGTCGCCCTATCAGTGCGCGTCGGCCTTCGCGGTCCATCCCGGGCTGTTTCCCGCTGAACCGGTCGACATGCAAGGCTTTGCCGACTGGCGCCGCAGGCAGGCGCACTGGCTGGAGGATTTTGCGCGTTTCATGGCGATCAAGGCGGAGCAGGGCAATGCGCCCTGGACCGAATGGCCGGCAGCGCTGCGCGACCGCGATGCGCAGACGCTGGCCGGGTTCGACGCTGCCCACGCCGACAAGCTGGAAGCGGTGATGGTCGAACAGTACGGCGCGGCCATGCAATGGCGGCGCATTCACGCGCACGCGGCGGCGCACGGCATCCTGCTGTTCGGCGACATGCCGATTTTCGTCGCCCACGACAGTGCGGACGTATGGGCGCAACGCGGCCTGTTCCTGCTGGATGACGTGGGGCATCCCGCGGTGGTGACCGGGGTGCCGCCGGACTACTTTTCCGAAACCGGGCAGCGCTGGGGCAACCCGCACTACAACTGGGCGGCGATGCAGGCCGACGGCTTTGCCTGGTGGCGGGCGCGGCTCGCCGCGCATTTCGAGTGGTTCGACCTGGTGCGCATCGATCACTTCCGCGGGCTGGCGGCAGCCTGGGTGATCCCCGCCCATGAACCCACCGCCATCCACGGCGAGTGGGTCGAGGCGCCGGGTGCGGCGCTGCTGCAGGCAATTGCCGACGAAATGGGCGAGTTGCCGTTGGTGGCCGAGGATCTCGGCATCATCACCCCGGAGGTCACCGCGCTGCGCCACCGGTTCGGCTTGCCCGGCATGGCTGTGCTGCAATTCGGTTTCGACCATCATGCCGACAATCCGCACAAGCCCGAAAACGTGCACCCCGACACCGTCTATTACACCGGCACCCACGATAACGACACCACGCTGGGCTGGTGGCGCGCGCTGCCCGGCGAGGCGCGCCAGGAGGTGATGCGGCAACTAAACGTCGACGATCCCGATGCGGTGCCGGATACGATGATCGGCACGGTGCTGGAAAGCCGTGCTGCGCTGGCGATTCTGCCGCTGCAGGATGTGCTGCGGTTGGGCTCCGAGGCACGCATGAACACGCCGGGTACCGACAACGGCAACTGGACCTGGCGGTTTGCCTGGGATGCGCTGCCGCCCAATCTGGCATCAAATTTGCTGGAACAATTACAGAAAGCCCATCGATGCGAGACAAAATCCAAACCATGAAGGCGTCCCCACAAGCCCCGCTCGGCACCAGCCTGCCGGTGATCGCTCCGTCGATCCTGCGCGTGCAGACCGGCACGCATCACGATCCGTTCGAGGTGCTGGGTGTGCATCCCCAGCCCGACGGCAGCACCCTGATCCGCACTTTTCTTCCCGCTGCCGAAGCGGTCGAGGTGGCGGGCGGCCGCATGATGCGGGTGGCCGGCACCGACTGCTTCGAGCGGCTGCTGCCGCCGGGCAGCGCGGTCGAGCCGCATCCGGTCCTGCGCTGGCAGGACAAGGCCGCGGGCGCCTGGCACACCATGCAATGCCCCTACAGCTTCGATCCGCAGCTGGGTGAAATGGACCTCTACCTGCTCGGCGAGGGGCGCCATTTCGAAGCCTGGAAAGTGCTCGGCGCGCGCCTGAAGACCGTCGACGGCGTGGCGGGCTGCCTGTTTGCCGTGTGGGCGCCCGCGGTGCAGCGCGTCAGCGTGATCGGCGACTTCAACGAATGGGATGGTCGCCGCAACCCGATGCGCTGCCGCGGCACCTCGGGCATCTGGGAATTGTTCATCCCTGGCCTTTCCGCCGGACCGGCCTACAAATACGAAATCCTCGGCCGCCACGGCCAGCTGGTGAGAAAGACCGACCCGTATGCGCGGCAGATGTTCATGCGCCCCGAGACCACCAGCCGCGTGCCCGAGGAAACCGTGTATGCCTGGGAGGACAGCGCCTGGATGGCCGCGCGCGCCCACTTCGACTGGCAGCACCAGCCGATCAGCATCTACGAACTGCATCCCGGCTCGTGGCGGCGCCACGACGATGGCAGCTATTACAGCTGGGACGAACTCGTCGCCGAGCTGATCCCCTACGTGCAGGACCTCGGCTACACCCATATCGAACTGATGCCGGTGGCCGAGCATCCGCTCGACGCCTCGTGGGGCTATCAGGTGTCGGGCTATTACGCGCCGACGGCACGCTTCGGTTCGCCGGACGATTTCCGCGCCTTCATCGACGCCTGCCACCAGGCGAATATCGGCGTACTGCTCGACTGGGTGCCCGCGCACTTTCCCAAGGACGACTGGGCACTGGCGCGCTTCACCGGAGAGCCGGTGTACGAGCATGCCGATCCGCGTCGCGGCGAGCATCAGGAATGGGGCACGCTGGTCTTCGACTTTGGCCGCAACGAGGTGCGCAATTTCCTGGTGGCCAACGCGCTGTACTGGCTGGACGAATTTCACATCGACGGTCTGCGTGTCGATGCCGTCGCCTCGATGCTGTATCTCGATTATTCGCGCAAGCCGGGCGAATGGGTACCGAACCAGTACGGCGGGCGCGAGAATATCGAGGCGGTCCATTTCCTGCGCGAAATGAACATCGAGGTGCACGGCCGTTTTCCCGGCGTGCTCACCATCGCCGAGGAATCGACCGCCTGGCCGGCGGTGTCGCGCCCGATCGAGCTCGGCGGCCTCGGGTTTTCGATGAAGTGGAACATGGGCTGGATGAACGACAGCCTCGATTACATCGAGAAGGAACCGATCTACCGCAAGTACCAGCACAACCAGCTGACCTTCAGCCAGATGTATGCGTGGACCGAGAACTTCGTGCTGCCGCTGTCGCACGACGAAGTGGTGCACCTGAAGAAAAGCCTGCTCGACAAGATGCCGGGCGACACCTGGCAGCGGTTTGCCAACCTGCGCCTGTTTTACGCCTGGCACTACGCGCACCCGGGCAAGAAGCTGCTGTTCATGGGCAGCGAGTTCGGCCAGTGGAATGAATGGAAGGAATCCGGCCAGCTCGACTGGGCGCTGCTCGACTTCCCCGCACACGACAGCATTCGCGCGCTGCTGCGCGATCTCAACCACCTGTATCGCAACGAAGCGGCACTGCACGCGTTCGACTTCGACCCGCGCGGGTTTCGCTGGATCGACTGCCACGATGCCGACCAGTCGGTGCTGAGCTTCGTGCGTCAGGGGCAGGACGCGACCGCACAGATGGTGGTGCTGTTCAACTTCACCCCGGTGCCGCGCCGCGCTTATCGCATCGGCGTGCCATCGGGTTCGGCGTGGTGCGAAGTGCTGAACACCGATTCGATGTATTACGGCGGCAGCAACCTCGGCAACGGCCGGCCGCTGCAGCCGCAAAACCTGCCGTGGATGGGGTACGAGCACTCCGTCGAAGTGATCCTGCCGCCACTGGGTGCGATTTTTCTCAAACCATGTTGAAGAGCAAGGGGTCAGGGGTCAGGAGTCAGGGGTCAGGGTTTGTGTGGCCTCGACCACCCCTATTCAAAGGCGCGACGCACAAAGCCAAAGGCGCGACGCACAAAGCCCCCTGATCCCTGACACCTGATCCCTGACCCCTAAGAAAAAATGAAACGCGGAGCAATAAAAATTCTGTTTGTGGCCAGCGAGGCCTATCCCCTGGTGAAAACCGGCGGGCTGGGCGACGTGCTCTACAGCCTGCCGCATGCCCTGCATCACCGCGGGGCCGACATCCGCCTGGTGTTGCCGGGTTATCGCGCGCTGTTGCGCCAGCTCGAACAGGTGCGCATTCTCGGCTGGCTCGACGTGCGCGGGGCCGAAGGCATCGTCAGCGCGCGCATTCTGGAAACGCGCCATCCCGACTATGCGTTTCCCTTGTGGATAATTGACTGTCCGCCGCTGTTCGATCGCGCAGGCAACCCCTATGTCAGTGCCAGCGGCCAGGACTGGCCGGACAATGCCGAACGCTTCGCGGTGTTTGCGCGGGTGGCGGCGCTGTTGGCGCAGGACGCGCTGGACCTGGGCTGGCAGCCGGCGGTGGTGCACACGCACGACTGGCAGACCGGGCTGGTCGCGGCGTTTCTGGCCGACCAGCCGCTGCGTCCGAAAACCGTGTTCACCATTCACAACCTGGCCTACGGCGGCTATTTCTCGCACAGCGATTTCCTGCGTTTGCAGCTGCCCGGCCACTGGTGGTCGTCCGAGGGCGCGGAGTTCCACGGCGGCTTCTCGATGCTGAAGGCCGGCATCGTGTATGCCGACGCCGTCACCACGGTGAGCCCCACCTATGCCGCCGAAATCTGCACGCCGGCGTTCGGCTACGGACTCGACGGCCTGCTGCTTTCGATGCAATCCAAGCTGCACGGCATTCTGAACGGCATTGATACGACAATCTGGAATCCATCCACCGACGTCTACTTGCCCGCGCATTATTCGATGAGCCGCATCCTCCCCGGCAAGCGGCGCAACAAGCAGGCCTTGCTCGAACGTTTTCTGCCGCACGCCGATGAGGCGGTGATGCAGGCCCCGCTGCTGGGGCTGGTGACCCGGCTGGTCGAGCAGAAGGGTATCGACTGGGTGCTGGCGGCCATGCCGGTGCTGCTCGCCGAGACCGACGTGTGCTTCGTGCTGCTCGGCAGCGGCCAGGTGGCGTACGAGCAGAAACTTACGCGGCTGGCCAAACAGCACCCGGAGCGGGTGTTCGTCGAGATCGGGTACGATGAGCCGCTGGCACACCTGATCGAAGCCGGCGCGGATATGTTCCTGATGCCGTCGCGCTTCGAGCCGTGCGGCCTGAACCAGATGTACAGCCTGCGCTACGGCACGCCGCCCGTCGTCTTCAAGACCGGCGGGCTGGCCGACACCGTGGTCGATACGAATGAAGCCACGCTGGAAGACGCCAGCGCCACCGGTTTCGCGTTCGATACCCCGGATGTGGCGTCCTTTCTGGACGCCATCCGGCGTGCGCTCGCGCTGTATCGCCAGCCCACGCAGTGGCGGCGGCTGCAGCAGACCGGCATGCGCCAGTCATTCGACTGGTCGGAAAGCGCCGATCACTACCTTGCACTCTATTCCCTATGACTTCAGCCCGAACCCCTATGCCCGCCGAGAAAATTGCCGCCCCCTGTACCGTTCTGAAACCGCTGCCGAGCAGTGTTGAGGCGATCACCCGGGATCTTGAGCGGTACCAGTTTTATCACCTGGGACGCCTGCTCAGCAGTCCGCCGGTCTACACCTATCAGGCGCTGGCGCGGACGCTGCGCGACCATCTCATGTCGGACTGGATGAACACCTATGTCGCCCGCGACCAGCCGGGCAAGCGTCGCGCCTATTACCTGTCGCTGGAATTTCTGATCGGCCGTGCGCTATCCAACCACGTGCTCAATCTGGGGCTGGACGAAGTGACGCGCGAGTCCTTGCACAGCTTTGGCCAGACGCTGGAGAACCTTGCCGAAGAGGAGCCCGATGCCGGGCTGGGGAACGGCGGTCTGGGCCGGCTGGCAGCCTGCTTCATGGACAGCTGCGCCACGCTGAACCTGCCGGTGATGGGCTATGGCATTCATTACGAGTACGGCATGTTCCGCCAGCACATCGAAAATGGGTACCAGATCGAGGACCCCGACAACTGGCTGCGCGACGGCAATCCGTGGGAGGTCGAGCGGCCTGAATTTACCTGCCGCGTGCCGTTTGGCGGCCATACCGAGCACTATCACAACAAGGCGGGGATCCATCGCGCACGCTGGGCGGACACCAACGATGTGCTGGCGATCCCGTACGACATGCCGATTTCGGGCTACCGCAACCATGCGGTGAACACGCTGCGTTTATGGAAGTCCGCGGCCACGGACGAATTCGATCTCAACGAGTTCAATGCCGGCAGCTACACCGAGGCGGTGCAGGAAAAAAACCACGCCGAGCACATTTCCATGGTGCTCTACCCAAACGACACCAGTGAAAACGGCAAGGAGTTGCGCCTGCGCCAGCAGTATTTCCTGGCCTCGGCCAGCCTGCAGGATGCGTTGCGCCAGTGGCGTACGGCCGGCAACAGCGACCTGTCGAAATTTGCCGAGCACAATGTGTTCCAGATGAACGATACCCACCCCTCCATCGCGGTCGCCGAGTTGATGCGCCTGCTGCTCGACCAGGAGGGCATGCAGTGGGATGAGGCCTGGGCGATCACCTCGCAAAGCATGGCCTACACCAACCACACGCTGTTGCCCGAGGCGCTGGAGCGCTGGCCGGTCGCGCTGTTTCAACGCCTGCTGCCGCGTCCGCTGGAAATCATCTACGAAATCAATGCGCGCTTCCTGCGCGAAGTGGCGGTGAAATGGCCGGGCGACATGGACCGTCGGCGCCGCATGTCGATCATCGAGGAGGGCGAGGTGCAGCAGCTACGCATGGCCTGGCTGGCCATCGTCGGCAGCTTCTCGGTCAACGGCGTCGCCGCGCTGCATTCGAAACTGCTGAAAGAAGGCCTGTTCCGCGATTTCGTCGATCTATGGCCGCACAAGTTCAACAACAAGACCAATGGCGTGACGCCGCGGCGCTGGATGGCGCATGCCAACCCCAGCATGAGCGCGCTCATCAGCAGCAAGATCGGCGATGGCTGGGTGGCCGACCTGTCGCAGCTGGAAAAGCTGAAGCCGCTGGCCGACCTGAAAAACACGGAATTCCACGCCGACTGGCGCGCGGTGAAGCGCGCCAACAAGCAACGCCTCGCTGCGCTGGTCAAGGCCGACTGCGGGGTCGAATTCAATCCGGACGCGCTGTTCGACGTGCAGGTCAAGCGCATCCACGAATACAAGCGGCAGCTGCTCAACGTGCTGCACGTGATCCATCTGTACAACCGCATCAATCGCGGACGGCTGGACGGCTGGGCGGACCGTTGCGTGCTGATCGGCGGCAAGGCGGCGCCGGGCTACGTCATGGCCAAGCGCATCATCAAACTCATCAACAGTGTGGCCGAGGTGGTCAACAGCGACCCCGACGTCGACGGCCGCCTCAAGGTCGCCTTTCTGCCCAACTACCGGGTGACCAGCATGGAAATCATCGCGCCAGCGACCGACCTGTCGGAGCAGATCTCGACCGCCGGCAAGGAGGCGTCCGGCACCGGCAACATGAAATTCATGATGAACGGCGCCGTCACCATCGGCACCTACGACGGCGCCAACATTGAAATCCTTGAAGCGGTGGGCGAGGAAAACTTCTTCCTCTTCGGCCTGCATGCCGAGGAAGTCGAGACCCTGCGCCCGCAGTACCAGCCGCTTTCCTACGTGGAAAAAGACCCCGAGCTGCGCGAAGTGATCGACCTTCTGGCATCGGGCCACTTCAACCTGTGCGAAGCGGGCATCTTCGACATGATCCTCAACACCTTGCTGAGCCCGCACGACCCCTGGATGGTGCTGGCGGATTTCCGCAGCTATGTCGACGCGCAGGAGCGGGTGTCGCAGGCCTGGCAGGACGAAGCGGGCTGGACCCGCATGAGCATCCTCAACACGGCGTCGAGCGGCTTCTTTTCTACCGATCGCACCATGCAGGAATACAACGCCGACATCTGGAAGCTGAAATAAGCACGCTTGCCGGCGAGCGCGCCACGCACGTCCGCTGTTCGGTTCTTGGGCAGTCACTGATCAGACAACGCATAGCCAACATTGAGTATTCCCGGATGTGAACCAATAAACCCGATGAAATAATTATTGTTGCCTTGTTGACCTTTTGGTACCCTAAAGCCCGCATTATAAAAATAATAATGCACACATTATAAAAATAAACAAACAATAAATGGGAGATGAAGGTCATGCGTTTGATTCCAGAAGGCGTGAAGTCCATTCGCGCATGTCGCCGCGTGGCCACGAGGCTATTTGTTTTCCTTCTTGTGTTCGCCAGCGCGCTGGCTCAAGCCGCGCCCTCCCCTGAAATCCAGAAAGGGCTGGACTGGCTGCAAGCCCAGGTCCAGGCAGATGGCAGCCTTGCCGGCGAATCCACCTCCCTCGCTACTCCCATGCAAGGCCGCACGGAAACGCTGGCATCCCTCAAGCTGCTGGCAACCATTCCTGCGCCGCTGGTTAATGCCATCGCGGGGGACACTGAAGACAACACCGAATACCTGGCGCGCCAAGCCATTTCATTAAGCTTTGCCGGCCAGAATACTGACACCAGCATAACCACGCTCTTGGCGCGTCAGAATGCCGACGGCGGCTTTGGCGGCGCCTTGGGCTACGAAAGCAACCCACTGGATACCGCTTGGGCGATGCTCGCGCTGAATGCAGCAAACAGTAATAACAGCCCCGCGATATTGGCAATTACTAATTATCTGCTGGCATCACAGGACGCGGGCGGGGGATATTCAGTGTCGGGGAATAGCTCTCATCTCTACATCACGGCAATTGCTGCGACTGCGTTGCAAGTCAGCTCCAATAGCCCCGCAACGGCAAACGCGCTGAACAAAGCAAACACTTGGGTTTTATCACATCAGAGTGCCGATGGAAGCTGGGGTGATGCTGCGGAGACAAGCGTCGTTTATCTGGCATTGCTTGGCTCGATTAGTGATTCGGGCTTGCAATCTGGTGTGACAGCATATCTGGTATCGCAGCAGGGAATAGACGGCAGTTGGGACGGCGATCCCTATGTCACTACGCTGGCATTGCGTGCGCTGTCCGCCCAGCCGAAGCCCGCACCCACCACCGGCAATGTTGTGCTGCACGTTGTAGACGGCTCCACGGGGCAAGCGCTGGCTGGTGCTAGTGCGATCATCCAAGGTACAGCCAACGCACCTTCGGTTAGCGATATTTCCGGGAAAATCTCATTCTCGGCGGTTACCGCAGGCACCTATACGATGGCTATCAGTGCTGCGGGATATGCGACACAGTCGCTGAATTTTACACTGCAGGCCGGCACCACAATTGACCTCGGCGTTGTCAAAATGCCGATTGCGCCGGTGAGCGGAATCCTCAAAGGGGTTGTCAAGAATGGTTCAACGGGAACGGCCCTGGCCGACGTCACCATTTCCGTGACGGGAAGCGCCAACGCGACTGCGGTGACGTCATCCGATGGCTCATATAGCTTGATCGGACTTGCACCGGGCGCGGTCACGGTCAGTGCAAGCAAGGCAGGGTATGCGAGTGCCGGGGGCACCGGAACGATTGTGGCCGGATCGGTTCTGGTATACAGCCCTAGCTTGTCACTGGCTGGGCAATCAACAGGCACCACCGGAAGCATTCTTGGCCAGGTCGTTGATGCGGTATCGCTTGTGCCGTTGGCGGAGGTTACGGTGTCTGTCGAGACGACAGGCATTTCGGCAACCAGCGGCGCGGATGGCCATTTCAACATCGCCGGGATCGCCGCAGGCACCTATCCAGTCAGCTTTTCGCTTGACGGCTACGCGACGAAATCCTTTGCCGCCGTGCTGCTCGGCGCTGGCAGCGCGACGGACTTCCAAATGGTTGGTCTTGACAAGGCGACGAATACAGTTGCGTTACAAGGCAAAGTGACCGATATCAATTCCGGAAAGGCGATCAACCAGGCAACGGTAACCGTACTTGGAACGCCGCTCAGCGCGGTGACCGATAATACGGGTGCCTACCGGATCGAAGGGCTGGAAATGGGCCCAGCAACGTTGCGATTCAGTGCACCCGGCTACACCAGCGAGACAGTCGCCGCGAGCTTCACCACTGTGGGCGAATTTCGTCTCGATAAGACCCTGTCCCTGGATGACAGCACCAATCTTAAATTCATATCGCTGACGACAGGCCAGGCCAGCTATCCCGCCTATGCGCCGGTAACAGTGCAAATGGAAATCGTGAACAATGGTGCGCAATCCATCAATGACGCGGTGGTCGACATCACGATTTTCGACCCGCAAGGGCAGGTCGTGAGTACTCAGGATGCGATCCGGCTTGACACAAACGGCGTTGCGCAAAACCATTTCACGTTCCCGCCAAACATCACGACCGCAGTCGACGAGAAGTGGTCGACACAATCGTACGCGCCGGGCACATACCAGATCAAAGCAAGCGTGTTCACGGAGGATGTGAGCACCGGTACTCGTACCGTGTTGGCGGTGCGTACGGTCGCCTTCACCATCGTGCCGAGCCAGACGGTTCTGCGCCTGAATGTGACGCCTCTGCCGGCATTCACGACCTTGGATGCGACCGAGCAGATGTACTTCAAGGTGGAGGCATCACATCAGTCGAATCAGCCTGTGACGACCGCGTTCAAATACCAGTTCAAGACGCCTGCCGGGTCGGTATTGAAAGAGGAAGAAGGGACGCTTTCGTTGCAGCCAAACGACGTGGTCGGATCGGTGATTCTCGGACCCTTCCTTTATCACTTTACGGCAAGCGGCGCCTACCCGGTGGTGCTGACATCAACGGGAGACATCGTGCCGCAAGTCGTGGCAAGCGGCGAGGTGCAAGTCGCTCCCGGCATTCGCATCGAGCCTGTGCAGATTGTTGCGCCAAATATCGTGACGCCGGATGGCAACAAGCGGATTCGGATCCAGTTGCAGCTGAAAGGGGTGGAGCAAAAATGATGACCACGCATCGTGGCACGAATTCCCTAATCCCTACCAATATTCTGCATGCCGGGTATACAAAAATGCTCAACATCGGTGCTGTAAAAACGGTCCTGCGCATCCTTCTTGTCGTGCTTGTTCTCTGTAGCGGACCTGTATTTGAACGCGCCGAAGCGGCCCCATTGATCAACGGTCTAGGCGGTACATCAGGATTCGGGACACTGGCGATGGGGCGTAACGATGACGGCTCATCCGGCGTAAAGATGCTTGGTGCGGGATTTCCATACGGCATCAAACTTTTCTCCGGCAACTACACCAACCTTTACATCAACAACAACGGCAATGTCACGTTCAAAGCGCCGCTGGGAACGTATACGCCGATTCCTTTCCCAATCACCAACCTACCCATGCTCGCGCCGTATTGGGGCGATGTCGATACGCGCGGCGGCACCGCCAACCCCTTGCAGAACAACGTCTATTACAGTACGGCTATTCCTGGCAAATACATCGTCACCTGGAACTATGTCGGTTATTACGCTGGCGCGACCAACAAGTTGAATGCGTTCCAGCTCATCCTTACCGACCGTAACGATATCGCGCAAGGCGATTTCGACATCGAATACCGCTATGAACAAATGCAGTGGACTACCGGCAGCGCCAGTGGCGGCTCGGGCGGTTTGGGCGGAACACCCGCGCAAATGGGCTACGACGCAGGAGACGGAAAGAGCTATTACCGGCATCCCGATTCGCAAACAGCGAATATTCTCAAGCTGACCGATACCAGCAATGTCGACGAACCGGGTGTATGGCGCTTCGAAGTCAGGGGAGGAACGCCCAATCCGGTCAAGACGCCGAATCTGGTCAATGTGCGCCTGATCGAGACGCTCAATGCCGACAACATCGATATTGACCCCGCCTCGTTTCAAGTTGCGCCATACAGCGTCACCAGCGCAAATGGCCAGACCCTCGTCGAATGGCGTTTCGACGCCTTCCCGGCAAACATCACCAAGGATTTGAGCTTCGACGTCATCTTCAAGAATCCGCTTGCCGGTGAAAACCGGCTGCTCGTCTCGAAGCTGGAACTGCTGTACAACGACATCAACGGCAATCCGGTCAAAACCGAGTTGGGTTCGGAATACGTAAATGTCTATCCGTCCATTTATCAGATCACGCCGTCGACCGACAAGGCCAGTTACGGTCCCAACGAAGTCGTGCAGATCAGCAGCACAATGAAGAATCTGACCGACTTTTCGGGTGCGGCAGCAGTCAGGCTGTCGATTCAGGATGCGGGCAATGCACCAGTTGTCGCATTGGGCACGACCGCCGCCCAAACGGTTGCAGCCGGCGCAACGGGCATATTCACCGGATTGAACTTCCAAACCGGCAATACCTACGTGGGAAACTATAAGGTGCTAGCCGAGTTGGTGGACAACACCGGTGATGTGATCGCATCCGGCACGGCACCGTTTGTGATCGCAGCGCCCAGCGGGCAGAGCGCCATGGCAACGATCACCACCGACAAGCAGATCTACAAGCCGTTCGATACGGTGCGCATCAGCGACCGCGTCACCAATTTGCTTTCCAATGCGATGCTGGACGATTTGCGTATCGTCACTACCGTGACGAGTCCAGATGGCGACGAATGGTTCAGCAAGGCCGAAATATTGCCACAGTTGTCGCCGGGCGCGCTGACGGATTATTCGTACGACGTACCGCTGGCTTCCTCTGCCGCAGGGCAGTACACGGCGTCGCTTATGGTCAACAAGGCCGATGGCACACAACTGGCCCAAGCCAGTACACAATTCACGGTTGTCTCCACTGCGGAAACCGGTGCCGGCTTGACCGGTACAATCACGGCGGCACCCACCTTGGTCGGTTTTGGCCAGACCGTCAACTTGGCGTTTAGCGCCGCCAATAATGGCAACAGCGCGCTCGCCAATCTCCCACTGAAGGTCAGCATCGTCGACCCGGAAAAACAGCAGCTTGTAGTCGAATACCCCTATTCGACTACGCTGGCAATCGGCGATAGCCACAACGGGAGCACCGACTGGGTCTCAGGCGGCGGCAACGGCGCCACCTATATTGCCTTGCTCAGCGCCACCATCGGCGGCAAGACCATCACCCTGGCACAGACGTCCTTCACGGTGCTCAAGCTCGACATCAAGCAAGCGCTAAGCAACGAGAGCCGGGTGCTGGTGCTACTCAGTTGCAATAACAACGAAGGCAACGGCGACGATGAAGAATGTATTGCCACCCGCACCCAGCTCCTCGACGCCACCCTGGCCAACCTTGGAATCGGGCATTTGGTGACTGTCACTCGCGAGGACTTCCGTTCCGCCTTCCGTAGCGGCATATACAACGTCTACTGGATCAGCGGCGGTGCCCTGAAGCTCAATAATGGCCTGGCACAAGAAGTGCGCGAAGCCATCAATCGCGGCGACGGCTTGCTGCTCGACGGCATCCACGATGAACGCAACGGCCTCCTGGACGAAGTTGCGGGGGTGCTCTACCGCGGCAAACTTTCCCCGGTGGACAAGTCCATCACCCTCACCGGCCCCTTGTTCGCCCCCGGCACCCTCGCCACTGTTGGCCGCCCCCTCAAGCTCGCCCTGGGCGACGGCACGCAACAGGCCCAATTCCCCGCCGGGCTCAAATGTGACGACTGTACGGACAAGCGCGACAAGGACGGCGCCGCATCTGGCGACACCCCCGCCATTGTCGCCAACGTCTACGGCCAGGGGCACGGCATGATCATGGCCTTCGACCTCGTCGGCAGTCTGGCGCAAACTCAGCCTGTCAGTCCCCACTGGCAGGACATCATGCGGACGACATTCGACTTCCTCATGCCCCAGACACCAGACCCCCTCACTGCCGGCGCCTTCGCCGTGGTCAGGACTACCATCACCAACCAGGGTCCAGCGGTCGCATTGGACGTCACCGATATTCTTCCGCTAGGCGCCACCGTGTACTACACCAGGCCGCAAGCCAGCGTGGACCCCGGCAACACCCAGGCCAAATGGAACCTCAGCCTCGCGACTGGACAAGGCGCCGACCTCACCCTCGCTCTGATCATGCCCATGGCCAGCGGCAGCCACACCCTCGCCACCACGGTCAACAGCACCTGGAACGGCCAGGACATGCTCTACGGCAGCTACCCCCTGGCGATCAACGTTGCATCCGCCATGGAACCTGCCGCCACCTCCCATCTCATCGCCGAACTCCAGGCATTGAGCTTCAGCGCCAGCAGTGCGCGCGAGGCCCGCGACCAGGCCATCAAGGCGTTACAGGATGCGGTGGCCAAGACCGCTCAGGGCAAGTACGAGGACGCCATCGGGAATCTGCTCGACGCCATCGACAAGCTAAACCGTGTCACCGGTATGGACATGAGCGCTTACCGGCTTGCCGTTGATCGCTGGCTGCAGGAGCTCGAACTGGAATGGCTGTTAGCCCAACCGCTCAACCAAGCGCTCGGCGAATAAAAACAGGACAACAAGGGAATCACCATGCACATCACCCCCTTCAAGCGCCACATCTCGGCCCTCGTCCTCCTCACCTTTACCAGCCTCACCCTGCAGCCCCTGCAGGCGGTGGCCCAGGTCAAGCTCGCCCAAGCACAGGCAACGCAAACCACGGCCCCGAGCGACGACGAGCAATACGCCAAACTCCTCGGCGACATCAAGGAAAGCGCCCGAAAAGGCGCCGACAAAGCCGGCAAGGGCCAAAGCACTCGCGACGACACTAAAACCCTGCGCTCCCAGAAGGCCCAGCTCGAAGCCCTCGAAGCCAAAGTGGACGACGCCTTCGCTGCCACCGAGCAAGACCTGATCTCCAAGAACCTCCCCGCCGAAATCCTCGCCCGCCACCGAGCCGCCGTGGCGGACTACAAGGCCAAGCAGGCCGAATTCAAGCAAAAGATCAAAGCCCTCGTCGACGCCGACGACAGCGAAGACGAAACCCGGCGCGGCAGCGCCATGCAAGACTTCTCCACCTCCATGGAACAAAACCAGAAGAGCAAAACCCACACCCCCACCGACCCGAACAACCTCCCGTTCGGCACACCGGACGGAAAAGTCCGCGCACCCATCGAAACCGAACAAGGCTTCAAGACCAGCCTGTTCAGTCCGCGCAAACTCCACGGCTGGCAGCCCTACACCCTCGCCGCCGCCGGCAGCCTCACCGGCATCAGCCTGCCCGCAAGTGCCGGCCCCACCCCCACCGCCGCCGATCTGGCCGAGACCGAAGACGTCCAGCTCACCCCCGCCATCCGCGCCCAGGCCGCCGCGCTCAACAACAACCCCGTCCAGATCCACAACTGGGTTCGCAACAACATTGAGTTCATCCCCAGTTACGGATCCATCCAGGGCGCCGATCTCACCCTGCAATCCAAACGCGGCAACGCCTTCGACACCGCCAGCCTAGAAATCGCCCTCTTGCGCGCCGCCGGCATTCCCGCGAGATACGCCTACGGCACTGTGCAAATGCCCGCCGAGCAGGTCATGAACTGGGTCGGCGGCGTCACCAAACCCGAAGCCGCGCAAAGCCTCTTGGGGCAGGGCGGCATCCCCAACGTCGCCCTCGTCTCCGGCGGCAAGGTTATTGCCTTCAAGCTCGAACACGTCTGGGTCGAAGCCTACGTCGACTACGTCCCCAGCCGCGGCGCCGTCAACAAGGCCGGCGACACCTGGATCCAGCTCGACCCCAGCTTCAAGCAATACCAGTACACCCAAGGCATGGACCTCAAGACCGCCGTCCCGCTGGATGCCCAGACCCTGCTTGACCAGAGCAAACAAGGCGCCACCGTCAACGAAACCGAAGGCTGGGTGCAGAACCTCAACCAGGCCAACCTGCAAACCGCGCTCACCAGCTACCAGGCCCAGGTCAAGACCTACATCGACAGCACCCAGCCCGACGCCACCGTCGGCGACGTGCTCGGCAGCAAGACCATTCAACAGCAGAGTCCGTCGATCCTCCTGGGCACCCTGCCGTACAAGACCATCGTCACCGGCGCTAGATTCGCCGCCATGCCGGATAACCTGAGGCACAAATTCCAATTCAACCTGTACGTAAGCCAATTGGATCGCGCGTTGGACAGTCCCGTATTCTCGTTTACCCGCTCACTGGTAGAGCTTGGCGACAAAAAGATCACCCTCGCATTCGTGCCAGCCGCTCAAACAGACGCGGACTTGATCGCTTCCTACTTGCCCGACCCGCACCCGGATGGCACCCCGATTCAACTGAGTGAAATGCCCGCCAGTTTGCCTGGCTACCTGATAAGGCTCAAAGCCGAGCTTAGAGTCAACGGACAGCCAGTTGCATCAGGCGGCGTCTTTACCATGGGAACTGAGTTGGTCAGCAGCATGGGACTGCTCCAGCCGGGCAGGGGATGGGGGTACGGCGGCGACAATCAGCCTGTTGCGGGCGAACTGGCCGCCATTCTTGTCGACGTGGCAGGCATATCCAGGCCGCAACTGGATCAGATCAAGATGGCATTACAAGCTACCAGCCAGCGCATAGACCAGAAGGCGTCAGATCTCAAGGCCGAGGATCTGTCGGGCAACATGCTCTATGCAACGATCCTCAGTTACTTTGGCATGCTGGATGGCATGAACAACATCGCCCAGTCAGGCAGCCCCAGGTAGTGAGCTACCGTATGCCATCGTTTGGCCAGACCATTCTTGGCATGAAAACCAACTACTGGTTTGGACTGCCCAGGTCGGTGCAGTCGGGCGGCTTGATCATGGACGTGGACTGGTCATCGCAAATGGTCGAGGCCAAGAATGCTGACGCAGCAACGAGAAAAAGTTTTGTCCTGTCGACAGGCGCACTCAGTTCACTGATGGAAAATGGTGTGCCGGAAATGATCTACTCGACGCCAACATCCCAAGTCAACGGTGTTTCCGCCATGAATTTGCTGACGCTGGCCGCGCAACAGGGAATGAAGATATACCAGATCACCCAGAGCAACGTGAACGCGGTGCTGGGTTTGCTGACGGTAAGCCCGGATATCAAGTCAGAAATCGCCAATGCGGTTGCGGCAGGCAAGGAGGTCACGGTGCCGCAGGGCAATCTGACCGTGGGGTCCTGGGTAGGAACGGGTTATCTCATCCTTGACCCGGATACGGGTGCGGGAGCGTATAAAATCGGCGGAGGACTGAATGGGGGGTTCGCCGAAATTCTGGGCAATGTGTTCGAGGGGTACTTCGGTTACAAGTCAGCTTTGATGATTTTGGCGGGGGCCGCCGAGACCTCTATCTTTAAATTTTATGGAGTTCTCGGTGCAGTGATTTCATTGGAGTTGCAGCTCATTGATCTCTGGTATTCGTGCGGGGATAAGGAGTTTGCCATGTACATGGCAGCGATATTTATTGTTGCCTCGGTCATGATTTTTGCGATCCTTTCGTTTGCTGGGCTATGGCTTGGCTGGTTTCTAGGAATTCTTTTGAGCCAAACTTTGACTTACTTGGCAGGCCTTGTGAAGCAAGCGCCCCTTTGCACAAAACCCTAGAGGCCAATGAAATGTTGCTTAGAAAATGCCCTGTCTGCAAAAAGACGATTACCCCAATAAATTTGCTTGGGCCTGGATTCTCGACTGAAGCCGGCCCGGTGATTTGCAAGCATTGCAATTCGACTATTTCTGGACCTATGAAGAAATATCAGGGATTGGTTGGTATCGGTATGCTAGTAGGTTTTTTAGTTGAACGAATAATTATGAAGGCCCTCTATGGAAATAACTTTGAGCTAAGCAGGTTATTTGTTGGTTGGGGAATTGTGATAGTTATTGCTCTTATGTCATTTGTCCTGATCTACGAACTTCTGCCCTTGCGAGAAGTTGGAAAAAATACTCATTCCGACTCTGCTCCTACTTGATCATGATCTGATCTACATTCATGTGCTGCCGCCTGCCGATCCAGCCAGACGAGATACTGATCCCCGCGCGATACGCCTACGGCACCGTGCAAATGCCCGCCGAGCAGGTCATGAACTGGGTCGGCGGCGTCACCAAACCCGAAGCCGCGGTTGGAGCGAGGGCGAGCCAAACCACCCCATCGCCGGGGAGTACCAGGCCATCGGGCTGGACCTGCAAGGCATATCAGCCAGTCAGTTGGCTGCGCTTAAGGCCAGGCTCGAAAAAACGAAAACGAAGCTGGAACAATTCCAGCAAAACCCCAACGACCCGTCACCTATCGAGAACCTCACCAAGGAAGACCTGTCGGGTGATCTCATGTACGCCGGGATACTGGGTTATTTCGCCAGTGTCGACAGCAGCGACCAACTGGCTGCGAAAACCGGCAAACAAGTCGTCGCCTATCGTCTGCCCAGCTATGGCGTGTTCATGGCCACAGCGCAGCCGCACTACTGGTTCGGCATCGTCAGGAATGTCAGCTTCCCCGGCGTTACCATGGACGTGGACCGGATCACCATCCACACCGAGGCCAAGGACGCCGACAACCAGAAGCGGATTGCCTACATCCGGCAGATCGGCTCGGCCGCCAGCGCCTTCGAGCACGCCGTACCCGAGCAGTTGTTTGCCGACCCCAGCAAGCCGACCACCGACCCAAGCCAGCCACAGGGCGTGAGCGCGGTCAAGGCGCTCGCCATCGCAGCAAGCCAAGGACAGAAGATCTACACCCTCAACAACAAGAATCAGGCTTACCATGCATCCATCGTTGCCAGCCTGGCCACCGACGCGGACTCTAAGGCGGAGATATCAAACGCCCTCTATGCAGGCAAGGAAGTGACGGTGCATCAGTCGGATATCACTGCCTATGGCTGGAAGGGAATTGGTTACATCATTCTTGATCCGGACAGCGGGGCGGGGGCGTATAAGATATCAGGCGGAGCCAACGGCGGGACGCTAAATTTTCTTGATAGCAACGCAGGTGTGATTGGATTAGTGGCAGCCATGATTGGTTCAATTCCAGTGACTTCAGGTCTCCTACCTTTCCTGGTACCTCTGCTGGCTTTCACGATAGCGGCTGCGTTGTTTACTGTGGGCCTGATCTTGTTCCTTGATTCACTTGATGGGGGACCTTGCGATGCAGGTGCACTAGCTGCATATGTTGCACTAGGAATCGTTGCCCTAGCTTTGGGGGCCCTTTTTGGCTCGTTAGCGTTGGCTGCTTGGGTATTTTGGTTCTTTGGGTTCTTAGCGGATGGGGCAATTAGATCAACATTCAATAACGTAGCTATATGCAAGCAATAGGTGTGGTGCTGGCGCTACCTGAAGCCCAAAGAGATTCCTTCTTCTTATCCGTAGGAATAGCGGTTGCGGTCGGGGTTCTGTTGGGAGGGATCTTTGCGCAGGAAAAGTTCGGAACAGATTTAAAGTTTCGATTTCTCGCGAAGAGATTTGTTATATGGGGAAGTGTGTTTGCCGTACTTGGAATATGGTGGGGCTTTCACTATCTGGAAGAAATTTACCAATTCGACTGCATCGAAAATAAGCTCTTGCTTTGGAGGCCAATTGCGGACAAGCCGGTTACCGTATCAAAGAGCGATGTTGCCGAAATTCGCTTGGGCATGACCTCTGCAAGAGGACAACGGTCGTGGGTAGTCAGAATATGGCTCGCTAACGGCAAGAACTACTCAACCGTAAGTATGACTCACAAGGATGCTGTGACTGCCAGGGAAAGGATGAATAGTATTCTTTCGGGTCAAGACTCTTGTTCTTGATACGAATGAATGAGGGAAAGGAAGAGATCCAATTCCTCCGACAAGGGGTCATATAAATAAAGGGGACGCTACCCTTTAGTTACGGGAATATGAACGTACTCTCTGATTCAATCTTGATAAAGTTTCAGCCATCCACGGGCAAGCTGGAGATGCTTGCCTTGGATAGTGATTTGACGCAACCGGCAGTAGTGATTGCTTGCGACACCAGGGATAACATGAGTTTTGAAGAAATTTCAAAGTTTATTGGGGAGCGGGTAGTGTTATTAAGTCCCTCTTTGCGCAAGGAATATGAAGATTATCTTTGGTCGCCGGACGGCTCGCCCCCGAAGAAAGCCCCAAGTGAGGGTCGCTAACGCCCCGGCTCATGCAAGCCATACTCGACGCCGACGCCCGGAAAACCGATCTCGCCGCCCCCTAAGTGCCCTCGCCGCCTTCATGGCCGCCCACCCCAATAAAAAGACCCACACTCCCGGCGACCCCAACAAGCTGCCCTTCGGCACCCACAGCAACAAGGTCCGCGCACCCATCGAAACCGAACAAGGCTTCCAGACCAGCCTGTTCAGTCCGCGCAAACTCCACGGCTGGCAGCCCTACACCCTCGCCGCCGCC